>DLKC01000023.1 GCA_002478885.1 Chitinophagaceae bacterium UBA7600
CAGGTTGCGGTGGTTTGGGCAAGAGACGAGGCCGGTGATATTCGTGGCTTAATTGTTGAAAGAGGCATGGAAGGTTTTAGCACCCCAACGACCCATGGAAAATGGAGCCTCCGGGCAAGTGCAACAGGCGAATTGGTTTTTCACGATGTAAAAGTGCCAAAAGAAAATATTCTGCCTAACGTAAAAGGATTAAAAGGTCCGTTGGGATGTTTAACAAAGGCGCGTTATGGCATTGCGTGGGGCGCCCTCGGTGCGGCGATGGATTGTTATGACACATCATTGCGTTACTGCCAGGAGCGAATACAGTTCGACAAACCTATCGGGGCATTTCAACTGCAGCAGAAAAAGTTGGCAGAAATGATCACCGAAATAACCAAAGGGCAATTGCTTGTTTGGCGATTGGGGGTATTGATGAGCGAAGGAAGAGCAACACCACAACAGGTAAGTATGGCTAAACGTAACAGTTGTGAAATTGCCACAAACATTGCCCGTGATGCCAGGCAGATGCTAGGCGGTATGGGCATTACCGGCGAGTACAGTATTATGCGGCACATGATGAATCTAGAAAGCGTGATAACTTACGAAGGCACGCACGACATTCACTTGCTTATTACCGGTATGGATGTTACAGGTTTCAATGCTTTTAAATAGCAATGCTTTTTTTCCCATGCAAAAAAATAATCAAGAGAAATGGCAGACTTACGGTATTCCTCAACAGGGGACAGTGGCATCAAAATTTTTCTCCTGGGAATGATGGGCACTGGTAAAAGTTTTTGGTGCAAAAAGCTGGCATCAAAGATTAAGTCGGGCGCTTACGATCTAGATTATATCATCGAGACCGCCGAAGAAAAATCGATCGCCGAAATTTTTGAAGAAGACGGCGAGGGATATTTTAGAAAAACAGAAGCGAAAATTCTCAGGTGGTTTGGCGAGAAAAAAAGCTTTGTTGTTGCAACCGGTGGTGGCACTCCATGCTTTCACGACAACATGAAATGGATGAATAAGAATGGCATTACAGTGTGGATCGATGAACCGGTAGACATTCTCGTTGAAAGACTCGTAAAAGAAAAAGAGCACCGGCCGCTAATAAGCAAATTGTCAAATGAAGCATTGCGGCAATTCCTGTCTGACAAACTAACTGAGCGTATTTCTTATTACAGCCAGGCACAATACCATTTGTCTGGCGAAAAAATCAATGAACGTAGTTTTGCTGAAATCATAAAACAGCATGAATAAGACTTTTATCATCACGTCTGCCCTTGTTGGCGCACTAACAGTAGCACTCGGTGCATTTGGTGCACATGCATTAAAAGAAAGGCTGAATGAGTATGCACTTGGCATTTTTGAAACAGCGGTCAGGTATCAGTTTTATCATGTTTTCGCCCTGATGATCGCCGGCATTTTATACCAGCAGTTTGAAAGTACTTACATGCTATGGAGTGGTCGCATGTTTATTGCCGGCATCATTTTATTTTGCGGCTCTTTATATGCACTAACTTTTTTTCTTGCCAACAATAATCAAAACATGAATTGGCTCGGTGCCATTACTCCTTTTGGGGGCTTGTGTTTTATTGCTGGGTGGATACTGCTTGCAATTTCCGTTATTAAGAAATAGTTTTTATGAAGCCGGCTGTTGATCCTGCATTAAGCTTCACTTGCGTCGCACCCTTGTACCACATATCAGTTATCAGCTTTTTTTTAACTAAAGTCTTCCGACTGATTTTTTTCTGCTGCCCGAGGCTATGCAGCACAAGTGAGTGACACAACAGGAGCTGAGCATTGATCAATTGCTGGCGACAAATTAAAGTTCGTCATCGCCGTTAAGCAACTCGCGTTCCATTTCCTCCATTTGCACAATATCCCACGCCTCGCTTTCACTGGGTGTAATGTTCATTAATTCTAACAAATCAAGCTCTTCGAACTTTTCTGCGAGGGAAGTTTGCATTTCGCAGATAACAAAAGAAGTATTATTTTCATAAAACGATTGCTGCAGGTTAACAAGTTTTGCTGCTGCTTCGTCATTAACCGTTTTTATTTGCTTCAGATTAAGCACAACATTACTCTTATCTTTCTGCAGTATTTCTTTGGCGGTGTTAATCAGTTGTTCTGTTAAATTGTCAGACAAATGAATCTCTTCGGGAGTAATCACCGTAAATTTCTCTTTGGTATCAATTTTGAAATTCATATACCTTTATTGAACATTAACATAGTGTGAATAAAAGACGGGAAACAACGCTCAAAAATATTTGTTATAATTGTATAAATACTAAATAAATGGATAATAACTTTTCAGCCCAGGTAAAAGAGATCATTTCATTTAGCAGGGAAGAAGCACTTCGGCTGGGAAATGATTTTATAGGCACAGAACACTTGCTATTAGGGCTTATAAGGGAGGGTGAGAATACTGCTATAAAAATTCTTAAGCAGTTGAATGTAGATCTGTACGAACTGAGAAAAGAAGTGGAACTGGCAGTGAAAGATAAAACAGGTAAAAACATTGCTAACATTAATAGTTTACCGCTAACCAAGCAGGCAGAAAAAGTAATTCGTGTTACTGTTCTTGAAGCCAAAGCTTTAAAAAGCCCATTGGTTGAAACAGAACACCTGATGCTATCAATATTGAAAAACAAGGAGAATATCGCGACACAAATTCTCGGGCAGTTTGATGTGGATTACGATATTTTCAGAAACGAATTAGGTATGGTACGAAGTAATGAACCTAAAAGTGAATACGCCGAAGAAAACGACGACGACTTTGAAGATGAAAGAAAGAGTTATTCGCAGCAGGGGCGCAGTAAACAACAAGGTACTGCAAAAAGCAAAACACCGGTATTAGACAATTTCGGCAGAGATATAACCAAACTGGCAGAGACTGGTGCTTTGGACCCTATCGTAGGAAGGGAGGAAGAGATAGAAAGAGTGTCTCAAATACTGTCCCGGCGCAAAAAGAATAATCCGATTTTAATTGGAGAACCTGGTGTTGGTAAAACTGCCATTGTAGAAGGTCTTGCACTTCGCATTGTTCAGCGCAAAGTAAGCCGTGTATTATTCGACAAAAGAGTGATTAGCCTTGATCTTGCGGCATTGGTTGCGGGAACAAAATATCGCGGCCAGTTCGAAGAACGCATGAAGGCCATTATGAATGAATTAGAAAAAAACAGGGACGTTATATTATTCATCGATGAAATTCACACAATTGTTGGGGCCGGCGGAGCAAGCGGCTCGCTGGACGCAAGCAATATATTTAAACCGGCGTTGTCTAGAGGAGAATTGCAATGTATCGGTGCCTCTACCCTCGATGAATACAGGATGTACATCGAAAAAGACGGTGCGCTTGATCGCCGTTTCCAAAAAGTATTGGTAGATCCTCCAAGCGTTGATGAAACAATTCAGATACTTACCAATATTAAATCGAAATATGAGGATTACCACAACGTAATCTATAGCGAAGAGGCGATAGACGCTTGTGTAAAATTAAGCGACAGGTATATGACCGACCGGCTGTTGCCTGACAAGGCAATAGATGTTTTAGACGAGGTTGGCGCAAGGGTACATTTGAAAAACATTAATGTTCCCCAGAATATCCTCGATCTCGAAAAGAAGATAGAAGACATAAAGCAGGAAAAAAATAAAGTTGTAAAAAGCCAGCGTTTTGAAGAAGCCGCAGCCTTACGCGATACTGAAAAACGTCTGGGCGAAGAGCTTGACAAAGCTAAAACCCAGTGGGAGGAGGAAAGCCGCCACAAACGTTATCCAATAGATGAGGAGGCCATCGCTGAAGTTGTAAGTATGATGACGGGCATTCCTGTAAAACGCATGGTACAGGCTGAGACAGAAAAGTTGCGCAAAATGGCCGACGATATGCGCGAAATGGTGGTAGGACAGGACGAGGCCATTGGCAAGGTTGTTAGGGCAATTCAGCGTAACCGTGTTGGGTTGAAAGATCCGAAAAAGCCAATAGGAACATTTATATTCCTGGGGCCTACGGGTGTAGGTAAAACCGAATTAGCCAGGGCATTGGCAAGATATATGTTCGACAGTGAAGATGCCCTTATCAGGATGGACATGAGTGAATACATGGAAAAATTCACGGTGAGCCGCTTAATAGGTGCGCCGCCGGGATATGTTGGTTATGAGGAAGGCGGCCAACTTACAGAAAAAGTACGGCGCAAACCTTACAGCGTTATTTTGTTAGATGAAATCGAAAAAGCACACCCTGATATCTACAACATCCTGCTCCAGGTGCTTGACGACGGTCAGCTTACAGACGGCTTAGGCCGGAAGGTCAACTTTAAGAACACGACCATCATCATGACGTCGAACATTGGCGTTCGCCAATTAAAAGAGTTTGGTGATGGTGTTGGTTTTGCAACTGCAGCGCGCATTCAAAACCAGGAAGAGAATAATAAGGCGGTGATTGAAAAGGCGCTCAAACGCACCTTCTCGCCCGAGTTTCTTAACCGGGTTGATGACATTGTAATATTTAATTCCCTTAATCAGGAGCACATTTTCCAGATCATTGATATACTAATGCGTGGTGTGCTCAAACGTTTAGCCAATCTCGGTTTCAGTCTCGAGTTGACTGAAGCTGCAAAGAAATTCCTGGCAGAAAAAGGTTATGATTCTCAATTTGGCGCAAGGCCTTTGCACAGAGCCATTCAGAAATATCTTGAAGATCCACTGGCCGAAGAAATTCTTAATATGAACCTTAAGCAGGGCGATATACTTATTGCCGATGCAGATGATGAAAATGGAAAATTAAAATTCAACTTTAAGAAAAAAGAGACTGAGGCAAATGTTTAAACAGGGTCATAATAAATTAAAAAGCCATCCTTTTGGATGGCTTTTTAATTTATGTACCGGGCTGCAACAGTACTATCAGCTTTACTTGCGCTCGTTCCTACAAGAATGATTCGGGTCGCATGCTGCAGCGGCTTGTTTTCTCGCCTGTCAAACTAAATGGCAAAGAGACCTTATCACTATGGAGAAATTACCACCGAGAAGGTGCCATTTGTAACAGGGATTACAGCATTTCCACTGGCATCGTTGGTGAGCCCGGAGAATCGCCCGGTCATTAGCCTTGTTGTGCTGTTATAAGAATCAACTATCACCGTGCCCGCATTGGAAGATGTCGGATCGGTAATATTGACATAAATAGGATTGTCAAGCGGGTCGTTCAATTCAAATCCGTTGAATTGGGGAAATGCTGCTTGAATGTCAAATGACCCAGGAGTTATTACCCCTCCCGGGAAAGAGACAAAAATGTAAAAAAGAGAGTCGGTCCCCAAAGTATGTCCGGCGAGGAACTGGTAACGAAACCCAAGCGTATCTAATGCATAGCTGGTGTCTATCGTTCCGTTGAAAGTAGAGCTATCTGTAAAGAATTGCCATGTGCCAACAGTAAGACTGTCAGTTCCTCCTCCCCCGGTTCCACCACCTAAGCCCGTTCCTGTGCTGTCTTGCACATTCACACTGAAAGTACATACTGAAGAATCAAAAGAAACCGAAAAACTTGAAAGTATAGGCAAAATAGGAGTGCCTATCGGCTTAAGCAAAATGGTATTAATTCCGGTTGTGTTGAAAAAGCCAGAATCTGCAAACATAAAGCCATTTTGGAGATCTGTTCTTATTGAATAGGAACCGGCATTTGTAACACTTACTTGTAATTCAATATAGGCAGTATCTGATCCGGGCAGCACGCCATTATAAAAGGTACCGTGAACAATGCTGGGCAGGCAGTTGCCTGAACTATCTTTCAAAGTACCCGAAGCCGGCACTACAGTTTTCCCGCTCTCCAGGCTGTATTCCTTACTGCATGAACTTAAATAAGCAACAAAAGCTAGCGCCAGGAATGCAAAAAATATTTTACGGTTCATATAAATAAAACGTTTGCTGTAAGCGAAAAATGTTATATCAATAACGCAAATCTGTTCTTTAAATTGTTTGAAGATAGCAGTTCCTGTACGCTGCCAAGTGTGGTTAAAGTGATTTGCGTGAGTGCTTCCTCAGTAAAAAAAGCCTGGTGCGCCGTAACCAGAACATTCGGAAAGCTGGTCAGTCTTTGTATGGTATCATCCTCAATAATAGTTTCGGACAGATCTCGGAAAAACAAATGCTCCTCCTGCTCATACACATCAATACCGAGGTTAGAAATGTATTTCATCTTCAGGGCTGCTATCACGGCTTTGGTATCAATTAGTCCACCACGACTCGTATTGATAAGCATCACGCCCTTTTTCATCTGCAAAATGGTATCACTGTTAATAATATGCCTTGTTTGATCATTTAGTGGGCAGTGCAACGAAATGATGTCGCTTTGTTTCAACAATTCAAGCAATGGCAGAAAACTTACGCCAGCAGCCTCAAGTTCTTTGTTGGCAATGATATCAAACGCAAGTACTTTGCAACCAAAACCCAGCATTATTTTACAAAACACCTGTCCTATATTACCCGTTCCAATAACCCCAACCGTTTTGCCATACAGATCAAAACCTAGTAAACCATTAAGCGAAAAATTTTGTTCCCTTACCCTGTTATAGGCCTTGTGCGTTTTCCGGTTAAGGGTAAGAATCATCGCAACTGCATGTTCTGCCACAGCCTGCGGGGAGTAAGCAGGTACACGGCAAACTTTTATGTTCATGGTTTTTGCAATCTCAAGATTAACGTTATTGAAGCCGGCACAACGTAGCGCAATAACTTTTACTTTTTTTTGCGCCAGAATATTTATTACATCGGCGTCCACCCTGTCGTTTACGAAAACGCAAACAGCATCAGTATTGCTGATCAGGTTTGCTGTATGCGTGTTGAGCTGCATTTCAAAAAAATCCAGCTCAAAACCAAAGCTGTCGTTGTATTGTGTAAAGAATTCTTTATCGTAAGGTTGCGTCGAAAAAAAAGTAATTTTCATGTGTTTCAATCAGCTTTTTAACGTACTAAATTTTTTTTACCGGCGACAACAAGTTACGAAGCTTCCGTTGTGTCACTCACTTGTACTGTATAACTGTGGGCGGCAGGCTTTTAGCTGCACTCGATGTTCATGGCTCATTGCTGTTATGTTGTACAAGTGTGCGACGCAAGGAACCCTGAAAGCTGTGATAAAGCCGGCAACAAATAAAAGCATTTACTTTGAACACCTGCATAAAAAAACCGCCGGCAAAATGCCAGCGGTATGATTTTTTAAGAAGCAAATACCAGTATTTTTTATTCGAGCACAATTTTCTTAGATGTTTTAACCCCATCGGCCCGAACAATGGTTGCGATTAACATGCCTCTTCCAGCATTTGAAGGTTGAACAGGGAAAATGTTGTTGCCTTTGTTTAGCGAAACTTTCCCGGTGTAGATGATGCGGCCCTGTATATCTGTAAGAGAGATGTAACCGGATTGATTGTCGCCGGTGTTATTATACCTCATATAAACATACCCTGAATGTTGGTACACCACCAGTTCTGGCGTAAGATCGGGTTTAACTTTGTTGGCAAACACATCAACGGCTGATGCCGCATTTGTGATGGCAGCCGTGCCTTCTGCAACAACATAACTTCCTTTTACAGGCTGGTCGCCGGTTGGCTTGTTATTGTTATTTACAAAATTGCAGGCAGTGTAAAACGTGATAGATCCAGTGCCTGCTGCTGGCGCCTTCCATGGAATAATAACGGTGTCGCCTGTGAAGGGCGCGGTGTGTTCAATGTAATTGTGGCCAAGCACTACCCTGTTGGCCGTTCCTGCAGGAAGGTTATTTCTCCAGCCATTTACGTTTGTTCCATTTGCTGTTGTGGCACTGGTAGTTTGGAAACCGTGCAATGGTGTTCCGGATGTGTGTTTGTAAATGATTACAAAATAATAGTTCTGACCGGGCGTGTAGGCTGTTACAACTGTACTGTCGGGCCTAAAAAGCTTGGCTAAGATACTGGCACCAAAGTTTCCTCCACCATGACATTTGGTGCAGTACACGCTACTGTCGAATGGCGCACCTGTAACGTGCTCACCGTGACTTGCAGGGCCGTCTTTGTAAGAAATAAGTACAGAGGAAATACTAAGGATAACGGCGAAAACTATTATTGTGGGAAGTTTTTGCACAAATACCCTTTTACTAAGTTGGTAAAATTTCGAGCGCATAAGTTTTTCTGATTTTTTGGTTAACGGTTATTTTTATTGGTATTGCAACTATATACTAAACAAGAAATTTCTGAAAGTGGTTGCTTGAATAATCAAACATACCGGGATAATTTTTTCGGTCTGAGAAGTCTTTTCTCACAATTTAAATGGTAATACCCAAAAATGTGTTCCAGTAGTGAAAAATGTTTAAAAATGTTTGGTATCCGGATAAGGTAAGGTAGTGAACCTGGCAATTATTTGTACTGCATAATATTGATGCGTTCTTCACAAAAATTGTATTCATTAATATCATTGCTGCTCACGATCACAAGTTTTTCATGGCAATATTGTTCTACGAGGTTGTTGTATAACTTATAACCTGCAGCATCCAGGTTGGTGCAAGGTTCATCGAGCAAGAGTACAGGAACATCACTGAAAACAGCCTGTGCCAGCTTGACTCTTTGCTTCATACCACTGCTGTAAAATCTTATTTGTTTACCCGCTGCATGCTTGAGGCCGATAAGTTCTACGGCGTTGTGTATACTTACAGACGAGATAAAAGGCTTAAAAGAAATATGAAACTCCAGGAATTCAATAGCAGTCATTTCCTCTACTATCTCCAGGTAAGGGGCAGCAATGGCAATTTCACTATGAAAATATTCCGAAATACGGGCAGATGATTCTTTTAAGAAGGATAGGCCTGATTTATCATACTCTACGGCACCTTCGCTTAGTTGCATGTTGGCTGCAATTACCTGAAGTAGTGTGCTTTTCCCGCTTCCATTCGGTCCGGTTATTGCATACCTTTTCCCGGCCTCAAACGTGTGATTAAAATTTCTGAAAATCCAATCCCTGTTAAATCTTTTTCCTGCGTTTGTTAAGCGGATATTCATTTACTGGAAAACTGACTGGTTGATAATAGAATTAAAAAAGAGGCAGTTAGTCTTCCTCATTGGCGCCTTTTACATAACGCTTGATAACACCCCTGCTACTATCGCGGATAAAGGTTACGATCTCATCCCGCTCGTCGGTGGCTGGCAATTCTTCCTCTATATACTCCAGTGCCTGCGAAACGTTCATCCCCTTATTGTAAATGATTCGGTAGATATCGAGAATATGATTAATCTGCTGCAGGCTGAAACCGCGACGTTTTAATCCAATACTGTTCACGCCCCCGTAACTCAAAGGGGTTCGCACAGCTTTGATATAGGGGGGTACATCTTTGTTCACAAGGCTGCCACCACCAATATATGCATGCTGACCTATTTTTGAGAACTGCTGAACAGCACAAACCCCGGCAATAATTGCCCAGTCGCCCATAACCACGTGCCCTGCTACCTGTGAGCTGTTACTCATAATGCAATAATTGCCGATAATGCAATCATGGGCAATATGACTATAGGCCATAATAAGACAGTTACTTCCAATCTTGGTAATCCAGCGGTCATTGGTACCTCTGTGAATGGTGACAAATTCCCGAATGGTTGTGTTGTCACCGATTTCAACATAAGTCTTTTCGTGATTGTATTTCAAATCCTGTGGTACTGCGCCAAGCACAGCCCCGGGAAATATTCTGCAGTTTCTGCCTATGCGCACGCCTTCCATAATTGTTACGTTACTGCCAATCCATGTTCCTTCCCCAATCTCCACATCCTGGTGAATAACGGTGAAAGGGTCGATCTTAACATTCTGGGCAAGCCTGGCGTCGGGATGGATATAAGTATGTGGATGAATCATTTCTACAGAATAATTTTTTATTTTTTGCCGTGGTAATTTTTAAGCTAGCTGCCCCTTTTAACTACCTGGGCTATCAGGTCGCCTTCTGTCGCTACTTTTCCTCCAACATACACTGTCCCCTTCATTTCGCAGATGCCGCGCCTTATCGGACTTATCAACTCCATTTTCAGTATCATCGTGTCACCCGGCCTTACCATTGCTTTAAACTTACAATTGTCAATCTTCAAAAAATAAGTATCATATGTTCCCTGCCCCATCGCGTTTATACACAATATACCGCCGGTTTGTGCAAGCGCTTCAATCTGCAACACACCCGGCATTACCGGGTTGCCGGGAAAGTGACCCTGAAAAAACCATTCATTGAAAGTAACATTTTTTATGCCCACAATATGCTTATCGCTCAGTTCAATTATTTTATCGACCAGTAAAAAAGGATAACGGTGAGGCAGGGTTTTTTCAATATGCTCCAATGGATAGACAGGCGGTGTGTTTGGATCATAAACAGGCACATCTTTTACATGCTTGTTTTTCTTTATATATTGTTTTATTTTTTTTGCGAAGGCTACATTTGAACTGTGCCCGGGCCTGTTAGCAATTATCCTCGCCTTAATTGGATAACCGATTAAAGCAAGATCACCTACAATATCTAAAAGCTTGTGCCTGGCTGGTTCATTGGGAAAGCGCAACTCAAGGTTGTTCAGATAACCTTCGCTTTTTATTTCCATCTTTTCCCTTTTGAAAGCCTTAGCCAGTCGTTTCATTTCTTCCTCAGTAACTGGTTTGTCCACCACAACAATTGCGTTGTTGATATCTCCACCTTTAATCAGGTTGTGATCAATCAGCATTTCCAACTCATGCAAAAAGCAGAATGTCCGGCAGGGAGCAATCTCAGCTTTAAAATCTTTCATATTCTTTAAAGCTGCATGCTGCGTTCCCAAAACAGGGCTGTTGAAATCAATTAGTGTTGTTATCTGGTAATCGATCGAAGGAAGGGCCACCATCTCTACACGCTTTTCATCATCGTAATGGTAAATATTTTCGTCGATACTGTACCACGATTTTGCTGCATCCTGCTCCACAATCCCGGTTTGTTCAATCAGTTCGATAAATGGTTCGCTGCTACCATCGATTATTGGTATTTCTGGGCCATTCAATTCTATCAATATGTTATCAATACCCATTCCAACCAAAGCAGCAAGCAGGTGTTCAACCGTGCTCACTTTTGCGTCGCCTACCTGCAGCGTGGTTCCCCTGCTGGTATCAGTAACAAGATCGCAGTCAGCTTTAATAACCGGCTTATTGGGCATGTCGATACGCTGAAACTGAATACCAAAGCCCGCATTAGCCGGTTTAAGCACCATATCGACCAATATTCCTGTATGCAAACCGGTACCGCTGATGGCTGCTTCGGCAGCCAGTGTGTGCTGCTTATCTGGATTAAACGTACTACTCATTTTCATTTTTTATGAACCCGGCACAGGCAACGATCTTCACTGCTGTTGCGTCGCAATCTTGTGCTTTGGGTAATTCTATGGTTCTTATTTCCGGCTGCAAAAATAAGGTTTAAGGTTAAATAGGAAGCAGCTATTGAAGAATGGCAATACCGAAGGCTTTTGGCGCTGTTTGGTAAACACCATAAACTGTAGGGATTGTAAGGGCAAGGTTTACTGCTAAAAAAAAAGCTGCCTGGACAGTAAATTAGATGTTTCGCTGAATAGCGCTACTGCAGCGCAAGTGTGCGACGCAACAAAAGCCGATAAGCGAACCTCAGCCGGTAACATAAAGTCGTCTTCGCAAGGAACGCAAAACAAAAAAGCCGGCGAAAAATTCAACCGGCATTTCTATATAAGCTGGTTATTGCTATGATATACTTTCTTTTTCTTGTAGCAATTGCTGAACAAGTTTTTCAAGATCTTTTACCCTCTTTTCAAGTTCGGGAAGATTGCGGCTTAACGCCTGGCTACGCAATGCGCTTGTATAATCATAAGCAGGTGAACCGGTGATGGCCGAATTCTGAATTTTTACAGACTTGCTTACTCCGCTTTGCGCATTAATACGCGTGCCATCGGCAATTTGAATATGCCCCACAATGCCGGCCTGTCCGCCGATTTGAACATGACTGCCAATTTTGGTGCTTCCGCTAACCCCGGCTTGGGCCGCGATAACGGTATTATGGCCAACTTCAACATTGTGGGCGATTTGTATAAGATTGTCGAGCTTAGCCCCAGACCTTATGATTGTAGAACCTATAGTGGCTCTGTCGATGCAGGCATTAGACCCTATTTCAACATAGTCTTCCACAACGACGTTGCCAATTTGAGGTACTTTTTTGTAAGAGCCATCGGCCTGTGGGGCAAACCCAAAACCATCGCCGCCGATAACCGTACCTGCGTGAATAGTTACATTTCTTCCAATAACACAATCAAAATAGATTTTTACACCAGGAAGCAAAACAGTATTGTCGCCAATTTTCACATGGTCGCCAAGATAAACGCCAGGATAAATTTTTGCATTGTTTCCTACGATAACGTTTTCACCGATGTAACTAAATGCTCCTACAAAAACATTTTCACCAAGTTTGGCAGACTTCGCAATAAAGCTTGGCTCCTGTATGCCGCTCAACTGTTGCCTTACAATTTCCTGGTATTTTTGAAGTAGCGAGGCAAAAGCGCTGTAAGCATCGGGCACGCGTATTAAAGTGGCGCTTACTGCTTCTTTTAATTCCTGCGATTCATTAACGATGATGACAGAAGCCTTCGTTGTGTAGAGATATTCTTCATATTTAGGATTGGCAAGAAAAGCAAGCTGATTGGCTACGGCTTCTTCAATTTTTCCAAATGAAGCAACAGTCGCAGAAGGATCGCCCTCTACTTTACCATTGATAAGCATCGCTATCTGAACTGCGGAAAATTGCATAATACAGAATGTTTAAAGTTAGTGTTTAAATCCGTAGCCAATATTTTTAATTGCGTAACCTCTTTTACAGATTAATCCAGCAAATGTAAAATTTTTTGACTGGCATCGAAAGAGTTTGACCGATGAGCGGGTTATCAACATGAGAAATATCTTTTACTGAACCATCGCGGTAAAGAATGTTGATGCGCTCGTTGCCGATCTTATAAGTTGTATTTTCCGCTTCCCCGGTAAAAACAAGATAGCCGGCTTCCTCTGCGGAAATGTTCATGCTTTTTTGAATATGCGCACTGATCAGTTGCACTTCATCTTCATCAAAACGTTCGGTTTGCAGGTTGCATTTGAACAGTTTACGGTTTAACAGGCTTTTACATAGATAAGCAAGCACTTTGTCGTCGTGGTCTGCCCAATTCTTTACGGAGCTTACGATATCGTAGTCATCGAGCTGGCAAAACCGGGGTAATAAATTAAATACTTCGTCACGGGAATGTGACCGGTTAATAAAAAGATCCAGCGTGGTGGTTACAGCTTTGGCATTTATTGCCCTGGCCCGTTCAATGATTTTTACCAGCATTTTTTCTGCGGCCAACACAGTCTTATGCAGGTAAACCTGCCAATACATTTGCCTGCGGGCCACCAAAAATTTTTCCACGCTGTAAATTCCTTTTTCTTCTACCATTAGCTGGTTATCGTAACCTACCAACATTTTCAGAATGCGATCGTAAGGAATTACACCTTCGCTAACGCCGGTAAAAAAACTGTCGCGGGTGAGGTAATCAAGCCTGTCAACATCAAGCTGGCTGCTGACTAGCTGATGCAAAAATTGTTTATGGTAGTTACCGGTAAATATCTTTATTGTAAGATCGAGTTCACCATACAGCTCCCTGTTTAATTCATGCATTATTTGCAGGCTCATTTCTTCATGGCTTATTTGTTGAATAAGCACATGCTCCAATGCGTGGGAGAAAGGCCCATGACCTATATCATGCAACAGGATAGCAGCTTTTACGGCAACTTCTTCCTCGGAAGATATTTCGGTTCCTTTGCCTTTAAGATCGTTTACGGCAAGACATACCAAATGATAAGCTCCCAAAGAATGGTGCAGCCTGGTATGTACCGCGCCAGGATAAACGAGATAGGCCAGCGCCATCTGGTGTATGCGTCTCAAACGCTGATAATATGGATGGGAGATAATTGCGAATAATAGCGGATGATCAACAGTGATAAACCCATGAACAGGATCGTTGATAATTTTTCTTTTGGGCAATTGCATGCTGTTGGTAATTTGTTAATCTGCCGAATGCTTCCATTAAATATAGGCAAATGTGCAAATGAATCGCCAGATTTGCAAAAAGCAATGAGGGGCAATGTTTCGGGCATTTGCAACGTTCAAGTAAAAATGTGTGCTGCGTACAGCTCCTGAACAGATGCCAGATGTACCGCGGCAGAAGAGTGCGACGCAACGAAGATGCTATGAA
Organism: Chitinophagaceae bacterium UBA7600; assembly: GCA_002478885.1. GTDB lineage: Bacteria > Bacteroidota > Bacteroidia > Chitinophagales > Chitinophagaceae > DLKC01. The sequence continues at coordinate 14,223 of DLKC01000023.1, forward strand.
ACTTTACAGCCTGCAACACAAAATCAACATTTAAATTACGACCGAACTATGCCATTAGCAACGATACTTTGGGTGGATGACGAAATAGAAAGCCTGCAATCGCAGAAACTATTTTTAGAAAATAAGGGCTATGAAGTTTTTACCATGACCAATGGCTTTGAAGCAATAGATTTTGTGAAAGAAAATAATGTTGATGTAGTGCTGCTCGATGAAACTATGCCTGGCATAACCGGGCTTGAAACGTTGCAGAAAATAAAAGAGGTAAACAGCCAGGTACCGGTGGTGATGATTACCAAAAATGAAACGGAAAACCTTATGGATGATGCCATCGGCAGCCAGATAACTGATTACCTAATAAAGCCGGTGAACCCCAACCAGGTGCTGCTGAGCCTTAAAAAAATCATCGATAATAAAAGATTGGTGTCTGAAAAAACAAATCTTGTTTACCAGCAGCAATTCCGCAATTTGTTTATGGCGCTAAACAGCAACCCGGACTTTAGTGAATGGATGGACATTTACAAAAAACTTATTTACTGGGAGCTGGAAATGGAAAAGAGCGATAGCCCGGAAATGAGGGAAATTTTCCAGGCGCAAAAGCAGGAAGCCAACACAGAATTTTTCAAATTTGTTTCGAAGAATTATTCTTCTTGGATAAACGGAAAAGCAGCACGGGTGCCCGTAATGAGTCATCAGCTGATTAAGCAAAAAGTAATTCCTTCCATAGAAAAGGGAACGCCAACTTTCTTTTTGCTTATCGATAACCTGCGTTATGATCAATGGAAAGCAATTCAGCCACTCTTTGCAGAAAATTTTCGCATAACAGAAGAGGATACTTTCTATAGCATATTACCCACAGCCACACAATATTGCCGCAACGCCATTTTTGCCGGAATGCTGCCCGTTGAAATAGAAAAGAACTATCCTGTACAATGGAAGAACGACGATGAAGAAGGCGGCAAAAATCTATTCGAGGAAGAATTTTTTAAAGGGCAATTGAAAAGACTAAGAAGAGAAGATATAAAATACAGCTATACAAAAATTACGCATCACCAGGATGGCCAGGCGCTGGTAAACAATATTCATAACCTGCTCAACAACGACCTGAATATTATCATCTACAATTTCGTGGACATGCTCAGCCACGCCAGAACAGAAATGGAAGTATTAAAAGAACTAGCAAACGATGAAATAAGCTACCGCAGCATTACACGGAGTTGGTTTGAGCACAGTCCTTTAAACCAGGCCCTGAAAAAACTTGCCGATAAGAAAATCAACATCGTATTGGCAACCGATCACGGAAGCGTTCGGGTTAAAACGCCCTACAAAGTTGTTGGCGACAAGCAAACAACCACAAATCTTCGCTACAAGCATGGCCGTAATTTAAACTATGAGTTAAAAGATGTGCTCTCCTTTAGAGACCCGCGGGATGCCGGTTTACCATCACCTAATATTAACTCGTCTTTCATTTTCGCCAAAGAAGACGGCTTCTTATGCTACCCGAATAACTACAACTATTACGTAAACTATTACCGCAACACTTTTCAGCACGGTGGCATAAGCCTCGAAGAAATGATTGTTCCCGTAATAAAAATGACGAGCAAAGGGGGTTGAGCCAAGCTTTCAGGTTTCATAGCATCCTCGTTGCGTCGCACACTTCAGGGTCCCGTGCTTTGTGAAGCAAAGCCTCAGAACAGGCTAATTTTTAAAAACAAGTTTTACATCAAAACCTTTATTACATTTGTCGCATATACAGAATTATGGAAGAATATATCAATATGGAGTATAACACTACGAGAAACTATCTCGTAATGAGGGAGTATGGCAGGCATATTCAACGAATGGTGGAGTATTTACTAACCCTGGAAGACCCCAAAAAACGCCAGGAACAAGCACACGTTGTGATAGAATTGATGGGCTTTTTAAATCCGCATTTGAAAAATGTAGAAGACTTCAGGCATAAATTATGGGATCATTTGTTTTTTATAAGCGATTTCAAATTACAGGTTGAAAGCCCATACCCTATTCCTGAAAAGGCCACTTACAAATCCAAACCCGAACCTTTACTTTATCCAAAGCGTTATCCAAAGTATTCACACCTTGGTAAAAACCTGGAGTTGGTTATTGACAAGGCAATGAGTGAAAGCAACACGGAGAAAAAAGCGGGTTTTGCGCATGCCATCGCTTATTACATGAAGCTTGCCTACAGCAACTGGCACAAAGAACTTGTGCATGATGATGCTATAAGAAGTGAAATGAACAATATAACCGGCGGTGAACTTGAATTCAGTAACACGCCGTATATAAAGCACCGCGCACAGAATTTCGAAAGAGAAGAATATGATTACAGGAGCGGCGGCCGCAGGCAGAATTTCCAGAACCGCGATCGTGGCGGACGCAGCCAAGGTGGCAGGGACAGCCGTGATTCCAAAGACAACCGCGGCGGGCAAAACAGGGGTGGCAGCAATAACCGCGATAACAGAGGGGATCGCAACGGAGGCAATAATCGCAATCAGAATTTTAAAAAACGTTTCAAATAAAAAATTCGCCTAAATTAACAGCCCCGGATAGCAATACCCGGGGCTGTTTGCTTAATAAATAACGTGCCGTCGTTTATGGCTTGTATTTACTAACAGTTCCTTCGGTAGATATCTGCAATATGTTTTTCACCCCATCTTTTACTACAGAAACAAAATAACACAGCCCGGTTGCATCACTGGTGTATTCAATAGCTTCTGAAATAGTGAAGCCCGCATACTTTTTGGCGAGGTGTTGCTGGGCTTTTACAGGTAGGTTGTTTACTTCAATCGCCCGTGATTCGGCAATGGTTTCTCCTTGTTGGTTATAAAAGACTTCCAGTTTCTGGTCATTCCAGTTAAAAGTAGCCTTAATGTAATTGGGGGTAACTTTCCATTGTACGTTTTCTGCACTGGCGAATTCCTTTTTTAAGGCCGAAGCCGCCTTTGCATTATTTTCTTCACCTGTCGCAAAAGCACTTGAGGCGACAAATGTGCCGGCGCAAATAGCTATCAAAATTTTCTTGCTTATACCGATGGAGGCTTTCTGAATAAGCTGATTGATTTGAGTTTTCATCGTTAATTTTTTTGTTGTTGATTAATTGTTTTATTGATTAGCATGTCAAATATAAAATAGCACCAGGCGTATTCCGTCACAATTGTGACAAATAAGAAGGTTTTCGTAATTAAACCACACCAGCGGCAAAACGTTGTAAATTTTATGGCCTGCATTTTCAATAAAACCCTTGTTACACCTGCATTTCAGCGCTTTCCTTAAAGAAAATATAAAGTTTGTCAACCTGGGGTTAAATTATTCTTGCACAGAATCGGAGTTAACTTGACAGTTTTTTACGAAATTTCCATTTCAAGCCGAAACAACAATGAATTACCTGGCACATGCTACCTTATCGTTTGGAAATGCCGAAATACTCACCGGCAATATAATCGGTGATTTTGTTAAGGGTAAAGAGAAGCTAACCTATCCCGTCGCAATTCAGAAAGGTATAACCTTACACAGGCTAATTGATGAGTTTACAGATACCCATTCAATAACAAAGCAGGCAAAAATGTTTTTTAGGGAATCAGCCGGAAGCTATGCACCAGTTTTTACTGACGTGGTATACGATCATTTTTTAGCCCATGATGCAAACGAATTTCCCGGTGAATCACTTTCACAATTTGCAGAACACACGTATAGCGCACTTAGCAATTTTGAGACAATTCTTCCGCAACGCTTCAGCAAAATCCTCCCCTTTATGATCAGCCAGAACTGGCTCTACAATTACCGCTTTGAGAAAGGAATAGAAAACAGTTTTGCAGGAATATTCCGACGGGCAAAATACCTGGAAAATGACCCACGAATTTTCCAGGCTTTTAGAAAAAATTATGAGCAATTGAAGCACTGTTACAATTTGTTTTTTCCTGAACTTAAATCATTTGCTCATGATCAATTTAACAAGTTGATAAATTAGTGTTACAAATTTTGAAACGTATTATTGTAGCCGGATTTTTGCATTGCAAAATTCTCTGCTTTCTACCACCTTCTTTTAAAAATTTTTATGAAAAATTGTTTGACTGTACTGATTTCATTCTTCAGCTTATCGCTTTTTGCCCAACAGAAACCAACCGATCTGGATAAAAGCCCGCTCGATGTGAGTTATAGTCCTTCGAATTTTCCAATATTGAAAATGAATGGCAAACAAACGGAGGGGCCGTTTGCAAGAGTACTTTACAGCAGGCCTCAGAAAGCCGGCAGAACCATTTTTGGAGGTATTGTAAACTACGAACAGGTATGGCGGCTTGGTGCCAACGAGGCAACCGAAATTGAATTTTTCAAAAATGCCAGGGTTACCGGAAAAAATATCTCGAAAGGCCGTTACAGCATGTATGCAATTTGCCACGAAAAAACATGGACCATTGTTCTCAACAATGAAAAAGACGTTTGGGGACTTTTTTACAATGCTAAAAAAGATGTATTCAGAACAGATGTTCCGGTGCAGCTAACAGAAGTTATAACAGAAAATTTTACCATGTACTTTGAAGATGGCAAAGACAACAGCACAAAACTCATTATCATGTGGGATAACGAGAGAGTGGAATTGCCAATTAGCTATTGAACCTGAACAAATGCGTTGATTTTTTTTGCGCCAGCCGCAGCTTTTCATTGTGTCATTGATTTATACCTACTTAGGCATTAAGACAAAAAATCAAACAGCCGCTTATGTAGTTTGGGTTAAAGTCAAAGCCAGTCGCAACTGCTGCAGCACAAGTGTGCGACGCAAGCAAACCCTATAGCATTACAAAAGCTGGTAACCAAAAGATGAAATTATTGTAGGAAGCAATAAAAAAGGCCGGTAAAAATTACCGGCTTTTCATTGTAAAATATCTTTTAAAAATCAAGGCCTAACGCAAAATACCACATTGGCTTACCGGCAAAGAATCCTCTCATTGGCCAACCGGTATCAAGCTTTAAGAAATAACCCAGAACTGTACTTCTTACGCCGAATCCGTAGCCACCTGCCAGGGGTCCAACGCCGCCGGCACGCTGCCTTATTACTACAGGATTATTCTGCGACTCAGGGCCGAATATATAAGTGGGTCGCTCTATATTTTTGGGGCTGCCATTCCATGCTGTGCCAAGATCAATAAACTGAACGACCTGGAAATTACGAAGAAATGCCGCGTTGATAGGTTTATTAAAAAAGGTGGAAAATATTGGCAACCGGAGCTCACTGTTGATAACAACTGCATTGTTTCCGTTCGCCACATTTTGCTCGTAACCGCGCATGTTTAAGGTAAGTGACTGGAAGGCATATTGCTTATCGGGTGAAGGAGCGTTGGCGTAGTTGAACCTGGGACTTATCCATCCATCTGCTCCACCGAGGTAATAAATGAGCTTAGCATCTCCAAAGGAAAAATCTCCGGCTGCCCTTGTTGCCCATATAAAGTTGCGATAGATTTTTACATAGTTTCTTGCATCGAAACCTATGTTATAGGTCTGCTTTCCTTTGAGAGATGAGCCTTTGCTGATAGGTACATTGTAATCGAAATAAATTTTCCAGCGGTTGCCTACCCAAATATTCTGAGCAGGATTAATAGAATTATCATGCACAAATTCAAGCCTTGATACAGCTGTCGCGGCAATAGAATCTTTTACACCAAGCACAGTGGGGTCGGGGAAACCGGTGAATTGTATCGGCCTTATAACACCTTTGTCTTTTCTTATTCCCGTAGTAAGGCGAATGCTGTTGACTTCGCTTAACGGGTAAGCTACGTTAACCTGGTAAAGATTGGTTATAACAACATTGTCGTAATTATTGAGTGCACTTTTGGGGTCGAAGAAGCCATAATAGTTGGTAACGTTACTACGATAATAAGTTAGGCCCCAATCTACCCGCTTGCGATAGTTTTGGAAAGACAGGTACACGTCTTTATCAGATAATGTTGTTCCAAACCGGATACCGCCGATAAACTTGATATCTTCCATAACATCGCTTACACCAACGCGGAAAGTGAAGTTTACATCGTTAGCATTATTCAGTTGTATTGGCCCTGCGCCACCTTGGTAAGGCTGATACCTGTTTACCAAAATATTATTGGTTATACCCGCCAGCACATAATCTGCACTGAATTTTAGTTTATAATTAAAAAGAGAAGACTTGGCAATATAATTTGGTTTTACAGGCTGCTGTAACAGGTCGTTAATATCACCCTTGTGTGCCGAATCACTTTTATCGTCTTCAAATTCATTTTGGAATGCGTTCTGTGACTGCGTTTCAGAGGCGGTGTCTTTTTTCGCCTCAATGGCTTTACCGCTCGAAATGCGTTCTTTCTTCATCAATTCCCTTATATATTCAGTTGGCCTTGCATTTACATTTCGTTTACGCAGTGCAACAGAATCGACTTTAAGTTTGTAGAGAAATTTCAAGTCGCCCTCTTGTCTTACTTCGCTTACCTGGTCGTTGTTTCCCGCCACCCTGCTTTCCAACAAACTACTTTGATAGTTGGTAATTGGAAAGGTATAAGTAGAATCTTTGTACACTGAGAAATAGCTTAGGCTGTCGGGCTCAGGTAATTGCCATGCTCTTAATGTGGAATCCAATTCTTTATCTCCGGGATTTCTGAGTATCTCCTCACCAATGTAGTACAGGGTATCGAGTCCATCTCTTTGTGTTGAGAAAAACCCGGCCCAGCGGTTTCCAACACCATTTTCATCACTTACATAAGTGAAGTGATTCTGATTATACTGCATTGGGTAGCGCGCATTGCCATATTTAACATTGGTCAACTGAGTTATTTGTTTAAAATCGCTGTTGTTGAGCAGGTCAACAAGAAAAATATTGAAATGGTAATTGCCGGGAACCACTGTGTCAATACTTGGAGCCTCCGGACCAGGCCGGTTAGAGGCAAATATCACACCAGTTCTATTTGGAAAAGAAACAAATGTTGGATCAAGATCGTCATACACATCATTCGTGATCTGTTTCATTTTATTGTTGTCAACACGGTAGGTGAAAATATCTGTATGCCCATTTTTTACAGCGCTTAGCAGCAGTGTATTGGCATCGTTCATAAATCCCGCATCTACAATTTGTTCAAAACCATCAATACCCTGCTGAAATCTTTTTATGTTCGCGATAACGTCGTAGATAAACATGTTCTGTTTGCCTTCCTTTGTATACATAACCAATAGCCGGCTTCCTTTTCCATCCCAGGCAAGTATCGGGCTGTTAGGGTTCATATCACCAATTCTTGTTTTTACCCCGTAACTCAAAAGCGTTTTGCTTTCAAAAAGGTTGTCAACATATTTAACACTGTAAACTCCTTTTTTAAATTGAACAACTGCATAAGAATTATTCTTGGGGTTTGGGTTGGCAGCAAAACGATAGTAATCAGCTTTTGTGGTCTCTTCAATTACGCTTAACCTGCCCTTGGGAGCATTACGTCTTTGCTTAATATCCTGCGCGTAGCGATCTTGTTCGTAAACCATGAAATCGGCTAGCACATCTTTAAACTTTTTTTTACATATCTTCTCGGAAGCGTTGTTGAGATTCTTATAAAGGCGTGCGAGATATAAAAAATAAGTCACATTCTCGGGCTTGTATTTCACCGCTATATAATACCAGAAAGCATGGCCGGCGAGGGTAGGTTTTTCAAAAGCAAACTGGTAAAAATTATTGTAGTCGCCGCTGAGTAGGGCGTTTTTGAGATCATTGTCTTTTTCTGTGCTCCAATTCTCGGCAATATACTCAACATAGCCATCGGTCAACCACTGTGGTAAATCAAGCAATGCCTGGTTGCTGGCAAATTCACCAATATCGTCGCCAAACAAAATATTATCAGTCAGTGTTTTTGCAATGCCTTCTCTTACCTGGCGTTTTAGTGTGTTCTTGTTCCCATCAAAGTACAGCACGATCTTGTTGTTCACTAACTTAGTTAAACCACCGGCGCCCTGCCAGTCGATACCAAGCCCGATATTGCTTGCTTTATAATCATCATAGTTATTGTAAACGACAATGTTTAACCTGCGTTGAACAGCATATTCAACCGCTTTTTCAATGGAGGGTAATTCTTCTTCTGCAACCTGTGTTACATATTTGGCAAGTTCCAGGCTACCCTGGTTAAAATAAGTATTGAAATCGGGGCTTTGGTAAAACTTCCAATCGAACTTTTTGTACTGAATACGGTTCTTTCCAAATTCTACTGTATTTACCTGTGCCTTTAAAAATCCTGGTAATATAACAGCTAAAAGTAAAATATACCTGAAATACCAATGGCGTTTATCTTGCATATCCATTCTTTAAAGACAATAAAATTAGGTAATTAGCTATAACGATTGTAAAAATAGTGTTATGATAAAACTACACATGTTTACGTTTAGTCCAATACAGGAAAACACTTATTTGTTGTGGAACGAAAAAGGGGAAACGATTATTATAGACCCCGGTTGCTATTTTACCGCCGAACAGGAAACACTTCAGCAGTTCATCGAAAACAATGACCTTAAACCGGTTCAACTGGTTAATACGCATTGCCATCTCGACCATGTTTTTGGTAACAAATGGGTGGCAAAAAAATGGGGCCTCGAATTGTTTATTCATCCCGATGAAGAAAAAATGCTGCAACTGGCGCCGGCAAGTGGTTCAATGTGGGGTTTGCCTGTCGACAATTATAATGGTCCCCTGCATTTTTTAAACGATAATGACGTACTGAAACTTGGTGAGCATGAATTAAAAATCATTCTTGTGCCGGGACACTCACCCGGGCACATATGTTTCTATTGCGAGAGCCAGCATTTTCTCATCGGTGGGGATGTACTTTTTTTAGAAAGTATCGGGCGCACCGACCTTCCTGGTGGCAACCATGAGCAGCTACTGCAAAATATCAGGCAACGCTTATATGTTTTACCGGGCGACACAACTGTTTATCCGGGCCATGGCCCGCAAACCTCCATAGCTCACGAAAAGCAATTCAATCCTTATACGAATTGGGGGTATTAGTTATTCATGAGCTGTTGCGTAATAGTGCCGGCTCATCCGTCACAACCAACTGGCACAGAGAACTGCATTGAGGCAGTGGTGTTTTGAAATCAATAAGCAATTGTTGATTCCACCTTAAAGCCTGCGGGTCGCCGCCCGCAGTTGCTAAAGTACAAGTGTGCGACGCAACGGAAGTTTAATGCATAGCCTGGAGCTGGGCTCCAAAAATCACTTTTTTTCCTTTACAACTATGTCTGTACTTGCGGCTGCGAGTTCAAGGTTATTTGTTGCAAGTAGTTCGATAATAGAAAAATTAATCTGCTCCCGCAGTTCGTTGAATTCATTGATGCTCTGATCGATGCCGGCAAAATAAACAACGTTGATGATGTGTGCATTTTTGCCGGTGTCGCTAAAAAAAACGGTGCTTGCTTCAATGGCATTTTGCTGCAGTAGCTGCCTGATGGCCGGGATGATATTTTTGAGGTCTGCGGGCTTTGCAGACAGCCCGATCTCGAGATTTACCTCGGCCCGTCGCTGGCTGCGCAGTGAAATATTGTCAAGGATCGTGTCGACCATTTGCTTGTTGGGAACAGTAATATACGTCTTATGATCGGTTCGGATACGCGTGCTACGCAAACCGATTTTTTCAACATTGCCGGTAAAGCCCTGCACTTTAACCAGGTCGCCTGTTGTAAAAGGTTTATCGAAAAAAATGATAAACGAAGCAATCAGATTTTCGAGGCTTTCTTTTGTTGCGAGCGCCACCGCTGCGCCAACGATACTGAGACCTGTAACGAGTTTGCTAATATCATAATGAAACGTAAAATGCAGTATCATTAGAAAGCCTGCGATGTAAAGAATAACACGAAAAAAATCACGGAAGAAAACCACCAGTTGGTTGTCGCTTTGCGTGGCGGTAAGATTGGCTTTTGCCTCAAATATAAGCGAAACGAATTTTACAAACCGTAAGCAAAGCCGCACAAATGCGACGATAAAAGCGGTATTGGCTAAAGCATCGAGCAATTCTTTCGTAGTGATTTTATAAATGGAAAAATCGAGGAACTGTGGAAGCGTGAGCTTATTAAGCGCTATTAATACAATGATCAAAAAAATAAATAATTCGAGTGGCTCTACGATAAGTTCTACAAAAGCATTCTTATAGGTAGTATTGTCTTTCTTATAAAAGATGCGAAATATAACAGCGGCAAAATACCGGGAAATGAACTTCTTTAGTATAAAGGCGGCAAGTATAGCTCCAAAGACCTGGAGGTATAACTGAATACTGTTGTCCCAGAATTGCGTTTGCAAAATCTCTTTCATGGCTGCAAGTTAGAAGAAATGTATTTTCAAAAAGCCGGACGCGGTCAAGTGTTATGGCAGGTGATAAACAATCAACCCGTCTTTATTCAGCACATACAACTTATTGGCCTGCCGCTGAATTTTTATTGCCTGTGAAAGATCGGTGCCTGATGTTATTTTAAACTGGTTAAAAGTCTTCCTGTTAACCGTATAAAACACGTTGTTATCCCTGCCGGAGAGATTGTCTTTGAGAACACTCACATCTTTCCATCCCGCATAATCGATATGTTGCTTGTATGCGCCGTAGTAATCAAAAATAAGCCAGCCTTTTTGCTCGTCGTACAAAAACAACATGCCGTTTTCATCTATGATTCTTTGAGGAACATAGCTCTCGGTAAAAATCATTCTGAAATCTGCAGATTCAAGCAGCACTTTGCCGTTGTCATCAACTTTTTTGATCTTGCTTTCCAGTTCATCGAATACCCAATAGTTGTTATCATAACTCTGAGCTACTGCCCTCGCCTGAAGTATTCCGGAAGACCGTAGATCAATCGTGTTACGTACATTTAGAAACCGGTCTAACACAAGAATGGTGGTAAAATTCCGGTAATAAACAGCGATCTTAAGCGGGTTATTTACATCAATCCAATATACATTCCCGTATCTCCTTACATCGTTGAATATACCGGCTGAATCAAGATTGGCGTTAAATTTTTTTAGTTGATTATTTTCGGTAATCAGGAAAAGATTGCCAAGATTATCTGCTGTAAAACTTACAAAGCTGCCTTCGATTTTTTTGATGGGCTGAATAGAAAAAGCGGTATCGGTTGTTTGCTGGCACCAGGCAAAAACCGGGAATATGAGGAGTAAAAGAAATTGTATTAGTCTTCCCATTTTTTTAAGAACAGTTCGCTTCCGTCGAAATAGGCATAGGTAAAGTCCCGTACCCAGTCACCAAGATTAATATACCTGCTCGTCTTGTTTAACGTAAAATCAAGAGGAAAATGTCGGTGGCCAAAAATAAAATAATCGAAGTGCTCTTTGGCCAGCATTTGCCGGCTGAAAATGATAAGCCATTCACGGTCTTCCCCAAGAAATTTCTTATCAGTAACCATTGTTTTAATACGGCTTTTCTTGCTGAAATAATTCGCCAGCCCAATTCCCCATGAAGGGTGCAATACACCAAAAAACCATTGGCATAACCTGCTCCGGAAAACCTTTTTAAGCATTTTATATTTATGGTCACCAGGCCCCAATCCATCGCCGTGGCCGATGAAAAAACGCTTTTGATTCCATTCATACATTTTGGGCTCGAAATAAACCGGTATGTTTAGCTCTTGTTCAAAGTAATTGCGCATCCACATATCATGATTGCCCACAAAAAAAATGACCGGGATACCGCTGTCTGTTATCTCGGCAAGTTTACCGAGCAACCTTGTATACCCTTTAGGAACAACATACTTGTACTCGTACCAGAAATCGAACATGTCGCCGAGGATCATTATCTGCGCTGCATCTTTTCGGGCAAGGTCCAGGAAAGCAACTACCTTTCTTTCCCGGACAAGGCTACTTTCATAGTCTGGAACGCCAAGGTGAAAGTCGGACAGAAAATATATCTTTTTCCCGGGTTCAAGGTTCATGCCTACAATTTGTTTTGCTGTTTAAAATATTCCAGCACATCACCGGAAGTAATCAGCGGCTTACCTTCAACCGAATCATTATACCAATAAACCCATGCAAGTGTTGTAGCATTATTGTCAAGATAAATCGTACTCACTTCTCTCCGGTACATGGGCGTTTCGCCTTCATCTTCCTCTACAATAACACCCTCGTAATCGTCTAATTGCTCAATGGCGTAGCTGAACTCTGCTTCGTCTTTAATTATATACAATTCGCCCACAATAAAATGATCATCGCCGCAAGGGACGGCCGCCGGAAATTGGCCAAGATCATACAATGATCCCCTAATGCGCCCGCTTGCCTCAAGCCTGAAATAACGGCTGATATATTGAAATGCAGGATGATGAAAGCCGCTGCGCAACGACCCATATACAAATAGCCGGAAGATCGTTTCTTTCATATGGCTAAACTTTATCTCTTTCAATTAGGAAACAAAATACCTCTTTCGGGCCATGTACACCAACAACCAGGGTTTTCTCAATATCGGCCGTTCGGCTTGGCCCTGTTGCCAGCGTTATCAGTGAAGGTAAATGATCCTTGTAATTTTCTTTCAATGCGTTAATGGCATCTTTTATATCGTAAACCAACTGATCAGTGTACGCAATGCAAATGTGCACCGGCGCATACACGCTTGCGGTTCGCCCGCTTTGTAAACCGCTGCTCAAAACAATGGAACCGGTTCTGGCAATCAAATATTCACAGCCGGTAACAGAAGCATCGCAATCGTTCAATTCGGGGTAAAAGCTGTTTTCAAGCCCGTTAGCCACAAGCATTTTTTGCGTATTGGTCTCCCTGCAAAAAAGCTTTTTCCATTTACGCGCTTCAATAAGCACCTTAAGCTGTTGCAACATTTCCTGCTCATCGAGACAGTAAGAAAACCTTCCCTGCAGTTTCGTAAACCGGTCGGCAAATTCAATAGCAGGTTCGTCTGCCGGTTGTTGAAAAATAGATTCCTTTCCTTCACTTTGTGGAAATGGAACAGGCACTGATGTGCTCAGTGCCTGTCTGATTTTTTTTAATATCCTTTCTTTTGGCGTTGATAATACTTTCATGATCAGTTTTTCAACTTAAAAGATTTATTTTTTGTAGCCGGCTCCGGAATTCTCCTCAACTGCTGTTGCGTCGCACCCTTGTACTGATGGATCATTGATCAATAAACATCATCCATTCTTCGCCAGTCAGTTTGTACGGCATTGTTCAGAACCTTGAAGTGAGTGACACAACGGACGATGCCATTGGCAATACAGCTTGCTACACAAGTTCCTCGCCTTCAGCTTTCATCGGTGGAACGCTTACGCCGCTGTCATAAGGCGGAACACCATCGCTAACCACTCCGGATCCTGTATGTGTTTGACCATTCTGCTCTGCATCGTCAAGTAATTTCTTTTCTTCAAAAGGCCGCTTACCAATAAGTGTTTCCACATCTCCCTGGAACAAAACTTCTTTTCGCAGCAGCTCCTTTGCGAGTTTTTCTACGTCGTTTCTATGCTCGGTCAAAAGTTGCAATGTTCTTGCATATGCCTGGTGAATAATATTTCTTACTTCTTCATCTATCAGCTTTCCGGTTTCTTCGCTGTAAGGTTTGGTAAACGTATTCTCCTGCGATGGGTCGTAGAAGCTGATGTTGCCAACTTTATCATTCATGCCATATACAGTTACCATAGAATAAGCCATGCGTGTAATCTGTTGCAGATCGTTTGATGCGCCGGTGGATATTTTACCGAAAAATATTTCCTCGCTTGCCCGGCCGCCAAGTGTCATGCATATCTGGTCCATCAACTGATCAGTATTGTAGAGATATTGCTCTTTGGGTGTATACTGTGCGTAACCCAGGGCCGCGGTGCCTCTCGGCACGATTGTTACTTTAAGCAACGGGTAAGCATGCTCAAGGAACCATCCGCAGATAGCATGGCCGGCTTCGTGATAAGCAATGATTTCTTTTTCTTCAGGAAGAATGATCTTATTCTTTTTTTCCAGTCCGCCGATAACCCTGTCAATGGCATCCTGGAAGTCGCCCATATCAACGCTATCCTTATTTTTCCGGGCGGCGATAAGGGCTGCCTCGTTGCAAACGTTGGCTATGTCGGCACCGGCAAAACCGGGTGTTTGTTCTGCCAGTTTGTGTATGTCAAGCTTCTGTGAAATTTTAATTGGCTTCAGGTGCACATTAAAGATAGCTTCACGGCCTTTTACATCTGGTTTATCGATGGATATCTGCCTGTCGAAACGTCCCGGTCTTAACAGGGCACTGTCTAACACATCGGGCCTGTTTGTAGCCGCAAGAATAATGATACCAACGTCCCCTGCAAACCCATCCATTTCCACCAGCAACTGGTTTAAGGTGTTTTCTCTTTCATCATTGCTCATAATGGCATTACGTCCACGTGCTCGGCCGATCGCGTCAATCTCGTCAATAAAAATGATACAAGGGGCCTTCTCTCTTGCTGTTTTAAATAAATCACGAACGCGGCTGGCACCAACCCCAACGAACATTTCCACAAAGTCACTACCGCTAAGGCTAAAGAACGGAACCTGTGCTTCTCCGGCAACTGCTTTCGCCAGCAAGGTTTTACCGGTGCCCGGAGGGCCTATCAATAACGCACCTTTTGGTATTTTACCCCCAAGGGCCGTATATTTTTTGGGACTTTTAAGGAAATCGACAATCTCCATCACCTCCACCTTTGCTTCATCAAGACCTGCGACATCTGAGAAAGTAATATTAACCCTTGTTCCCTTATCAAATAGTTGCGCTTTTGATTTACCAATGCTGAATATACCTCCTGCGCCGCCGCCGCCGCCGGGTCCGCCAACTTTGCGCATCAGCAAAACCCAAAGCCCGACAAACAGTAATACGGTTAGTACAGTTTGCGCGATCGGGCCAAACCATTCGCCTTCCTCGTTAGGTTTTGAATCAACTTCCTTTACTTCGGGATGTTCTTTGTAAAAATCCCTCATACTTGACTCGTACGCTTCCCAATCGGTTACTTTAAACTCAAACAACGGACCTCTTACATCGGTACTTGGCGTAATGCCTTTGATTTTGTCTTTATAAAAAGGTTTGTACAGGCTGTCTTTGATAATATATATCCGAACGACCTTTTTATTGGTTACCTGTTCCAATTTATCAACATCGCCCTGGAGCAGCATTTTCTGCTTAAACTCCTGGAAAGATATACTTGACGAATCCGGTGTGGTAATGTTCATGAACTGGTAACCGATAAGCAGAATCGCTATCAACGCATAGATCCAGTAAATATTAAAACGTGGTGGTTTCTTCTGACCTCTCTCATCGTTGTTCCTGCCCGGAAAATTCGGTTTCATTTTATTATTGTCTTCCTGTGCCATATTTGATGATTCTCCCTGAGATATATTAATTGCTTTATTGTAAAAAGGTTCAAATGCAAAGTAAATACTATACTTCATTATGCTCTGTTAAAGCGGCATCGCTCCACAACTCCTCTAGTTTATAGAACTTTCGCGTTTCAGGTTGCATTACATGTATCACAATATTTACATAATCAATCAGCACCCAATGCAAAGATTGGCTTCCCTCATGCCTGTAAGGATTTTCATCACAATCAACCCTCAGCACCTCCTGCACGTTATCAGCAATCGCTTTTATCTGCGTAGTACTTGTGGCCTCACAGATAATAAAAAAATCAGCCACTGCCTCAGGAATCTTCCGCAAGTCGAGTGAAATGATGTTTTCTGCTTTTTTCTGAGCTAATGCTTTAAGAACAGACTTATAAACTTTAGAATTTCTGGTAAGCTTTGATGAGCCAGGTTTTTTCCGGTTGGCTAATACAGATAATGTTTCCAATAATCAATACAGTTTTATAAGTTAATTTTTATCGGTAGTAATATGTTTTTATTGCATCACAATAACTGTTTTATGCTTTATATTCTTAGCCACGTCGCATAAATAAAATGACACGAAAACAACTACAAGCGTTTATTTTTGCGCAAAAATAGTGATCTTTTGCCACCCTCTTCCACAAATAATCAAACCGGGATACCGTTTATAGAATTGCGCTCGGTTGACAGCACCAACAACTATGCCATGCAACTGGTAAACAATGGTTTGGCCGTGAGCGGCACGGCAGTATTTGCTTACGAACAAAGCTCGGGAAAAGGTCAGCGCGGCAAGCAATGGCTCACTGCTAAAGGCATGAACATAACAATGTCGCTTGTGCTTAACGTCAATTATTTACCGGTTTCCAGGCAGTTCCTGCTAAGCGCCGCCATTGCACTTGCAACAAACGATTTTTTTGAAGGCTATGCCAACGGCGATTGCACCATAAAATGGCCCAATGATTTATATTGGCGTGACAGAAAGGCAGGGGGCATTCTCATTGAAAATATCATTCGCGGGCAGGAATGGCAGTGGGCGATCGTCGGTATCGGCATTAACATTAATCAACCTGCATTTGACACCAGTCTTATAAATCCTGTTTCCTTGAAACAAATAACCGGTCGCGATTTTAATGTGGTTGAATTGGCGAAGGAGTTATGCAACTTTGTTGAAACGCGCTTAATAAAATTAAAATCGGGCGACCACCAGTCGCTGATGGAAGAATACAACAGTAAATTGTACAAGAGAAACGAGGTAATAAGGCTTAAAAAAGACAACATTAGTTTTGACTCGTTGCTAAAAAATGTAAATGAATACGGGCAGTTGGTCATTGAAAAAGGAATAGAACACCACTATAATGTTGGAGACGTAGAATGGGTTTCAAATGACCAGCCAGGTTAATTTTGTTCTCAGCTTTTTTTCGCTTATCACCACTCGTTGCGTCGCACACTTTTACGACAGCAACAATATTCGGCAACTTTAATTAGAGTGCTAAACAAACTCCACATCGTACACGTGCGCTTCCCTGTTTTCTGACAGCCTTGCTTCCACCTCGAACCGGTTATTGAAATAGCCTTTTTTTACTGACTCTGCCAGGTAAAGAAAAACAAACTTTAGCCATCCATACTTTCTGAATTGATGCACATGGGTAAGCTCGTGTAAAACCCAGGAACGATTTTCCAGAAAGGCGGCTCTGCTTGTATTCCACAAATGGATTGTACTGCCGGTAACAATAGCTACCTGCTTTTCAGCGAGCACTTGTGAGGCAACCCATGCAACCAGCGACCTTTCTCTTATTGTTACTTTCATATTTAATAGTCTTGCGGCAAGACTGAACGAGTTCATGGCTGCGTAAAGATAGGAACGTACAAGAGCGCGACGCAAGCGAAGATGCCACGAAGCACTACAGTCGGCTTACAAAAAATTTTTTTTATAAAAAAAGCCTGCACAAATGCGCAGGCTTTAACATGATTGGAAAAAAATTATTGTGCCGCCTGGTGAAGAAATGTAGCCATTTTGTTAATAACATCAGCATCGGCCTTAATTTGCTCCTGGGCCTCTACCCAGCTTCTCTGTTCAATGGCTTCGCGAATACCAGGCATTGTTTTTACTCCATAGCCGGTATAAAATCCGGGAGCATAGATAGAGTGTTTGTACCAACCCCTGCGTGGCAGGCCATTTGGTAGCAGCAACTGTTGTTCGGCCTTGTACAACGCGCTGTTAAAAGCATCGGCACCGGAAGGGCTTGTCATAAGCTTATCCCACTTGGCAGCCGTTTCGTCCGTAGCTCTTTCTAAAGCTGCTAGGGCATTTTGCAGCGGCGAAAAATCTATAAAAGGAACTTCATCTTTAGTTACGGGTGCCGCCAGGTGATCGGCTGTGTCCTGGGCAATGCTGTACAAATGCTTTGCAACAATATCATTATCGGCCTTCGTATTTTGACGCAGGTCGTCGGTAAATTCCATTAGTTCTTTCACATAACCATTGATGGTTTGATAAAGGTTTCTGAAATCAAAAGGAAGTACATCGGCATCTGCAAGCCGAAGCACAGCATGACCCGCAGTTTGTGCCAGCGTAACGCCATAGGCAAAAGAAGGGTCTTTAAAACGGCGATACATATCATAAGAATCGAAGATAGAGTGGTATTCGCCGCCATTGTCTTCGCCGCCATAACCAAAGTCAAGCGTTGGCACCCCAAGATGCTGGAGAAACGAAGAAAAATCAGATCCTGAGCCAAGTGCTCCTAACTTAAGGTCTTTATCTTGCATGGCGGCCAGTTTGGCTCTGCCGGAAGAGGCATTCACCACCTTGGCTGCATTTAGCCTGTCAAGCACGCTAACATTGGTTTGCGGATCGTTTACCTTTCCCGCCAGTTCCGATACAAAAGGTTCAAAAGCATGCGAACCGCCTGCGGAAAGAAAACCCCTTCCGTTACCGTCTGAATTAATATAGGCTACGCATTTTTGCTGTAACTCAGAGCCATGGTCTTCGGCCCATTCAGTTGAGCCAATCAACCCTGGTTCTTCTCCATCCCATGCACAATAAATAATGGTGCGATCGGGTTTCCACCCTTGTTTTACCAATCCGCCGAGGGCTTTTGCCTCTTCCAGCATAGCTGCCATTCCGCTGATAGGATCCTGTGCACCATTTACCCATGCATCGTGGTGATTGCCGCGTACAACCCATTCGTCAGGAAATTTTGCGCCTCTGATTGTCGCGACAACATCATAACAGGAAACGAGCTTCCAATCGAACTCCATTTTCAGGTGCACTTTTGCCGGGCCTGCGCCAATATGATAGGTAAAAGGTAAAGCGCCCCGCCAATCGTCAGGTGCGACCGGCCCTTCAAGCGCTTGCAACAAAGGCAAGGCATCGTGATAGCTGATTGGTATTACCGGTATTTTCAAAAGATTAGGCGCTTCATTGTGGCTGGAAATTCGCTTGGCATCCGCTGTTGCACCCACGCCCGGAGTAAGGGGGTCTCCCGGGTAAATAACCATATCCATAATGGAGCCACGCTGTACACCATATTCATTTTTAAAAGAACCCTTTGGATACACATCGCCCTGGTAATAACCGTCATCTTTGGGATCGGAATAAATAATACAACCGATGGCCCCATGTTCCTGCGCAACTTTGGGTTTTATACCCCGCCAGCTTCTTCCGTATTTTGCTATTACAATCTTTCCTTTTACGTCAATTCCCAATTTATCGAGTATGTCGTAGTCGGAAGGAAGACCGTAGTTGACAAATACCAGTTCGCCAGTAACGTCACCATCGGCACTCCACGCATTATAGGTTGGTAATTGGTCCGGCTGATTAGATGTTGCGTCTTCAGCCAATGGCTGCTCCTTTAAAACCGCCTTATATGGTTTGGGACCGGTCATTTCCAATATGCGCGTTTTTGGAGTGGGAAATAACACCGTGTACGTTTCAATTTTAGCATCAAGTCCAAATGATTTAAACCTGTTAAGAATATTTTCAGCAACTGCTTTACTGCCTGCAGAACCAAGGTTATGCGGTTTTGAAGAGAGATCTTTTATTGTTGCTCCGGAACTCGCCGCATTCAGAAACTGGTCATAAGAACGTTCGAGTTGAAGCTGTGTTTTTGCATGATCGTCTGTAAACCCTTTAAGTTGCTGCGCATGCACAGCAGAACCGGAAACAAGAAAAGCCGTAGCGGTTAAAGCATAAAACAATTTGAGCATAGCAATTATTTTAGTTGACTAATATATGGCAATATAAGAAAGACATTTCACCATGCCCATTTATTTGCCATACACTTTTAACCCGCACGGCTGACGGTACGGCCTTTCACGGCATAATTGTTGAATATACCTCTGCCTGTTCAAAACATTTGTTTTTCTTTACAGAACGGGTATTTTACTTTGTAGCTCAAGAATATAAAATCATTTATGCAAACGGGAGAAGATATAAAGCTGCTTACGCAAAAGATTGAGCAAGCTTCGGCATTTGCAGGCAACCTGCGCAGCGAACTGGCCAAAACGATCATTGGTCAGCATCACATGGTAGACAGCCTGCTTATCGGCTTATTATGCAATGGCCACGTTTTGCTGGAAGGTGTCCCCGGGCTTGCAAAAACACTTACCATAAAAATGTTGGCAGAAGCGGTGCATGCAAAATTTAGCCGCATACAGTTTACACCAGACCTTCTCCCGGCCGATGTTATCGGCACCATGATTTATAACCAGTCGCGCAACGAATTCATGGTTAGAAAAGGGCCGATCTTTGCCAACTTTATACTCGCAGATGAGATAAACCGGGCACCTGCAAAAGTTCAGAGCGCTTTACTCGAAGCCATGCAGGAAAAACAAGTAACCATCGGTGAAACCACTTACAAACTGGAAGAACCATTTCTTGTTTTAGCCACTCAAAACCCGCTGGAGCAGGAAGGCACTTACCCACTGCCAGAAGCGCAGGTCGACCGGTTTATGCTAAAGGTAATTGTTGGCTATCCCGACCGTAGGGAAGAGCAAATGATCATTCGCCAGCAGGTCCAACAAGTTAAACCATCAGCAGCCACACAGGTCGCCAGCATTTATGAAATCATCGAAGCGAGAGAACTGGTGAAGCAGGTTTATATGGATGAAAAGATTGAACAATACATTGTTGATATAGTTTTTGCATCGCGCTATCCCGACCAGCACAACCTTGTAAAATTGAAGGGGCTTATAAGCTATGGTGCATCGCCACGTGGAAGTATTAACCTTGCAATGGCAGCGAAAGCTTATGCATTTTTGCAGAAACGTGGTTTTGTAATTCCCGACGATGTTAAAGCTGTATGTAAAGATGTATTGCGGCATCGAATCGGCATTACCTACGAAGCGGAAGCAGAAAATATTTCAACAGAAAAGATTATTGAAGAAATCTTAAGATCGGTAATGGTGCCATAGTTCTTGAAACAATGTGGCCGGCACCGGGCTATATGGCATCGCCTGTTGTGTCACTCGCTTGTACGTTCATAACATTTAGGAGCAAAGCATACAGCCTTGTTGCTTTTTTGATAAAGTACAAGAGTGCGACGCAAGCAAAGCCGGTTGACAGATAAAAAGCCGGGTTTCATAAAAACATAAGCACTTATACGAATAAATTTTAGCAGGTATGGCCCTTTTCAGTAAACGTAAAAAAGCAGTTGCATCGCAAAATGCTTCTTCTCAAAAGGAAGAAGTTTATGGCGGCCTTACTGTTTCTTCTCTGCTGAAAAAGGTGCGTGAACTCGAAATAAAAAGCAAGCGGCTAACCAACCACTTGTTCACGGGCGAATACCACACCGCTTTTAAAGGGCGTGGCATGGCCTTCAAAGAAGTGCGGGAATACCAGCCAGGAGACGATATAAGGTTTATTGAGTGGAATGTTTCTGCACGAATGGGGCACACTTACAGCAAACTGTTTGAAGAAGAACGTGAACTGAGCGTTTACCTTTTGGTAGATGTAAGTGCAAGCAGTTTGTTTGGCACCTTTCGCCAGACTAAGAAGGATCTGATCACCGAGATCTGCGCTGTGCTTGCATTTTCGGCAATCAGCAACAACGATAAAGCAGGGTTGATTTTATTTAGCGATAAAGTGGAGAAGTATATTCCCGCCAAAAAAGGTAAAGATCATGTGCTGTATATGGTGAGGGAACTGATCACGCATCAGCCACATTCGGCGCAAACCGATATTGTGCAGGCACTGAATTTTTTGAACGGCACGACCAAACATAAAAGCATTGTTTTTATTTTAAGTGATTTTGCAGACGCGGGCTATCACCAGGCGTTGCGGGTGGCAGCAAAACGCCATGACGTAATTGGTGTGCAGGCATACGATAAACGCGACGCTGAATTGCCAAAGGCTGGCATGCTGCAGTTAAGGGATGCAGAAACAGGAAACACGGTGTGGCTCGACAGCAGCGACCCTTTCACCCGCGTGCAGTACAATGCACAGTTTCAGAAAATATTGGCAGATGCAAAATCGGCTTTCCGCAGTGCAGGCGCTGATCTTATGCAGCTGGCAACGGGGGAAGATTACGTAAAAAAGCTACAGGAATTTTTTATACGGCGGTCATAGCATAAATATTGATCAACATTTGAGGAAACTAATAAGCGCATCATTCAGTGAGTAATCTTAACGGGCATAGAAAAAATTTTGCCGGGGCATTTTTAACGCAGCTCGTTTTACTGTGTTGTTTGTGTTCCGGAAAGGAAGTCAATGCACAAAAGATAACCGCCACAACCGACCGCAATAAAATATTGATCGGGGAACAGGTAGAACTTGTGGTAAAAGCCGAGGAACTGAACGCACGAACATCTACCCTGCAAAGCTGGTTTAGTATTACAGACAGTACCGGGCATATCCAGGTGTTAAAACGAGATGCCATTGACACAGTAGAGCTGAATGGCTTTACTACTTATATACAAAAAATAACACTGACTTCGTTTGATTCCGGCAGGTGGGTGCTACCGCCTGTTACGCTTTCGCTGGAAGACAAAGCTAGCCACAATACGATTGTTATTTCTTCCGACTCCATTGTGCTGAATGTGATACCGGTTGATGTGACTGGACTTAACAATTATCACGACATAAAAGACATTGAAACGGTTGAGGTGCAACCCAACTATACACTGTATGCAGCCATTGTACTGTCTGTAGCAGGCCTTATAGTACTGACCTGGCTTATTTTCCGGCAAAAGAAAAAAACTCCGCAGCTATCTCAACCCCGGTATGCTGAAACTGCCCTTGCGGCAGCCCTAAAGAAATTGCGGGAACTTGAAGCCGGGCAATTGGCCGAAAAGGGAAAGGCGAAATTATACTATACAGGACTGACAAATATTTGCCGCGATTACTTCCTGGAACAACTGCAGATTTATTCAGCACAGCTTACCAGCGATGAGATCATGTTAAAGCTGAGTGTTTATTTCAGGCAGCAGCGGAAACAAACGGAGTTCTATCAATTGCTACGGCTGGCAGACGCGGTGAAATTTGCCAAATACCAGCCTTCTCTCGATGAAAATAAAAATGCCGCGAATATTGCCGCGGAGTCTTTGAAATATATCGACAGTACGGCACAGGAAGTAAAATCTGCTTTGCATTTTCAGCAATTACAACAGGGCAAAAAAGATAATCAAGTATCCCGCGATGATTTTTGATTGGTTTCAAAATATTGAATTTAAATATCCATGGCTGCTGTCATTACTGCTGCTCGTGCCTGTTATTGTTTATGAATACCTGCGTAGGCAAAAGCGTATACAATCCTCAATGCTTGTTACCACGACCCATTTTATAGGTACAAGCAGAAGCATTAAAACGACTTTGCTTCATTTCCCATTTGTGCTAAGGATACTTGCCATTATATGCCTGGTTATCGCCATGGCTTTTCCGCGTAAAGTTTTCACAGGTCAGCAAACGGAAGGTGAAGGCATCGATATTGTAATGTGCTTCGACATAAGCGGCAGTATGACAGAGCAGGATTTTAAACCCAACCGTCTCGAAGCGGCGAAAGCAGTCGCATCACAGTTTGTACAGCAGCGTCCGGGAGACAGGGTAGGCATAGTAATTTTCAGCAGTCTGAGTTTTACCTTATGCCCGCTCACAACGGATCACAATACAGTGCTTACACAAATGCAAAATATCGAAAGCGGTTATCTGCAGGAAGAAGGGACCGCCATTGGCTCTGGTCTTGCAACAAGCGTTGATCGGCTGCGGGCAAGCACTGCAAAAAGTAAGGTAATCATACTGCTTACAGACGGCGTTGATGTTGGCGGGAGTGTGCCACCTGATCTTGCAAAGCAAATGGCCAGGCAGTACGGCGTTAAAGTTTATACGATTGGTATCGGCAGTGAAAAGGAAATTGACGAGGTAGTGAATTCTCCTTTGGGGCATATTACGCAAAAAAGAAAACTTGAATACAACGAAAACCTTTTGCAGGACCTTGCGCAAACAACCGGAGGTCAATATTTCCAGGCAACCGACAACGAAGCATTAAAAAAGATTTACGACAGCATTAACCTCCTGGAAAAAACAAAAATAAAGGTGACGGAATACCACCGCTACACAAATGCATTTTTGCCCTTGCTGATCGCTGGTATAGCTTTCTTATTATTGGAATTGAGTTTGCGGTATACAGTCCTTCGCAAATTTCCATAAATAGATAGACAGCAGAAAAATATAAGCAAATACGAGCAAAGTCGGTTTCCTTTATAAAGTACAAATGCGCAATGCAATCCCGCGCCTACCGGATTGTTATGGAAAACAAAAGCCGTCACAAAAATATATAAGCGGTTTTACGATTTGACCGGGGTGTAGAGATTGTGCCTTATCGCATATACAACAAGGCCTACCGTATTTTTCACATCCATTTTTTCAAGGATTTTTACCCTGTGACCTTCGACAGTGCGGGAGCTGATAAAGAGCTTTTCACCGATCTCTTTGTTGGTAAACTCCTGGCATATTAGGTTGACGATCTCCTTCTCCCTGTCGGTGAATTCAATCCTTTCTTTTTTGCTATAAGGATTAAACTTGCTTTTGGCAATCATTTGAGTAAACTTGCGGCTGGTGTTACGGCAGTAGTAAGGGTCCTGGTTGTACACAGTAACGATGGCATCCACAATTTCTGATTTATCACTGTTCTTTAATAAATAGCCCTTGGCCCCGGCTTCCAACATATCGATGATCAGGTCGTCTTCATCGAACATAGAAAGACCGATAACGCCGGTTTGTGGTTGCTGTGCGGTAATTTTTTTTGCAGCTTCAATGCCGTCCATAATAGGCATTTTTATATCTGTAAGTACCACTTCAGGTTTATGTTCAAGGGTTAATGCCACAAGCTCCCTCCCGTTTTCTGCCTCCGCAACGATCCTGATCTCAGGGTGTTTGCTAAGCATAAGTTTCAGGCCGTCCCTGAAAAGTTCATGATCATCGGCAATGATGATGCTGATATCTGGTATACTTGTTTTCATTGTTTCAAACCGGGATAGTAATATAAAATTCGGTTCCTTTACCAGGTTGGGAGTTGATTGACATTTGCCCGTTTAAGACCTCGGCTCTGCTCTGGAGGTTTAAAAGCCCAAGTCCGGAGCTTTCGTTTAATTTGGCTTCATAGCTGAATCCGCATCCGTCGTCTTTTGTGTGCAAGATAAGCTGTGTACCAGTTTTATGAAGGTTTATTTTGAGGTTTTCGGCTTTAGCATGCTTGATGGTATTATGTGTTATTTCCTGGAGAATTCGATAGAAATATATTTCCTTTTCTTTAGAAACAGCAAGTTCGGTAGGATAGTTAAATTCAATTCTGAGCGGATGCGCATCATTCATTTTACCAAAAAATTCTTCGGCTGCTTTTACCAAGCCTTTTCTTACCAAAGTATTAGGCAAAAGATCGTAAGAGATTTCCCTGAATCTTTTTACAATCTCATCGATATGTTTCGATGACTTTTCCAGCAGCTTCTTTTCATTCTCATCCACTGGTTCCAGATGATTTACCTGCAGCTTAACAGCGGAAAGCATTGGGCCAAGCTCATCGTGAAGATCGCCAGCTATTCGCTTGCGTTCATTTTCCAGGGTTTCAATTTCAGCCCTGATACGGTTTTGTTGCCACCTAAGCACATGGTTCTTCTGCCGGATAATACTATATATAAAGTACCCAGTAACAATCGCTAGAACTATCGCTGCGATTAGAATAATTTCATATAGCTGTTGTTCCTCGGGATGCATAATATTGGCCAAACGTATAAAATGTTGCATGCTGCGTTGATAAACCTGTAAATTCCAAGCACCTTGCCATGCAGATCGCCGTCTTTTACACCAATTAAAGCTATGCTGAAATAAAATACCACATTGGCATTATAAATAACAGTTATGATACAAAAAAGGAAAACGAAGTCGCTGCTCCATTTCTCTTTGCTACGAAATGTTTGTATTGTTATTCCTTCAACCGCCATGAGCAGAATAAGAATGCACATTACAAGTGCAGCAATTGAGCAAAAATCATTCAACGAGTGTAGATAAACAGCGTTACCTATCAGAACTACCACAAAAAATGCCAAAATCAAAATAGCCGTTTGTTTGTTTCTGATAATTTTTAGTTGATAAAAAAACAATACTTGTAGTGACGTATTGAGTAATAAAAAAATATTTGTAATCAGGTTACCGGAGATTAAAGGATAAGTTTTTGACAAGTATATAGTACTTTCCGTTATAACCGCGAGTAAAAATATATAAGCGACAGGTTTAAAAACCCGGTGTATTTTTCCCTGGACACTAAAAGCTAAAGTTGCCGGCACGGCACACGTCATGGAAAGTATAAATATCTTCAGATCATCCGTCATTCTAAGATTTTTTGGGAATTGAAAAATTGAATAGACGTGGCGCGGCAACACAAAAATTACCGTCTGAAATAGCCAATAAACTATTTCATCAGATAAAAAACGATTCCTCTATGGAATCTGCCCCATTTCGCCCAAGCCATTTTTTGGAGGCGGAGGTATAAATTTACCGGTAGTTTTTAAACCGGCTTTTTTGTCTTCGCCGGCATCGGTTATATACAACAATTTCCCCTCCTGGTCTATGCCGCCGAGTAATAAACGTACTTCATTGTTATCGTTAATGCCAAAGAGAATTCTTACACCCATACAGCTATCCAGGCAAAGAATCTGCTGGATCAAAGCGCGGTTGAAGGACTCAGATTCTTTTGGAAAAACCGGTGCTGCCGGGGGCGCCGCGTCAACGGCCTTACCCTGGTTTGTGGTCCCTCTTTGCAAAGTGTCACGTACATATTGCTGGTATCGCGCAATCCATTTCTCGGCAACATCCGCCTCTAGAAAATGGTCCGCAGCTTTCAGGTTTTTAGTGTATTCACTTTTAGGTTGTGGGTCCTGGTCAAAACACGTATTCACAACTGGCGTATCGGGTGTACAACGAAACGACGGGATTACTAAAAAAATGGCAAATACTGCCAGCAATTGCTTTGCGGGTAAGTTGGCATATTTCATAAAAAAATTGATTATTGAGGTTAAAAAGCTAAGGTAACCAAAGCTTACATATGTGGATACGTATTTATACTTGTTTAAAAGCAGTACCACTCACCTCGAAAAAAGCCTGGCAAAATATAGCTTGCACACATTAAGTAATGCATTAAGTAATATATAGGGACATTTTATAGCAGGCTCCTTTTTTTCAGCCCCATGGCTTTTTCAAAGCATCTTATCAAAATTGAAGTCTTACTAGTGCTATCCTGGAATAAACACCTGGACCGGTTCCCTGCCGGTCCTTTTATAAAGGCATTAGCCCGAAGACTATTCGAATGCGATTTTCCCGGTCGTTGAGGTCATAGTCACAATTTTCCCGGGCAGCTGTATCTTCGCTCGCATGGAAGCCTTGGTCTACAAATCAACAGGAAGCTGGTACAGCGTGAAAGCTGTGGACGGGCGGTTTTACAATGCTCGTATTAAGGGCATTTTCAAAATCGAAGGTATTACTTCAACCAACCCGGTTGCGGTTGGCGACCGGGTGGAAGCGGAAATGGAAAACGAAGTAGATGCTACGGTTACCATTACCGGCATAAGCGATCGTAGAAATTATATCGCGAGATCTTCGCCTCACCAGGGAAAAGACCGGCATATTATCGCATCCAATCTCGACCAGGTTTTGCTGTTTGCAACGCTAAGAGATCCGAAAACGTCGCAGGGCTTTATCGACAGGTTTCTCGTAGCGGCCGAGGCTTATCATGTTGATCCGGTAATTGTATTTAATAAGGCAGACATATACCGCAAAAAAGAATTGGAGCTTTTTAAAGAGAGAGAGAAAATATATAACGATATAGGGTATAAAGTAATCTTGCTGAGTGTTCAAACCGGTGCAGGGCTTGACCAGGTAAAAAAAGTGCTCCAGGATAAGATCACCCTTATCAGTGGACATAGCGGTGTTGGAAAATCCACTTTCATTAATGCAGTTCTCCCTGATTTGTTGCTGCGCACAAACGATGTCAGTAATTGGAGTGGTAAAGGTATGCACACGACAACCTTCGCAGAAATGTTCGACCTGCCTTTCGATGGTAAAGTAATTGATACCCCTGGCATAAGGGAGTTTGGCATTACAGATATACCAAAAGAAGAACTTTCACACTATTTTCCTGAAATGCGAAAGCGTTTAAATAATTGCCAGTTCAATAATTGTATTCACGTGAACGAGCCATGCTGTGCAATAAAAAAAGCGATGGAAGATGGAGAAATTTCGGTGGAGCGTTACATCAGCTACTGTAACATTCTTGATACAATTGAACACAAAACTTATTAAAAATTGCTGCCTGCTTTTATTTTCATCACCAATTCGTTAACCACTTTTACATCTTTGCCATTGTGAGGCGATAGCGTTACACCACCATAAATATTGTATTGCAGCGTTAATGCATGGCCACGGTATTTAAAGTTCCATTCAATATTATCAGCTTCATCCAGCTTACCAGTAAATTTCACCCGCTTAATACGGCTTAATTCATTTGTAATGTGATAGAATTGCTGGAGAGATGCGTTATCGTCTATCACAGCGGTAGATGTTACAGTGTTGTAATCATTAGGTTTCATAAGTGCTCTTTTATACTATTTAAGGATTTCCGGGCCCATTTGCGGATGTCGTCAACAGTGTAACCCTTGCTCTTCCTTTTAATTTGTTGTTCTCATTATAAAATCAACAATCGTGCTAAAAACAAAGGATAATTTCCGGTACTATTAAAAAAAAGTAAAATAAGCAGTTAGTTATGGCATGCCGGAAATTATCCGAATAGTATAAAGACAGCTTACCCTTTTATTTCGCTGCATTAACTTCAGAAAACCAGGAAGAATATTTTATATAGTTATTCGCGATGCGATTGATTTCTTCATTAATTAGTTCTTTGGAAATATTTTTTACTTTTTTGGCAGGCACGCCCGCATATATTGTTCCTTCTTCAACTGTTGTGCCTTCAAGGACCACCGAACCGGCAGCGATAATGGAGTTGCTGTGAATTTCACAACGGTCCATTACAATAGCGCCCATACCAATAAGCACATTATCGTGGATCGTGCAACCATGTACAATAGCATTGTGACCGATGGAAACATTATTGCCTACAACCGTAGGATGCCTTTGAAACGTGCAATGAATAACAGCGCCATCCTGCACATTTACCTTGTTACCTAATTTAATAAAATGTACATCGCCTCTTACTACAGCATTAAACCAGAAGCTGCATTCATCGCCAGCCACCACATCCCCAACAATCGTTGCATTCGGAGCTATAAAACAGTTAGTGCCAAATTGCGGATGTTTGCCAAGAACAGGTAATATCGTTGCCATAGTTAACTCCTCCTTTTTTTACTTAGGTTAGTTTGGATAATAGACTACTGCAAAATAGAATTATTTTTTTGTTAGCGGGCCCGGTAACTTTTGTCAGCACCTGTTGGGCTATAGTGCGGGCTATCCGGCATAATATTGCTGGCGAAAAAAGCCATGCCGTACAAGAGTGCGACGCAACGAAAGCCGGGCGTTGTTGTAAAGACCGGCCCAAAAAAATATGCCATCATTCATAATAGTATAAGTTTGTATAGTATGAGTGATTCCGTAAATAAAAATGCCGCATTAACAAACCGGCAGCTATTCTTCCGTCACGTGGCCCAAACATCGCCGGAGCCCATCGGGCTTGAGATAGCTCGTGCCGAGGGTATTTACCAGTTCGATAAAACGGGCAAAAAATACGTCGATCTTATTTCGGGTTTTAGTGTTTGTAATATTGGCCACAGCCACCCCGAAGTGATTGAAGCGGTGAAGCGGCAAAGCCAAGCATATATGCACCTGATCGTTTACGGCGAGTTTATAGAATCGCCGCAGGTGCAATACGCAAAATTGCTGGTAGACCATCTGCCAACTTCGCTTAACACAGTCTATTTTACCAATAGCGGAACAGAGGCCACAGAAGGCGCGATGAAACTGGCAAAACGTGTTACCGGCAGGCCCCATATTATTTGCTTTAACAACAGCTATCACGGGAGTACCCAGGGTGCGCTGAGCCTCATGGGTAGTGAATATTGGCGCAATGCATTCAGGCCTTTATTACCGGGCATCAGCCATTTCGATTATAACAGCGCTGATGCAATTGAAGCCATTGACGAGACAACCGCCTGCGTTATTTTGGAAACGGTTCAGGCTGAAAACGGCATAATAAAGCCATCAAAAGAATGGATTCAGGCGCTGCACAAAAGGTGCAAAGAACAAAAGGCATTGCTTGTACTGGATGAGATACAGGCAGGTTTTGCAAGAACAGGGACTTTATGGGCTTTCGAACAGTTTAACATTGTTCCTGATATTTTATTACTTGGCAAAGCCCTTGGTGGCGGCATGCCGCTCGGTGCTTTTATTGCCTGTCAGCAGTTAATGCAAACACTGGCGGCAGATCCGGTACTTGGTCATATAAGCACCTTTGCAGGTCACCCGGTAAGTTGTGCCGCAGGCAAGGCTGCCTTTGAAGTGTTGCTTGAAAACTTGACTCGCTACGAAATTGCTCAAAAAGAAACCATCTTAAAAACACACCTGCAACACTCGTTGATAAAAGAGGTACGAACTGCCGGAATGTGGGCCGCCATTGAGTTTGAAAGTTTTGAGCTGAACAAGAAGATTATAAGAATGTGCCTGGACCGCGGAATCATTACCGATTGGTTTCTGTTTGCACCGGAATGCATGCGCGTTGCTCCTCCGCTAAGCATAACGGGAGCAGAACTTATTAGTGTGTGCCAAGAAATAATTATCGCTATGAACGAAGTATTTGCCGAAAAAGCCACATAGCCAAAAACCTTCTTATTGCTAACAATATTTTAGATAACCGGCGCCGTAACAGATGCTATTTATATTTTACGTTTGCAAAAATAAAGCACAATGAAAAGATCAATAGCCCTGGCCATAACACTGTTGCTTTCAATATACAGTCTTTTCGCGCAACGCGACTATACTTATACCGACGAGAAACCTGCCCTGCCTCCAAACCGTGTTTTTATTGGATCAGGAGTTGGTCTTGGATTCAGTAGTGGAAGTTTTAATGTTGGCCTTAACCCGGAAATTGGTTATAGCCCTACGCAGTGGCTCGATGCCGGCATGGCATTTAACCTGAATTATTACAGCATTAGTGCTGATTATAATTATGGAGTAAAACAATCCAGTTTCAACTATGGAGGCGGGCCATTTATTAGATTGTTCCCGGTTAGATTTTTATTTGTGCAGGGACAATACGAGCACAACTGGGTAAATTATACGTTAAAGAACGAACTGGCCGGTGGAACTACCTCAAAATACACGGCCACTTCATCTAGCCTGCTTGCCGGAATTGGCTATGCGCAACGTGTAGTGGGGCAGGCAAACTTTTATACGGTTTTACTGTTTGACCTGGGCGGTGACAAGAATTCTCCTTACACCGATAGCTACGGTTCGTCCTACCCTTTTATCCGCGCCGGCTTTAATTTTTACCTGAAGCCCAGTCGGAAAAAATAGCATCGGGCGTGGTATAAACCGACATCATCTCATGAATATCGCTGTGCAAGAAATCGTTTGACTGCATATTATTGATGTGGCTGATGAGATAATTGTAATATCCCGCGGTATTCAGTAAAACAATCTTCTTGTCATGTATGGTAAGACCATTCCAGGTGATCATTTCAAACATTTCATCAAGCGTTCCATTGCCACCCGGCAAAATAATGGCTGCATCACACAAGTCATACATCGTCTTTTTGCGCGTATGCATGTCCGGAACAATAATCAGTTCCGAAATGCCGGTATGATGTCGCTCCCTTTCCTTTAGCACTTCGGGAATAATACCTATAACTTTCCCGTTTTCGCGGAGTGCTGCATTGGCAACCTCACCCATCAACCCGCAATTGCCACCTCCATAAACCAATGTCAATTTGTGTTTCGCGATTAATGCGCCAATTGCTCTTGCATGCAACAGAAAGATCGGGTCTGCGCCATCTTTCGATCCGCAAAAAACGGCAATGGATTTGTACTTCATCTGCAGTTTGTATGAAACTGCAAATTATTATTCCTGCCCCGATAAAATTGCACCGCCATATTATTTAATCGTAAAAGGCCTTTGGTTACCAGCCATGATTCATTGGTCATCCGCTTGCCCCGGGAGGAACAATGGCGGCAGGATTGGTACGCTTTTATGCAACTGGCAAGGGATGCCTTGCTTTGTTCGTTGCTTACGACTGTTCTGAACGCACAAGTGAGTGACACAACGGAAGTTGATGAGCATTACAACTGCTGGCGACAAAAAACAAAACCAGCTATAAATGGCATAAAAAAACAGGAAGCGATACGCTTCCTGTTTTACTTATGTAAGATAAGATTTGTATCTATTCTTCGTCGTCGAAATTCATCGCTTCTCTTGCAGTTGCGAGTAATTCGTACTCTTCCTTGCTACCAACGATCGTATTCTCGAATTCCTTCTGGCCTGTACCTGCAGGAATGAGGTGACCTGTGATGACGTTTTCTTTAAGACCAAGCATTTCATCAGCCTTGCCCATGATGGCGGCAGAACTGAGTACTTTGGTTGTTTCCTGGAATGATGCGGCAGAAATCCAGCTTTTCACACCCAAAGAGGCTTTGGTTATACCAAGCAATACTGGTGTGGCTGTAGCAGGCTGTGCATCGCGAACCTCAACGAGGTTTTTATCGGCACGGCGCAGGGCAGAATTTTCTTCCCTGAACTCACGTACGGTAACAATTTGTCCGGCTCTGAACTTGCTGCTGTCACCCGGAACGGTAACAACCTTCTTGTCAAAGATGCGGTCATTTTCTTCGTTGAATTCGTAACGGTCTTCGAGATCTTCTTCAAGGAATCTTGTATCGCCTGCGTCAACAATTTCAACTTTCTTCATCATTTGGCGAACAATTACCTCGATATGTTTATCATTGATACGCACACCTTGTAAACGGTAAACTTCCTGTATCTCATTTACCACGTATTCCTGTACGGCAAAAGGACCTTTAATGGTAAGAATATCGGCTGGAGCAACCTGTCCGTCAGAAAGCGGTGTACCTGCTTTTACAAAGTCGCCATCCTGGACCAGTATCTGGCGTGTTAACGGAACGAGGTATTTCTTAACCACACCATCTTTCGCCTCAACAACGATCTCACGGTTACCGCGTTTTACATTACCAAACGCAACCACACCATCTATTTCGCAAACAACGGCAGGGTTACTTGGATTACGGGCTTCGAACAATTCAGTTACACGTGGGAGACCTCCGGTGATATCACCGCTCTTACGCATGGTTCTTGGTATCTTGGCGATAACCTGTCCGGCTTTGACCGTTTCGCCTTCTTCTACGATAAGGCGGGTACCAACCGGCATGTTATAAGACTTGATTTCTTTACCCTCTACCAATAAGCCAGGTATTTTCGTCTTATCTTTTGTTTCAATGACCACTTTGTCCCTGTGACCTGTTTGCTCATCAGCTTCTTCACGGAAAGTGATGCCCTCAATAACATTCTCAAATTTAATAGCACCAGCTATTTCAGAGATGATAACATTATTGAACGGATCCCATGTGCAGATGATGTCCCCTTTCTTCACCGACTGTCCGTCTTTTACAGAAAGAGTGGCACCATAAGGAATATTGTTTGTGATCAGTAAACGGTCGTTTTTAAGATCCATAATCCTCACCTCACCTGTACGACCGATGACGATATTAACTTTTTCGCCTTCATTGTTGGTGGTAACTACAGTACGCAATCCGTCGAACTGGATCGTACCGTCAAATCTTGCACCTAATGAAGATTCTACAGAAGCGGAGCCGGCAACACCACCCACGTGGAAAGTACGAAGGGTAAGCTGTGTACCCGGTTCACCAATTGATTGAGCTGCAATAATACCTACAGCATCACCGCGTTGGGCGATAGACCCGGTAGCCAGGTTTTTGCCATAACACTTTACACACACACCGCGCTTGGACTCGCAGGTAAGTACGGAGCGTATCTCAACTGTATCTATTCCTGAATCTTCAATTTGCTTAGCTATATCCGCAGAGATTTCCTCACCTGCCAGGATGATCAATTCATCAGTCAGCGGATGATAAACATTGTGCAGTGAAGTACGGCCTTCGATCCTGTCGCTCAGTGGTTCAATAATATCTTCATTGTCTTTTAAAGCCGTCGTTGCAATACCACGCAGTGTTCCGCAATCTTCTTCACCGATCACCACATCCTGCGCCACGTCAACAAGACGACGGGTAAGATAACCGGCATCCGCTGTTTTAAGCGCTGTATCGGCAAGACCTTTACGCGCACCGTGCGTAGAAATGAAATAATCCAATACGTTCAGGCCACCTTTAAAGTTGGAAAGAATCGGGTTTTCAATGATCTCAGATCCACTGGAACCGGATTTTCTTGGTTTTGCCATCAGGCCCCTGATACCGGCAAGCTGTTTAACCTGCTGTTTGGAACCACGAGCTCCCGAATCAAGCATCATATAAACTGAATTGAAACCCTGTTTATCCGTTGCCATTTCCCTGATAAGGGTCTCAGTAATGCGGGTATCCACACGGCTCCAGATATCAATTACCTGGTTATAGCGCTCGTTGTTGGTAATTAAACCCATATTGTAATTTTCCCAAACTTCATCAACCTCCACTTTTGCCTGTTCAAGCAACTCATTCCTCAGTTCAGGAATAATCAGGTCATTTACGTTAAAGGACAATCCTCCTTTAAAGGCCATACGGAAGCCAAGTGTCTTAATATCATCAAGGAATTTAGCTGCACTTGGTACGTCGGTGATCTTTACAATATCACCAATAATCTCGCGAAGACTCTTCTTTGTCAGCAGTGCATTGATGTATCCAACTTTTGCAGGTACAAATTGGTTGAACATAACGCGGCCGACGGTCGTATCAATTAGTTTCCTCACAATCGTCCCGTCCTGCTCACGCACGTTCACCCTAACCTTGATATTTGCATGCAGGTCAACTCTGCCCTCGTTGTAACCGATCAACACTTCTTCCATGCTATAGAAAGCCTTACCTTCTCCTTTCACTACCTCGGTTTCGGTAGACCGCTTGCCCTTGGTAATATAATAGAGGCCAAGTACCATGTCCTGTGAAGGAAGGGTAATTGGCGTTCCGTTTTGAGGATTCAGGATATTGTGTGCAGAAAGCATCAGTAACTGCGCTTCCAGTACAGCCGCATTACTCAACGGAACGTGAACGGCCATCTGGTCACCGTCAAAGTCGGCGTTGAACGCGGTAGTAACCAATGGGTGAAGTTGTATCGCCTTACCCTCAACCAGCTTCGGCTGGAAGGCCTGGATAGACAAACGGTGCAGCGTCGGGGCACGGTTAAGCATCACCGGATGCCCTTTCAGAATATTTTCTAGGATATCCCAAACAACAGCATCCTTTCTGTCAACCAGTTTCTTGGCAGACTTCACTGTTTTTACAATACCTCTTTCTATTAACTTACGGATGATAAATGGCTTGAACAATTCAGCAGCCATATCTTTCGGTAAACCACACTCATGCATCTTCAATTCGGGCCCAACCACGATCACAGAACGGCCGGAGTAGTCAACACGTTTACCTAACAGGTTCTGGCGGAAACGGCCTTGCTTGCCTTTCAAAACATCAGAGAGTGATTTAAGTGCACGTCCACCTTCAGCCTTAACCGCATTTGACTTACGGCTATTATCAAAAAGCGAATCAATCGCTTCCTGCAGCATACGCTTTTCATTACGCAGGATCACTTCCGGAGCCTTGATCTCCAGCAATCGTTTCAAACGGTTATTACGGATGATAACACGACGATAAAGATCATTAAGGTCAGAAGACGCAAAGCGGCCGCCATCCAATGGTACCAATGGACGTAATTCCGGCGGAATAACGGGAATATATTGCATTACCATCCACTCAGGACGGTTAGTGATTCTTTTTGCAGCATCACGGAACGATTCTACCACGCTCAAACGCTTTAAGGCATCAGCCTTACGCTGCTGCGAAGTCTCAGTTGCCGCAGCATTTCTTAATGTATAGCTCAGTTCATCGAGGTCGAGACGGGCCAACAGGTCATGAACTGCTTCGGCACCCATCTTTGCAATGAATTTCTGCGGATCTTCATCAGGCAGGTATTGGTTGTCTTTCGGAAGATTGTCAATAATATCCAGATACTCTTCTTCAGAAAGAAGATCACCGGGTTTAAGGCCCTTATCTTCGCGAAGACCACCCTGTATCACCGCATACCTCTCATAATATACAATGCTTTCCAGTTTTTTCGAGCTCATGCCCAACAGGTAACCGATCTTGTTCGGAAGACTTTTGAAATACCAGATATGCACTACCGGAACAACAAGTTTAATATGGCCCATGCGTTCACGGCGTACTTTCTTTTCAGTTACTTCCACCCCGCAACGATCGCACACGATACCCTTGTAACGGATACGCTTGTATTTGCCACAGGCACACTCATAATCTTTTACCGGGCCAAATATTCTTTCGCAAAACAAACCATCACGTTCTGGTTTGTAGGTTCGGTAGTTAATGGTTTCAGGCTTTAAAACCTCGCCAAAACTGCGCTCAAGTATACTGTCTGGAGATGCAAGACCAATAGTTATCTGGGAAAAACTTGATCTTGGACGGTTATCTTTTTTAATGGCCATATTTAAAATTGCAATTTTAAAATGTTAGATTTCGCTTTTTTGAACCCGGCTTTCTGTAATAAATCAACTGTACTTGCGTCGCACACTTGTACTTCAACGCTCTGATCATCAGAACATTGCAACACAATGCGTTGCAGGTGAAATTGGTTTATTAACAAAAGGAGACTTAAATGGGAACAAAACTTCAAAATGCATAGGGCGGCAAAGGTAAGGAAATAAATAAAAAGCAATAAAGCAAAATTTCCAAAAAACTTTACTTATTTATTTATCCAGAGCGTGTGAGTTCATCGATTGCCGGTAAATGATTTGTCGCACAAGGGTGCAACGCAAGCAAA
Organism: Chitinophagaceae bacterium UBA7600; assembly: GCA_002478885.1. Lineage (GTDB taxonomy): Bacteria > Bacteroidota > Bacteroidia > Chitinophagales > Chitinophagaceae > DLKC01. The sequence continues at coordinate 51,042 of DLKC01000023.1, forward strand.
ACCGGGGTTCGATCCGGGCGCTTGCTATCAAAAAATTACCTGCTCAGGTACATGCTTTTCTCGCGGTACAATTGCCTGAAATAAGGGTCGCGTAGGTCTTTTATGAACCGGATAGCCTCACCAGTACTCTTCATTTCGGGGCCAAGCTCCTTGTTCACATTGGGGAATTTATTAAAACTAAAAACCGGCTCCTTAATGGCAAAACCATCCAGCTTCTTTTCCATGCTGAAATCTTTAAGTTTTGCCGCCCCGATCATTACTTTGGTGGCAATGTTGAGGTAGGGTATTTGGTATGCTTTGGCAATAAAAGGTGTAGTGCGGCTCGCCCTTGGATTGGCCTCAATAACGTAAACTTTACCGTCTTTAATGGCAAATTGTATATTGATGAGGCCGCGTATGTCGAGCGCCCTTGCAATCTTTTCCGCGTAATATTCCATTGTCGTAATCACCAGCGGCGTAAGATTAAAGGCTGGCAACACCGCATTACTGTCCCCACTGTGGATACCGGCAGGTTCAATATGCTCCATCACCCCCATAACGTGAAAATCTTCTCCGTCAAATATGCCGTCGATCTCTGCTTCCTGGCAACGGTCGAGAAAATGGTCGATAAGAATCTTGTTGTTGGGGATGTGTTTCAAAAGGCTGATGACCGCCTTTTCTACCTCGTCGTCATTAATTACGATACGCATTCTTTGGCCGCCAAGCACATAGCTCGGTCTCACCAATACGGGGTAGCCTACCTTATTGGCAACCTCGATAGCTTCATCAGCAGTATAGGCGGTACCATATTGTGGATACGGGATATCTAGCTCTTTCAAAAGATCACTGAAACGGCCTCTGTCTTCCGCAATGTCCATGCTATCGAAAGAGGTGCCGATGATCCTGATGCCTTTTTCGTGCAGTCTTTTTGCCAGTTTAAGCGCGGTCTGGCCGCCAAGCTGAACGATCACACCTTCAGGCTTCTCCAGCTCAATAATCTCCCACAGATGCTCCCAGTACACAGGTTCAAAATAAAGCTTATCAGCCATGTCAAAGTCAGTAGATACCGTTTCGGGATTACAATTGATCATAATCGCTTCATATCCGCACTCTTTAATTGCAAGAAGTCCGTGCACACAGCAATAATCAAATTCAATGCCCTGGCCGATCCTGTTGGGGCCACTACCGAGGACAATAATTTTCTTTCTGGCTGAAGGAATTGATTCGTTGGAAGAAAGTGTCTGACTCATTTTTGAAAGATTGCGCAAAAGTAAGGGTATGAAACCTTTTTTGGAAGATAAATTCTTGCAGCAATATCCAAAAGATAACAAATTGTGCAAAAAACGGAACGTTAAGCAAAGCCAATCCTGTCCCGGGCTTTGTTATTGCAAACCCGTCCGCCACTGCATTATTTATATTGGCCCACCGGTCACCTGCGCATTAAACTTCGTTGCGTCGCACACTTCGGCGTTCAGCCCTGCTCTGGCCCGGCAACGGGTACCTGGAGTAGTTTCCCGAAATTGCTGTTGGTTTTCTGAACTTAAAATGCCGCAAATTTGTTTTTCAAGTAAAAGCAATGGCAACAGTACTCATCACCGGAGGAACAGGGTTGATCGGAAAGGCACTGAGCAAAATGCTCATCGAAAAAAACCACAGCGTTGTTATTCTCACAAGGAAAATACCAGCGATACAGCCTGTTGTTAATGGCATCTCCTATGCTTTGTGGAATGTGGAAGCCGGCAGTATCGACAGTACGGCCATAGCATCGGCAGACTATATCATTCATCTCGCAGGGGCAGGCGTAGCCGATAAACGGTGGACAGCCAAAAGAAAAAAAGAGATCGTGGAAAGCCGTACAAAAAGCGGGGAACTGATCGTGAAGGCATTGACAAAAATACAGAACAATGTAAAAGCCGTCATCAGTTCATCGGCTATCGGCTGGTATGGCGCCGATAATCCGCACTCGTTACAAAACGGCTTTGCCGAAACAGACAACAACGATGAATCGTTCCTCGGAAACACGTGCAGGCAATGGGAGCAAAGCCTCAGCCCGGTTGAAACACTAGGTAAACGACTGGTTTTTATAAGAACAGGTATCGTGCTGGCAAATGAAGGTGGCGCCTACATGGAATTTAAAAAACCTTTACGTTTCTCTGTGGCTGCTATTCTCGGCAGCGGTGAACAGGTAGTGAGCTGGATACACATAGAAGACATCTGCCGCATGTATTTATTTGCTTTGGAACATAATATCAGCGGTGCATATAATGGCGTTGCGCCAATGCCGGTTAACAATAAGGAGCTTACTTTACAACTGGCAAAAAAATTAAGAAACAGTTTTTACATCGCCGTGCATGTACCTGTTTTTATATTGAAAATACTGCTTGGCGAAATGAGTGTAGAAATACTCAAAAGCGCCACGGTGAGTGCCCATAAAATAAGAGCAGCAGGTTTTAAATTCCTGTACCCTTCCATTGACGCCGCTTTAACGGATCTCGTCAAAAAACAAAAAAGCTGAATAGCGGTTTAGTCGCACAAGTGAGTGACACAACGAAGTTTCATGCTTATTCAAAAGCTGGCAAAAAAAGGAAAAATCACAAATCGTCGGTCTCAAACTTTCGTTTGCTGATAAAAAAATAAAGGGTAAGATAACCGAGCACAAAAATTAACTGCACGGTTATATTGGTGGACGATTCAACAATTTCATTTTTTATGTTCTGCAGAATAGGCAGCGGCATCAGCTCATCGCTGCTTTGAATGGGTAGATATTTACCGGGCCCATTGGTAAAGTCTTTTGCGAGGTAATTGATGAAGGTCACAAGCACATTTTCCAGTACAAGAATATATAGAAAGAACACACCAATGGAAATACCGCTGCGCTTAAACAACAAGGCGAACAATACAGCCAGCCAGCAATAGCTTAAAGCCTGCAGGAAGAAATACAAAAGGCTTATCGAATTGTCAAGCGAAAAACTGCTGCCTTCTTCTATAAAACCAAAATACATGGCAGTAAGCGCTACAAAAACAGTAGATGCGAGCGCAATAATAACACCGCAGGCAAGCTTCGTTACAATAAATTGTGTTCTCGTAACACCGTCAATCACATTTTGCCTGTGGGTTTTAAATGAATATTCATTGGTAACCGAAATGATCATAATAAGGCCGGCAATGAATAACAGGAAGCTGCTTACAAAAGTGGTCATTTCCCACACCTTGGGAAAGGCATAGGGCGGGCCGCCAATAAACATTTTGGCAACATCGCCTGTCTTCTGGTCTTCGTAAACATTATGCTGCACCCTGAATACAATAAAGTTGATTCCCCAGATGCTTATCAGGTAAAGGCTCGACAGTATCCAGAATGTGCGGTAGTTTTTTACCTTAAGCCATTCAATTTTTAAAAGCTGTTTCATGCTATGCATTGGTGAGTTCGAGGAATTTTGTTTCGAGGCTTTTTTTCTTCAGCTGCAGGTGGTTTAACACAACGCCGTTATTGAAACAGTATTGGTTTAGTTCTTCAAGATTGGCCGTGCCAACAGGATAAAGCAATTGCAGGTGATCCTTCACTTCTTTTACATTGCTAAAACCGTTGAGCGTTTTTACCAGGTTAATCAACCCGGTCATATTCGTTGAACCGATCTCTACAATATCTTCGTTTACCAGCACCTCATCCACCTTGCCGGCTGCAAGGAGGTTACCGGTTTTAAGTATACCCACATGCGTACAAACTTTTTCTACTTCATCGAGCATGTGGCTGGCCATAATGATCGTCTTGCCTTCATCGGCCAAACGTTTAATCAATTCTCTTATCTCGGCAATACCAACAGGATCGAGCCCGTTGGTAGGCTCATCAAATACAAGCACGGAAGGATCGCCGAGCAAAGCAGCCGCAATCGCAAGCCTTTGCTTCATACCAAGTGAGTACGTACTAAACTTACTTTCCTTGCGATGATGCAGGTTTACCTTGTGCAGCACATTGTCAATCTGCTCAATGCCTTTGCCCTTTATCTCCGCAGAAATGCGCAGGTTTCTTTCGCCTGATAAATAATGATAAAAATTTGGGGTTTCCAGCAAAGTGCCGACCTGCTTTCTTGTTTCGGCCGAAGGTTGCTTATCAAAAAAAGTAAAGTTGCCCGATGATGGTTTTAAAATATCCATCACAATGCCGAGCATCGTTGTTTTGCCGCTTCCGTTCGGGCCAAGAATGCCAAACACGCTGCCTTCAGGCACAGAAAAGGAAACATTGTTCAGTGCGCAAATGCCGCCGTAATACTTGCTGATGCCGTTAAGAGTTAATACAGCCACAATATTTTTTTTGAAAATTATGCTTTTCTGAATTATGCCATGGCAATCTTTTTAAAAGGTAAAAACCCCGTATGACCGGATGATTTTTATGTCTACGCCAAAACACTGGTAAAGGAATATGTTCCCGGCTGCAGAACAGAATCAAGCCTTCGTTGCGTCGCACCCTTGTACTTCCACGTCTTCACTCGGCAACTTATTTTAACTCGTAAACTTGTAAACCCGTAAACTTGTGAACTTATAAAAACGATCGCATGCCTGAAATAAAGATCATCAACGGCTTTCCGTTTATTAACTACGCAAAGGAAACTTATGATGCAAATGAAATGCTGCAAAAAAGCCAAAGCTTTTATGAATGGATGGACACCAGAAGGACAGTGAGAAATTTTAGTGACAAAGCTGTTGCCAAAGAAGTAGTAGAAAATATTATCATGACGGCATCTACCGCCCCATCCGGCGCACACAAACAACCATGGACCTTTTGCGTCGTAAGTGATCCTGTAATAAAAAAACAAATTCGTGAAGCAGCGGAGCAGGAAGAATATGAAAGCTATAACAATAGAATGAGTGAAGAATGGCTGCATGACCTTGCGCCTTTGCAAACTGACTGGCACAAACCTTTCCTTGAGATTGCGCCGTACTTAATTATTGTCTTCAAACGTAGTTATGAGTTTGATGAGGCAAACAAAAAACATCAGAATTATTACGTCACCGAAAGTTGTGGCATTGCCTGTGGCTTTCTGCTTGCAGCGATCCATAACGCCGGGCTTGCCGCATTAACGCACACACCATCACCGATGAACTTTCTTACAAAATTGTTGAACAGGCCGGAAAATGAAAAACCTTTTTTATTGATTCCGATTGGCTATGCAGCAGAAGAATGTTTAGTGCCTGATATACAGCGGAAGAAGATCGGCGAATTGATTGTAGAATATTAGTTTGTTGAAAAGCGATATGACAGTACAAGTGTGCGACGCAACAAAAGTCAATTATATATCAGGGAGCCTGGCCCACCATCAGAAATCATTAAATCTCAAAATCAGCAAACTCATTACTCCTTACCCGCCACCACCATCACAATCTCACCCTTCACTGTTTTTGCAGCAAAATAATCGTGGACTTCTTTTAGTGTGCCGCGAAAATTCTCTTCAAACATCTTCGTAAGCTCACGGCTCACGGAGCACTGGCGGTCTGCACCAAAATATTGAGCGAGTTCATTCAATGTTTTTACAAGCCGCATCGGGCTCTCGTAAAACACCATGGTTCTTTCTTCTTCGGCGAGCTTACTCAGCATTGTATGGCGGCCTTTTTTTAAGGGCAGGAAACCTTCAAACACAAAGCGGTTGATTGGCAGGCCGCTGTTCACAAGCGCCGGCACAAAAGCAGTAGCGCCGGGCAGGCATTCAACCTTAATGTTTTGTTTCACGCATTCCCGCACCAATAAAAACGCGGGATCACTGATGCCTGGAGTGCCGGCATCTGTAATCAACGCCATTGTTTTGCCGGCGCCAAGCTGGTCGGCAATATGTGATAATATCTTGTGCTCGTTGTGCTGGTGGTAAGGTGAAAGTGGCTTATGAATATTGTAGTGCTGCAGCAGTTTGGAAGAAGTGCGGGTATCCTCACAAAGAATGACATCAACAGACTGCAGCACTTCTATGGACCGCAGCGTGATGTCTTTTAAATTTCCAAGCGGGGTGGGAACGAGGTAAAGCATAATTTGAAAATGCGGCAACTTGAAAATTTGAAAATGCTTACCGCATTTTCAAATCAGCATATCTTCAAATCCCCGGGTTATCAGTTGATCATTTCAATTTCGTAGAACTCCATCACAGGATTGGCGAGGAGTTTTTTACTGGCTTCATCGGCAAGTGCTTTGGCAGCATCTTCGCTCTCGGCCTCGATCTGTAAGGTAATATGTTTGCCAATGCGTACATCTTCAATACCGCCAAGGCCTAAATTCTTTAATCCTCCCATTACAGCTTTTCCCTGTGGGTCCAATAAATCCTTCAGCGGCATTACTTTTATCTGAACATTATAGGTCATGATGCTTTTTGTTTAAAGAGCAAAGATATAAGAACATAAGCGGTAAAGGAAACGGGAACAGCAAGCCAGCCGAATAAAAATGCGGAAACAATTGCCACGGCTGCAATAACAATAAAGGGCATCAGCTTCATGACCGTTACTCCTTTAAACTTTAGGGCCATCATCGGCAGTTTGGAAACCATGAGGTAACTCACAATAAAAATTACCGCATACCAGAACCACTGGTTCAGTAAAATATCTATCAGCCAGGTTGTATTGCTAAACCAATAGATCAATGGGAACGACGCGATCAGTAACCCTGCCGCAGGTATGGGCACACCTTTAAACCCATAATGCTGTTCGGTGTCAATATTAAACCTCGCCAGCCGGTAAGCACCTGCGCACGGAACAATAAAAGCGGGCAACAGCCACAACGTGCTAACGTCAAGCCCGTCTTCCTGTTGCGAAAAACACAGGCGCAGGAACTGGTAAATGATCAGGCCCGGCGCAACGCCAAAACTTACCACGTCTGCAAGCGAATCAAGCTGGGCACCCAGTTCCGATGAAGCTTTCAACAGTCGCGCCACAAAACCGTCGAGAAAATCTATCACCGCGGCACAGCCGATAAATACCGATGCCATGAATATTTTTTCCGGTATCACCACCAGTGAACCACCTGCGTCGTCCATACTTAGCGTTAACCCGTTCTGCATAACACTCACTATTGCAAGACAACCAAATACGAGGTTCAGCAGCGTAAATAAATTGGGGATTTGTTTCATATTCGTTTTGTGGACTTTATTTTTTCATCAGCCTTTCGATCTCATCCGCCTCAACCGGGATGTTTTGCATCAGGTCCACATTACCTCTTTTGGTAAGCCAAACATTATTCTCAATGCGAACCCCCATCTGCTCTTCTTCAATATATATCCCGGGTTCAACTGTCAGGATCATGCCTTCTTTCAAAGGTTCTGTTTTAGGGCCGAGGTCATGCACGTCAATTCCTAAATGATGCGAAATACCATGATACAAATATTTCCTGTAGGCACGGTTTGCCTTGTCTTCATTCTTCACGTCTTCTTTCTTCAGCAGCCCGATCTTTAAAAATGTTTTCGTGGCTTCCTCTCCTACCATGTCGTGGTAGTCCACAATCCGTGTTCCTGGTTTCAGCAAACGCTTTGCGTAGTTATGCAAATGCAGGCATGCATTGTACACTTCTTTCTGGCGTTTGGTAAACTTACCGTTTACCGGAACAGTTCGCGTTAAGTCGGCCGCATAACCACCATAGTTCGCGCCAAAGTCCATCAGCACCAGCTCGCCATCTTTACATGCTTCATTATTGAAAACATAATGCAGCGTTCTTGCCCTGTCGCCGCTGGCAATAATGCTCCCATAAGCTTCCCCTCTTGCCCGGTTTCTTAAGAATTCGTGCACCAGCTCGGCTTCAATTTCATATTCCATTACACCGGGCTTTATGAATTGAAGCAACCGGCGAAATGCTTTTTCGGTAATATCAATGGCCGTCTGCATGGCGTCCACTTCAAATTTCGATTTCACTGCACGCACATTGCGCATGATCTTCGCAGAACGTTCATAGTTATGCAGTGGGTAACGCCTTTTCATCTCCTGCGCATAACGGTAGTCGCGTGTTTCAAGCGTGCTCCCTTTGCGGTCGTTCTCGTTACTGTTAAGATAAATATGATCTGCTGCATGTATCCATGGCTGCAACAATGCATCAAGGCTATCGAGCCACACTATTGTTTCAATACCACACAAAGCCGTTGCCTCTGCAGCACGTAAACGTTTCCCATCCCATTTTTCTTTCAGCTCGTTCGGGCGTACCAATACAAGCACTTCCTTATATTTCGGATCGGGACAATCGGGAAAAAGAACCACCATCGTGTCTTCCTGTTCAATGCCGCAAAGCCAGTACAGGTCAGTGTTTTGCTGAAACCGGAACAATGCATCGCCGTTCGATGGCACTTCATCATTGCTGTTGAAAATGGCAATGCTGTTTGGCTTCATCTCCTTCATGAACCGTTTACGGTTCTCAATAAAAATTTTTGGGTTAAGTGGCAAGTGTTTCATCATGCGGAATTTTGATGGCTTGCAAGATACGGGGAAAGTTTACAAGTTGATTTGTTTGAACAGCCACATGCAGCTCATCCAACACTTTTACAATATTGTTAGTATAAGGTCCTTACGACTATAGTGGTTTGAATGCTGCAGCAAAAGTGAGCGACATAATCCCGCACATGCGGGGTCATGAAATAAAAAGCCGGAAACCAAAAATTATTCTTTGATAAACAATGCCCGCAATTCATTGGCATCGTCGGGATGCATTTTACCCCCAAGAATTAAACGCAACTGCCGCCTGCGCAGTGCTCCGTCAAACAGCTTTTTCTCTTCATCAGTTTCGGGGACTAACGCTGGAACAAGGCGCGGCTTACCATTGGGATCGAGCGCCACAAACGTGAAATAAGCCTCGTTACTTTCATAACGGTATTGGTGCAGGGAATCTTCGCCCCACACTTTAAGGTGAACTTCCATAGAGCTGTTGAAAGCGCGGGTAACATTGGCCTCAATATGCACGATATTGCCAAGTTTAATGGGATTTTTAAAACTAAGATTGTCTACACTGGCCGTCATGCAAGGGGCGTTGCAATGCTTGCCTGCCGCCATGCCTGCGGCAATGTCCATCCAATACATAAGACGGCCACCCATAAGATTGCCAAAGGTGTTGGTATCGTTGGGCAATACCAGTTCGTTCATAATGGTAAAACTGTCTGATGGCTTTTTGGCATCCATATTTTTTATTTGAGGCAAAGATAGCCGGGCTTACATATTGAAATACCGGTCTCTCTGAGATAATGAAATGATACCGTGCAATAAAAAAGCTCCCCGCAAGGGAAGCTTTTATGAATTTGTTGTAAATAGTAATTATTGGTTCTCCGGTAACAAAACCGCCTTTACCACATTTTTATTGTCAAACAGCTTATTCGCCGTGGCTTTAATGTCATCTGTCGTAAGGGCATTTACTTTCTCTTCGTAGTTGAATATTTCCGCAGCGCTGTCGCCCTGGAAATAGATTCCCTGTAATTTGCCACTCCAGTAACTGTTTTCCTTTATCTGCACTTTATACTGCTCGATCCAGGTCTTTTTCACTTTATCAAGATCAACCTGCTCTGGGCCATTGGCTTTTACTTTTTCAATTTCTGCTGCCGCAGCCTTTAACAGCGTATCAACATTCTGCGGACCGCATGGCAACTGCAGGAACAAAGAATAGTTACTATATGGATACTTGTTAAGCCCGCCAAAAATACCTCCGCCATAAATAGCGCCCATTTTTTCGCGCAGGTCTTCAATGATCTTTATATTCAGTATTTCGGTTAAAGCCTTTGCTTTGAAGGCAAGTTCGTCTGTATAAGCAATTTCACCCGAGTAAAATCCAATAATCAGCGCCTTTGGTTCTGTCCCTTTTTTTACCGTAAGGTCAACATTGCCTTTTACAGGCCTCACGCCGTTATCAGCAAACGCTGCCGGTTTGCCCTGTGAAGGCAGGCTACCAATATAAGTTGCCAGCAACGGTTTCATTTTTTCTATATCAATATTGCCGACAAAAATGAAATTGAAATCATTGGCATCAGCAAACTGCTCTTTAAAAATAGCGATGGAACGGTCGAGATTTATTTTATTGAAATCATCAGGCGTAGGAATGACTACCGGGGCCAAAGGATTTTTCTGGTAAACCACGTTGTAGAATGAATCTATAAAAACAGTCTGCGGGTCACTCATGGCAAACTGCATAGACGATTGCTGCTTTTCTTTCCACGCATTGAACAATGCCTCATCTTTTCTTGGCGCTGTAAAATACAGGTTCAGCATTTGCAGCATGGTCTCTGCATCTTTCACGCTGCTGTTGCCGCTGAAGCCGGCACTTAACCCGCTTACCCTTGGCATTACGGCCGCTACTTTTCCGGCCATGTATTTCTGTAGGTCAACAGGCGAGAAATCGCCAATGCCCATGGTCTGTGCAATGGTAGAAGCATAGTTCGCACTGAACTTATCTTCCGCCGGGTACTTGCTTGTTCCGCCTTTATGGAAAGCAGTCATCACAATTTCATCATCTTTAAAATCGGTCGGCTTCAGTATTGCTTTCGCGCCGTTGGCAAAAGTAATTTCTGTTGTGCCAAGCTGTTCATTCTTCTGCTCTTTTACGATACTGCCGGGTTGCGGCTTTGTTTTCATCAACGTAGAAGCAACTGCTTTTTCTGCATAGGGTTTCACATCCGCCTTCATAGCGTTTTGGGCGAGTGCAAGCAGACCTGCATTATCCGGCAGTTGGTAGTTGCTCGATTCGGGACCCTGCAGGCTCACAAATATTTTATCATTCTGCTTCAGCGGTGCTGCAACATCATTCACCTCTTTCAATGTAATTCCGGGCATCATTTGTTTGTAATATTCAAACTCTTTGGCAATACCGGGCGATGGTTCCTGCTGAAGGAACACTCTCGCATATTCTTCCACGTAATTGGATGATTCTGTTTTATCCCTGTTATTATAGGATTGTTCGATAGAAGCGATCTGTTGTTTCTTCGCACGCTCCAGTTCATTTTCGGTAAAGCCAAAACGCTTGGCTCTTTCGATCTCTGTCATCATCGAAACCAATGCTGAGTCGGGCCCGCCTTTTCCTGCAACTGCATAGGCAGAGAAATTCTCATACCCTCTTGCATAACCGCTAAAGCCTGCACCTGCAAAAAGAAACGGAGGATTTGCACTTCTTGTCAATTCAGCAAAACGTTGGTTGAGCAAACTTGTAAATAGATTTTTTACCAGGTAATCCCGGTAGTCCTTAAGCGTGGTTTCAACCTTGGAAGGCGCTGCAGGGTAATCGACCTGTACAAAATAGTTGGTTGCTTCCTTGTCAGTAGCGATAACCGACTTACTCACTGTTCTTGCAGGGACTTTTGACATCGTCCGGGGCTTTTCTTTTGCCGGGTTAACAAGCCCGCCGAAATATTCCTTCACAAGCTTTTCCGTTGCGTTCACATCCACATCCCCTACAATGATTACTGCCATCAAATCCGGGCGGTAATAATCTTTGTAAAATCGCTTTACCACATCATAAGGCGCATTTTTTATAATACTGTCTTTACCTATCGGTAAACGATTGGCATATTTTGAACCCTCATATTGTAATGGGTAGATCTTCCTGAACATACGGTCATCCGCGCCTTTTCCAAGACGGCTTTCCTCCAACACCACACCACGTTCGCCATCGATTTCATCATTGTCAAAACTTAAACCGCCGGCCCAGTCCTGCAGTACCGTTAATCCACGGCGCAGGTTTGCGGTATCGCTCAGTGGCACAGGAAGAATATAAACCGTTTCATCAAAACCGGTATAAGCATTAAGATCGGCGCCGAATTCTATACCAAGCTTTTGCAGGAAATCCACCAGTTCATTCTTCTTGAAGTGTTTACTACCGTTAAAAGCCATGTGCTCGGTAAAATGCGCCAGGCCCTGCTGGTCATCTTCTTCAAGAATGGCACCTGCATTCACCGCAAGGCGCATCTCCACTTTATTTTCCGGCTTCTTATTCTGCCTGATATAATACGTAAGACCGTTGGCAAGCTTGCCCGTTTTTACGTTGCCATCAAAAGGTATTTTATCTGAAAGGTTTTGTGCAATTGCACTTGCCGTGAATAGCGAAACAAAAACCAATACAAAGGTGTAGTTCAGTCTTTTTAGCATAGAAGAGATTTTTGAGCGCCAAATATATCTCAAAAGCCTGTGCGGCAATAACTTTTATTAAAAACATAACAGTAAAATTGGTGCTGCTGGCCCATAGGCGGGATAAGTGATTTTTTTTGCACCCTGCTGCGGCAAAGTATGGAGCGCTGCTTGCGCTTGCCTCAGGGAAGGAACGATCCGGGGATCACACGCTTGTATTGCAGCATATAGGTCGGAAAGCCCGGAGTTCAAACGACCTGCATCAATCCATCATTGCGGGAATGGTTTTCGGTCTTCTTCAGTGTCGCTGATTTAGGGGCTAATGGTACATGTGTGCGACCCAACAACAGCCTCATAGCAATTCTTTCGCAGGGCGCATAAATAATCCACGACTAAAACAGGTTTAACTTTTATATCTGCATAAATTGCTGCATCAATCATCCATCCATGAAATTTCTTTTAACGCTTGCTTTTACCCAGTTACTGTTTACATTTCTACCAGCGCAACCGGGCATGCAACTCTGGTATAAACAGCCCGCCGCTGTATGGACCGAAGCCTTGCCCATTGGCAACGGCAGGTTGGGCGCTATGGTTTTTGGGGGCACCAGCAAAGAATTGCTGCAACTCAATGAAGCGACGCTGTGGGCGGGCGGCCCGGTGCAGACAAACGTGAACCCACAGGCAAAAACCTATTTGCCATTGGTGCGGCAAGCATTGTTCAATAAGCAATACGACACAGCCGTCGCATTGGTAAAAAAAATGCAGGGCTTGTTTTCAGAGAGCTACCTGCCCATGGCCGATCTGCAGGTCGAGCAGGACTTTGGCAGCGGGCAAGCGACCAACTACAACCGCACGCTCAACATAAGCGATGCACTCGCCACCACTACATTCACCGCAAATGACGTGGAGTATAAGCGGGAGATTTTTGTTTCTGCCCCCGCACAGGTAATGCTGATAAAATTATCTGCCAGTGCTGCAAAAAAGATCAATGCTGTATTTAAGATCAGCAGCCAGGTGCGCTCCCATAATGAAGTCATGAATAACAATATCCTCGCTCTGAAAGGCAAGGCACCATCGCACGCCGATCCAAGCTACTACAACCCAAACGATCACCCCGTTATTTACGAAGACCCGAACGGCTGTAACGGCATGCGATTCGAAGTGCTGCTGAAAGCTATAAACAAAGATGGATCAGTAACAATCGACACATCGGGCATTCATGTAAGCAACGCGACTGAAGTGGTACTGGTATTGTCAGCCGCCACAAGCTTTAACGGCTTTGACAAATGCCCCGATAAAGATGGCAAAGACGAAAACAAACTTGCTTTCAATAACCTGTCGGCAGCGCTAAAAAAATCGTATGCCGTTCTGTGGAATGAACATGAAAAGGATTATCACCGGTTTTTTAACCGCGTTGCATTAACGCTGAATAATACTGCAGGCAACAAAACCAAGGATCAGTTGCCAACAGATGAGAGACTGGATGCCTACACAAAAGGCGGCGCCGATGATGGTCTTGAAACGCTGTATTTCCAGTATGGCCGCTACCTGTTGATCAGTTCTTCCCGCACAAAAGATGTTCCTGCAAACCTCCAGGGTATCTGGAACAAAGAAATGCGGCCACCATGGAGCGCGAACTATACAACAAATATTAACCTGCAGATGAACTACTGGCCTGCCGAGGCTACCAATCTTTCTGAAATGGCGGAACCCCTCTTCGGCTTGCTGGAACATCTTTCCGTAACAGGGGCCACAACAGCAAAGGAGTTTTATGGAATGAAAGGCTGGGTGGTACACCACAACTCAGATATATGGGCTTTATCAAACCCCGTTGGTGACAAGGGCTGGGGCGATCCGAAATGGGCCAACTGGGCCATGGGTGCCAACTGGCTTTGCAGGCATTTATGGGAACATTATCTCTATACCGGCGATACAAAATTTTTAAGGGACACCGCCTACCCGCTGATGAAAGGTGCTGCACAGTTCACGTTCGATTGGCTCACGACAGACAAAGACGGCTACCTGGTTACAGCGCCATCCGTTTCGCCGGAGAATGTTTACTACTACGATGGCAATAAGGTGAGCGATATTTCCGTGGCAACCACGATGGACATGGGCATTATCAAAGATCTCTTTGGCAACCTTATTGAAGCGGGTAAAATACTAAATGTCGACAAGGCATTCCGCGATACGCTCGAAGCAAAAAAGGATAAGCTGTTTCCTTATAAAGTAGGGCACAAAGGCAACCTGCAGGAATGGTCGCAGGATTATGAAGATCCCGAACCACATCACAGGCACACATCGCACCTATATGCTTTGCACCCCTCCAACCAGGTATCGCCGATCACAACGCCAGATCTTGCAAATGCTGCTGAGCGTACACTCGAACTCCGAGGCGATGATGGCACCGGCTGGAGCCTTGCATGGAAAATAAACTTCTGGGCCCGCTTACTCAATGGCGACCACGCTTACAAACTTTACCGCAACCTGCTTCGCCTTACCAAGGAAACCGCAACAGACTATGGTTCGCACGGCGGCGCCTACCCTAATTTGTTCGACGCTCACCCGCCATTCCAGATCGATGGCAACTTTGCCGGCACTGCCGGCGTTGCCGAAATGTTACTGCAATCCCAGAACAATGAATTGCATTTACTGCCCGCGATTCCCAAAGTATGGAAAATCGGGTCAGTAAAAGGCTTGCGGGCAAGAGGCGGCTTTGAAGTGAGTATTGACTGGAGCAACGATTATATAAATCATGCAGGTATTATTTCACTGCTCGGCAATGAGTGTACAGTAAGAACAGCGGCGCCCATGAAACTAAAAGGCACGAATATAATTTCCAAAGAAGCAACTTATGGATTTGTGATCGCTTTTAAAACAGAAAAGGGAAAACAATATGAACTGGTAAAAGCGAACTAAGATCTTTCGATCAGCAATAGTGCAGTTATCAGCTTTGGTAGGCCCTCCCGGGAGGAACAATTTGTAGGTCACTCACCGTGCCTCCCGTTCTTTACGCAGCTTTTCCGGCAAAACAATCCGGTTTGATTTTTAAAAAAGAAGCGGGCCAGAACTGGCCCGCTTTATTTTGTAGCGTTATGTTATACAGTACAAGTGAGTGACACAAGGGACGATGCCATTTGCAGCACCGCCCGGCCAACAAATATTAAAACAGTTTTTTGATCTCTTCCACCAGTTCTGTTTTTGTGATAGGAATACCCATGATCTTGTTGTAAGGGATCGCGTCGATAAAATATTTGTCGCGGATGATCTTTACCAGCTGCCCGTTGTTGATCTCAGGCACCAATACCTTATCAAAATTCTTGAGTATTTCACCCAGGTTGCGGGGGAACGGTCGCACATAACGGATATGTGCATGGCTAACCGAAAGCCCTTGTGAAAGCAGCTCTTCTACCGCGCTTCTAATGGCGCCATAAGTGCTGCCCCAGCCAAGCACGAGCACCTTTCCTTTGTCAGCGCCACTGTCTATTTTCTGCTCGGGTATATAGTCGGCAATACGCTCCACTTTGGCTTCCCTTGTTTTCACCATGTGCTGGTGGTTCTCGGGTTCGTAGTTAACGTTACCCGTAACATCCTGCTTCTCCAGCCCGCCTATACGGTGTTCCAAACCCGGTGTTCCGGGCACTGCCCAGGGTCGAACAAGTTTTTCATCCCGCTTGTAAGGCAGGTATTTTTCTTCGCCTTCTGCGAGGGCGGTTTTATATTTTACTTCGATCGGTGCAAGATCGGCCGACTGCGGAAAACGCCATGGTTCAGCACCATTGGCGATATACCCGTCGCTGAGCAGTATCACAGGCGTCATATGCTGTAACGCAATACGCACAGCTTCGTATGCAACGTCAAAACAATCGCTTGGCGTACAGCTTGCGATTATCGGCATCGGGCACTCGCCGTTCCTGCCATAATACGCCTGCATAAGGTCGCTCTGTTCTGTTTTGGTAGGCAAACCCGTAGATGGACCACCGCGCTGGATATTGATGATCACCAACGGTATCTCGAGCATTACCGCCAGGCCCATAGCCTCGGCTTTTAAAGCCATACCCGGACCCGAAGTGGTGGTAATACCAAGACTGCCGCCGTACGAAGCGCCGATAGCGGAGGCGATGGCTGCAATTTCATCTTCAGCCTGGAACGTGCGCACACCAAAGGTCTTGTATTTGCTGAGGTCGTGCAATATGTCAGAAGCCGGCGTAATGGGATACGATCCAAGGAATAAAGGCAACCGGCTTTTCTGGGAAGCCGCAATTAGGCCATACGTAAGCGCCTGGTTGCCCATGATACCGCGGTATTTGCCCGCCGGCATCCTGGCTTTCTCCACTTCAAAACGCGTGGTGAAAGTTTCGGTAGTATCCCCGAAATTATAGCCGGCCTGCAGGGCTTTGATATTACTGTTCAGGATGGTTTGTTTTTTACCAAACTTGTCCTGCAAAAAGTTGATGGTGTTGTCGAGGTTACGGTTATACATCCAGTAAAGGAATCCAAGCACAAACATGTTTTTTGCGCGGTCCTTTTCTTTGATCCCCAGGTCGGTGAATTCCTTCAACGCTTCCCGGGTCATTTTGGTAACATCGATTTTAATGAGGTCATAACTATCCAGGCTGCCGTCTTCCAGCGGGTGCACACCTTCAGGATAGTTGGCCAACCGGAGATTCTTTGTATCAAAACCATCCACATTGGCAATGATTTTGGCACCGGGCTTAAGGCTGCGAAGGTTCACTTTCAAAGCTGCAGCATTCATGGCTACCAACACATCGCAAAGATCGCCGGGTGTAAAAACAGGATTACTCGAAAAACGCAACTGGAAACCACTTACACCCGGCAGTGTTCCTATCGGG
This sequence comes from Chitinophagaceae bacterium UBA7600, assembly GCA_002478885.1. Classification (GTDB taxonomy): domain Bacteria; phylum Bacteroidota; class Bacteroidia; order Chitinophagales; family Chitinophagaceae; genus DLKC01. The sequence goes on from DLKC01000023.1 coordinate 67,928, forward strand.
GCACGTATTTCTGCGGGGAAGTCTGGAAAAGTTGCCAGGTCAAGACCCATAAGGGCTGAGTTGTTTGTAAACTGCGAACCGGTAAGCTGCATGCCGTCTCCACTGTCACCGGCAAATTTTATCACCACATCGCTTAGTAGCACATTCTGCTTGTCCATGCCATTGATTGATTTATCTTATTGAATCGTTAGGTAATTTCGGCGAAGTTAATATTTACGGGCAAATAAAATACTGATGCTTATCCGAAAAGAATGAATGGTAATAAAATGTGTTTTTCAATGCTTTGAAATACCTTCAATAGTTAGCTGGCATGAATTGGTAGTGGTAATTCCGGCAACGGTTTTTCATGGCATCTTCGTTGCGTCGCAATCACTTCAACGCCCGGCATCAATGGGCGGCCGCCGGCAGAGGCGAATTTTTAGTTAAACCTCTATGGCTTATGGCAGATTTATTTTTCATGTCAGGCCATAGTATACATTTGCTTCAAATTAAGCAACCCTTTTATGGAAGACAGTTCGGTCTGCAGCAGTTCCCGTAAGCTGACCAGGTATTGTGTGTTTCTTTTCTTGTTATTCCCGGCATGTTCCAATAACCCGGCTCCGGGAAATATCACCGGATCAAAAGATAGCCTGGCTGTTTCACCGCCAAAAGACAGTAGCATGAATGTGGCGCCAATTACCCCCGCCTTCATATACGACAGCACTAAGACGTACATCTACCTAACCCTCGATGATGGCCCCCAGAAAGGCACCATGAATTGTTACAACCTGCTTAAAGCACTTGGTGTAAAGGCGAGCTTCTTTATGATCGGCGTGCACGTCGATAACGATTACGATCGCAAAGAGGTTTCGGAGATAAGAGATAGTTACCCGATGTTTCTTTTGTGCAACCATAGCTACACGCACGCCAACTACAATCACTACCACGCCTATTACAATGCCCCCGATTCGGCATTAAGGGATTTTGAAAAGAACGAACAAAAACTGAATGTACCGGTAAAGATCGTACGCACGCCAGGCAACAGCTCTTGGGTGGTAAATGGACGAATAAGGGCCCCTGCGCTTACAAAACCACTCTGCCACCTGTTCGACTCCAACGGTTATGCAGCAGCAGGCTGGGATGTGGAATGGCGTTTCCGTGATGGCGATACACCCATCGAAAGCGCCAACCGCATGATCAGCATCATTAACCAGTATGCAAGGAGCAACGACTTGTTTGTGCCCGGGCATGTAGTAATACTCGCACATGATCGCATGTTTGGCCGGCAGAATTATGCTGATTCCCTGCAAAAAGTGGTCAGCGTGCTAAAGGCAAACCCGCATTATGTCTTTGAAACAATCGACCATTACCCGGGCATGAAAGGCAAATAAATTAACAGCTTTTGCAAATGCTTTTCCATTATTTTTGTCTCACTAAAATTTAGAATGATATGGCACTTTTTCAGTCAGGTAACCCTACCTTGTCACAAAAGATCTTTAACAGGACTGCGCAGGATATCTCCGGCGAAGTAATGACGGTACGCGGTTCGATCAACAAATTCGGCTTCCTCTTATTCATGGTTATCGGCGGCGCTGCTTACACATGGCACCTATACTACAGCTTTGCACAACAAACCATGACCACTTTTCTTTGGATAGGTCTTATAGGTGGCTTAATAGCGGCAATAGCCATCAGCTTTAAACCAACATGGTCACCATATCTTGCGCCGGCATATGGCCTGCTCGAGGGCTTCTTTCTTGGCGCCATTTCGGCCATCTTTAACGATGCGTTCCAGGCAAAATACCCGGGACTTATCATGCAGGCTGTCGGCTTAACATTTGGTGTGGCCATTGCCATGTTCCTCCTTTATAACTTCAGGGTGATTAAAGCGACCGAACGTTTTAAAAGCGTGATCATCTCCGCGACCGTGGGCATCGGTATTTTTTACCTTATCTCTATGGTGCTGCGCATGTTTGGCATAGATATGCCGTTCATGTACGATTCAAGTGCACTGGGTATCGGTATCTCCCTCTTTGTGGTTGCCATCGCAGCGTTAAACCTAATCCTCGATTTCGATATGATCGAAAGAGGCGCAGAAGCCGGTGCACCAAAGTATATGGAGTGGTATGGCGCATTCGGTTTGCTCGTGACCATCGTTTGGCTGTATATCGAAATACTCAAACTGTTGAGCCGTTTTGCCAACAGGAAATAGATTGTAAAACTTATAGCACAAAAGCCGGGCCTTGCGCCTGGCTTTTTTATTTACCAGGCTGCAGTATTTCATTGCATCATATATTGTTTGTGCTTGTACGGGAGGAACAATCCGGGTCGCAATGCTGTGCAATTCGCTTCGGGCAACAGGTCGCTGGTTTTGCTGCGGTTAAGAGAAAACAATAAGATCATCGGGAAACCGGCAGCTTACATTAAATAGTTCAAAGCTGTGCTTCAGTACAAGTGTGCGACGCAACAAAAGCCGATAGCGGCAATGCTGCCGGGATCATCAAAATATCAGCCCCATCTTACAAGTCACTCAATTATCTTTGCGGCATGTTAAAAGAAACCTTGATAAAAGCAACCAACGAGGCGGCAAAAGTGCTCACGGCATATTTCAACCAGCCGCTTGTTATCACACACAAAGAAGGCGTAAACAACCTGGTAACCGAAGCCGATCACAAAAGCGAAGCCGTTATTATAGGCATTATCAAAGAAAGCTTTCCGGGCCATCACATACTCACCGAAGAATCAGGCGATCTTAGCCAGGAATCTGAATACAAATGGATCATTGACCCGATCGACGGTACGGTGAATTTTGCAAACGGCCTGCCGATTTGTTGTGTAAGCATTGGTATAGAACACAGGGGCAAGATGATCATGGGAGCTGTTTACAACCCTTTTATGAATGAATTCTTCTTCGCAGAGCGGGGCGCCGGCGCAACACTCAACGACAAGCCGATTCACGTTAGCGAAAAATCAGAAGCCATGAAAAGCTGCCTGGCAACAGGTTTTCCTTACACCTATCTCGATATGCCAAATGGCCCGCTCGGTGTTTTCAGCAGGCTCATAAGAAAAGGTATACCTGTGCGCAGGCTTGGCAGCGCAGCCATTGATCTTTGCTGGGTTGCAGCAGGCCGCTTCGACGGGTTTTATGAACATAAACTGCAGGCATGGGACAGCGCCGCGGGCATCGTTATCGTAGAGGAAGCAGGTGGCCGTGTTACCGATCTTAAAGGCAATGAATACAGCCCCTACCAGCCGGGAATAATCGCGACCAATGGCAGGATTCACGACGAACTCTGCCGCTGGATCAATACCGAAGTGGAGATGTAATGCCCAGGGGTTAAAATTTTTACAACAAAAGGAAAGTTGATCTGGTATACACCAGGTCAATTCTTTTTTACGATACCTTGTATCGCTTTTCTTTAAAACATATCACAACCATACTTTCATGAGTGAAACAAGAACGGAAATCAGCAGCCTGGGCGAGTTTGGACTAATCAATCATCTCACACGCAATTTTGAAACAAAACAGGCATCAACCGTTGTCAGCGTTGGCGATGATGCGGCCGTAATAGACCACTTTGGCAAGCAAACAGTGATTACCACCGACCTGCTTATTGAAGGTGTGCACTTCGACCTGATGTACACACCGCTGAAACATCTTGGCTACAAAAGCGTGATCGTGAACCTGAGCGATATTTATGCAATGAATGCTACCCCCACTCATATTACCATGAGTATTGGTATAAGCAACCGTTTTAGTGTGGAGGCGATAGATGAGTTTTATGAGGGTGTTTATGCTGCGTGCGAAAGATACAATGTTGACCTCGCCGGGGGCGACACCTCTGCATCGCAAAAAGGATTTATTATTTCCGTGACGGCAATAGGTGAAGTGGCACCCGGGAAATTTGTAAAGCGAAGCACGGCTAATAAAGGCGACCTTATTTGCGTATCCGGTGACCTTGGCGGAGCATTTCTTGGCCTTACATTGCTCGAAAGGGAAAAGAAAATATTTCTCGAAAGCCCGCAGGTGCAGCCCGACCTTGAGAATGAGGACTACATCGTTGGCCGTTTGCTAAAACCGGAAGCGAGAAAAGACATCATCGACTTCCTGGAAGACCGTGGCGTAGTGCCGACTGCAATGATGGATGTGAGTGACGGCATCAGCAGTGAAATACTGCATATATGCAGGCAAAGCGGGCTTGGCTGTAAAATCTATGAAGAGAAATTACCCATTGCGGAAGATGCAAGAAAGGCGGCCTTTAAATTCGGGCTTGATGCAACCGTGTGCGCACTCAATGGTGGTGAGGATTACGAACTGATTTTTACCATGAGCCAGGATGACTACGATAAAATAACCATAAATGAAGAAATTAGTGTGATCGGCTATATGACCGATGAAGAGGAAGGCTGTAAATTCCTGTCAAAAGGCGGCAACACATTCAATATTACGGCACAGGGCTGGAACGCTTTTGGCAAATGAACCGGCACCAATAACAACGAATCAAAAAGTACAGATGAATGGGGCCGGACTTGAAGAAGTATAAATGGAAGTTTCAATGCCTGCTTTCAACAGGGTCAGGTCAGCCAAAAACCGGCCCGGAAAGCAGTATAGGCAATATTGGTCTGACAGGCAACTACTCAAAACAATGCAGCAAAAGAGTGCGGCCCCAAATCCCCCAAAACAACATACCCGGTAATTTTAGTCTTTTCTGCTTACTGCTCGTCACAATCTCGGTTATAGGCTGTAGTACCGCGAGAATAACAGGCTTCGATCCCGCTCAGAAACTGGACCCGGGAAAGATGCAACGCGACTTTATACTGTTGAAAAAAATACTGGAAGCAAATCATCCAAGCCTCTACTGGTATACTTCGAAAGACAGTCTCGATATTTATTTTAACGAGGCGCTTGCTGGCATGAACGACTCGCTCACCGAATTGCAATACAAGAACAAAGTATCGTGGTTTATCAGCAAGATCAATTGCGGTCATACTTCCGTAAGCGTTTCCAAAACGTATATGGAATACGCAAAGGACCACCCGCCTGCTCGGTTTCCACTTGTGCTCAAATGCTGGAACGATAGCCTGGTTGTCCTTGGTAGCATGCAGCGAAACGATACCGTTTTTAAACGTGGAACAATTATTACTTCGATAGATAACCGGGCCAACAGGTATATTATTGATTCGCTTTTCCAATATATAAGCACGGATGGCTATTCCAATAATTTTAAGAACCAGGCAGTGAGCTTTAATTTTCCGCAGTACTATGCATATGCTTTCCCGGTAAAGGATTCAATGCTTGTGGGATATACCGATTCCGCAGGGATAAATAAAACGGCTTATGTAAAAATTTATCGCCCGGTAAAAGATACCGGTAAAAAACCGTTGATGCCGCCACCGCCTGCACCATCGCGTAAAGAACAAAAAAAAATCAGGCTACTCAGCAAAAGAAGCCTGGAATACGATTCCAGCAACCATCTTGCCTATATGCGGGTTGCCACTTTCAGTACAGGAAAGCTTAAAAGTTTTTTCCGGAAGAGTTTCAGGGAAATTGAAGAAAAACAGGTACCAGACCTGGTAATCGACCTCCGTGAAAACACCGGCGGAAAAATAAACCTGAGCACAAAACTTGCGCGTTATTTAAAAGACACCTCCTTTCATGTGGCCGACACGGTTGCAGCCACCAGCCGCAGTTTAAAATATGCACGGTACCTGCAGCCCTCCCTGCCCTTCCGGCTGATGATGCGTTTTACCACAAGGAAGGAAAGTGATGGGAAATTTCATTTCAAAAACCTGGAGCAACACTATTACAAACCATACAGCAACAGCCATTACAACGGGAGGATATATATTATACAGGGCGGCTACACCTTCTCGGCTGCGTCAATGTTCGTACTGCAACTGAAAGGCCAGCAGAACGTAACCGTTGTTGGCGAAGAAACCGGTGGCGGTAACTACGGTACTTCAGCCGTGCACCTGCCTTCTGTCATTTTACCTGGGACAAAAATAAAAGTGTCGCTGCCATTATATCGGGTGGTGCCTGACCGCACGCAGGTAAAAGATGGCCAGGGCATTATGCCCGATGTATATGTGCCACCTTCTTCGGTCGCCATCAAAAAAGGAATAGACCCTAAACTTGAAAAAGTGCGGGAAATAATTAGGCAAAAAGACAAGTAGGCCCGGTCAGGAGGTTGCAATGTTTCATGTCACCAGTGACTGCGTTTGCCCGGAGAGAAAGACCGGGTGTCACAAATCTGTACACAGAACATCCTGTGTTCCCCCCGTAAAACTGGCTAAGACTGAATTTGGAAAAAACCGGTCAATTATTCGGAACCCGCTGGATGCTTGTCCGGTTATTTTGAGCAGGGAAGTAAGGGGTGAAAGGATAACTGCTTTTCTCTATAGCTATACTGCCTGAAATAGAAAACGTACGCTGATCGTTAATGTACGTTAAACCCATCTCAGCCCTGGAATACATACCGATACTATTTGCATTGGCAATCCCATTACTTTGCCAGCCCTTATTGCTGTTGGCAGTTAGAAAGGAACGGTTAAAATTGATATAGGCCGGTGCAACAGAAACCCCTGCAAAAGCATAAAGATTATTATTGAGCTTCCGGTTGAGCTGCAGGCTCAAAGGTGCGGCTAACATCGTTGCACTGCCGCCCCTGAAAAAATTAAAGCTCGTAGAGATACTGGCGGACGTGTTCACAAACCAATTCTTATTATGCCCGCTGTCATTTAATCTCAGGCTATTTGCAAAAGATTGTCGTTGGGCATAGTCGATATAGCTTCCCGGAAAAAAGGTTTGAGCCTTCACCGCGAAGGAAGAAATCATGATCAACAATACAAATACATTCCGCATACAAATTGAATTCAGTCGTAAAATTACGTTGGTTAAAGTTACAAGAAATGAAAAATATGTTTCAGCGTATTGCCCTGCTTTTTTTCAATCGCCGACGCTGCCCCGCTTATCTCTTGCTCTTCAGGGGGAAGTTAACCACCCGATGGCCAAAATACAAAACCTGGCTCATGGCACAGTACCGCATCTTTACTTAAAAAAATGTTTACGTTCCACGGGTACTAATAAACTATGCTTCTCCTGCTTGCTGACTTTAGGTGGAAATAGCGAACCTGTTGCTGCAGAACAATTCAGCAGATGAAGTGTGCGACGCAACGAAGATGCCAGGAGTATTAAAGCTGGTCTCCCCAAAGAAGTTCCAGCAGAAGTGATGGCAAGCGGTTATATCCTCCATCCACACATAGAACCGCTAACCCATTTTCCTTAAGCAAAAACAAAAAGCCTGTTTAATTTGCCCGCATGCTGCGTCACGGGAAACATATAGTATTTGCTTTATTGTTGATCATTAGTGCCAACAAAAGCTTTGCTTTTAACACGCCTGATAGCTTTTACCTGCACATAACCGTTACCAATGACCAACAACAACCACTCGAATTTGCAATTGTAAGCCTGTTAAACGCAAACAATAATACACTGGTTAAAACAGAATTGACGGACAATAAAGGGAAGGTGCTGCTCAATAACATCGCCGGGGGAAGCTATTACTGCAGTATTAGTTTTACCGGGCACACTACAGACACCACAGCCATCATTAACCTGGTACCGGGCGGATCGAGAGAAATGGCCATTATATTGCATGCACAAAGCAATACATTGCAAAACGTGACCGTGCAGTCAGTGAAACCCTTGGTACAATTTGAACAGGGCAAAGTGATCGTGAATGTAGATGCATCACCCACGAATGCAGGCACGAGCATTCTCGATGTACTGGAGAAATCGCCCGGTGTTACAGTTGACAAAAACGGTGGAATAAGCCTGAAGGCAAAACCTGGCGTACTGATTTTAATAGACGGCAAACAGACTTATCTCTCCGGGGCCGATCTTAATAACCTTCTTAGCAGTATGAGTTCTTCACAGGTCGACCAGATAGAACTGATGGTCAACCCCTCAGCCCGTTACGACGCCAATGGAAATGCAGGCATCATCAATATCAGGACAAAGAAAAACAAGCAAAGGGGTTTCAACGGCAGTTATACCGCCACTTATAGCCAGGGGCGCTATCCAAAAGCCAATACCAGTATTAATCTCAACTACCGAAATGGTAAGGTCAATAGCTTCTTCAACTACAGCTACAATTACAACAGGGCCTATTCAGATCTCTATGCGCTGCGCACCTACTATGATGAGGCAGGTAACAAGGCCGCGGTACTCGATCAGCCAACCCTCTTTACAGGAAAGAATTTTAATCATACGCTTAAAACAGGGCTGGATTTTTTTGCCTCATCAAAAACATCATTTGGTATTGCCATTACGGGCATTCTTACCAAACGCAAAGGCAATTCTGATGCAACAGCGACATGGCTGGGCCCCGATGGTGGGATCGACTCAAGTATCAAAACCCTCGGCACAACCGACTATCGTTTGGTAAACGCTGCCGTTAACCTGAATATGAAACACAGTTTCAGCAAAAAACAGGATATCAGTGTGGATCTTGACTGGCTGCATTACGATATCCATAACCAGCTTTATTTTAGCAACAGCACTTTGCCCTCCACAGCAATTTCTGATGCATCAGACGGCGACATTCCCTCCACGCTAAAAATACTCACCGGGAAAGCAGATTACACTTTGCAGCTTCCCAATAATGGTAAGTTTGATGCAGGCTGGAAATCTTCGCATATCAATACTGATAACCTCGCCGACTATGACTATTATGATGGCCATAGCTGGCAACCTGATTATGGCAAAAGCAACCACTTTCTTTATACCGAAGATATACTTGCATTTTATAACAGCGTCGATCAGCAGTTGGGCCAGTTTACCATGCAACTTGGGTTGCGTTATGAGAACACCTCGTACAACGCCAGCCAGCTCGGCAATGCCGTACGAAAAGACTCCGCCTTTACCCGTAAATATGATGGATTCTTCCCTTCTGGCTTTATTACCTGGCAGGCAGATTCTTCCAACAGTTTCACGTTCACCGCAGGCCGGCGCGTAGACCGCCCCCCGTTTCAGCAACTGAATCCCTTTGTGTTCATCGTGAATAAATACACCTACCAGACAGGGAACCCTTATATGAAACCACAGTATAGCTGGAATCTCGAGCTCAGTCACCAATATAAGAATTACCTCACTACCACACTTTCTTACAGCTTCATTAAAGACTATTTCTCACAGCTCTTTCTCACAGACAGCGTGGGCATACTCTACTACTCCCAGGGCAATGTAGGCAAGGCATACATTGCCGGGCTATCGCTCAGCACACAGGTATCACCCGCAAAATGGTGGAGCCTGACTGCGCAGGCCCTGGTTAATTACAAAAAGCTGAAGGGTTATGTTTGGAATGAATACGCGTCTGACATCTGGCAGTTTAATATCAGCGCCAACAATCAGTTTAAAATAAGCGATCGATATACAGCAGAACTGTCAGGTTTTTATACCAGCCCTGCACGCAATGATCTGCAGGAGAAACTGCTCCCTACTGGCCAGCTTAATATCGGGTTGGCAAGACCTGTGTTAAAAAAGAAAGGCACGTTAAAACTCAGTATCCGCGACATCTTTCACACTATGGTAATGGAGGGCAATACCGATTTTGAACATGCACATGAATACTTTATTATCCGCCGCGATTCCCGTGTGATTAGCATCTCCTTCACATACCGTTTCGGCAAGCCACTGAAGAGCATCAAACGCAGCAGCGGTGCAGAAGCTGAAATGGAAAGGGTAAATGGATAGGCGACCATCAATTGTTAAAGGGTGACCGATCGGTAAAAGCGCAATCTTGATTAATTGGCACCTGTTTTTATTTTCTTTCGGATTGTGCCCATATCTACGGACGCACCCGGAAAAAATCACCCTACCCTAACATCATAATCTTCTAAGCAGATACTCATGGGGTAATTCCAGTCATTTGATTTTCAATTAATAAGCTGACTGGAGCACTGTAAGTTCCATCTACTGCTTCTTTTTGGAACGAAATTTGGCTGAACGGTAAGTAGCGATTATAAAAGCGCATATTTATTAACAAGTAAATTAAATTTTAAATGAAAAAGAACAGCATTTTTAAATTCGCATTTATCCTTGCACTGTTTTTATCTGTAACAACACTAAATAATGTAGTTAGCGCACAAACGGTAAAAGCAACTCCTGCGCCAAAAGGCAGTTGGCAGCATTTGGGAACTGCAACGGTGAGTTATGGTGTAGATAAGGATGTGATAAAAGTAAGCGGCGCTGACGCATTCCGGAAATTGAAATTTATGGTCCACGATGCTAAACTGGAAATCTATGATATGGATGTTTTTTTTGAAAATGGTGAACACCAGGATATCCAGGTCAGATCAATAGTGGAGCGTGGTGGCGAAAGCCGGGTGATTGACCTGCAAGGCAACACGAGACGAATCGATAGGGTTACGATCGTATACAAGACTGTACCGGGTAATAATTTTGAAAAGGCCAAAGTGAGCCTCTGGGGTGAAAAATAATCTACTTAATCGAAGAGCACAAAAGGCAACGAAAGATTCGTTGCCTTTTTATTAATGCGCCGGCTTTCGGTTATTAAATTCCCCCACGAAACCGTGCCAAACCATCATTGAAAAGATGATCCGATTGCTATAAAAAAATCATGCTGATCCTTAAAGCATATTTCATACAACGCGACCTTTCGTGTTCCGGTTCACCGTCGCTGAAGCATCCTGCCCGGCAGCATAATAATCCCCTTTAAAAGGCTAAACACACCATCCACCGCAATACCAACCAACCTGAATGGAAGGGAAATCAGCCAGAACAACGGGTATAACACCAGGGCCAGTATGGCGAGTGGCCAGCAAAGTATAAAAAGTATGATCCAGGCTAAAAATGTAAACATGTAATGAAGATAATATTGCTACTTCCGGCATCCTACCAGATTTACATGAACGGCGGCCCGGGCTTGCCAAACAGGCCATACGGCTTATGCAACGACAAGGTCACCTGCAATGGCTCCCGTTTTCATCTTATGTTATGTTATTGGCTAACTTTACCCGCTCAAACATTTGGAAATAATTTATGAGAAAACTTATTTTAAGCTTGTTTTTTGCCGCAGGTTTCGCTGCAATTGCAACAGCCCAGCACGTACGCTTAAATACATACGGTGGGTATGTATTCAACGACCAGGTAAATGCTTACAACAGCAATACCTCTTACTTCAATGGCACGGTGGAAGGCGGGTTTCAATGGGGCGGAGGACTCGAATACATGGTCAACCGCGCTTTCGGCATTGAATTCAACTATCTGCGCCAGGATGCGAATGCACCTTTCACGTATTACAACGATGGGGTGAAAAGCCAGGACTTTGCTATGAACATCAACTATTATCTTTTTGACTTCAACCATTATTTTGAATTATCCAACCACAAAGTAGAACCCTTCCTGGGCGCTGGTTTGGGATGGGCCGGGCTTAGCGCTTCAAGTGAAGGCAAATCCGGCAACAGGTCAGCCTTTGCCTGGAATGCAAAGGGCGGCACCAACATCTGGCTTGGCAGCAAAGGGAAGGTAGCGTTAAAACTGCAGGCGCAACTGGTATCGGGTTCTGCCGCAACAGGCGGTGGTTATTTCTGGACCTACTGGGGACCTGTTTATGCCAACACGTACACATCCCTTTACCAGTTTGGTTTGGGCGGCGGCCTCACGTTTAAACTGGGCAAATAAACAGCCGGTTATTGGTAAGCACTGTTTCAGCGAAAGGCACAATTATTCAATACATTTTTTGGGTATCGGCTGCAGTATTTCATGGCATCGCCAATTGCTACGCTCAGTTAGGGGTTCCTCATTTATGGCAGCGCAACAGCCGCGCAATAGGGAAGTCCCGGAACGCCAGCCTGCGCAAGGCCTTCCGTTTACTTTATGTGGTAACAAACAACAGGTCGCACAATGAGCGAAAACGACTTTACACTAACCGTTTTATACAAAGGCATCTTGCAGGAGTTTACGGGTAGGCTTCTGTTACAGGGTTATACTTACAAAATAATACTGCTGCTGGATGATACGGAAACCTGTTTCGAACGCGATGAAACAGGTTCTTTTCGCGTAGTTGCCATGCGCGGGCAGGACGAGCAGAAACTGGAAAAGATAGACAGGCAGTTATTGCAATTGTTAGCAGAAAAGCTGGAAGAAGTACTCAGCTGACCGGGACCCATTGGCTGCTCGTTTATTACCGGCTAAAAAAAAGCAATCACCCAAACATGATTGCTTTTTTTATGATCTGGGGCCATTAGCGCTAATATTGCAGTTGCCGGTTATAAGCCGGTTAAATATTTACCAGCGGCCCTCTCCTTCTTTGAAATTGCGGCGCCTTATGCCGGTAGCCGGTATTGGATGCCGCTTTATTTATTACCTGCATGACAGGCTTCGTTACCTGCTGCGAAGGGATGGGCTTAAAGGGGTGCTGTTCCTGCACGGGTATAGTTTGTGCAATCACTTTTACAATATCCTTTAAGAAAGCCCTTTCTTCCTGGTCACAAAAAGAAAACGCGATACCGCTTGCGCCTGCCCGGCCGGTGCGGCCGATACGGTGCACATAAGTCTCCGGGATATTCGGAAGGTCAAAATTAATCACATGGGTTAAATCGTCGATATCAATACCACGGGCAGCAATATCGGTGGCTACCAATACCGCCAGCTTGCCGGTTTTGAAATTAAGGAGCGCACGCTGCCGTGCATTTTGAGCTTTATCGCCATGTATGGCATCAGCACTGATGCCTTCCCTGTTGAGTTTTTTCGCGATCCTGTCCGCACCATGTTTGGTACGTGTAAATACCAGTGAACGGTCAATCTTCTTTTCTCGGATCAGGTGCGTCAATAGTGACTGCTTATCTTTCTTGTCCACCATATACATCAGTTGGTCGATCTTCTCGACGGTTGACGAGGCGGGCGTTACCTCGATCTTCACGGGCTGCCTCAACAACGAATTGGCAAGTTCCTGTATGGGCGGCGGCATGGTGGCCGAGAAAAACAAGGTTTGCTTTTGCAGTGGCAGCAGCCTGGTGATTTTTTTAACGTCGTTGATAAATCCCATGTCAAGCATGCGGTCCGCCTCATCGAGTACAAATAGTTTCAGCTGGCTGAGTTGTATATGTCCCTGCTGCACAAGATCGAGTAAACGGCCGGGCGTAGCCACGAGTATATCAACCCCTTCCCGTATCGCATTTACCTGCGTGTGCTGTGGCACGCCGCCAAAGATTACCTGCTGTTTTAATGCTGTGTGCCGGCCATAAGCGGTAAAACTTTCTCCTATCTGCACGGCGAGCTCCCTGGTGGGTGTTAAAACCAATGCCCGTATGTGCCGGGGACCTTTTGCTTTTTCCCGGGAGAGTAATTGCAATATCGGTATAGCAAAAGCAGCCGTTTTACCCGTGCCGGTTTGTGCACAGCCTAAAATGTCTTTTTCCTGTAATGCTACGGGTATCGCCTCCTGCTGTATTGCGGTGGCTGTTGTGTAACCTGCAGTCTTTATTGCCTGTAATAGGGGTGTAATAAGCCCCAATTGTTCAAATGTCAAAATAATTAAATTAAAGGTAAGTAATACTAATCCGGCCTTGCCTGACGGCGGGCAGCGTTAGTCGTATGTGCTTATGCTCCTGGTAACATGACGAAGCGTGTGGAGAAGAATACTGAGTCAGATTAAGGAATATGAACATGGCAAATATAGTGCTTATTTTGGTAAAGCATTGTAAAAGAATGGCCTGCACCGATACTGAAAGCAATTGCAACAGTTTGACGACACGCAATACCATACACTGGCAGGTGTTTTATTCACCAGTGATGAGCGGACTGCACTTGTATGAGGCGCAGGTTGTTGCATCAAAGAAGGAGGCAATCCCGCAACGGCCTCCGTTCAAAACACATGCTTTTCGCTCTATCAATAATGTAAGAGAATGGTAACCCGCCATTTGCAAGGAACTATTGCTGTAGCCACAGTGGCACATAAGCTCAATCAGGGCGCCGTCGCGCATGCGCCGCAATAGACGAAAGAGATGCGCGCATTGCTAATCTATTGCGCTTCCCGCTCCACGGAAATACTGCATTCGCCTACTAGCGCGGCTACGGCACCAACGGCGGCAAGCACGGGAACCAGAACAGCCCCTACAACACCAATGGTCAATGGAAAGGACATAAGTTCCTTCCCGGCCTTGTCATGAATGGTAATCTTTCTTACATTTCCTTCTTCGATCAGCTCTTTTACTTTCTTTAATAATTGCTCACCATGAAGGGTAAACGATTCTTTAAATGTGTTTGACATAACGCTTTTAATTAATGGTACTACAGATAATCTGACTGTACAATAAGTAGCAGCATTAAGCCTTTTATTACACGGCAGCCAGTTCAGTCAGTGCCTTGATTAATTGATCAAGGTCAGTCGTGCTCGTATAAATATTCGGGGTAATGCGGCAGCCTTGCACATTGGCATAGTCAATCGCAACGGTATAGATTTGGTATTTTTTAAAAAGGATGTCCGCAAGGTCTGCAGGTTTCATGCCCGCGATACCAACATTGGCGATACCACAGGACCGTTGCTGGTCCTGGGGCGTATTAACCATAACGCGATGAGTATTGCGCACTTTATCTGTCCAGTAATGTTGCAGGTAACGCAGCCGTTCCTCCTTCCTTGCTGCACCGATCTTAAGATAATAATCGATCGCATTGGAGATAGAAATATCGGTATGAACAGGCACAGTGCCAACATGGTTCAACCGCAGGATATCTCCATCCTTAAGATCTGCGCTGTCTGCCAGCAAAGGCCAGAGGTCTGCAATATTTTCCTTCTTCACATAAAGAAATCCGGCACCCAGCGGAACGCTCAGCCATTTATGAAGACTGGTGCCATAATAATCGCAGTGCAGGTCGGGTATGGAGAATTGAATATGTGCAAAAGCATGCGCACCATCTACCAGTACTTTAACCCCTTTGCTATGCGCCATATCACAGATCTTTTGCACGGGCAGTATGTGGCCGGTAATATTGATCATATGGCTTATCATCAGCAGCTTTGTCCTGGAGGTTATAGCCTTTGCATACAGATCAACGACCTCTTCATCTGATGCCGGATGGTTGGGAACAGAAACAATGCGGTTAACAACGCCATGCTTTTTGGCAACCAGTTTAAACATGTCGAGCATGGAGCCATAATCCTGCTCAGCCATCACAGCCTCATCGCCTGCCTGCCATTTGGTGCCGCCAATGACAAGGTCCAGCGATTCCGTTGCATTTCTGGTTATGACCAGCTCTTCTCTGGAACAGCCGGCCAATGCGGCCAGCTTTGCCGCCATGGCATGGTTGTCGTCAAACCTGCGGGTACGCATATAATAAGAACCCTGGTAATTGATCTCTCTCACATGCCCGATAAATTGTTCGAGCACCTCCTCCGGCAAAAAGCAGTAATAGCCATTCTCAAGGTTAATGTAACCAGGCTTAAGTTTATACCCGCCACGGATGCCCTGCCAGAAGTCTTCTTCCCGGGCAAGCACATCCGGCTGTGCAGTTTCGTATTTTGCGAGCCATTGATCAAGGCTAAAGAAAGCGGGGGAAATGCCCAGCAGCGAAATGTTCTTAATAAATGTGCGTTTATGCATGTCTAAAAATAAGAAATAATTTTTGCTGCCCGGCGCAACAAAACTATTCTCCGTGCATGGCGCGCATAACCCGCATGACCTGGATAACATATACCCACTTTTGCAGGTTTTGTAGCCTGGCATTGTGCGCTGCCAGACCTGTGCCTTTCCGTTACCTGGTTTTGACTTTCTGTTTCAAGCAGATTCAAGATTTACCCGATCGTAAAACCCGCAGGTGGATGAAAAACCTCGCTTGTCATGCCGGGGTACGAGGTATCTTTTTCAGCCGATTAGAGTTAACTACAGAGGAAGCGTGTGAGTTCTGAACAGTTGTTCGAGCCTGAAGATTTTAATTAGTGCTTATACATTATTAAATTGGCGTTAATTATGTATGCGCCTGAATGGTAACTTAAGGGAAGATAATTAATTTACCAAGCATATGTAAGGATCTGTAATTGGCATGCAAAGTACCCGGTTGGTGGCTGCATCAGGAAAGTATCTGCTCGCTATAGCATTGTGTTGTCGGAGAGAGACTACCAGCCAGAAGCTGCTAATAAAACCACTTCACCAAAACGACAATACATGGTCAAATTACCTGTAAAAGTTCCTGCATCAACCTAAGAAAAAGTGCTGATTAACCAACTGCTTTTATCCTGGACACTTTCACTAAACTTATGCCAATCAATCTGTCATGAAAAAATTGATGTTTTTCTCACTTGTACTTTTATTATTACTCAACCCACGCACTGCGTTTACACAAGGTAATTCTTCGCTGGTTACCGGCACGTTTTTAAAGGGTGATGACACGCTGGCGTTAATTATCAATCAAACAGATTCATCAATCCAAATGGAAGAGCGAACATCCCATGACATTTCCGGTGTAGACTTAGAATTGAAACAATACCTGCAACTCGATAATTCGATAAAATTTACTGCCCTTACTTTCTTTTGGATTGGTGACAGCATCAGCTTCAAAGGAGAGATAGTTAAGCACGATTTAAAAGGCGTTCTGTCAGTTTATAAGTCCGGGCAAATGTTATTAACCTATTCGCTTGGAGACTCAGCAAATGACCGGTCATTATCAAATAATAATTCAGACACAACAGAACCTGTAAGCATTGGTTTACTTATTCTTATGGGAATAATTTTTCTTGCAGCCTTATTTATCACGCGGGCTTATTTGGCGAAACTAAACGCAAAATTATATGTTGCGCCAATACCTGTTGTCGATGATCCGGAATCATATTTTCCTATGGTTCGTTTCAGCAGGGTAGGTTTCTTTAGGCATCGTGTAGTAATCGTTTATGAAAACGGCATTGCGGCTTTCAAAAAATGGAAATCAACATCCATTGCATCACTTCACGAAAATGGCTCAGAAGAAAATTTGAAATCTTTTAAAGGAATCGGGAAGGTGAAAATGGTTCAGGTAGACGCCGTTTTAAAAATTATTATTTCACCGTACAGGCTGACAAGGAAAAGCACTATAACACTTAAGACAAGTGAAGGCAGCTTTTCATTAACACTCCCCAATTATGAATGCGATATTTTTATAAGGGTATTGCAGACAAAGTTTCCAGGGAAATTAAAATACTCCAGCGGCAATATAGTTGTTGGTATCATCACAGCACTGATGGTTACGTCACTTATGGTTGGCTTTTTTTTCCAGGAGCAAAAAAGCGGCACTACGCTGTCATGGTGGGTGCCGGCAATAATTTGGCTTAATATGTTGTTCATAGTAGGGTTGCTTCCCATTGCATTTGCCAAATACGATCTCTATAAAGCAGCTGGTAATTATAAAAACAAGCCCAGAAAAATAAGAGACCTGTCGCATAATAAACCCATCCGGTCCAATGCGCTTGCTATGGCGCTAAGGCTGATCGTCGGAGCTTTTATTGTATATTTCCTGGTGGCTCAACCAGGCTTCTTAAATCTTCCAATGGTGGTTGTTATTGCCGGAATTTTATTGCTGTTATCAATCGCCCTTGCGCAAAAAGCAACTGATAAACTGCAGAAGAATGACACGAGAAAACCCATCTTGTATTTGCGTTCCTTTTTAGACGATAATGAAACAACTTTAAATCCATGCACCCATTCATCTACTTTGTTAGGAATTGATCCTCCTTATTACTGGCTTTCCAATCATGGGTTGGAAGAAGGGTTACGATACAAAATCGGAAGATTTGTAATTAAATATGGTTACAGTTTCTGGCCCACAAAACTCATCCGGTTATTCTTTGGTATCGTAAGAGATACATCAGAAGAGCAGTTGACTGAATTCTTTAAAACAAAAGGTCTTGTTGTAGCTATTGGAAAGCCGGGAGAGAAAATTGTTACCCTCGGTGCCTCGCGTATGTATGTTACAAATGAAGAATGGCAGCAAACGGTATTAGACCTGCTAAAAGAATCGCAGATAGTATTATTACAACCAAGCACCACCGACGGTGTATGGTGGGAGATTGACAAGGTGCTTAAAAAAGTTAATCCTGAAAACATTATTCTGTGTATGGTTAATTACAAATACCACCAGGAGTATTATGAAAATTTTTGCAGAAGGTTTAAAGCCATTCGCCCCGATATTCAAATACCAAGGTCGCTGGGAAATGAAAAGAAAATCTCTTTTATAACTTTCGATAAAGAATGGAAACCGAATATTGTATATCTCCAATACCATTCAATTTTCAGGTGGCCGTTTACCGGCAATGCACTAAACTTTAAAAAGACTTTTAAAGACTATTTTGCTAAAAGAGTTCCGGTCATTTGAGCAAATTGGAAAACTGTGCTATACAACTGTAGTTCCATGCCTGTGGCTTTTTGTTTCTACTTATGTATTTTGTCTCGCGTCGTGCTCGACGGATACAGGCTTCTGCCACGCCTTTCACAGGTGCCATAAATGACGAATGATGAAGCGAGCGTAGCAACAGGCGAAGACACCAGTACCACTATTGGGTACAAAAAAGCCTTGCCAAAGCAAATTGCTATCGTAAATGATACAGACCGGCAAAACCTCACCAACTACCTGTTTTGTCGCATTCAGCATCATAAATGTCGCAGTTGCACTTTTACTGCTTTTTACAATCGGGTTATTTTTGACTGCTGATTGAGAAAACTGGTTAACCCATAAACAAAAACATAAAAAATGTCACAAAACAAAATTACACCGGCACTCTGGTTTCATACAGCAGACGGTAAAATGGGCCATGTAACAAGTTATTACAGCAACATTTTCGAAACAAATTTTGAAGCAGGAGATGCGATGCCCCTGGGTGAAACGCCAAGCGGGAATACAGAAATGTGCAACATCAAACTTTTTAACGACGCCTACCTGTTTATGACTACGGCTGTTGAGCATCATGCTTTCAACGATGCCTTTGCAATTATGATACATTGTGATGACCAGCAGGAAATCGATAAATACTGGAATTACTTTACCAGGGAAGGCAAAGAATCGATGTGTGGCTGGTGCATGGATAAATTTGGATTGCGCTGGCAGGTTATTCCCAAAAACCTCGGTGAACTAATGAGTAGACCCAATGCATGGGGGATAATGATGAAACAGAAAAAGATTGTGATTAAGGAATACCTGCAATAATAGCAGGAACCTCAATATAAACACGCTTTGTGTACTTTGCGTTTCTTTCTTAGCGCTCTTCGCGGTTAAAAAAGTCAACCATAGTCACAAAGTTTTCCGCAAAGGACGCACAGAAATAAAAGCTGCTTAATTCCCATTGACGCATCAATAGTTATTGCGAGGAACAGGTACACAAGCAGAGATGCTTCCTTCGTCAGCATGCCAGGCTGAGAAATAAACTGCTGAACATAAAATTTCAGCTTATAAAAAAACCTGCGATTGTCATGTCGGGCACGAGGCATCTTTCCGTATCCCAAGTCTCCTTCAAGGGGCGCTGCAGGAACTAAAGCTGCTACCCCATAAGGCTAAGCCATTTCCTGATCTGGTGCTCATTCATCTTCAGCTTCTTTTGCAAGTCTCTCAGCATGGCTGCTTCTTTCCCGATTTCGCAGGCAAGGTCATCGTCGGTTAAATGCGGGTGCTCTTTTTTAATTTCGGCTTTCACCGCTTCCCAGGATTCATGCTTTTCGTTTTTCATATGTTTGTTTTATTGCTGTATTAGTGTGCAGGGATTGCCGCAGGTGCAACACAACGGTTTAATCAGTGTAATGCTAAAAGAGCAAATAAACCAATGCTCATAGAACCTGCGTGGCAAAAACCAGGCCGGTCAAAATAGTTGTTCGCCCTTTGCAGATGATTGCTGCAAAAAAACATCCACAGGTTCAGCGGCATGAATAAACACCCTATATTTATCACGATAGAAAAAAAATAACCTTTCCCATGAGAAAATATTTTACCACGAAAACGCTGGCAACGCTGCTGTGCTTTTGCGCAACATTTACCAGTTACGGCCAACAGCAACAAGCGGAAGCGCGTATCGATAGCGTAATGAAACAGTATGCGATGCCCGGACTTTCTGTTGCGGTGGTTAAAAAAGGGGAAATGATTTATACGCATGCCTTCGGCGTAAAGAATATAGAAAACAACACAGCGTTGCAGCGTGAGGATATCTTTCGCATCGCTTCTATCTCTAAATCTTTTTCCGCCACATCGGTCATGCAACTGCTGCAGGCAAAAAAATTATCACTTGATGATGATGTAAGTAAACTCGTAGGCTTTGAAGTACGCAATCCCAAATTCCCCGGAACCGTGATCACGTTGAAAATGTTGATGTCGCACACCTCCAGCCTGAACGATAAACAGGGTTATTTTACACTGGATGTGATTAATCCCGCCAAAACAGGCGACGCGGCTAAATGCTACAACAATTATGAGCCGGGAACGGGCTATGAATACTGCAACCTCAACTATAACATGGTGGGGACAATTATAGAGCGGGTATCGGGACAGCGTTTTGACAAATATGTAAAGACACATATCCTCGATCCGCTGGCACTGTATGGCGGCTACGAAGTAGGCGCGCTTGACGCATCAAAATTCGTTACGCTGTATGAATATGATTCCGCTACACAAAAACTAAACGCTGCTCCCAACGCCTATAACCCACGTACAGATGAAATCAGCCATTATGAAATGGGGTACAGTACCCCCATATTTTCCCCGACAGGCGGCATGAAGATATCTGCTCCTGATCTTGCAAAATACATGACCATGCACATGTGCTATGGCAAGTACAACGGCACAAGAATTATATCGAAGCGAAGCGCAAAAACAATGCAAACAAAGGTTTCCGACGGCGAGGGTGGCTATGGCCTTGCCATCATGACGACAGATAAAATAATACCCGGGAAAATAATGAAAGGGCACACCGGCTCTGCATACGGCTTATACAGCATGATGTTCTTTCAACCCAAAGAGAAGTTTGGTATTGTGGTAATAACCAATGGCTGTAACGTTACACACTACGACGATTTTAACCCTGCACTGAAAGCCGCTGTGAACGTGCTGTATGAAGAAATGATCAAACAATAAGTGCGCTGCTATAGTGAATGCTGCCATGGAATGCTGACAATGCGCAGGTAGCTTTTTTTCTTTTGCCGCCCTGCGTTTCGGAAGTACAGGTGTGCGACGCAACGGCAGCCCAATAGTATTGTTACGGCCGGCTACCAAATGTACTATTGATCGATCCATCGTATCGTGACGGTATCGCCATCGACCTGCAGCGGTAACCACAAATAAGCTGAACCAGGAAGATCGGTTTTGTTCCAAATGTCGGCCATAAATAAAAAGCGCGACCCCTTTTCATCCATCGGCAGTACGTAAGTGCTTTGAGCATTAAAAGTAGTTTCGGCGTTTGGGCCGGTGCATGGGTTTCCCTGTTCTTTCCACGGGCCAAGCGGGCTATCTGCCACCGCATAAGTAGCGGCGTTTGGCGACCAGCCGGTACAGGCAGATGTGATGAGGAAATACCGGCCACGGCTTTTAAACATAGCCGGGGCTTCACGGTTACGGTTGACCAATACGCGGCTGTACGTGGCTGACGGAGAAAGATAATCATCAGTCAACAAACATATCTGCATGGTATTGTTGCCTTCTGAAGCATGGATGAGATAAGCTTTACCATCATCATCTTTAAACAGCGTCATATCTCTTGAATCCTGGCCGTTTGGTTTAACACTCCCGAGATAGGTATATGGCCCGGCAGGTTGATCGCTTACGGCAACACCGGCATGGGCGTAGGAATAATCGTTCTTATCGATATGCAGCCACATGACAAACTTTTTGGTAAGGCTGTTGTAAACAACCTTTGGCCGCTCCATAACGCGGCCGGTATCGATATCGCTTGTTGCATCACCGGTAATGGCGGGCAGGGCAACGCCTTCATATTTCCAGTGCGAAAGATCTGTAGAGGAATAGCAGGAAATGCCTCCGGCCGGCACGCGGTAGTCTTCCCAGCTCTGGTTGGGAACAAACCAGGTTGCTCCCTTCTTGATTTCGCCGAACAGGTAATACACGCCGTTATAGTAAAGTACGCCTGCACCATGCGCATTGATTACATGGCCATCCACATCGATAAGATTGTTGCCGTGGGTAGCAGGTTGTGCACGCAGACAACAAACAGCCAGGAGCATTATGATAACCGGCAATACATATCTCATATCAGGGACAAATTTATTGGATAGGCATGATCAATCCGGCAGGCATTAACCGGGCAAAGCAAAATATTTGCATATCGCCTTGTAAGCTTTGGTTATAACGATTGGCATACTGTATATTTATTCTCTTAATTTTTTGAATGAATATACTCACTTTAGATATAGGCGGATCAAACATCAAAGCCATGATCCTGGATAAGGCCGGCGTGCCACTCTCAGATTATAAAAAACTGGAAACACCTGCTGTTGCCACGCCAGCCAACGTACTAAACACGATAAAGACCCTGGTAAAAGATTTTAAAGATTACGAATGTGTATCGGCTGGTTTCCCTGGTTATGTGAAAAAGGGAGTGATAAAAACAGCGCCTAACCTCGGCACCGGACAATGGAAAGACTTTGACCTGCAAACGGCATTAGCTGCACTGCTTAAACATCCGGCCAAGGTAGTAAACGATGCAGACATGCAGGGCATCGGGGTTGTAAGTGGCAAAGGACTGGAAATGGTTATTACTCTGGGCACCGGCTTCGGCACCGCTTTGCTGGACGATGGAGTGTTGTTGCCGCACCTTGAAATCGGGCAACAGCCCGCAAAAACAAACCGGACTTACGATGAGTATGTGGGGCAAAAAGCCTTTGAAAGAAAAGGAAAGGAGCATTGGAATGAGCGGATGAAAAAAGTGATCAATGTTTTGAAAACAGTTTTCAACTACGACCGCCTATACATAAGCGGGGGTAACGCCAAAAATATCAGTTTCAGGCTCGATGATAATATAATCATCGTCAACAACCGCGACGGCATAAAGGGCGGCGCTATGTTGTGGAAACAGGAGAACGAAAAAGGGTAAGGCGGTAAACGACAATTGAAATGGTCGTTATAGCATTGCCTGCCGTTTCCAGCCTGTAAAAGCCGTAACTGCAATTAACAACTGCTGCCACTCACCGGTACACGCTTCCCGCTATTGGTTTTAAAATAAAAAAAGAGGCCGCACATCATGCGGCCTCTTCTGTAAATACGATAGATCATTATTGTTCGATCACCAGTTTCGCCATTTGAACAAGCGAGCCTGTTTGAATCTTGACAAAATAAACACCGTTTGCGAGATGGTTGATATCCACCTTGGCGGTATTGGCTCCTTCATTCACAGGAATTGTCTTCCTGATCACTTCAGAACCCGTTTGATTGATGACAAGAACTTTTGCATTTCCGGCGACCTCAGCATTAAAGGCGAGGTTCGCAAAATTGCGTGCAGGGTTGGGGTAAACCGAGAATTTATTACCAATGCCGGTTGTTATTTCTTCTGCAATGGCAATCTTGGATGCTGTGCCGGTTTGCACCCTTAGCGTGTAACAAACAGATGCATTGAAAGTAGAAGTATTTCTTGGAAATACCCTTGCATAATAAGTGCCGGCGGCTATTGTTCCGCTAATGGTTTCGTTGTTTGTACCTGCATTGGAGGAAGTCTGCAACACCGTTCCTGCACTGTTAAGCAAAGAAAGCTGGTAATTGGCAGGAAGCGTACTCAGGGTGATAGTAAGGGTGCCGCCGTTGGTGATCACAAACTTATAATAGTCGTTATCAGAACCAACATTGATCAGGCCTTTCACATCAGTATTCAACGGTATGGTTGCAGCGCCCGCCGTAGTGCCGTTGGTGCTAACATCATAAATGCCCGGGCAAACAACAGTTGCTGCACTTGTGGTAAACTGTGCCTGCACATAATTACCTGCTCCTGCGGCACAATTGATCCTTACTCTCCAGTCGTAAGTAGTACCGGCTGTAAGACCTGACAGGTTAACAGCAGTTGCTGTTGTAGCGGTAGCTGCATTGATCCAGGTAGAGGAAGCTGTTGTTTTATAATCTACATCGTAGCTAAGTGCGCTCGCATCAGCCGTCCAGCCAAGTGTGGCGGTTGTTTGCGTGATTGCCGATGAAGCGAGCCCTGCAGCATCTGCGCACAAAGGCGGCGCGCCGATGGTAAAGTTAGTATTGGAGATATCAAAGAAGATATTGCCAACAGCTTCTACTTTAATACGGTTGGTAGTGCCCTGTGTGGCAGGAACGTTTACCACTTCTGAGCCATCATTCGCAGTCGCTGATGCCAGCACTACAGGGAACGTATTGCCACCATCTGTGGACAAAAGGATGTTAACAGCGGCGCAATTTACGGTACCCGCATTGGTGCCGTTAACACTCCAGGTAACAGTGGCAGTGCTGCCTGCATTCCAGGTAATATTGCTGTTTGGTGCAGTAACCTGGAACGGACCTGCCGTATTGGTCACTGTAACAACTACATCGCCAAAAGCGGTCTGACCAACAGATACAGGCGCCGTGGCACTGAATACATGGTTGTCTCTTACCGTTAACCGGAAGTTCAATGTTCTGGAAACTGAACTAAGCGCTTCGATGTTTGTCCCTGCATCGCCGCCTGTCAATACCGGTGTAACATTCAAACCTGCAAGTATGGTTGACAATTTTGGAAACAATCTTGTTCCTGATGCAGTCGGGCTGAATGACAACCAGTTTGGCCCGGTAGCCTTTGTTGGAGAAGCAATGCTGTTTGCACCTGAAGTGGTGGAGTTATCGTTTTGCTCCCAGCAATAAGTAAGGGCATCGCCATTGGCGTCACTGGCTGAACCGGTTAATGCAAACGGAGTGCTTATTGGAATAGTATAATTGCTGAGCGCGGCAATAACCGGCGCTACGTTATTGGCAGTGATGCTGGTGGTAACCGGGCAGGTTTTGCCAGCCAGGTTGGATTGGATCTGCGAAATGGACGTTTCGTGGTAGATATCAATAGAATGCGGAGCTACGTCCTGCGCAGTAATGCCGGCATAACCCATGATAGTAATACCTGAACCGATTTCCTTATTTTGTCCTGTACCTTCCAGCGACATCGAAAAGGTATGGTTGGCCCCCAGCTGGTGGCCTACTTCGTGCACCACGTAATCGATGTCAAAATTGTCTCCCATAGGTATACCATCTGCCGGTGAGGTGATACCGCTTCCTTTGGAACCGTTCACACAAACACAACCGATACAACCTGCATTACCGCCGCCGCCGGTTGCACCGAACATGTGGCCGATATCATAATTGGCTTCACCTATTACTGAAGTCAGTGTTGATTGCAGTTGGGCATTCCATTGACTTAAAGTAGTGGAATAGGGATCTGTTGCCGGGTTATAATAGATAACCGCTGTTGTATTGGCAATAAGGTTCAGGTGTAACGCCAGGTCTTTTTCATAACAGCCGTTACAACGGGTAAGCGTAGCATTAAACGCGGCGAGCACTTTGGCAACATCGGCTGCACTTGTAGCACCGAAGAAGTTGGCATATTCGCCATTGCAGGATTGTGCAAGACGCATGGTCTTAAGCGTACCTGCAGAACCGCCGGTGGCTAATGGAGTGTTGGCAACCTGTGCGCTGATATCAGTAGCCATTTTTTGTTCTTCTGTTGAACAGGTCCAGGGGAGCTTTCCTTTTTCCCTGTGCGAACTGTAAACGGAATAAACAGCATGATCTTTTGAATAAGGCTCAATGAATTCATTGTCTTTTTCGGTTCTGAAGACCATCGACTGTATGCCTTCAGGTGAAATACTCAACTTTAAAGTAGCATACTTGTCTGTAATACCCTTTCCTGAATACGCCCTGATCTCAGGAAACTGTGCCTGCAGTGCGGGTTCAAAATTGGATGATTCAACCACTTCGAATTGTTCAAGTTTACCATCAGCATTGGGTAGGGAAATTACCGCAGAACTTTTGGTGGCAGTTTTACCAACAATCGCGAAAAGGTCCTGCCTTAACCGGTCGGCATTTAAATTAAATAGTTTGAATTCTTTCGGATAGCTAAGCCTTGCAACGGCTTTGTCTGGCAGAATACTGCTGCGGTTTTCACTGTTTGCTGACCAGAATTTGTCGGTCTGGGAAAACAATAGCGTACTCGTAAGAACGCATGTCGCTGTGAGTAATAGAATTTTTCTCATGTTTAAAATTTAGATTTGATAGCAGGATAGGCATAAGCCTTTAAAAGGTTATTGGAACATTCGGACGAATCCGGTTAATGATCGTTGTTAAAACAGGTTAGTTCAGGTCAGAATAACTTTTGGAGGGGGGGGTTAGTGTTCGGGGCCCTGAATTCCTTGTGTTTGCAAAAGCCACTGCTTCAATAAATAAAAAAGTAAAGTTCATTTTTCATCGCTACTATGGTTTGGTTATCTGCACGTTTTTGGATAAAGGATTTTATGGATTTTAATCAAAAGCACAACAATGTAGATGTTATTTTTTTACCCGCACCAATAAAGAGTTTAAGTAACAGGGATTTAATGAAGTTTTAAGAAGGGAATACAGCCCGTTATTGACCTCTATATATTTATTAATTATAGCCGTGAATAGCGCTTTTCACGCGCATCACTTTTTTGAAACACCGCTGCATTGCCCGGCTGCCCGCTTTTGAAAACATGAAGCCACTCGTAAAATTACAATGCCTGTTGTTGCGAAAGAACCTTAAATTACCATAAAACACAGCCTATGGGTTCCGCTGCATTCAACGTCATTATTATGCATGGTCATTCAGACGAATGGAAAAAGATTGACAAAATGCTGGGCGACCTTGGCTTTACTGCCCGGGTGCTGATACGGGAATACACCGCCAATACAATCTTTGAACACCTGCGTGACATTGTGTGGGATGAAATTCACGCCGCCATAATATTGCTGTCCTGCGATGACCTTACAACAGGGCAAAAATACCGGGCACGGCAAAATGTGGTGTTTGAACTTGGGTACTGCTTCGGTGCATTTGATAGCCTCGACGACCGTGGTATATATACCGCGAACGACGCCCTCGTGATTGTTGCCGAGAATGGGGTGGAACTCTTTTCCGACATTGACGGGCTCAAACGGATTGATTATGAAAAAGGCAGGCTTGGTCGCAGAAAAAAAGAAATACAGGAGGCCATTACCCACTCCTATAAAAAAGCCAGCCAATATTACCGGGAATTAAGATGAAACGCGGAAGATGCACTGCAGCAAAAGTGAGTGACACA
>DLKC01000056.1 GCA_002478885.1 Chitinophagaceae bacterium UBA7600
ACAAGTGTGCGACGCAACAGCCGATGCCATGAAATGCTTCTACCGGCTATATGATCCTTCACATTCGTTCAGGATGACAAGCACATTCGTTCAGGATGACAAGCACATTCGTTCAGGATGACAAGCACGTTCGTTCAGGAGGACAAGATTACTCTTCATCACTTACTTCTCCATTCATTCCTTCGGGCAATATTTTTTGCAGCTCATCCTTGTTTAATAGTTCTACGCCTTTCAGCCTGCGCTGTATGGCCCTGGTGCGTACGCCCGCTACATGCTCTAACTGGTCGAGCCCGGTTTGTATGTTCTTCTGTGCTTTATCGAGCATGCCTGCGAAATTGCCGAACTCTGTTTTTACGGCGCTGAGTAAGTGCCATACTTCGCCGCTGCGCATTTCTATGGCGAGTGTGCGGAAACCCATTTGTAAACTGCTGAGAAAGGCAGAAAGCGTGGTGGGGCCGGCAATGTTTATTTTGTATTCGGTGCGGATGCTTTCGAAGAGTCCGGGTGTGCGCAACACTTCTGCATATAAACTTTCGAAGGGCAGGAAGAGGATGGCAAAGTCCGTAGTGTTGGGCGCATCGATATACTTGCTGCTGATATCTGCTGCGCATTTTCTAATGCCGCGGACAAATGCTTTGCGGCATTCTTCTATGCCTGCGGCATCTGCCGCATCGTATGCCTGCAGCAGCAACTCAAAATCTTCTTTGGGAAACTTGGAATCGATGGGCAGCCATACCGGATGGCCGGTACCGTTGGCGCCATCACCCCTGCCGGGGAGTTTTACGGCAAACTCAACGAGTGCATTGCTGCCTTCCTTTGTTTTTACATTCTTTGCATACTGGTCGGGCGTGAGCGTTTGTTCCAATATATTCTCGAGCTGGTACTCGCCCAACACACCACGTGTTTTTACATTGCTGAGTACGCGTTTGAGATCGCCGACACCGGTGGCCAGTTGCTGCATATCGCCTAAGCCTTTGTGCACGGCTTCGAGGCGTTCGCTGACAAGCTGAAAACTTTGCCCGAGTCTTTCTTCCAACGTCTTCTGTAGTTTTTCATCAACGGTGATGCGGACCTGCTCGAGCTTTTGTTCATTGCTTTGCTGCATGGCGGTTACCTTTTGTTCAATGGTTTGTCGCATTTGCTCGAGCTTGTTGCTGCTGTCTGTGTTTTGTTCGCTTTGTTTGTTTAAGAGTGCGTAGAAATTGTCTTTTTGTATGCTGTTGAGTTCGGTAATGCTTTGCGCCAGGTCTTTCTTAAAGCTGCCGAGGGCATCCTTTATTTCTGTGCGGCTGGCCAATGCATTGGCGTTGTTGCTGTCGGAAAACGCGGTGAGCTTATGATCGATCGTTGCGGTGAGGTGGTTGAGTTTTTCTTCGAATGATTGCAATGATTGCTGCAGTTCTTTTCTTGCGAGTGCGGACTGTTCGAAGGCTTCCCTCCTGTTGGCGGCAATCTCCGTTTTCACGGATTGTTCGATGCGCTGCACTTCGCTTTGCAGGTTATTGCCGGTGAATAATTTGATGAGAACAACCAGGAGCGTGATAGCAATGATGATGAGGAAGATCAGTTCTGGTGTCATGTCTGGTAGAGCAACCGTTATGGGTTGTTTGGTAAGGTAATTTACTTTTTTGTCCTGACACAAAAAGTAAACAAAAATTGTCAGGAAGAAAAGAGCGCGCAGGAATATTTGTTTTTTTTATTGTGTCTGCGCATATCGTTCGTGGAGTTCGTTGCCTTATTATTGGCCTTTTTAACAGTTGTGCTGCTATGACTGTGGCAAAAAGAACAGTAAGGAAAGGCAGCATTACCCTGGTTGTAAGTTTTGTCGCTTTTTTGTCCAGAAACAAAAAAGGCAACCCCGACTGACCAGCGTTCCCTCCTGGTAATGTTGTGGGAACGAGGGAAACCAACGAAACGCCCTATATGCGGCGAGTGGCACAAAAGCCAGCACACAAAGCCGCCTGACACTCGCCTGAGAACATGGCCCTGGAGGAGACGTTGCGGCGAAAGAGGAAACAGTAAATTTAATTTCTTCGTTTATCCATCATGTTTCATTTATCTTTAAGTAATGATAACTACACGTAAAAAAATTTACCGGATTTTATACATAACAACTGCAATACTTATTGCAATCTCATATTTCCGAGATATAATTTATTGGCTGTCCTAGCCACTTAAATGCTAACGCAACGTCTCTGGCTAACACACATGGCTATCGGGGAGACGTTGCGGCGAAAGAGGGATGCTTAATTGTTATTCTATTGCCGGACTTCTAAAGGTATTTCTATTTATTCCGCTCTTAAACTCTTCACAGGATTTGCAATTGCAGCTTTGATGGATTGGAAGCTAACGGTAAGCACTGCAATCAAAACAGCTGCAGCACCCGCCGCAATAAAAATCCACCAGTTTATACTAATACGGTATGTATAATTTTCCAACCACTTATTCATGGCAAGCCATGCAGCCGGCGTAGCTATGATGAATGCAATTAAAACAAGGATCACGAATTCTTTGGCCAGTAAACTTGTTATGTTGGTTACGCTTGCTCCCAATACTTTTCGTATTCCAATCTCTTTTGTCTTAACCTGTGCAGTATAGGTAACCAAACCAAAAAGCCCGAGGCATGAAATAAAAATTGCGACAACGGTAAACACGTTAAACAGTGCACCTGTACGCTGGTCTGCCTGGTAAAGCCTGTTGTAATCTTCTTCTATAAATGAGTATTCAAAAGGATATGCTGCAGCATAAGATTGCCATATCTTTTGTACTGCTGCTATTGCACCGGGAGCTTCTTTTCCGGATGTTTTTACATACATAACAGGATTGGAAGGTTTGTAAAAAAATACGGATGGCTTAACCGGATCTTTAAGTGAAGCGTAGTTAAAGTCTTTTACCACGCCAATGATGGTGCCTTTGGTTTGCCATAATGTAAAACTTTTGCCGATGGGGTCTTTAATCCCTGCCTCTTTTACAGCGGTTTCATTTAATATAAAACTTGCCGAATCTCCTTTTCCACCGGTGAAATTGCTGCCAGCCTGTAACTTAAGGTTTAGTAAGGGAATGAAATTTTGATCAATTGCATTTGTTTGTACCAGGAAAGTTCTGCCCGTTTCCTTACCTTCCCAATATGTATCTCCCGTACTGCTGTATGATCCTACAATACTGTTGCCTGATGTTGCAATTCCGGAAATACCGGGCTGTTTTAAAAGCTCTGCCCGAACAGCGTCGTAGTGATTTTGTAATTCCTCTTTCAATGGCACTTTAAACACATTCTCTTTGTTATACCCTAAATCTTTTTCCCTTATGTATTTTAATTGCTGGCTGATGATAATGGTTGCTGTTATCAATGCCACAGAAAAAACAAATTGCGTAACAACCAATATTTTTCTAAAAAAAACATTGCCCATACCAAACGATATTCTGCCCTTTAGCGCCTGTATTGGTTTGAAGGAAGATAGTTGAACAGCAGGGTAGATAGCAGATAAAGCAAGGGTTCCCGTTATTGAACTTACTACAACCAGCCAAACATTCCTGTCGGCCAGGCTGAATACCAGGTTTTTACCCGAAATATTATTGTATAAAGGAAGTAACAGGTATATGATTAAGAATGCCAGCACAGCAGCAAACAAAAAGACCAATGCAGACTCTATGATAAACTGTATAAACAACTGCATCTTTGCCGCCCCGATAATTTTACGAACGCTCACTTCTTTTGAACGAATTACAGCACGTGCTGTAGATAAATTGATATAATTAATACAGGCAATCAGCAGGATAAAGACAGCAACAAGCAAAAACATCTTTACTGTTTGTTGTGCATCGGTGCTGCCATCTGCTGCAACAAGATGACGGCTGGTCAACGGTTGCAAGGCAAAAAAATCATTTTTGGCATCACTGCCTTTTTTGTCCCTGAATATTTTCGTAATTTTTTCAGCCACTGTTTGCGGAGAAGCTCCTTGCTGTAATTGCAGGTAAGTTTGAAAACTAAAGCTGCCAAGATCTTCATCAATCGTTTTCCAATTTCCATTTCCACCTGACTTTTCAAAATAATCTGCATCTAAAGCCATAGGGAAGAGTATCTTAAATTGCAGGGTTGAATTTGCCGGAAAGTCCTGCATCACTCCGCTAACTGTAAAGTTGCCTAATCCTGATGTTGTGAGCACTTTACCCAATGCGTTTTCATTTCCAAAATATTTCTTCGCTTCAGAGGCCGAGATAACAACAGAATTCATATTGGGAAATGGTTGCTTTGTATCCCCTTGTAACAGCCTGAAATCAAACAGAGAAAAAAAAGTGGAATCTACATGTGCCATCCCGGAACCAAAAAACCTGTTTTCCTTATAAGAGATTTGCAGTTTCATATTCACATTGTCAATCCTTACAACATTCACTACTTCCGGTATAGACTGTTTGCAAAATACGGCGATGGGGCCGGGTGCGCCTTCCCATACAGATTCATCGCTGCCCTTACCAAGATGTGAATTGACTTTATAAATGTCGCCTGCGTTTTTATGAAAGCCGTCATAGCTATATTCATCCTGCACCCAAATTAATATCATAATGCCAACGGCAAGTCCAATAGCAAGCCCGGCGATATTGATAGTGCTATAAAATTTATTTTTCCAGAGATTACGCCATGCCGTTTTGAAATAGTTTCTTATCATAAAAAAGATTTTGTGCGGAGCATTATTATTATTTGAACCAAGCTTTTTGTTCGTTACGCCTCTTCGTTGTGTCACTCACTTGTGCATTCGGCACTTTGCTGAGCAGTGAACAAAGCGTACAAGAGTGCGACGCAACGATGCCTGCTTTCTGTTTTATAGTCCGGTTTAAAAACGATCTATCGTCTTCCACCTTTTCCGACGCAGTATTCCTGATTCTTAAGCTATTCCCAAACGCTTTACAATTGTCTAGCTTTTATTCTTCAGCGTGAAGCGCTACAACTCACTTCATGACCATATTTTCAAACCTTTAAATCATTCGGTTCTTAAATTCTTTACAGGATTTGCATTAGAAGCCTTCCACGCTTGCGATAAAACGATCAGCAAGCTGATAGCAGCCAATGCAAATACATCCGCTATGAGCAGCAATGGTGAAATGCTTATACGCGATGCAAAAAATTGCAACCACAAGTTATTTACGATATATGCGACCGGTACAGCTATGATAACTGCTATTCCCAACAGGATCATGTATCCTTTTGATAACAATGTAATAACCTGGAATACGTTTGAGCCAAGTACCTTACGCACGCTGATCTCTTTTCTGCGTGTTTCTGCTGTATATGTTGCCATACCAAGAAGTCCAAGACATGAGATGAGCACAGCAAGCAATGCGAGTACGCTTAAAACGCCGGCTGTATCACTAAGTATCGCATGTGTTACGGATAACTGTTCATCGAAAAATTCGTACTCAAATTTGCTTGAAGGATTTACTATCTTCCACGTGTTTTGCAGAAATGCAACCGTGCCCTGCACATCATTGCCACTTATACGAACGGTTGCATAACCAAATTCGCTTTTGCGGTTTCGCAACATTAATGGCTGCATTGCACTGCTTACATCAAGAAATTGAAAATCTTTTACCACACCAACGATTTCGGCATCGTTATTATCAACAATAATATGCTGGCCTATTGCCTGCTGTGCAGTACCATATTTAAAATGGTGCAGCATTGTTTCATTTATCATCACCTCATGATCAGTTGTACCGCCTGGTATTGCAGGAAAATTTCTTCCTGCCAGCAATTGTAAACCCCAAACATTTAAGCAGCCCGCATCAATGTCGATGAAATTTGTCTGTAAGCTGTCTTTTCTATTCTCTGCTTTATGAACTGTTGTTCCCCATTGGTTTCCAGTAGCTGGCAAAAAAGCACAAGCCGAAACAGCGGTAACATTTCTATTTTGTGCAATTGCCTGCGCAAACCGGTCGTAGTTTTCTGTTTTAAACAGTTTAATATCTACAACATTATCCTTGTCAAAACCATAGTTGAAATTTAAGATGTGATTGCCCTGCAGGTAAATGAGTGTTGTAGAAATAATAAAAATGAGTGATACGCAAAATTGGGTTACCAGTAATACTTTACGAATGGTTAATCTTTTAAAAAGTTTAATGCTGTTAAGGCTTTTAAAGATATGCGCAGGCTTAAACATTGAAATATAAATTGAGGGGAGCAGCCCGGCAATTAAACCAACCACAATACTAAAGGCAATGAATAATAAGTATGTTTCAGCAGTAGCGTTGAAAGTAATGTTGAGAAATTGATCCAGCCAAAGACCCGAGAATAAAGTCTGAAAAAACAATAAAATTACCAACGAAAAAACAAATGAAAGCAAGGAAACCACCACAGCCTCTGTAATGAATTGTGTAAATATCTGCTTACGTGTTGCACCGGATACTTTACGCACCCCAACTTCCTTTGCTCTTGTTAATAATCGCGCAATTGAAAGATTTGTATAATTCAAACATGCAGACAGCATAACAATTAAACACAATACACTCAAAACAATCAGCACCATTTTCGGCATTGCGGTATTCGTAGGATTACCAATGGGATCTGCCGGCATTATATCCGTTAAAGAAACTGCCTGGAATGCGAATTGATTATCCCTGCCTTTTGGATATTGCTCGTCAGAAACTTTATCAAGAATATTCTGAAGGTCAGTTGGAGATTTCCCTTTCTGTAAAAGCACATATGTATAGTTAGACCAAACATTACTCCAGTCATTTTGGGGATAATTTAAAATCGAATCCTTTGTCAATGCGTCGAGAGTACTTAAGGATGCCAGGAGTTTAAAAGGCAAACTGGTTTTCCCTGGGTCTGGTTGTAAAACACCTGTAATCATAAAATTTCCGAAAGATGTTTCTTTGTTGCCCGTTTCCGGCCCGGAGGGATTTATACCTGTATCATTAAAATGAACAACTTTTCCAATTGCATTTTCATGCGGGAATAATTGTGCAGCAAGCTCACCCGATACAATTAATGAAAACGGATTTTCAAGTGCAGTGCTTACATTTCCCTGCTGCAGTTTAAAATCCATGACCTTGAATAAATTTCCATCCGCAAAATATCCACCACCAGAGGCGATCTTGTCTTTATAAATAATATCACCCCCAATATTTTTTACCAACGCAGCAGATGCCTCCACATCGCCGTAGTTTCTTTTAAGCAAATCTGCAAGTGGCAATGCAGAAGAAGCCATGTGCATTTCATTCCCGTTCTTACCAACAGTTTGTATGCGGTAGATCCTGTCTTTATTTGCACGAAACTGATCATAACTATTTTGATCGGCAATTATGAGTATGATCAAAAAACAAACCGCCATACTTACAGCTAACCCGACGATATTTATAAAGCTGAAAGTTTTGTTCTTGATTATGTTGCGCCACGCAACCTTTACATAGCTTCTGAACATGATGTAACATTTTTAGTCATGAATATTGTTGTGGTAAGGTTGGAAACAATATTTATGTACTTAACTTTTGTTCTTCACTCATCGCCTGTTGTGTACTCATTTATGCGTTAAGATCATTCATGTACAAAGCGTACAAGTGTGCGACGCAACTGTGCTTCATTTTTATTCTTCTGCCCGGCCCGCAATAACTCTTCTTTCAAACACGATTTAGCATAGTCATTGGGTTTTCAAAATTTGCCAGGGCTCATGTTCCATTCTTATCAGGATCTTATTTAAACAGCATCATTCTTTGACTGCATTGAGCCGGTGTCTCACCTTAGTACGCTTCAAACTAAATTCGCTATAAAATCGCAACATACGGGCACACGGTTCAGATTTAATCAACGGCTGTGCCAATATCTAACAGGTTGTTTATTAATTGCTTGAATTAGATAAACCAGAAGAGGTGTTCGTTTGTGAACACCTCTTGTGCGATGATGAACGTTTTAGTTCTTTTTGTTGAACGTGTTTCGAGCTTAACGCCTGCAACTGCCCGTAGCAGGGCCATGTTATAACTAACGCCTACTATTATTTAACCGCCTATTACCAAATAACGGAAGGCCAGACATCGTATATGTAATTTCACTTACTCTATCTTAAACCAATCCACATCTACATAGCCGCCGGTTTGTTTGGTTGCATAATTAAAAATACCAAAACGGTAACCCATAAAATGGGGCAGGGTATAAGTCATCTTTAACGGAGTGCCGATGGGTTTCCATGTTTTATTGTCCAGGCTGTAAAAGAAGTTGGCGGTGTCGCGCAGACCGGTGAAGTCGCATGTTGCTTTTAGAAAAACGGTTTGCTGTTGCAGTGGTATCGTTGCCACTTCTTCTTTGATCCCTGTTCCTGCATTCACCATAACGATGGATCGCTTACCATTGCCAGATTTGATGGCAACATATCCATCATTTTTTTGCAGCAGGCAGAGACCTGCTACGTCGCCGTCTTTCATATGCGACACATCTATTGAAATACTGCCACTGCATTGCGGACCAAATGTTCTTTGTGTAAGTGTATTGCGTGCGGATAATACAGAACTATCCATACGCCCGGTGGTTAAACGAAGAAAACCGGGACGTGCAGTAAGCGACCATAAGCTGTTATCTGGATTATGATTCCATTGCCACACCAATGGTAGAGCAGCATCCTGTTTTTTGCGGTTGAAATTATCCGGTGCCACTATGCCCGGTATAATGCTGCGGTTTGCAGGCAGGTTTAGCTGTTCCGGTACTTTTCCATCAACACCAATAACAGGCCAGCCATCTTTCCAGTTAACAGGAACCAGATATGGTATGCGGCCGACAGCACCATAGTCGCGAAACAGGTAAGCAAACCATTGCCCGCCAGGCGTATCGATCAATCCACCTTGTGCAATGCCAAGGTATTGGAGTGCCAGTTTCCCTTCATAAGGCCCGGTAATTTTATCTGCCCTGTGTACAATAACAGTACGCATGCCAGCTCTCGGCCACGTGATATTAAAGAGATAATATTTACCATTCAGTTTCCACAGTTGTGAGCCTTCTGCACCCAGCATAATATTATCGCCCGCAGGTTTGCTTGCATTGTCAATAATCACTTGCTGTACCGCATTTTCTTTAACGCCATTGAGATCATCTTTCAATTCAACGATTTTGATCGTGCCGTTTCCATACACGAGGTACACTTTACCATCATCGTCAAAAAATAAACTATGGTCATGATAGGCCGGCGAAAAGCTTATTCTTTTCCAGGCACCGTTTTCAATATCGTTGGTGCTGTAGATATATGTTTTATTCGTTGTTTGTGCAAACGTGGTTACGTAGTACATGCCATTGTGATAACGCATGCTGCTTGCCCATGAACCGCGGCCATATGCATCTTTACCATCGGTTAAATTCAATGCATCTACATCCGCAAGTGTATCATACGCATAACTTACAATTTTCCAGTTTACAAGATCATCAGACTTCATGATGGGCACACCCGGGCTCATGTGCATGGTAGTACTGCTCATGTAATAGCTGTTGCCTACGCGTATCATCGACATGTCGGGCACATCGGCAAATATGACAGGATTATTCGCCTGTTTGTTTTGTGCCTGCGCAATGCTGCCACAGCACAACACAACAGCAAACAGTAACCATGTTTTTATCGTTCGATTCATAAAAGATTTCTTTTGATTCCTGCAATGCTATCTTTTTTATACCAGCTGCAAAGCAGGTGGCATCGTCCCTTGCGTCGCAAGCACTTTGGCTGTAAATCTTTTGGCAGCATAAAAGCCACTGCTTGTTCTGGCTTTGCGTTCACGCATTTCCTTCGTTGATTTCAGTTCATTTCTTTCTTTCGCTCACATTCATAATTATTTTTTTGGCGTTCGCGAATCTCCTTCATCGATTTTAGTACCTATGCTAATGTGGCTTGGGCTTTTGTAGTTGCATGAGCTTTTCTCCAGGATTTGCCTAAAGTGAATTTTTTGAACCTGTACGACCTTGTCATGAAAATCCTTTAATTCTTTAAATCCTGGTTCAGACGATTTCCTGTACCGGCACAGCATAAAAAATACTGCTGTTGCAAACCTATTCTGTCAGCACCTCTACTTCTGCATATCCGACCGCATTATTATTCTGTGTATTGTTTAACGCACGTAGCTTTATAAAACGGGCGCTCACAGCCATAAATGTTATGGTCTGCCATAAAGGATTGTTTTTGATATTGGAGAATTCGCCGCTGTCAACAAGTTGCCATTGCACATTATCGTTTGACACATAGAAAGCATAGTTTGTAATTATTCCGCCGGCCCACCAGTTCTGGTCAGGCAGGTAACGAAAGCCATTCAGCTTCTCTGTTTTGCCAAGATCAATCACCAGGTCAACGGGCATGGTTGCATTGTCTTTCTGATACCACTGCGTGCTCGCTTGCCCATCCAGTATTCTGGATGCAGTGCTGTCTTCTAAGCCAAGTATCCTCCATTCCTTTTTTGCAATATCGAATTTTTCGCTTGTCACGCTGCTGCTTTTCTTAGTAACAGCATCCCAGGCAATTGCGTTGATGGTAATTTTTCCATCACCCGTTTCAACAGGCGCCTCGTATTTTTTTGACTGCGTTGTTGGTGTGCTACCGTCGAGCGTGTAGAATATCACGGATTCAGGATCGGCAGGGGTGATCACTACATCGCCGGATTGTTTGCGGGTGATGACCGGTGCTGTTAATATCTGTGGCGCATTGAATACTTCTATGTTTGAAATAAGCGGGCATGCTTTTGCTGCCGTAACAGTAAACCTTAGCTTATTGCTCCGAACTGTTGCAAAGCGAAGTATGCGTTTGTAGCCAATCGTCGTTTGTTTGTCTATCGTTTTCCATTCCCCGTTTGCCATTGCTTCAATGGTAAAGGATTGTACGCGCTGACCAAGTGTAATATATTCCTGTACGAGAAAGCGGTTGAAGGAAACAGGTCTGCCAAAATCAATTGTAAGCGATGCAGACTTTACTGTATCATCTGTTGCCCAATAGGACTCATTGTTTGGATCCAGCACTTTTTCCGGATTATATGAGGCACTGTTACCCCGCACATTTGATGCTGTTGCTGTAGCATTCTTTGCAAGATCAACGGCAAATGCTTCTTTTCTTGCTTTTGCAAAATCCAGTGCTGCTCTTTCATCTTTCTCATTGATCAGCCCATTTGGCATTACCGGGAAATTAAGCAATAGTGTTGCGTTCCTTCCTACAGAGTTGTAATAGATATTCATTAGCCCTGGCAAAGTTTTCACTTTACCGTCCTCTTTGGGGTGATAAAACCATTCCGGTCTTATAGAAGTATTTACCTCCCCCGGGACCCATGTGTCGCCGTTCTCCACACCATACCGCAACATATTCTCCGGCACATCACCCGTTTTGTTTAAAAAGCTCCAATTTGTTTCGCCTACATAGCCCGATTCTGTTCCCACCCAGCGGAGGTCGGCCCTGTCCCCGCCGTCGTTCCATATGACGATATTTGGCTGCAGTTCCCTTACAAGTTTGTAGGTGTTGGGCCAATCGTAATAGGTTTTAGCATCTATCTTTCTTGTTTCATTGACACCCCCGTAATAACCGGAGCCACCATTGGCACCATCAAACCATATCTCGAAAATATCGCCATAGTTCGTGAGCAATTCTCTTAACTGGTTGCGGAAATAAGTAATGTATTCCGGCTTGCCATAATCTGCACTGTTCCTGTCCCACGGCGACAGGTAAATACCAAACTTTAACCCGTAAACTTTACAGGCTTCTGACATATCGCGCACAATATCTCCTTTGCCATTTTTCCATGGACAATTCTTTACTGAATAATCAGTGTAAGCAGACGGCCATAAACAAAAACCGCTGTGATGTTTGGCGGTGAGTATTACGCCTTTCATTCCTGCTTCTTTGCAGATGCGCGCCCACTGCATACAATCAAGTTCAGCGGGATTAAATATTTCCGGGTCTTCATTGCCAAACCCCCATGAAATATCTGTATAGGTATTGACCGAAAAATGGATAAATGCATAATATTCCATTTGCTGCCATCGCAGCTGGTTGGCGGAAGGTACAGGACCATAGGCAGCGGGTCTGTTGCTCTGACCACATACGATCATACGGGGTACAATGAAAACAACAAACAGGATAAGAAATTTTGTTTTACTCATAGCAACTTCACTTAATAAGGTTTCAAAGTATTAATTGTTGTCTACTTGGCCAGAACTGGTAAAGTACTGCTCGTTTTTATACCAGCTTTTGCGCTCCTGGCATCGTCCCTTGCGTCGCAAGCACTTTGGCTGTAAATCTTTTGGCAGCATAAAAGCTCCACAATGAACCGGGAGATGAACGTAGTGCGACGCAACAGGTGTTGCCACAAAGAGCTGTAGCTGGTATCATAACATCTAATAAGTTATTTGCATTTTTATTTCCCGGTTTTTATTTCCAGGATAGTTACAGCGTATGGATCGAGCACCCTGGTAAAGGATGGTTTGATGCCTTGTATGGTTGTGATAACAGGGATGATATTTTTGCCATTGGTTATGCTGTTTGTATCATCGGGGCTATTGCCTTTTACAACAGCCATTGTTGCTTCCGGTGCGATGCCTGCAACAGCTTGCAGGTTTATTTGTATGCTTTGTTTTTTAGCCGATGTATTGACCATCTTCAAATAAATGGTGCCTGTTTTGTCATTCCTTGTTGCGGCATAAAAAAGCGTGGGAATAGCTTTTGCTTTTACGCCTTTCGCACTGTCTTCGCTGGAAAGCGGCTTGTATTGCACGGGTACATTTTCGAATGTTGCCGGCACAATTTTATTACCAAGGTAATGGTTGAACAGTTGCTGCACATAATAGGAAGGCGAGCCGTAACTGTTCAAGGCATCATAACCGATGAGGTCAGAATCCCACTGCCATGCTTTTTTGCCGGATGCGTCTTTGCTTACGTTTACAAACAGGGGCGCATAGCAGGACATGATGACGATATCTGAATTCCGTTCCATTCCCGTCATCCATGCCGCATCGCCCAGGGCAGCATTTAAATTTGTTGCAGGCGCCCCTTCCCGTGTAGCCCATTCGCCGACAAATATTTTTGGGCCATTGCGGTCGTAGGAGTCGTACTGGGCAGCATTCTCCCACATATCCCAGCTGTTGCGGTAATAGTGTTCATCCACTACGGCGGCCTCCTTGCCTTTTACGCTCATCGAAGGGTATTGTGTTGCCGGTATGGTTGAGAGGCAGGTAAGGTTTGGATACTTTGCCTCAATGGCTTCCCTGAACTGTTTAAAACGACCGTCATAGCTGTTACTCCGGTCGAACCAGTCTTCATTGCCTATTTCAACATAAGTCAGCTTAAACGGCGCCGGGTGCCCGTCTGCCACGCGTTTAGCGCCCCAATAGGTAGACGCATCGCCGGTTACATACTCGATCTCTTCCAGCGCATCCTGTATATATGGCTTTAACAAAGGACCCGCATCTACATGATCGCCCATTAAAGAATATCCGGCATATAAGGCCAGCACCGGTTCTGCGCCCATGTCTTCACACCATTCGAGGAATTCAAGCAGCCCCATACCATCGGAAGCGCGGTAACCCCAGGAGCCATTGTGGCCGGGCCTGTTTTCCAATGTACCCAATGTGGTTTTCCAGGGAAATGCGTCGGTGATCATCGGGCCTTCCAGGAAATTGCCACCGGGGAAGCGCAGGAATTTCGGTTTCATATCGACAAGCAACTGCATCAGGTCCGGCCTGTTGCCGTTTTCGCGATTGTTATAGGTTGGTGGAAATAAAGAAACAAGGTTGAAGTAATATAAACCTACACGGTTTGTTGAAATAACAAAACGGGCATCTTTTGTGGGCTCGATGCCGGCGGTTGTTGTTAACGATACTTCATACTTTTTCCAGTAAATACTTTTCTCCAGGTTTACTGTGCCCGTTGCGTAGACTGTTTTACCATCATTGCTTTCGAGGGTAACAGTTATGGGACCGGGCGTATTGTTTGGAAGATCGGGCAGTGGTGGCGTGGTTGGTTTGGGTTCCCATGGCCAGAGAAAAGGTTCGGTACGTTCTGAACCCTTCATATAGAAAGATGCTTTGTAGGTTGTGGCTGGTTTTATTGGGATACCCCAATAACCTTCATTCGCAATCCCTACCCTGCCGGTGGCTTTTTCAACGGTAAGGCGCAGGCATGTTGAAAGCGCGCCATTGATGGCATGTTTTCTTTCGTCGTACGGGATGTTGTTTTCGTCAGCGGCCATCAGCTTGATATCGGCATTGTCTGCTGCATTATTCTTTACGAGGCTCCACGCTTCGGGCGTTGTTTTGTTGTCTTTGAAGATGCGGTTGCGGATCAGCTCTGCATACAAACCGCCGTCATAGGCATGATTGATTTCTTCAGTCATGAGCCCGTATAACATGGGGCTTACATCTGCACCGGCTTTACCCGCGTCGAGCGTAAGTGTTGTCTTTTTTTGCGCCTGCGCGCCAAAAAAGGCGCAGGTCAAAAACCCGGCGGCTATACAAAGCCTTTTCAAAAGCTGCTGTTGCATCATTGACATTTTAAAAGATGATTGTTCCTGTTTTATTATTGAAAGAAAATATTCGTTGCACTGCTTGTTTTATAGCAGCAATGCCCTGTGATCGATTTATTTAAACAACATTGGCGCAAACTCATACAGGTCTTTCCGCCATACCGGCCATGTATGTCCGCCGGGATATTCATAGTATTCGTGCTTTATACCAAGTTCGTCCAGTTTCTTCAGCATTACCTGGCAGTTGTTGTAGGCAATATCTTCTTTGCCACCCATCGCTACCCAGAATGTTTTGAGGTTGCCGTTAATGGTTGCCGTATTCTTTTGCATAAAGTCGTACTGTGCATTGGCCAATTTATCGAGCATTGGCTTTATCCAGCCCGAGCTGAATACGCCGAGGTGTGCAAACAGGTTGGTGTTATTGATGCCGGTATATAATGTATGCAAACCGCCCATAGACAACCCGGCCAGTGCACGATCATTGGCACCGGTTAATGCACGGTAATTCTTTTCTACAAAAGGAATGATCACCTGCTTCATCTCTGCTTCAAACATTCTCTCCGAGTTCTCGATTCCTTCACTGGTAAAGCCACCGGTACCAATATTTGCATCAGGCATTACAACGATCATTGGCTTTGCCTTTTTCTCTGCAATCAGATTATCCAATATCAAGTCTGTCTTGCCCTGTGTCGCCCAGCCCCTTTCATCTTCACCACCGCCATGCAGGATGTATAGCACCGGGTATTTTTCATTGCTGCCGGCATCATAACCCGGTGGCGTATATATGTACATGTCGCGCCAGTTACGGGTTACAGAAGAGTAGTAATGTTTGATCCTTATGTCGCCATGCGGTACATCTTTTAATGCATAATAGTCATCTCCTTTAAAAGGAATTTCAATACCGCTTGCCA
This sequence comes from Chitinophagaceae bacterium UBA7600, assembly GCA_002478885.1. Lineage (GTDB taxonomy): Bacteria > Bacteroidota > Bacteroidia > Chitinophagales > Chitinophagaceae > DLKC01. Next base: position 15,369 of record DLKC01000056.1, read on the forward strand.
TCCTGCCCATTCCATAAAAGGTTTCGCCGGATGGATCGGCAAGCGCTACGCCATCTATCAACAGGGAGTAATAATGAAAACCTTCACTCACAGAATCTGTTGTTACGTTCCAATAGCCACCAGTGTCTTTTATCATGTCATATTTCTTCACCAGGTCAATTTGCACTTTCTGTGCATCAGGTGCTTTTATGCGAAACACAACGCGACTACCCGGTAATATTTGCGGATATTTTGAGGAGCGCACATTGGTTGCTGCAGGTGTTCCTACAATAGTGTAGGATGAAAAAGTTGACGGATCAACAGGTTTGAATAAAAATTGCGAGAACATATACAAGCCATTCTTCCAGACTTTAAAATCATGCACACCGGGTTCGATATACCAGATATGGGGCACATCATGTTTTTGCAAATAGTCGTGTGTCCGCTTGCTGAAGCTGATCAGGCCGTCTGCATCGCCACAGGAGATCCACAACAGTTTTAACTGAGCTGCTGTTGTCGCTGCATCCGGCACCAATACTTCCGGGAGCTTTGTATTGGGTGCTGCTGAGAATGCACCCACCCATGCAAACTTGTCGAGGTTGCCAAGGCCAAAGTTCAATGATTGTCCGCCGCCCATTGACAAACCCGCAATGGCGCGATGTTCACGGTCGGTGTACACATTGTATTTCTTTTCAATGAACGGGATGAGATCGTTTAACAGGTCTTTTTCAAAGGTTGCGAATGCCTGCACTTTGGCACTGTCGAAGATGTTCCCAATGGCCCGGTCATCTTTCATCGCCCTTCCATTGGGCATAACAATAATCATTGGCTGCGCTTTTTGCAACGCATATAAATTATCCATGATCACCTGCGGCTTGCCACCGTTCAGCCATTCTTTTTCATCGCCACCAATGCCATGCAACAAATACAACACAGGATATTTTATTTTTTTAGAATAGCCCGGCGGCGTGTAAATAATCGCCCTCCTGCCGACGCCAACAGTTTTTGACGCATATGTAATGGTATCGATGGCACCATGCGCAATATTTTGCTGCAACGAGTCAAAGCCTTGTGGCGCCTGCTTTTCAGCGGGCTGGGCAGCCAGCGCAACTGTAAACAGCGTACAAATAAAAAAAGTGATTGCCTGTTTCATATATCGTTAAGTTTTAAAATGCTGTATTTGTGTTACCGGCTTCTGCACTGCTATTGAGCATCGTTGCGTCGCACCCTTCAGCGTTCACTCAATCGTGAGCGTGAGAAAAAAAACCGTGAAACGTGAGACGTCAGACGTGAGAAGTGGAGCCTGAGAAACCCTTTCACTGTTTCGAGCCTGGCGATTTTTTTGTTGCAGCACAAGTGTGCGACGCAACAGGCGGTGATACCAGCACTGCCGCCTGGCACAAAAATTATTTTATGATAAAGCTGTATGTTTTTCCGGCCTGTGTTGCGATATCATATACAAAAGTTGCTTTCAGTTGTGGTACGCTGATCGTTGCTTTTGCAGAGATAACGGGCGCAGCAGTTTGCTCCACATAATAAAACGCATTACTGTTATTACCGCTTGCCACTTGCAGGGCAATGCCATTGCTGTTCATTATTTCGTTGGGTGTTCTCAGCCGAAGGTTACCACCAAGCGTTGACCGGATCACCAGTTTTGTAATGTTGCCCTCTTTCCATTCAAGATCCTGTATGACAAAGCCGCCCCTCGCACGTAAGCCCTGCACGCTGCCCTGCTGCCATGCATCGGGCAATGCGGGCAATACATGCAATTCGCCGTTCTCACTCTGCATGAGCATTTCGGCAATGCCACTCGTGCAACCAAAATTTCCATCAATCTGAAATGGCGGATGCGCATCAAACAAATTATTATAGGTGCCGCCGCCACCTTCGTTGGTGCCCACGGGTGTTAGCTGGTTTTGTATGAGTTTATACGCATGGTTGCCGTCGAGCATTTTTGCCCACCAGTTCACTTTCCAGCCCATGCTCCATCCTGTTGAAACATCGCCCCGTTGCAGCAATGTATTTTTTGCAGCGCTGTATAATTCCGGCGTGCGATACGGAGCGACCTGGTTGGAAGGAAACAACCCATACAAATGAGATACATGGCGGTGGTGATCATTAGGATCATCCACATCATCGAGCCACTCCTGCAATTGCCCGTACCGGCCGATATGCATCGGCGGCAATTTGCTGCGCTTTTGTTTGAGGGTATCGATCAATGAAGCATCTGTATGTAATATTTCCGCAGCACGAATGGCATTGGAAAAAACATCGAACACGATCTGATTGGTCATGGTAACACCTGCATCGAGGGAGGAACCTTCGTGTGCAGCAGGAGCATTTTCAGGGGACATGTCCGGGCAAACAACCAGCCAGTGGTATTTGGGATGCTCCACTAAAAAATCTGCATAGAACAACGCCGCATTTTTTAAAACAGGATAGATGGATGCCAGGTATTTTTTATCGCCATTGTATAAATAATGTTCCCAAAGATGCTGGCTTGTCCAACCGCCGCCATTGTTCCAAATGCCCCAGAAGGCTCCATCCACGGCACCTGTAGCGCGCCAGATATCCGTGTTGTGGTGGGCCATCCAGCCGCGTGCCGCATACATATCTCTTGCGGTTTGTGTGCCGGTGACCGCCATCTCCTGTACCATTTGCAAAAAAGGCTGGTGGAGTTCCGCAAGATTTGTTTTTTCTGCAGGCCAGTAGTTCATCTCCGCATTGATGTTGATGGTGTATTTACTGTCCCACGGCGGGTAAAGCTGGTTGTTCCAGATGCCTTGTAATGTGGCAGGTTGACCACCCGGCTGTGAAGAAGAGATGAGCAGGTACCTGCCATACTGGAAATAGAGTGCTACAAACTGCGGATCGTTTACGGTATCAAAATTCTTCAGGCGTTCATCTGTAGAAAGTGCTGCAGCAGTTGTTGTACCAAGATCGAGATGTACCCGGTTAAAATATTGTTGGTAGGCTGCAATATGCGCCTTTTCGATGGCAGCAAATGGTTTAGTGACCGCTTTGCTTAAATAGCCTGCGGCCCTTGCACCTGCATTGCCGCTGAGGTCGTGATAATTATTGAAGTTCGTTGCGATGGAAATGTAGATGGTTACCGTGTTTGCATTGCTGATGGTAACGGAGGTATCTGTTGCGGTAACGATGCCGCCATCTGTTTTAAATTGTGTAATGCCTTTGAATTGCAGCAGACCTTTCACGCCTTCATGATCAATGGTGGTGCCTTCCATTGTTAATTGTCCGGAAGCGGTTGCATGCATAACGGCTTTTGGTTGCGGCGTTGTATAGTATGCAGTAAAGGAAATGCTATTGGCTTTGCTGGCTGTTAACTGCACTACAATAACACGATCCGGAAATGAAGCGAGTGTTTTTCTTGTGTAGGTGATATTGTTTGCTGTGTAACGTGTTGTTGTTGTAGCTTTTTCTATATCCAGCTCGCGGTAATAGTTTGTGTAATTATTGTGGCCGGGGAAGACGAGTTGCAGGTTACCCACAGGCTCAAACATTTGCCCATGGGATGTCTTGCTTACCATAATCCTGTTGGCCAATTGCTCGGCTTCTTTTTGTTTACCATCGAAGATTAGTTTGCGGATCACGGGCAATGAATCAAGGCAGGCGCTGTTATCGTTCCGGTTGGGGCTGCCGCTCCATACGGTGCTTTCGTTCAGTTGTACTTTTTCCGTGTCTACATTGCCGTAGACCATGGCACCAAGAAAGCCATTGCCAACCGGTAGTGCGTTTTCCCAGCGATTACCTGCTGATTTACTGTACCATAATTTGAGTGCGGTGGATTGCTGAGCGTTTGCGACAATGATCAGGCAACAGCCTGCAACGGACAATATATTTTTCATATGGAAAACTGAATGGTGAATATAAGTGTTTTTTATACATTTATTAAACCGTGCCGGATGATTTTGTTTGCAGCATTACCGGGCAGCGCAGGAATTAATTGCAAACCGTTGACTATTGAAAAGGCAGCAGTATGATGCAGTTGGAAATTCCGGAAGCAATGTATGATTGCGGAAATTGCGGGCTGTTGTTCCTGTAATTGCCGAGATGAGACTAATTGTACAAGTGTGCGACGCAACGAAGACGATGGCAGCAATGCAGCCCGTTACCAAAAAGGAAATGCCTAGTAGTTGATCTTGTATAGCGTGCAGAGATCGATAAGTGCTTTAAAATTTGCCGTATCTGTTTTTTCGTAGATGCGCTTTTTGAGGGTGGATACGGAGTTCATTTTCAGGTTGAGGGTTTCGGAAATCTGCTTGGTGCCAAAGCCGTTAAGCATATAGTGGAGTATCTGTAACTCGCGTGGTGAGAGGTTTTTAAACGGATTGATGCCGGATACGAGGTGGTTGCTTTCTTCGATATTTTTATCGTTGTTCAGGAAATTGGTGAGCACTTTTGTGACCGTGGCATTATCGGATGTTTTGGACAAATAGTATTGTATGCTGAACTGTTTCATTGCCTCGCCATAGATCTCGGGCGGCTGCATGGAAAAAAGCATGATGCGCAATTCGGGATAAACGCTTTTGATGTTGGGGAGTATTTCCAGTGCACTGCCGTCTGGAAATATGATATCGAGGATGAGGTGTGTAAAATAGTTTTTGTTGAGTTCAGCCATAACTCTTGAACAGGTTCCAGCTTCTGTAATACTGTATTCGCCGATCTCCATTTGTATGAGCAGGGAGATGCCGCGCCGGATTATTCCATGATCGTCGCCAATGAGTATTCTTGGTCTGATAAGCTGCATGCTATAAAAGTCATTTTATTTTACCGGGAGACTGTTAGAATTTATTCTACGTTATAAAAGTACCTCTATCAAAAGTTTTTACACCGGCAGCGTTACGATAACGGTGGTGCCGCTGTGGAGTATGCTGCTGATCTCCAGTGACCCCTCCATCATTTTCAGCAAATCTTTGATGATGAGGTAGCCGAGGCCTGTTCCTTTTTTCTGGTCGACATTGATTGACGCGATGGTTTTTTCGTCGGACAAAAGATTGTCGATCTGTTGCTGTGTCATACCCAGGCCGTTGTCGCTTACCTGCAAAACAATTTTGTTGTCTTTGTTGTGGCTTTCGATGGTTATCGTGCCATTTTTTGTAAAGTTGAGGCTGTTCAGCACAATGTTGTAGATCATTACCCGCATTGGTTCGAGGAACTGGTTGACTACAGAGCCCAGCGGCACTTTGTTTTGCAGCAGCGTGTGCTTTTCCTTGGCCGAAAACTGCAGCACCCTTATTACCACTTCCACGAGTTGGTGCAGGTCGAATTCTTCTTTCTGCATGCGCCCGTCGGGGTTATGATAAATGATCCAGTTCAATATCTGTGATGACAGTTGTTCCATGTCCCTGGCGGTCTGCGTAATCTCGGAAATGGTTTCGGCCTGTTGCCCTTCGCTGATGGTGCCCTTATTATCCACCAGCGCCTTGCCTGCATAGTGCATGAATTTCAGCGGTGTCATGATATCGTGGTTGATGATGGATATGAGGCGAAGGTTTATCTGGTTATTCTTTTCGAGTTGTATGTTCTTCAGGTTGAGGTCCATGGTCTTTTGCTCCACCATGGCGGTAAGTTTTTTTTCCCGGACATTGTACCGGTGGAGGCGCCACCTGAAAACAAGGTATGCCAGCACAGCCAGTGCAAGCAATACCAATATCCTGAACCACCACTGCTGATAAAAGGGTGTTGGAATGGTGAAGGTTATGTCCCGGAAAGAATAATTACCGGTGCCAAAGCCGTTCATTTTTCTTATCGACAGTGTATAAGTGCCATAACCGAGGCTTGCAAAGCTGATCTTTGGTTCACCGGCCACCATTTCCACCCGAAACCACCTGCTGTTATTCAGTTTATATTCCAGGTAAAGATTTTCTTTCCTGCACCAGGCATTTACGGCCAGGGCTATGTCTACCCTACTCACATTCCTGCCCAGTTCCATGTTTTGGTTTTGTGCGACATTTACCGGATTGCCATTTGCAAGGAACCTGTCGATATATATAACGCCCGAAGGCAGTTCAATGTTGGTGTTTGCAGGGTCTACCCAAAGCAGCCCATCCATGGTTGGAAAAGAAAACATGCCGTTGTGCAGCCTTATCGCACATGGCGTACAACCGCCATTCATCTCCGTTGTTTCCATGCCATCTTCTTTACCAAGGTAATGGTAATACAACTGCGGGATGTTTTTTTCATAAGCATCTATCATGTCGGTCATTCTTACTTTGAACAACCCGTTATTGGTGCTAATCCAGTAATAGCCTGCATCGTCTTTTATAAAACAGTGGGTGTATTTGAGGTATTGGTTTATATCGAGCGGCATAGCTTTTAATATGCCGTTCTTCATCATGTAATAACCGCCGCCATAGGTACCAATGAACAGATAATCGCCGTCTTTATGCAGGCTTCGGATACACACCGACTGCAGCTTTAAAAGGGTATCGGTTTTTTTGGTAAGGGTGTTGAACTGCAGCAGGCCGCCACAGGTTGCAATGGCCAGTTTACCCGGTGATATTTCAGCTATGTCGAAAGGTTGCAAATGAATACCGGTGTTGTGGTCGTACCGTTGCAAAAATTCTATACTGCCGTTGTCGTGAATGATGCCGATACCGTCCTGGTTACAAAGGTACAGGTGGCCTTCTGACCTGATGGCGGCAAAACCGTCGTTTATGGTGGTAGCACATACCAGCTTTCTTACGCAGTGTTTCCTGTCGTACAGAAAAAGGCTGTCTTTACCGCCATAAATAATGGTACTGTCATTTATGGTGAATATGCTGTTAAGGAACCGGTTGCCGATATTGAAGTTTCCATGCCCGGGGTTGTCGCCGATAATAATCCCTTCATTGGTAATGATATTGCCGTCGGGCAACTCAACCTGGCTGTAAAATGAGTTGCGCCGGTTTAAGGTTTGTGCGCCGGGTTGTTTCGTGAGCAGTTGGTTTGGATGAATTACATATATCCCTTTTGAAGCGCTGCCGAGGAAGAGGTATCCGCCATTCTTTTTGTAGGCTGCATAACGAAAAAGCGTGTTTCCAGGAATGCCGGAGGCTACCAGGGTACTTGTTACCTGGTGCTCATTTGCTTTTTCCAGGAGCCAGGCCTTCCCTTGCTGCATAACGATGGGGTTATCCATTCCTGACTGCCAGAATACCGCGCTACCAGTTTCCTCAATGTGAAAGCTTCTGTTGTTTTCGCCTGTCAATTGCTGCGGCACGTATTCGTTTTCAGACACATTACAGGCGAACAGCTGGCCGGAACGGTTCAACAGGTATAGCTTGCCCCCTATCGTAAAAACCTTTCTGATCCCCGGCGGTGCGGATTTTATAAACACCGGTTGTAGTGTTGATACACTGTAGTAAAACAGCGAGTCTTTTGCCAACACTACGCAAGCCGTATCGTTCAATGATACCAACGCACCCTGATAGTAGTTAGAGAAATTCCCGGGGAAAGGCGTTTTATAACATTGTTTGAATAAGGTATCCGGCCCCTCCAGAGCAGCGTAGTAATTGTAATTATACCGAGCCTTTCCCGCGTCGGTAAACCATGGCAGTACCATATTGTCTTTTATGATACACAGGTTTCCCAGTTCCCCACCGGCCAAAATATTTCCCCGGGTATTTTTTACGATACACACGATCCTGTTGGAGCCGATTTCGGGATTGGTGTTAATGTCAAAGGTTTTAAACCCCATGCCGTTGTAACGGACAATCCCTGCTTCGGTGGCGATCCACAAAAAACCAGTTGACTCATCCCATTGCAAACCCTTAATGCCGTTGGAGGGCAGACCATTCTCCGTATTGAAATGGTTTACCTGGAACTGACCGCGGGCCGGGAGGCTGCAGCAATAAATGACAAGAAAGCAAATAATTGGAATAAAACGCATCATGCAGAGGCTGTTGCTCAAATGTAACAAATAAGCGCGGCCTGTGAACCCGGGCACCTGCGCTGCCAGCTTTGAATGATGGCAGCAGGGCAGTCGAAAATAGATTTATGGGGTCGGGCTGCGGTACAAAGCCGGGCATTTGTTGCGTCGCACCCTTGAAGTGAGGAACGCCTTTCGTCAAACGTGAGCCGTGAAAAGTGAGCCGTGAGACGGAGATACAAAATGCCAGGCAGGAGATTCAGCATTTAAGGCCTGGCGAGTTTTTTGTTGCAGCACAAGTGTGCGACGCAACAGCAGCTAAATGAAGCACAGAAGCCCGGCCCACAACAATGCAGTTATAAAATACCCGGGCATAAAAAAAGCCCTGTTGCCAGGGCTTTAAAGCTTGTCCGGAAAGTATATTAATACCTGTTTCTGTTATAACTGTTTCCGTTGTTGTAACCACCGCTGTTACGTGCAGGCCTGTCTTCTTTAGGCTTTGCAACAGTTACATTGATGGCCCTGTTCTCAACAGTTGCGCCATTCAATTCTGCGATAGCTTTTTTAGCGGCAGCGTCATCTGACATTTCAACAAAGCCGAAGCCTCTTGATCTGCCGGTTTCCCTGTCGTTGATAACTTTAGCTGAAGTTACTTCTCCGTAAGGAGCAAAAAATTCTCTTAAGTCTTCATCCTGTACGTTGAAGCTTAAATTCGAAACATAAATGTTCATTCTTAACAATTAAAAATTAAAGATTTCTGAGTGAGGCGAAGAGTAAAAAACTAACTAAAATGCAAAATACTTAGCAGGATAATTAATGATACTAATGCGAGCTCAAAATGACGGCGTGAAGGTAAACTTTATATTTTAAAAACCTAATTAAATAATTGCGCCAATGCATTTTTTGCAAAAACATCCTGCTTTTGAGGGCCATTTTACTAAAAAATCAATTCAACAGGTCGTCGATCGGGATTGCATCGAGGTAACGCTTCAGGCTGTTGGTGCCGGGCAATACGCGGTATTCTTCAATGCTGTTGTCGGACGTGTTGCAGTAAGTTTCCACGTAAAAATTCTCCATTTGAAAAAGAAAGATGATAAAACCCGGGTTGGTAATACTGGCCAGGGGTATGCCATTGTTGATTACAGTGATTCTCTTACCGGCCTCATCGAGGAGCATAAATTCAGAAAGCTTCATAGTTTAGATTTTAATAGCGTTAACTAAAAATGTTTACTAATAACCTTGAACTGAACTGAAATAACGATGAATTAAATGCTGACTACGGACGTTGACTAAGAACTTAACTTTAGAACAAGTAATGCAACGGAAATAAAATGAACGGATAACTGGATCTAACTTTCGCAAATAGCTTTGCTGTACTGTAAATATAGAACGAACCGGGCGTTCCGCGATTAATATTGACTGAACTGTTGATTAATAGAAGTTTAAAGAATCGCCTGCTGACCGCTTTGATGGCTGCAGGCAGCCATTTACAATTACAGGGGAATTTTTTTGCCTGTTTTTGCTGCTTCAAAAATAGCGTCGATGATCCTGAGGTCTTTTACTGCTTCCTCCCCATCGACCGGCACCACCGGCTGTTTGCCTTCAAAGATCAATTCTGCCATGCCATCCATTTGCAAAGCCTGGTGCGTGATATGCGGCTGGGTAAGCTCGCCTTTGTGTGTGCGGCCGGCGATAGGGCCATAACCGGTGGAAGGCTGCATTTCAGCAAAGCCATTAACCCCATCGAGATAAAATTTATCCAGGTTGTTGAGGCTGTAGGTTGACAGGCAGGATGCCACCGCCCCGCCGGGAAAACCCATCTGGAACTGTATGGTTTCATCGATGCCCTCTTTGAATTTTACGGGGTCGTTTTTGGTTTCCTGGGCCGTTACCCAAACCGGCTCTTCGCCTATCATGTAACGTGCACCGTTGACCGAATAGATACCGATATCCATCATTGACCCGCCGCCCGATAAGGCCTTGTTGAGGCGCCATTGGTTCGGGTCGCCTATGATGAAGCCACTCAATCCCTGGAAGAATAATATTTTGCCAAATTCGCCTGCCTTGCGCATTCTTATTACTTCGAGCGTTTTTGGTTCAAAGTGCACGCGATAGCCAACCAGCAATTTTACGTTGGCCTTTTTACATGCATCAACCATTTCCTGGCCATCTTTGGCGTTCACCGACATCGGCTTTTCGCAAATAGCATGTTTGCCTGCTTTGGCAACGCCTATCACGTGTGGTTTATGCAATGCGTTTGGAGTTATTACATACACTGCATCTATGTCGGGATTATTTTTTATATCGCCATAATTGCCGTAGTTATAGCAATTCTTTTCGGGAATACCGTATCTGGCTTGCCATGCCGCCAACTTTGATGGTGTTCCGCTGATGACGCCCACCAACTTTGCCTTCTTACATTCCTTCATCGCCTCGGCCACCCGTGTTGCATAACTGCCAAGCCCCATAATGGCTACGCGCAGTACCGGTCCATCGTATCGTTCTTCCTGTGCAGCCTGCTGCTCTTTCACAGAAAGAAAGGGAATTGCGGCGGCAGAAAAAGATATCTTTTGCAGGAAGTCGCGGCGTGATGTCATGACAAATGTTTTAAGTGTTCCTAAAATTATTAATCAGGCGCCGATCTTTAAAAAGAATTTTATGTACCCGGCGCCAGTATAAGCATTAAGCTTTTGTTGCGTCGCACACTTGTGCAGGGGAATACATAATGTGCAAGCCGGGTTATTTCAAATCGACAACGCAAATGACATGAGATCATTTCCTGTCGTTCGTTCCGCCGCAGCTGAAAGCTGCCCTGGAAGTTGAAGAAATACAATCCAATACACGCATACAAAAAGCCCGGATGCAACAATAAAAGAAAAATCCGGCCATGCACACAGTAGTACATGGCCGGATTTACAACAAACGAGCACTATTTCTGGAATACCCGCACATAGTCCACCACCATTCGCTGGGGGAAAACGGTTGTATTATCGGGTGCCCCGGGCCAGTTGCCGCCTACTGCAATATTGAAAATGAAAAAGAAATCACTGTTAAAAGGATAAGGGTTGCCGGCGACATCGCTGCTTTTACCTTCAAACACCTGCGTATCGTCAACAAGGAATTTCAAATCGTCTTGCTGCCATACCAGGCTGAATACATGAAATTGCTGATCGAAGGTGCCTGATGGTAAAACGTAGTTAGTTCCCTTTGAATCGTGCGATGCGACGTTTGCACCCCAATGCAGCGTGCTGTACATTTTTCCGGGCTCCTGCCCCAACAGCTCCATGATATCAATCTCGCCGCACGCAGGCCAGCCAACTGCGTCTATATTGTTGCCAAGCATCCATAAGGCGGGCCAGATGCCTTTTGTAGATGGCAGCTTTGCCCTTATGTCTACACGACCAAATTTGAAAGTCTTTTTATTCTTCGTGATCATTCTTGTTGAGGTGTATTGAGAGCCGCCGTATTCTTCCCTCCTTGCCTCGATGATGAGGTTACCTTTTGAAACAAATGCATTCTGTGTTCTGTCGGTATAATTTTCCAGCTCTGCATTACCCCAACCCATATTGTTACCGGCTTCAAAAGTCCAGTCGGCCGTGTTTACGGCATTTCCGTTGAACTCGTCACTCCATGCAAGTGTGTAGCCGCTGTAATTATCGGGCGTTGTATAACCCGTATTATCGACCGGGAAGTACAAACCGTTTTCGTTGATGATGGTGCCTGTGGCTTTATCGGTCTTAATGCTGCAGTTTTTTGCATCGCTAAGCTGTACCTGGAAGGTTTGGTTTGGCTGACGCAGGCTGTCGGCAGAGACATCCACTTTTATACTACCGCTTTTAGTCCCGGCGGGAATGACAAGCGTTCCTTCGACCGCGGTGTAATCTTTACCCGCCACAGCATTGCCAGTTGCCAACGAGGCGTAATGCAGGCTAACATCGGCAGAGGGAGCCGCACTGAGCGCAACATTAAAAGTGATTGACGAGCCAGATACGCTCCTGTCTGTTGACGCGCCAGTTATTGTTGCGGTAATCGTTGAAGCCGGCGGCGTGCTTCCACCGTCGCCGCCTTTGCTGCATGCCGCAAACGCTACCGCTACCAGTGCGTATATAAAAATGCTGCTCTTTTTATTCATATGGTCCTGTTATTGAGTGCGGCAAATTAATAAATATTGCGACAGGTACTGACCTTGTACAATAAAAACAGCAAACCGTGAAACTTAGCTTATACAAACGGGGATATCTATTCAACAAAACCCGGGTGTAGCAAATACAGTCTCGGGCAGGAAATATCGATAACCCAGTATAAATGTTACGGACCTTGTGACATGTTGCCGGCACAGGAAGTATATTTACCCATATTGCCATTTCATGGACTATTCATTATTACCAAAAGCAGAATTGCATCTTCATCTTGATTGCTGCCTTAGCTACGAAGTGGTGCAACAACTCGACTCCACCATTACCTACGAAGCGTGGCGGCAATCGTTTATTGCCCCGGCCAAATGCACCGACCTGGCTGATTATATCACCAGAGCCATCAAAGGTTATGAGCTGATGCAGACACAGGAGCAACTGAGGCTGGTAACGCTGGACCTTTTCAGGCAATTGAAAGCAGACCATGTTATCTATGCCGAGATCCGTTTTGCACCACTACAGCATTTGACGAAAGGGTTACGACCGGCAGAAGTGGTTGCAGCGGTTAACGATGCAGCAAAGGAAGGCATCGCCCAAACAGGCGTGGAAGCACGCCTAATACTCTGCACCCTGCGCCACTACACGGAACTACAAAGCTTGCAGACAGCACTGCTTGCCGCACAGTTCAGGGGCACGCTTGTTACCGGTTTTGACATTGCCGCAGACGAAGCCGGGTTTCCCATAGATAACCATATTAAAGCATTTGAATTTGCACGGGCCAATCAAATCAGTTGCACGGCACATGCGGGTGAGGCCAGGGGCGCTGACAGCGTTTGGGAGACCATCCGGCATTTTCACCCGCTGCGTATCGGGCATGGCGTTCGAAGCATGGAAGACAGCAGGCTAGTAGCCTTTCTAAAGAGTAACAATATTCATCTTGAAGTTTGTCCGAGCAGCAATATTCAGACAAATGTTTACGAACGTATACATGACCACCCTGTTGATGATATTTATAACGCCGGCCTTTCTGTGAGCATCAGCACCGATGCGAGAACCATTTCGGATGTTACCCTAAACAGCGAATACGCGCTGCTGGAAAAGGTATTCAACTGGAGCAAGATGCAGTTTTTAACATGCAATCTTGAAGCTATTGCCCACGCGTTTATCAACGACGAAAAAAAAGCAGCCTTAAAAGAAAAGCTGCTTGCCGCGTATAATGCCTGATCACCAAAGTTATTTCCCGATACGCACATTCCACACTCTTGCCTGTTCCATTACATCGGGGTTATGGGAGCAAATAAATATGCCTGCAAACACATCGCCCGGAAGATTTTCCAATACGTGCTCGCCCACCAGTTGCCAGGGATCGCCTTCTTTTTCTGCGACACGCATGACTATGGTATCGCCTCTGCGTTGTAATTGTATTAGCGAATAGTTTTTGCCCGATGCAAAGATTTCATCTTCCGGGTCACGCATTTTCATTCCTTTACTGCCACGCCATTGAAGCACTGTAAGCCCATCGCCGTGCACCGTTGCGCAGATCTGCATGGCTGAATCAACCAGGGAAGAACGGATCATCCATCCTGTTTTGCGATGCGCTTCTTTGCCCGCGCCAATAAATGCGAAATTGGCCGTTAAGGTAAAATCGCCGCGCAGCTTATTAAATGCATATTGCAGTTCATCGCGACCAAACCAGATATTGTACCCACCGCCGGATATTATATAACTTTTGTCTTTCTTGCTATACACTGTATTGCCCTGCACTTTGGGTGCACCAATATCAAGATGCGCAGTAAAATCGCCGACCTGTGTTTTCTGGGCAAACAATGAGCAGGAAGCAAAAAGGCATACAATACAAACAATTCGTTTCATGAACCGAAAATACCATTTTTAAAAGAAAAAGCAGCACCGCAAAAGAGCCGGCATTGTGTAACCAGCTGCATAAATTATGGCATCACCTGTTGTGTCACTCCCTTGTACGTTCAGCGCCATGACCGGCAAGTACCAACAGCTTTATCTTCAAAGGATACCAGGCAGGGAATCATGAGTCAGCGTTTTGTATTGCTGCCCGGTGCGATGCAGTAAAAGTGCGCGACGCAACAGCAGCTCAATGCCTGCAATTTTGCCGGGACAATAAAAAACATCTTATTGTAACAGGCAAAAAGTGAGGAACGCTATTGTTTATTGTTGTCTGGCTTATCGAAAATGGAGAACAGTTTTATGATGGTTGGCACACCAGCGGCAAATGCGCCAATATAGCCGATGAGTTTTGAGTAAACGGTTTCCTGGGAGGAGAAAAGCAAGACAAGCAAGCCGGCGATAACCACGATCAACGGAACGCGTAAACGGTTCCAGTTGCCGTTGTCTTCAATATGGCTCTGCACCTGCGAGAACTCTTCGTTGCTAAGGATCCTGAGCACAAAATCACTGAAGCCTTTGGCGAAGACTTTCATATGATTATCGTTATCGCACACGATAATGCCTTTACCGATGAGCATATTGATGCTTGCCTGGTCGTGCACATTTACGAGCCCATCTTTTGCGAGGTCGTAAAGTATGAACTGCTCACCTTCTGCGAGGCTGCTCCAAAGATTATTATAGAATATGCCGGTTTCAAAAGCAGTAAACTGATGGTAGTCTCTGCGCCTGGTAAGCGGGTAATACAGCAGGGAACATTTTTTGAAAATAGCTTTCAGCCTTTTTTTGTATTCATTCAGTTTTCTTTTTTCCACATCAGGCATAGTACCGATAATTGAAATTGAACTATCAAAGAGGTCGGCGGGTGCTTTTGAAGATGTAAAAATAAGTACGCAATGGTCGGCTATGAGTGTCTCCAGAAAACTAATCCTTGCATAATCCGTAACGGTGTTGTACAGGTTGTAGTCGAGGTTTTTTATCAATACGCACCCAGGTTTGCGCAGTTTGTAATCTTCCACAATCTTTTGCCAGGTAAAATCTTTATCGTTAGGCATTTTTGAATCGGGCAGGTGTATAAAGTCAATCTCCCGGAAAACAGGCGTGAGGCCGGCATTGTTCTTTTGCTGAAGCTGTTGCCTGTTACCATCTGCAGCCGCGATAAATAATCTGTTTGTATTCAGCAGTTCCTGCAGTTCTTTAAAGAAGTTGTTATCTGCAAGGTCTACTATATATAACGATGAGGTGAGCACGACGGCCCCATTGCCGGTGGTTAATTTTTCCGGGAACAAGGGCGTATCGGAAGCATGGAATGAAAAAGAAAAAAGTTTTTTGGTAACGGCGAGCATGATCTGGTAGAATAACCAAATCGAAACCAGCAATGATAACCAGAATAGCTTTTCGTTCAATGAACCAAAGCCCGGGAACAGGTACAGCGGCGC
Source organism: Chitinophagaceae bacterium UBA7600 (assembly GCA_002478885.1). GTDB lineage: Bacteria > Bacteroidota > Bacteroidia > Chitinophagales > Chitinophagaceae > DLKC01. The sequence goes on from DLKC01000056.1 coordinate 30,707, forward strand.
CACAGACTTAAGCACCAGCCCCGCATTGCCAATACCGAGGTTACGCTGAAAAAGAGCGGTATCGCCCACCTCGCCTGGTTTAACAAAGAGCCTGTCGTTGTAACTGTACAGTTTATCCTGCGACTGATTGATGAAGAGATCATTCTCGGTAACCGACTCATTGTTTTTATAATACCTGAACGCGTTCAGCATAGCAGCTGTAGCTCTATGCTGTCGCGAAACACTGGTATCGATCAGCGTGTCGGTCAACCCCACTTGCTTTACCCATTTGCCATCTTTGTATACGGCAGATCCGTAGCCGGTATTTTCTCTACTTCCGGTTGCAGCTTTTGCGCCGTTTGCTGTAAAGTCTATTACATTATTCAGCCGGGTTTCCTGTGTACCCGTCTTTGTAAACCCGGCAATGGCTTTTGAAGAAAACTTGCTGATGAGCTGTTCTGCGAAGTCAAGCTGCCGGTATCTTGTGAGCAGGCCCTGTTCATAATTAAAAGAAGTGACATAAAAAAGTACGACTGGAATACCGCTTGTGATGATGAGCCTTGTTACATTCATCAAGGTGTAACTATGAACATGGCTCCACCTTGGCCTGTTGTCGCCCGATTCAGTCACTGGTTTCTTAAAAGCAAGGTAAGCCGTGACGCCAATCGCAAGGGACGCCGTGGTTATGAGCGTAAAAGCAGAAAAAAAATCATCCAGAAAATTAACGGCCAACACAACCGGCACCAGTATGAATAGCAGCATCAGTATCCACAGTTTACGGTTTGGCACCTCCTCATCAATTTTGCAGGCAAGGAGCACTGCGAGGAAGATTGATACGGTTATACAGGTGAGCAGCCCCAGCAGGTATTCCGTAAATTCTGCGTACCGGAAAGTAAATGCAAGCAAGAGCATGTTGAGTACATTCACGAGGGCGACGGTTTTGTAAACGGAATGGTATTTAGCTTTTGGCCAAAGCCAGTTGGTAACGTAATGTCTGCCCGGCACTGCCCATCTGTTATAGCTGGCAACCATGGTGGCAAATACCTGGATCACGAGCAATAAAAATAAAAACAGCATCATTGAAAATGTAAAGCTGTATACCTCCGCGTCTCTCGTGCTTTTATAGGCGGTGTCTGCAAGAACAACCACGAAATAAGGCAAACCGTCAACAGGTTTTACATATGCCTTGTATTTCTTATCGTAGTAGTCTGTTCTTAACTCACCCGGTTTGTGACTTACATAAGCCTCTCTCAAACTTTCCGAATCGGAAAACTCTTCGAGCAGGTTCTCGTTGAGGTTGCGGGTAGAATCGCTGGCGTAAAGGACTTTGCCTTTGTTGTCGGTTATGGCGTAGTTGTAACCTGCAGGCATGACCGTGTTGCTGAGGCATTGCATTACAAACGCGTAAGCAACTACCGTTGCGTGTGATGCCTGTGAAGGTTTGGAAACGATCGACCGAAAGAGGCCATCTACTTTAGAAACCACCTGGTCTACATAATATGGCTTTTGCTCATCGCTATCCATATAGAAGGGGCGGCCATTTGGCTTCAGGTTTTTGTAGTAGTCCCGTTGCCAAAGGTTATACACGTGCTGTTCGAAGAAGGAATTGCTTACCCAATAATATTGCTCGCTTGCGTTTGAATCGATCCACAACACTTTTACGAAGGCCCTGCTATCGGCCCTATCTTTTAAGCCACCTATCGTATTGAATGCATCTTTAATATTCGTGCCAGCCCTCGTTTTATAGAAAGCGGTATTGGTGCTGTCAACTGCATGGCCACTTTGTATAGAATCGAAGTAACTCAGTTCCTTATAGCGATTGCTTATCTCGTTTGTAAAAGCAGAAGATAGTTTATCGGCAAGGGCTTTCTGTGGTATCACCACCGTACTGTCGCTTCCGGTGAAATGGTCTTGGCGCCAGAAACCGTTGTACCGAAAGAAAACAAAAAACAGTAACGACATCAGCAATATGGAAACCACGACCGAGGATATGCCATCGGTAAGCGTAAGCATGTTGTTTCGCCCAAGTTGAAAGAGTTTGATCCACGGGAAAACAACAATAATAATAATGGATATGGTTACCAGCAACAATATAATGCCGGTCGGCAATTTCTTTGCTTCGGCGTTATACCTTGATGTGGTGAGCAGGCCTGCTATAACCCAATGATGAGACACATCAAAATTCATTGGCTGCAGGAACATCTTATAATCCACCCCTCCGATACTGATATCTCTTACAACAGAAGATTGAATCTCTTTATCCACCCGTACTGCTGAATCATTTTTAGTGTAGGTAACTCCTGACGGAAAGCTTTCATAAATAGGATCGGCATCATTGAAAACAATGTACTGGTCAAAAATGTCTCCCGGAAGCACCGGCGCGAAAAATTTCTTAAAGTCGATTGCCAGGGATGCCTTGAAAACGGAATCATTTTTTTCATTGAAAACGGTAATGCTGAATCGGCGGAGTGTGGAATCGATATTGAGCAGCTTAACTTCCTTTTTCTCGCTGTGATCGAGCTGATCGTAAATGGCCGGATTTTTTTGCGCAAATGCCGCTGTGCTTTTTGTTTGTATCTCATCAAGCTCGAAATTTCTCCAGCTTGTTTTTTTTCTCCCCGCAACATACTCATTTATCAGCACGGTATCTCCAGCCCTGTCAGCGTTTGTGTATGGTTGCAAAAGGTTGTTGAGCAGGGCAACCATATTAGCCAGTTTCTCATCTATATTGGCATCTGTTTTTTGCAGCGACCTGAAGTGATCCTCTTTTAACTCGCTCTCTTTGCCTGGTATATAAACAAAAATATAAACAGCAGTAAATAGTATCACCAGAAACAGTGTAAAAAAAATCACTGCCTGACTGCGGCCGAAGGAGAATAGCTTTCGCATATTGGGATGCTTGAGGGTGTTCGAATACAATTTAACCCATTTTATTGAGCCATACAAAGCAGGGCCACAACCAGCGAAAAAAAGCATCCATGCTGGCGGTTTTGGGCGCCGATTTTTTAACAACCCGAAACCTGCTCAACACAAGGAGCTCTGGTATAAAACAAAACGGGCAGTTATTGCCCGTTTGATTTGCATGTGTATTTTGTAACTAAACCTTAAAGCTATTCAATGATAAGATGTTCCAGGCCGCTGCATCATGCAGCGGAAGCCCGGAAACAATTTGCCATATTATTGCTGATCGTTTGCAGATGGCTGTGCCACTTTCGCTCCATTCTGAGTAGCGGAATGATTCTGTTCTCTTCTCTCTTTCCTGTAATGCTGATGCTCTCTTGCTAACGAAATTTTATCCTGCACCAATTCTTTCCTGTCTGCATGAAGCGTTTGTTTTGATGCGCCGGATTTTTTATCGGCTTTGAGTTTTTCCCTGTCTGCTTTAAAATTAACTGTATGCACCGTTTTGCCTGCCTTTTTGCTTACGGTTTCTTTTGCATCATTTCTCTCAGGGTGGCCATTAAAGGGCCTTGCATAAATAAGGGTTGCACCGAGTACTGTTATCAGCGCCAAAACCAGTATTGACTTTTTCATTCCATAAAGTTTATGCAATTACAGAACCTGTTTTAGAGCAGGGGTTTAAAGCCAACATCAAAAAATAATATGCTTTAACAGTTTTTAGTAAAATTTCAGTATAAGACGTTAAAGAGGTGCACCGGGGATAGAAAGTAACGCCGATTTCATTTCCTGAATTTCATTCACATCAACCGTTATATTTTCAAGGGCTTCGTTCATCCCGGGAACAATGAACTGCATAGAAGACGCTTGCATTTTCCGGGCGGAAGAATGCAATTCTGTTGCGCCGGTTTCTTTGGCAAGCGATAGAATATTCTGGCTCCTCACCCCGCTTCCCGGCATGATAATAATCCGTTCATTCGCCTGGCGGATAAGTTGTGTGATAAGGTCTTTACCTTTATTTGCGTTGGGTACCTGGCCGCTGGTCAGTATGCGCTGGCAGCCACAACCGATGATTGTTTCGAGGGCGTCGTATGGGTTTGCCGCGCGGTCAAACGCGCGGTGAAAAGTAACTTCCATCGGGTAGGCGATCTCTACCAGCAAGGCTGTTCTTACTTCGTCGATACTGCCATCGATATTCAGCATGCCGATGACGACACCGTCAAAGCCGAGCCGTTTGCACAGCAGCACATCTTCTTTCATTACTTCAAACTCGGCATCGTTGAAAAGGAAATCGCCTCCCCTTGGCCTTATAATCGGAAACACCGGTATTTGCAGGTGTTTGCGAACCGCCTGCAGCGTTCCGTAAGAGGGTGTGGTTCCACCATCAAAAGGGTTTTCGCATAGTTCAATCCTGTCGGCACCCGCTTTTCCGGCATCGATCGCCGACTGAATATTAAAGACTGCAATTTCCAAAAGCATAGACCAGATTTATTTTACCAGCTGTATCGCTGCGGGCGCCTCTTGTTGCGTCGCACACTTGTACAATTTGTTCTTCGATCAGCAAATACCAAAGGCTAGTCAGCGTCGACAGCTATTTTCGCGTTTCGTTAATGCTGACGTCTGTTCTTGCGTACAAGAGTGCGACGCAACCGGTGCCGAACAGCGAAACAAGCGTTGGGTCCAACCAGCTGTTATTTCATTGTATAGGCCGAATCGATCAGTTCATTTTTATCATCAGAATAGCAAACCGCGTAATTAAAGCCTTTTTGCACGGCATGTGTGCCAAATTCCCCTTTTTTATTCAATGCGATGAACGCAACCTGCAGGTCTTTTGCTTTGGCGCCGTTGCGGCTAATGATCTTTGCAATGGCTGCCTTACACGCTTCTGCCGGCGACATACCTGCCGCCATCAACTGCACCACCAGGTGACAACCGCATATCTTTATTACCTCTTCGCCGAGACCTGTTGAAACGGCTGCGCCTATTTCATTGTCTACATATAAGCCGGACCCGATAATGGGCGAATCGCCCACACGACCCCTCATCTTAAAAGCCATACCGCTGGTTGTGCAGCTGCCGCTGAGATTGCCATTCGCATCGATCGCCAGCATGCCAATCGTATCATGGTTCCATGCTCCATTGCTTAGCTTGCGCGGTGCAAAAGCAGTGCCGTTGGTATTTTCAATATTTACTTTCGGTTTATACTCTGATTTTTTCAACCACTCGTCGTAAGCCTGTTGTGCATCACCAGACAGTTTACCGCTCTCAAGTTCAAATCCCTGGCTTAATGCAAACTGTTGGGCACCTTCGCCCACCAGCATCACATGCGGTGTTTTTTCCATCACCATACGGGCTACTGATATCGGATGCTTTATCCTTTCCAGAAAAGCAACGCTGCCGCAGTTACCATGTTCATCCATGATACTCGCATCCAGGGTTACATGGCCGTCGCGGTCGGGATTTGCCCCGAGACCTACACAGCAGCTTATCTCAGATTCGGTGGTCATTACGCCCTGCTCAACAGCATCCAGGGAGCGGCCGCCTGAACGCAATACTTTCCAGGCATTCTTATTCGCATTGATACCCGCATCCCATGTAGCAATGACCAACGGTTTTTTACCAGGTGCGGGATAACCTTTACCAAAAAGGTTTCCGGATAAAAACGTACCCGCTCCAATAGAGCCAAATTTTAAGAAGTTACGCCTGTGCAGCATAATTATTCAGTTTTATTATGGATATAAATAATTACCAAAAGAGTTACCAGTGCCGAAGATAAGAAAGTAACAACAGCACCGGCATAAAGCCAGAGAAAACCTGCAAGCGCACTTGCGACCAACGATGCAATACTTTGGAAACCGCTGAGGGTGCCGGTGGCAGCCGCTATGTTTTCCTTTGCCACCAGACTGCTGATCCATGCTTTTGAAACGCCTTCAGTCGCGGCGGCATATATTCCATACAACAAAAACAAGCACGCATATAAATAAATATCGCCGCCGTGGGCCATACCGGCATAAACAATGACAAATAGAAAAAGACCACCCGTGAATATTTTTTTCAGCCCGATTCTATCTGCAAGCACACCGGCCGGGTAGGCAAAAGCTGCGTAAACCGCGTTGTAAAAAATGTATACGCCTACCAGGTAACGGTCATTTATGCCGGTTTCTTTCATGCGTAATAGTAACAGCACATCGCTGCTGTTAAATAAGGCGAACAATAACAGCGCACCGGTAAGCTTTTTATAGGCCCGCGGCGACGAGATCCAATATTGGTAAAATGCTTTAAAAGAGGGATATTTTCTTGATGCGACATGCTTTGTTTTTTGCTCTTTTATAATGAGAGACAGTATTACGGCCGCAATCCCGGGCAAAAAAGCAACAAGGAAAAGATCGCGGTACTGGTTTGGATAACAATACAAGTAAAGCAATGCAATTGCAGGACCGATCATCGCGCCGGCTGTATCGAGTGAACGATGGAAACCAAAGACCCGGGCCCGTGTTGCCGGTGTTGATTCTGCGGTCAGTACAGCATCCCTGGCACCGGTGCGTAGTCCCTTTCCCGTGCGGTCAAGCATGCGTGCAAAAAATATCCACGGGAGCAAAGATGACAATGCCATCATTGGTTTGCTTATTGCGCTTAAACTATAGCCCCATCTTACAAAGGGCATCCGCTTGCCACTGTTGTCGCTCCACGTGCCAAAAAAACCCTTACTAAGGCCGGCCAACGCCTCAGCGAAACCTTCGAGTAGTCCGATGGCTGCAACTGAAAACCCGATTTCTTTTAGGTACAGCGGCAAAATGGGGTAAAGCATTTCACTTGCCATGTCGGTACACAAGCTCACCAATGAAAGCAATAATACCGTTCTGCTAACAATGCGTTTAGACATGTTGTATTTTAAGTTTCCGGATCATCTCCTCGCTGATGCTTTCGCTGTATACGCCGTACGCGCTAACCAGTACCCCCTTTGCAGTACCATCAAGTGACTCTACTGCATAAAGCACTGAAGCGTCATCAGGGTCGCTCATGCCTTCGAAGCGATGGTGTTCAACAATCTCAAATTGTGCAGGGTTTAAACACAAGCCTGTAGCAGAGCATTTGAGGTGATCAAATGCAAGATTAAAATCGATGGCAAAACCACGCGCTTTTAAACCGTCCAGCGCTTCGGAAAGGGTGTCGTAGGCTATCATAAAAATTATTTTGTTTAAAGATAAGCCAACAAAAAAAGCTGTGGGCATATTGTAGTTGTCAGCATGGCTCACTGCAAAAAAACTGAAAATCAAAAATCCTCTTATGTTGGCTGCTCCTATCTTTGCCCGGATGGATATTCAGTGTACAGAAAAGGAGCTGTTCATTTTAAAAAAGGTTGCCAATGCAGCGGCAGAACTTAATGTTCCGTGCTGGCTTATCGGAGGCTTTGTGAGGGACAAGATCATTGGCAGGCAAACAAAAGATGCAGATATTGTTTGCATTGGCGATGGCATTGCTCTTGCCAACCGAGTAGCTGAACGGTTTAATCCCAAGCCTGCTGTTGCTTTTTTCAAAACTTTTGGCACCGCGCAAATAAAAATCTATGATAAGTCCGGAACAGACATAGAATCGCCATCACCAGAATATCTTTCCAGCTATGCTTTTGAGATAGAATTTGTGGGCGCCCGTAAAGAAAGCTACCACCGCGACAGCCGAAAGCCAGATGTAGCGCCGGGCACTCTTGAAGATGACCAAAACCGCCGCGACTTTACTATCAATGCACTGGCCATTAGTTTGAACGATCACAATTACGGCAAGCTTATTGATCCGTTCAACGGGCAGGAAGATATTGAAAAGCGTATTATAAAAACACCGCTTTCTCCCGCTGAAACGTTCAGCGACGATCCATTGCGAATGATGCGTGCCATAAGATTTGCCACCCAGCTACATTTCAGCATTGCCGAAGAAACATTTCATGCAATAAAAGAAAATGCCGGCCGGATCAAAATAGTTTCGCAGGAACGCATCAGCGATGAGTTGAATAAAATAGTGCTCAGCCCCAAGCCTTCCATCGGTTTTGAGCTACTGAGTAAAAGCGGTCTGCTGCAAATCATTTTCCCGGAGATGATGTTGCTTCACGGCGCCGAGAACGTCGATGGTAAAGGCCACAAAGACAACTTTTATCACACGCTGCAGGTGCTTGACAATGTCTCTGCGAAAACAAACGACCTATGGCTCAGGTGGTCGGCTATATTGCACGATATTGCCAAGCCGATCACCAAAAGATTTGAAGAAGGCCACGGTTTTACCTTTCACGGGCACGAAGTCGTTGGCGCCAAAATGGTACCGAAGATATTCGCAAGGTTAAAACTGCCGTTGAACGATAAGATGAGAATGGTGCAAAAACTGGTAGCGCTGCACCTGCGCCCTATCAGCCTTACCAAAGAAAATATTACCGACAGCGCCATAAGGCGCCTACTTTTCGAGGCTGGTGACGATATTGATTCCCTTATGTTGTTGTGCAATGCTGATATTACCAGCAAGAACCGGCAAAAGGTTAAACGTTATCTTGAAAATTTCCAGTTGGTAAGGCAACGTATGAAAGAGGTGGAAGAAAAAGATCACCTGCGTAGCTGGCAGCCGCCAATCACAGGCGAACTGATTATGCAAACCTTCGGGCTGCAGCCTTCAAAGCCTGTGGGCCTTATTAAAGATGCCATCCGCGATGCAATTCTCGATGGCATAATTTCCAACGACTATGAATCTGCCTACAGGTTTATGATCGATAAGGCTGCATCGCTTAACTTGCATGCTATTGAATAAATTGTATTTTTGAAATGCAATTTTTTGACCCGGCTTAAGCTTATCAATCAGGCTTTACTTGCGTCGCACACTTGTACTGCAGATCTTTTGTGAGCAATGAGCCGCGATTTTTTTGTAATTGGTCATCGCTTAAAAGTGCAATGGAGTAAAACATTACCGCACCAAGGAATGTTACTAAGCAGTAAAGCTGGTGACAAAAAAGAACGGACCCTGTTAACGAAAATTAAAGACCGAATGGCCATTTTAAAATTCAGAGTTTATCTCGAAGAAGACGATACCGTTTACCGGGATGTAGTAATAAAACACACACAATCCTTTGAGGATTTGCATTTCGGCATTTTGAAAGCCTATGAATTTGACAGTAAACACCAGGCTACTTTTTATCGCAGTAATGATAACTGGTTGCGTGGAAGAGAAATCAGTTTTGCCAAATATGACAAGCCATATAAAGCCGAACCATTGATAATGTCCGCAACCAGCATCGGCAGTGAAATACGCGATACCAATCAAAAGTTTATTTATCAGTATGATTTTTTAAAGAACTGGATATTTTTGGTTGAGCTTATCAATGTAACAAAAGAAGAAAGTAACAAAATCAATTACCCGGCAGTAAGCCGAACAGAAGGAATTGGCCCGCAGCAATATGGCACACGGAGCCTGCTAGGCAACAAATTCGCTGACATTGAAGAAAAATACGACCTCACAAAGGGCGCCGAAGGGTTTGGTGAGGAAGGAGACGATGACGAGGCCGGCAGCGATGGTTCCGGCTCCGATGAAACAACCGATGAGGGTGTTGACAGCGATGAATTCTAAACTTATAAAGGGCTTGCAAAAGCCCTTTCATTTTGCCGGCACCAGCACAACAGGCGCCTGGTGCGTGTTAACTAACCATAAATTTTTTTTTAATTACGACATTTTGACGGTTGCTTCATAAATTGCTGTTATGAAAGTTTTGATCTCTGGCGCCAATGGTTTTCTCGGGCAACACCTGACCATTTTTCTTGCCAAAAGAAACATAACCGTAGCCGCTTGCAGCAGAGGTGAATGCCGTATCCCCCTTCAACATGTTTTCGAATATTTACCTGCAGAGCTTACCAACCGAGAATCGGTTAACGAAGTCGTTGCCCAGGTTAAGCCCGAAGTGATCGTTCATACAGCAGCAATGAGCAAGCCTGACGAATGCAATGAACAAAGAGCAAAGTGCCTGTTGCATAATGTTGAAGTAACGAAATACCTTGCAGAGGCGGCGCTGCAGCTGGATGTTAAACCTCATTTTATTTATGTATCGACCGATTTTGTATTTGGTGAGAATGGCCCACACAGCGAGGATGACGAAAAAGGCCCGTTGAATTTTTACGGCGAGTCGAAGCTTATGTCAGAACAATTTGTTGCCGCCAGCGGATTGAGGTATACCATTATCCGGCCGGTTTTTATTTATGGAAAGACCTGGCCGGGCTTACGTCCCAGTTTTTTGCATTGGGTAAAGCAAAATCTTGAAACCGGCAATCGCATAAAAGTCGTAAGTGACCAATTGCGTACGCCTACTTATGTGGAAGATATTTGTAACGGTATTTATACAGTGATCATGGAGGGACAAATGGGAACTTTTCATCTTGCGGGAAAAGACGTCATCTCACCCTACGAAATGGCAGTGACCATTGCAAAAACTTTGGGACTCGATGCAGCATTAATTACGAACGTAACGTCTGATTCTTTTATAGAACCGGTAAAGAGAGCCAAAAGATCGGGATTGAAGATTGATAAAGCGGAAAAAATACTGCAATACAGCCCGGTAACTTTTGCGGAAGGCGTAAAACTTACCTTTAATACCTGATCATATGCAAACACCGCTGGAAAAATATTTTGCATTAAGAACAAAAAATCTTTTTAACCACCTTCACGATTTTGAACTGAACGGCGATGAAGGCTCGATGCACGATCTGCGTGTTGAGATCAAAAAGATGAGGGCCGTGCTTAAATTTTTGCGTACGATCTACCCTAAACAACAATTAAAAAAACCATCCCATCTTTTACGCTACATCTTTCAAACTGCGGGCGCTATAAGAGAACTGCAATTGTTGCAGATATGGTTAAGAAAGAGCCAGCACGAGGTAATTTTGTCTACCTATTACTCCGATCAGAAACTGGCATTCATGATCGACCAATTCAGGATAAACTCCATGCAGTACAAAGAAGATTTCAAAGATATTATCACCTCGTGTGAAGAATATATAAGAAGCACCAACGAAATTCTTGCTGAACAATATTTTGTTGACCTGAATGCCCAAGTTGAAAAATATTGCCGCAGAAACCTCCCCATAACTGAATGGCATAACCTTCGCAAGCTGATAAAGCAACGGCTGTACAGCTACAACTGGGTTACCCATGAATCAGACAACGACGATCCAAACTTTGCTTACTTCCACAAACTCCAGGAGTCTATCGGGCTCTGGCACGACCTTGAAATAATAAAGGAAAGTTTTTCACAAAAACAAGTCTGGCTTTCGCAGAATATTGAAGTGCAAAAAGAATTTGCTGCAGCCTGGGAAAAACTGGAGTCGTCCATCAAACAAAAAGAAAAGCAGGTGGAAGACCTGTTAGCTAAACAACTGCTCACCGATTAGCCATCCTTCACTTTCCAGATTAAATATCCACGTGTTCAATGCAATTAGTATCTATTTTTATAAAAAAAATCTATGGCTATTAACCAGGCATTGCTTGCCGAATTAAAACAAGAATCAATTGGTACCAGGAAAACCCTGGAGCGTGTGCCCACAGAAAAACTTACATGGAAGCCTCATGAAAAGTCTTTTACTCTTGGCCACCTCGCATCACATGTATCGCAGTTGCTCACATGGTTTGATCTTATCATTAACCGGGAGGGATTAAACTTTGCAACTGACAATATCAAAACAATTGTGGCGGAGACCAACGAGGATCTCATAAAGCATTTTGATGAATATCTCGCCCAGGCAATCGCGGTTCTCGAAAGTGCTTCAGATGAAGTGTTAAACAGTCCGTGGACTATGCAAAACGGTGAACATATCTACTTCACGCTGCCCAAAAAAGTAGTTATAAGGTCGTGGTATTACAATCACATGCTTCATCATCGCGGGCAGCTTACCGTTTACCTGCGATTGCTGGATATCCCGGTACCGGGCTTATACGGACCATCTGCTGATGAACGTTAACCATTTTGACAAATCTGCTGCGCAGGAAAAGATAGTGCCTTAACTTTTATAACAATCTTTCTTACCGCAGCAGGTTTTTCTATTTTTATGCAAGGCATATGCAGGTCGGTTGGAAAAAAAATCATGAATATACCGCTTGACAATTCTGCAAAAAACGAAGGTGCATCTGCGTACAACATAAAATCTGTTTCGTCATTATACAGTTTTGAAACGCTTTGGTCACTTAACAAAGCAAGCCCCACCCGTTCACCCCCCCTGATCATATACTGCACATCAATATATTTTTCGTGCGATTCCATCTGTTCGCCCAATGCGTCGAGCGTGTCATATTCCTGCACAATGGCAAAAACATCGTTCTCATCAATATTGTATTTTCCGGGCGCTATCGCATCCAGGTTTGTCTCCATCAAGAACGCAAAAGCCTTTTCAAATTTGGGATGCAGTGAAAGATAACGTTTGCAGTTATCCAGGTTATCTATGATCATACAGCTTTTATTAAAATAAAAATATCTTTTGTCGCCTGACTTTATATCTCTGTGGCATCCACTGTTGCGTCGCACACTTGTACGTCCGCAACAATAGCAGCACCGATCAACGGCTTCTGAATTTTTATAAAAATCCTTTGCAACCGGGGCTTCCACAATCGCACTTCAGCTTACCGTCGTGATGCGTTGGCCCGTAATCGCACGTGAGTTCTTCCCCTTTGTTTATGGGCCTGAGCGTGTAGAACTCCACCCGGCTGTAACATATACGCATAAAGCTGTTTGGCGAGCAGGAATGATTTATGTATCGAAGCTCATTGGGTTTGACGCTGGCATCCAATGCCCGCCCGTCACCAAATTCAACCATGGCCACTCTTTTCGTGTTTTTCGCACGCCTCCTTGCCTCACGCAAAGAAATGATCTCGCCACCCAGGTCACCTATTTTTTTCCGTGCAGGTATCGGCTGCAAAGCAAAAGCACCCGTTCCATCTATCTTACTTTTTTTATTGGCGATCTTAAAATTTAATGCCATCAGATTTCTTCATTGGTTTACGATATGCGCAAATTAAACACAATAGTAAAAGTTAAGTGAACAACAACATTTTAAATTTTAATGTTAATCCCTGAAATTGCAACAGTAATAACAAATAAACTATGGCGAGCATACTAGACCTCGTTGGAAATACGCCGCTTGTTGAAGTAAAAAATATCAGCGCAAATAAGCACGTTGCTGTTTATGCGAAACTTGAGGGAGACAACCCCGGTGGAAGCGTTAAAGACCGCGCAGCATTTGGTATGATCAAAGGAGCGATGGACCGGGGTGAAATAAAGAAAGGCATTAAACTGATAGAGGCCACAAGTGGCAATACAGGCATTGCACTCGCCATGATCGCTTCGATGTTTGGTGTAGAAATAGAACTCGTAATGCCCGAAGACGCCACCAGGGAAAGAGTTTTAGCCATGAAGGCATTTGGTGCGAAAGTAATTTTAACGCCAAAAGACCGGTCAATGGAAGGCGCTATTGATTATGCCAATGAACAGGTTGCAAGTGGTGGCTATTTAATGCTTAACCAATTTGCCAATCCCGATAACTATATGATGCATTACCATACAACCGGCCCTGAGATATGGAGAGATACGGATCATAAAGTAACGCATTTTGTTTCAGCGATGGGCACTACTGGTACCATTATGGGCGTATCACGCTACTTAAAAGAACAAGATCCCAATATTTGTATTGTTGGTTGCCAACCCACCGATGGCTCACATATACCGGGTATTCGTAAATGGCCTGAAGCTTACCTGCCAAAAATTTTTGAAAAAGAAAGAATCGACCGAATTATTGAAGTGGATGAAGCTGATGCCCGTACCATGTCGAAGCGGCTTGCAAGAGAAGAAGCCATCTTCAGCGGTATGAGCAGTGGTGGTGCAGCGCATGCAGCCATTAAACTTTCCCGCGAGTTGAGCCATGGCGTAATTGTTTTTATCGTTTGCGACCGCGGCGACAGGTACCTGTCTTCAGACCTGTTTGATTAATTTTAAAACGGGCCATTTCAAAGAAAAATGCAGATCATCATCGCGATTATGCTGCCAAACATATATATGTAGGCCTTTTTGCTTATATCCTTCTGGTCAACCTCAGACAATCCTCTGTACCGCTCAATTACTTTGTGGAAGTAAGCCTCGCTTCCCCTGGTATATTTCAACAGCAGATAAAAAGCAATAATCAGCAGCAGGCCTATTGCTTCACCAAGTGTTTTTCCACTGGCATAGGTTTCGATGTCATCAAAGCTGGTCCACAACAGGTCGCCCGCCCACGACAGCAAATAAACTACTGTCATAACATTCAGGGTAAAGCACACTGAAGAAAGAATGAGCCCATTCTTGCGGGCTTTTTTACCATCGCGACCGGTATTGACCAATTCCTGGTATTGATTACAATAGAACCAATCTGTAACTATCATTGCCTGATTTTTTTTATGGGCCAAACTGCATGGCAACTATGATGCCCGGTTGCGTCGCACCCTTGTACCACACAACTACAGTCGGCTAAACGTGTATGCAGCGCCAGGATATTTGAAAAATCGTTTCGTAACTGCTGTTTTTTGCCGAGCCTAGTGCCAACAGTACAAGAGTGCGACGCAACTGAAGCTAAATTAGCGAACATAAGCCCGGTTCAAAAATGAAAAATCAAAAGCAACAGCGATCAGTTGCGGATATAAGTATATTCTTTGCAAAGCGCATAATTTAACTTCACATAAAACGTTAAAGAGCAAACTGCTGATTGAATTATACCGGGAATCTTTTATAAAATAAATGTTTAGTTTGCAACCCAAAGAACTGTTACCGCATGCGTGAGCCAAGTAAGATAGCTTTTTTAATATCAGTTTTCCTTTTTGCAATGCTCGTTGGTTTTGGGCAAAATACAAGCTGGCTCCAAAGAAGCTGGAAGGGCAGGGCTTTTATATTAAGCAATGGCCCTAAAGAAAACTACGACCTTGTTTTAACCATCGGGAAAATAAAAGGCAAAACCTTCGAGGGGAATTTAAAGACAATCAACCCTTCTGATACCGCTATTCAGTTCAACACAAAAGTGGATGGCATTATTTATGAAAAGCACATGACCATTAATATTGGCACGTGGAAAGTAAATTGCGGCAACTGCAAACCTCAAAGCCTTTCTTTCTCCATTGAAAATGGAAAATTTTATTTAAAGGGCGAAGCAAAGGGTTGTTCACAGGAATGTACCTGGATAACGGTTTTTTCGAGGGAACTTGCCGAGTTTGACCTAAAAACACAGGATGATCTTTTTGCTGCGGCTGAGGAAATCATTGTTGAACCGGGCACCGAAACGGCTGTTGCGGAAGTCAACAATGAGCCGCCGAAAACTATCCCGGAACCCGAGCCCGAAGTCAAAAAAGTACCGGCGCCTGAAGCTCCAAAAAGAATTGCTATTTTACCGGCCGGGGCAGTTGTTGCCACGCGGCAAAATCTTACAGCTGCTGCACCGATGAAAGCATCTTTGAATAAAAAGCCAGGTCTTCACTTAAAAGAAGGCACGTCGGGCATAAGGGTACCAATTGCCGAGGCCGGTCCGCTTGTTGCAATCGATAAAAGCAACAAAACAGCCACAGGAACCACGCCAGATTTTAACCAGAACAGTACATTAAGGCTGAGCGATGCTGCACCCGAAAAAAGGATAGCAGCGCCGGAAGCAGCCCCTGTGATTACCAGTGACAAGACAGGTCTTACAACGATAGACAATCCATCCGGAAACATCAATAAAAGCAAAGGGCTAACGATCGATGCTGCTGCACCCGAAAAGAAAATTGCCATTCTACCGGCAGGAGACGTGGTTGTAGACAATAACAAGAATGCAATTGCATCAAACAAACCCCCTTCGCAGCTTAACAAGAATGCCGGCATAACCATAGACAATACGGCAACAGAAAAGCGGATAGCCGCGCCTGAAACTGCAGACCTTGTGATAAATAAAAACGGGGAAAAAGTTCCAGGCAATCCTAAAGGCAACCTTAATAAAGCCCCGGGATTAAATATCGATCAAGGTCTGGCCGAAAAGAAAACCCCTGTACTTGAAGCAGGTGGCATAGTTACAACCGAAAAAAACACAGCGACACTTTCCACTGGACAAAGTGTTAACCTTTCAAAGGAGCAACCCGGACTGAGCATGGACAAAAAATCCAACATAAAAATACCTGTGCTGAAGGACTCGGTGCCGGCGCTTCCGGAAGGATTTTCAGAGAGAAAGAAAACGGTGATCAAAACCATTGGCGTTGATGCCGATTCAATTACCCTAAGACTTTATGATAATGGTGTCGTAGATGGCGACATTGTTTCGGTGATATATAATGATAAAGTTGTCGTTGATAAACTGTCTCTCGTTTCAAGAGCGCTGGTAATTAAACTAGCAGTAAAAAAAGACGGTGTAAATACACTTGTCTTCCATGCGCATAACCTTGGAGAATTCCCACCCAATACGGCACAACTGGAAGTGCTTTATGGGACAAAGAAAGAAGCGTTGACAGTATCCTCGGACCTAAGCGTTAGCAGTGCGATTGACATTGTTTATCAAAAAAAATAGAGCTTATTGACGATATATATGCAGTACGGTAACACTTCACCAACTGGTAAGAGTTTCCTCGATTTGAGTGCTTCCGCCGATTTCCGGCAGAGAACTTTAAGCTATTTTGGAGGCAATTCTCACTGATTTACCCTATTTTTGCCCAGCTCAAAATACATTATTTTTTTATATAATGGCTGATTATCAATATCTCTTGAACAATAACCAATTCTTCGGCATGAAAATTGGTAACTGAGGGTTACGGAAAAAGTGCGGCGTGCGAGAGTTGAAATCGTACTTACAATCAAAAAAA
The DNA here is from genome assembly GCA_002478885.1 of Chitinophagaceae bacterium UBA7600. Classification (GTDB taxonomy): domain Bacteria; phylum Bacteroidota; class Bacteroidia; order Chitinophagales; family Chitinophagaceae; genus DLKC01. Next base: position 47,438 of record DLKC01000056.1, read on the forward strand.
TCAATGAAAGCTTTTTATGCAATTTTCTTTTTAGTCTGCTTTGTGCTCGCCACCGATGCGCAAAGTGACTATTTTGGAAGCACGGCAAAAGAAAGTCTTTTTTTTGTTAGCGACAGTACTATAGGAGCGTTTGAAGACAGTGTAGCAATAACTGAAAAAGATTCTATTAAGTCTTTACCAGACCTCGACATCGTTTCAAAAGCGAGATTTGGAATGGCTAGTTTTTACAGCAGAAACCTGGAAGGGACAAAGACAGCCACTGGCGAAACATTTCGTCATGATTACCTTACTGCTGCAAGCAACAATTATAAGTTGAATGCGTGGGTTCGGGTAACCAACTTAAGCAATGGTAAAGATGTAATTGTCAGGATTAATGACCGTATGCATCCAAGCATGGCTAAGAAAGGCCGTTTAGTGGACCTCACCATTGCAGCAGCAAAAGAAATTGGCTTAAGCTCTAAAAAGGGTATTACAAAAGTCAAAGTAGAAGAAATTGCTGTAGTTACCGCAGGCAATTAGGCATTGCAGGCAGCAGGCATAACGCAAAGAACCCATAAATGAAAAGAGGTCGTCTCAAAGTAGGACGACCTCTTTTTTATTATAGACCTATCATTGTTGAATAAAATCTACCCGGAGAACTCGACTACCGCTAGCACCTGGCGTACTATTCGTATCTCAACGCTGTAATGGGATTCAAGCGAGAAGCCTTTATCGCCGGCCAAAGTCCGGCCAGCAAACCGACGGCAGTACAAATGATAATTCCTGTAATTACCCAGGCCCAAGGAACAACAAAGCCTGTGTGAAGCACCATGGAAAAAAGATTGCCGACCAAAACACCCAGAACGATGCCGAAAAAGGCACCAAGCAAACTGATGATGGTGGATTCAAACAGAAACTGCTGACGTATGTTTTTCTTTTTGCCACCCAATGCTTTTATCAGGCCAACTTCCCTGGTTCGCTCATTTACTGCAACGAGCATAATATTCATCAAGCCAATTGCAGCACCGATCAGCGTGATCAACCCGATAGCACCTGCAGCTCCCTGTATACTTCCCAGCAGGCTAATGAAAGTCTCGGCGAGCTTATCGCTTTTTTCCAGTACAAAATTCTCATCGTCACCGGGTGTAAGTCTTCGTATCCCACGGAATACAAGTGTGGCCTCGTTAACAGCGCCCTCGAGTAACTGCACATCGGTTGTCATAACCCCGATGGTATAAGAAGGCGAAGTATTGCCGAGCCTGCGTACGTTATTATAAGTGGTTATTATAACATTATCAGCACGAAGGAGGGCACTGCTACCTTTGCTTTTCAAAACACCAATAACGCGGTAAGGTATTCCGCCGATATTTACCATTTTGTCAACAGCTCTTTGTTCGGCGCCACTGCCAAAAAGCGTGGTACAAACATCACTACCGAGCAAACACACATTTCGGCCGGTTTGAACATCGAGCCGATTAAAATTTCTTCCAGTAGCAACCTTGAACCCATTGACAAAAAGATAATTCTCATCACCACCCCTGATCATTACATTGGGATTTGTCTTTTTGCTTTTGTAATGAATTTCGTTATTCCCGGGTCCGCTCAAAGCAATACTAACAAAAGCCGGGTATTTAAATGATGCCTTAAACATCTCCGCTTCACGTAATTGGATAGGTTTGTCAAGGTTCGACTTTTTGAGTTTTTTTCCTTTCTCTGATCTTTCGGTCTGGTTATCATTACCAAATCGAATACGCTCTTTGTAGGCAATTGTAAAACCGTTGGCGCCCATGGTAGAGAAACTATCCCTAAGGCTGCCGTTCATCGCATCAATGGCAGTTATGATACCGATGAGCGCCATAATACCGAAAGCAATAATGGCAACAGTAATACCTGTTCGCAATTTATTTGCCCGAACGGTCCGATATGCCAGTGAGAGTGAATCCGAAAGTGTCATTGTAATTTTTTTTGTGGTCCCGGCAGTGTCAATAAATGATCTTCGTTGCGTCGCACTCTTGTGCTTCTGGCTATCAATCGGTAATCATTTATCACCATTCTACCTATTATAGGTTACGGCTATCCGAGACTTGCTGAAAATGATATCCGGCAAAAGTGTGCGACACAACAGGCGATGCTAAAAAGATCTAAAGCCGATACAATAAGTAATCAAACAATAAAGTGAACACCACCTATCGAGTTAAAGTTAGCCTGATAATTTAAGTACAACAGAAAAAAAATATAGGAGGACCAGTAATGTTTTGAATGGTTAAAAATATAACCAGTTGAGAATTATACCAGGGTAAACGCCAATAAGGATTATAAGCGCCGCAACCAGCAATAACCCAGCCTTGAATGAAGGCGTAATAGCTTCAGTTTCTGCATTTCCGTCCTTGAAATACATTGCCTGTATCACCCTGAAATAATAGTAAACACTCACAGCGGCAAACAATACGGCGACAATAACCAACCAGAGGTAAGACCCTGTTTTTACCACCGCCGCCAGCATGTAATATTTTGCAAAGAAGCCCGCCGTTAAAGGAATGCCCGCCAACGATAAAAGAAATACGGTGTTTGTTGCCGCTAATAACGGTTGTTTTTTAGCTAGGCCGTTATATCCTTCAAAAGTGTAGTCTTTCATTTTCACCAGTACTGCAAATATGCCAATCGTCGCAAGGCTGTAAGCTGCAGAGTAAAGCAAGATACCCTCTTTGGCAAAATCATTCACACTAAAGAGCGAAAATAGCATAAAGCCAGCCTGGGCTATGCTCGAATAAGCGAGCATTCGTTTAACACTCTGCTGAAATACAGCGGTAATATTTCCAACAAGTAACGTTGCGATAATGATTATGGCAAAGATCATTTTCCAGTCTATGGCAGCACTCGTTGCAGTCATTCTTACCAAGCATAGCTTGATGAACGCAATAAAACCTGCCGCTTTAACAATCGTGGCCATAAACGAAGTGAATACGCTAGGTGCACCGTCGTAAACGTCGGGTGTCCAGAAATGAAAGGGTGCTGCCGACACTTTAAAAGCCAGCGAAACGAGCAGTAGAAGCAGGCCTACTATTTCAAGAAACGAAGCCACGTGATTATACAGGTTGGGAATGCCGGCCCTTGAAACATCGAGCGAAAAAGTTCCCGTACCTCCATAAGAAAATACGATGCCCATAAGCATAATTCCCGTGGAGAAAGACCCCATAAGAAAATACTTCAAAGCGGCCTCGTTACTCTTCATGTTTCTTTTATCGCTGCCGGTGAGTATATACAGCGGGATGGTCATTATTTCTATGCCAAGAAATAGCGTAAGCAAATTGTTATAAAAGGCCAGCATGGATACACCGCACATTACAAAAAATATGAGGGCAAAATATTCTGCTGTATGATTGCCATACCTGCTGATTTCCTTCCCTGTTATCAGAACGTATATTAACGAGGAAAAAATTGCGATACTGTTAAACAGGTAACCAAACCTTGTAAATTGTAAAAAACCATGATTATTGAAGTTAAACAGGGAATAGCCATAAGTATCTGCAATATTCGCAACAAATAAAACCAACAAACCGAAAGCAGCGATATGCCTGAAATTGCCTTTACGCTTAACCATAAAACTCCCAAGCATCATGATCACAGCCCAAATCGCCGAAAGTATTATTGCATTCATAATTGTATCTGAATGATGATCTAATTTTTACAGATGAAATTTACCAAGTACGGTCAACACAGAATCATTCGTAAGCTGAATCATTGGCTGCGGATAAACACCTAACACGAGCACTACAATTACGAGCACAACCAGCATTAATTTAGTTCCAGTACTTATATCGATGGCTTTAGCCGTTACACTATTTGTTTTACCATAAAATATCCTTTGTATCATATTCAGGGTATAAACGGCTGCAAGTATGATGCTGATTCCGCCAATAGCAGCCATCCATACACTAAAACGGAAAAGTCCGTTGAACATCATGAATTCCCCAATAAATGCATTGGTTAAAGGCAAGGCGATGTTTGCAAGTGCCAGCACTACAAAAAGAACCGCAAGTACAGGAGCCTTGTATGCCAATCCGCCCAACTCACTAAACTTACGAGTACCGAGCTGAGTTTCGATTGCATCTGCCACAATCCACAAACCTATTACGTTAATTCCATGGTTGAACATTTGAATCATTACCCCTTGCAAACCGGTTTGCTGATTGGTAAATATCGCCGCGCTCATCAACCCAATGTGTGCGATGGAGGAGTAAGCGATGAGCCTTTTCATATCATCCTGCCTTATGGCAATCAGCGATGCATACAGCATTCCTATAACAGACAGCACAATAATCAGCTGACTAAAATGAGCTGATGCATTTGGCATCACCGGCAGGAGCCATCTTAAAACGGCATACAAACCCATCTTTACCATTACACCACTTAAAATCATCGTTACCGCGGTAGGAGATTGCTCATATGTATCCGGTTGCCAGGTGTGAAAGGGAAATACCGGCATTTTAATAGCGAATGCAATAAAGAACAATATAAACGCAAAATTCTCTTCAGACGGCGCTAATTTTAGCTTGTAAAAAGAAGACAAAGCAAAAGAATGATCCGGAGTTTTAAAATACAGGTATAATATACCAACCAACATCAACAAAGAACCAATAAATGTGTAGATGAAGAATTTAAAGGTTACCTGTATTCGTTTCTCGCCGCCCCATATTGAACATAGAAAATAAGCAGGAATTAATGCAAGTTCCCAGAAGAAATAAAATAGTAAGCAATCAGATGCAAGGAATACGCCCATTAAACCTGCCTGCATAAGCAACATTAATCCGTAAAAATTGTTGGCACTGGCGTAAGTGTTACGATATACCGCTCCAAATGCCACTGGGAAAGCAAGGGCATTAAGTAAACAAAGCATCTTACTCATCCCGTCGAGGGTAAGGCTAAAGTTTGCACCCAAAAAAGGTAGCCAAGCCACATTACAGTTCAGCTGCGCTTTGTCAAACATCCCAGCCAATGAGGCAAACGAAACAATCAGCGTAAGCACGGAAGCAAACAAAGAAAGGCTCTTTGCATCCCTGTCACTCCTGGTGAACATCGTGAGCAAACCTGCCGCTAACGGAATTAATAAAAGTAATAATGAAATCATATCCTGTTGTTCCTTTGCTGCTAAAAAATATTTGTAAGAAAATGGGCTATATTATCCTGGTTCCAAAATACCAGGAAGAATACCGTTATCGACAATACCATAAACAGTATATAACTGCCCACCTGCCCGCTTTGTAACAACCTTACCTGCCTTGATGAATAATTTACAAACCTGCCCACTCCATTTACCAGTCCGTCAATTCCAGACCTCTCCACCACGGATTTCAGGAAGCCGGCAAAAGCATTCAAAGGGTTTACAATAAAGGCATCGTATAATTCGTCGATATACCATTTGTCTGCAAGAAATTTTTTCACACCGGTGTAAACGCCTTCAAACATACTAACCGCAAATTTTTTGCGGGTAAGGAAGTATATAACCGCAAGGCCAATAACGGTTCCGGTTAACATGTAATATTCTGTAGTTGCCACTGACGAACCTTCGTGGGACATTGCCGGAACAACAGGCGATAAAAATTCATTGAAATATTCTTTACCTCCAAACGCCTCCGGCAATTGAACAAAGCCGCCAACCAAAGCTAATATGGCAAGGATGATCAAGGGAATTGTCATGGCTGCGGGTGATTCATGGAGGTGATGCTCCTGCTCATGCGTACCCCTGAAACCACCAAAGAATACAAGCCACATTAAACGAAACATATAAGCAGCAGTTAAAACAGCGGCAAACACAGCAAACCAGTACAATACCTGGCTTTTTTCAAATACTGATATTAGGATCTCATCTTTGGAAATAAAGCCTGATGTAAAAGGGAAACCGGATATCGCAAGCACGCCTATCACAAAAGTCCAGGTCGTCTTTGGAAGTTTCTTATATAAGCCACCCATTTTGGTGATATCCTGTTCACCCCCCATTGCATGGATAACAGAACCTGCGCCAAGGAACATCAACGCTTTGAAAAAAGCATGGGTCATTACGTGGAACACACCTGTGGTATAAGCTCCTACTCCAAGTGCCAGAAACATAAAACCCAATTGACTTACCGTTGAATAGGCGAGCACTTTCTTTATGTCATTTTGATAGAGCGCAATTGTTCCGGCGAGGATTGCCGTTGCAAGACCTACAACTGCTACGACATCACTTGACACCTCACTCATAGCATAAAGTACGTTACTGCGGGCGATCATATAAACACCGGCAGTCACCATTGTAGCAGCGTGGATCAATGCAGATACTGGTGTCGGGCCTGCCATCGCATCCGGCAACCATGTGTACAAAGGAATTTGTGCACTTTTACCGCAAGCCCCAACAAAAAGCAGCAGAGTGATGGCCGTTATATCGGTCTCAGAGAGTGTATTGCGCAAGTCAAAAACCTCGCTATAAGTTGCAGTGCCCAATTTTCCCAATATCCAGAATATTGCCAGTAAAAAGCCCAGATCACCAATGCGGTTCATGATAAAGGCTTTTTTTGCCGCATAGTTGTAATCAGTATTGCTAAACCAGTAGCCAATCAACAGGTAAGAACAAAGTCCCACCCCTTCCCATCCAATAAACATAATTACATAGTTCGCTCCCAGAACAAGCAGCAACATTGAAAAGACAAACAAGTTGAGGTAGGCAAAATACCTGGCAAAATCTGCCGGAACTTCCTCCTTCATATACGCGGTTGAGTAAACATGTATCAAAAAACCGATACCAGTAATAATCAACAGGAATAAAACGGACAATTGATCAACCTGAAAGGCAAAAGATATTTTGAAACTGGCAACATTGATAAAATCGAAGAGGTTAACGATGTAACCCTCGTTTCCTTTTATATCGCTGAACAGGTATACACTTATAATAAAAGATAACAAAACAGCACCGCTGCCGATTATACCGGCCGCTGTTTTTGAAAGAGACTTTCTGAACAGCCCGTTTATCAAAAAACCGAGCAGTGGAAACAATGGTACCAGAGATACTATACTATTCATGAAAACCGGTTAATTCTTTAGCCTGTTGAGAAAATTAATATCCACTGAGTGAATATTCCTGTACATCATTACAATAATCGCCAATCCAACACTCACTTCTGCTGCGGCTACTACCATAATAAAGAAAACAAATAATTGCGCGTCTGTTCCTGCTGCAATTTCTGAAGCACCCGGGTGGGCCCCAAAACTCATTTTTGAAAATGCAACCAGCAATAAATTCACGGCATTCAACATCAGTTCAATGCACATGAAAATAATAATAGCATTGCGGCGGGTTAAAACACCTACCACACCAATGCAGAACAAACAAGATGCTAATGCTATATAATATTGAATCGGCATATTCCTTACCCCCGGGGGATTATTTTAATGTTTACAATGCTCACCATCACAACTACCGTAACTGCTACTCTTTTTTGCCTATGACAACCGCTCCAACCATCGCACTTAAGAAAAGTACACTGCTTATCTCGAAAGGGAAAGCATACTGATCAAACAGTACTTTTCCCAGATTTTTAATTAACCCTACATCTCCATCATTCAGCTGCGCAGTTTTATCAAAAATGTCAGCAGATGAGCGGAATGCAGAAACAAAAATGGTGAGTAGTAAACCACCCGAAATAACTCCAAACAACTTCATCCAAACATTTTTTTGCGGCTCCGATTCCCGGTTCAGGTTCATGAGCATGATCACAAAAAGAAACAACACCATTATAGCTCCTGCATAAACAATGATATTAACGATTGCAAGAAACTGGGCATTCAATAAAAGGTAATGGCCAGAAATGGAAAAAAATACAACAATAAGCCATAGTACACTGTGAACAGGATTTTTGCTTACCAGTACCATAACAGCGCTGAATAAAGCGAGCACACTTAAGAACCAGAACAGTATTTCGGAAGTACTCATGTAGTATCAGTCGGTTTGGAGATAAGAAAATTCATCAACCAATCTGGCCATTATACAACCAGTAATTTTCAAATCTGCTTTTATAAAAATCACAGCCCCTTCGCTTTTGCAAGGTCGGCTGCTTCTGTTTTAGGATCTGGTATCAGCAAATCATTTTTGCCGTATATGAGACTCTTACGTGCATAATTTGACGGTGCAAAAGTCTCGCTTAAATAGATTGCGTCTTTCGGACAAGCCTCTTCACACAAACCACAGAATATACAGCGCAACATATTTATTTCATAGCGTGCCGCGTATTTTTCTTCGCGGTACAAATGCTCTTCGCCTGGTTGCCTTTCAGCAGCTTCCATCGTTATCGCTTCTGCCGGGCAGGCAACAGCGCACAAGCCACAGGCGGTACAACGCTCTCTCCCCTCTTCATCGCGGTTTAATACATGCAAGCCCCTGAACACAGGGCTAAACGGCCGGTTTTGTTCAGGAAAATTAATGGTAGGCTTTTTCTTAAACATGTGGCTGAAAGTAATTGACATTCCCTTGAGAATAGCAGGCAAATAGATCTTCTCACCGATGGTCATCGGCCTGCGGTCTACATCTTTTACTCTGTTGGTAAGTGGTTGCATATTTTATTCCTTTCAGCAGGCTTCATTCAATCAGCAAATGTATTTTTCTAATTCAATGATGCCAACTTTATCTTCTTGATACGTTTAATTATTTTATACTGTTTAACCGGCTTTTGTGCCCTGTGGCATCGCCGGTTGTGTCACTCACTTGTACTTCTAATCAATGGTCAACAGGCGTGTGTTTCGCGCCAGTGCACGCCGAAGTATAGCCAACTATAAAACTCGCGCCTACGCGGTTCATAGCCCAGCACTCACCCTCTGCACAAGTGTGCGACGCAACGAGCGCTGGTAAAAGAACTGTTGCCAGGCACTTAAAATCTTCTTACTGTTATTGTTATTTGTTCAACCATAGCGCTACCAGGGCTGTAACCACCATGTTTATTAAAGCCAATGGTATAAGTGATTTCCAGCCAAGACGCATCAACTGGTCGTAGCGGAAACGTGGTAGTGTCCAGCGTATCCACATAAAAACAAATATTAGGAAGAATGATTTTGCAAACAACGCAATGATGCCGAGTATACCGGCAAGATTTGGATCCAACGTGCTCTCATTAAGAAAAGGAATATCGTACCCGCCGAAATACAGAGTCGCCATGATGGTGCAACTCATGAACATGTTTACGTATTCTGCGAACAAATAAAATCCTAGTTTCATAGATGAATATTCCTGGTGGTATCCCATATTCAGTTCGTTCTCGGCTTCAGCCAGATCGAAGGGGGCACGGTTACATTCTGCCAATGCACAAACAAAAAATATAAAAAAGCCCAGAGGCTGGTATATTATATTCCAGTAGCCGGACATTTGCTGTTCAACAATTGTTTTCAAACTAAGCGAACCGGTAAGCATAATCAGCGCAATAATAGACACTCCCATAGCCAGTTCATAACTGATGACCTGGCTTGCACCCCTTAAAGCGGCAAGCAAAGAAAATTTATTATTGGAGGCCCATCCGCCAATCATAATGCCGTAAACACCCAGGCTCACCACTCCGAAAACATAAAGAATGCCGATATTTATGTCGGCTATCTGCAAGTTAATGATGCGGCCAAATAACTCGAGATGATTTCCCCAAGGAATAACGGCGCAAGTCATCATAGCCGTTAACATCGCCAACGCAGGGCCCAGAACAAATAAACCCCTGTTTGAATGCGACGGAATAATCTCTTCTTTAAAGAACAATTTTACGCCATCGGCAAGTGGTTGAAGTATGCCGAAAGGGCCGGCACGGTTAGGGCCACGCCTGTCCTGCATAAAAGCAGCAACCTTACGCTCAGCGTATGTTGAATACATTGCAATAACCAATGCAATGGTTACCACAATAGCAATGAGTATCAGCTTTTCAAGTACCAGTGCAAAGTCCAATGTAAGCAGTTGCATTATTTATTGTCTTTTTGCGGTTCGTCAAAAATTTTAGCGGTAGCAGGACCATCCAGCAGGCTAAGTTCAATGTCCGGACGATTCACCTCACTTACATTATGTATGTCCATAAAATAACGGGGCTTGCGGCCATCCATCACCTTTTCGAATGTTTCAGCGGGTTTCTCTACACCCACATAATGACCTTGCGAAATAACCGAATGGCGATTGATGTTTGAAGGACCTTCAATTACCCAATCGCTGATATGCTTCTTCTCGAAACGGCAAGTATTACATATCCAGCCCGTTTTGCCATCTGAACTATCCTTAATTTCACCCCACTCATCTTTACGTGCTGTAACCCTGAACACCTCATCGCCTCGCATCCACAACTGGACCTCGCCGCAACAAGTTGGGCAATTCCTGTGCGCATCAACGGGCTTGGTAAACCAAACACGATTCTTAAAACGAAATGTTCTGTCTGTTAATGCACCAACGGGGCAAACATCGATCACATTTCCGATAAATTCATTATGCAGGTTCCTTTCTATGAAAGTGGCAATCTGTGCGTGGTCGCCACGGTCCAGCACGCCATGTTCTCTTTTAGCTGTCATCTGGTCAGCAGTGAAAACGCAACGGTAGCAAAGTATGCAGCGTGTCATATGCAGTTGAATATAATCGCCTAAACTAACCTTATGGAACGTTCTTCGTTGAAATTCATAACGCGTACCTGCTTTACCATGATCGTATCCCAGGTCTTGCAAATGGCATTCACCGGCCTGGTCGCAAATGGGGCAATCCAAGGGATGATTGATCAAAAGAAACTCAACTACACCAGCTCTTGCATCTGTTACACGCGGACTGGTGATATTTTTCACTTCCATGCCATCCATTACGGTTGTGCGGCAACTTGCCACAAGTTTCGGCATAGGGCGTGGATCTTTCTCACTGCCTTTTGACACTTCTACCAGGCATGTGCGACATTTACCACCACTGCCCTGCAGCTTACTATAGTAACACATTGCAGGTGGGGCAACATCGCCGCCAATCTTACGTGCAGCATTGAGAATAGTGGTGCCTGCGGGCACTTCTATTGTGATGTTGTCGATTGTGACTTTAAATAATTGTTGTTCTGACATAAGCCAAATTCCCAAAGGGAAATTTTATCGTATCCTCATTTCGAGGTTGAAAATTATTGTTGAATAAAGAGCTAAGCGTAGAAGTGAGTGACACAACAAAAGCTGACGCTTATTTTAATGAGGGCTACAAAAACTAAACTGCCAAAGCCCGCTCATCTGCATAATGCGCCAACCCATAATTTCTTTTTAAACACTCATCAGGATTAAACACGTGCCATTCAAATTCGTCCCTGAAATGCCTGATGGCTGCGGCTACCGGCCAAGCTGCCGCATCTCCCAGCGGGCAGATGGTATTTCCCTCGATCCTGCTCTGGATGTCCCAAAGCAAATCGATATCGCTCATTTTTCCTTTGCCATATTCAATGTTTTTCAAAATCTTTTCCATCCAGCCTGTGCCTTCGCGACAGGGGGAACATTGCCCGCAACTTTCGTGACGGTAAAATCTTGCAAGTGTTAACGTATGGCGAACTACGCACTGGTCTTCATCGAGCACAATGAAGCCGCCGGAGCCCATCATACTACCTGTGGCAAAGCCACCATCACTCAAACTTTCATAATTCATATAACGCGTTTCGCCTTTGGCTGTCTTCAGCAAAAGGTTCGCCGGAAGAATGGGCACAGATGAACCGCCGGGAATACAAGCTTTCAGTTTTCTGCCATTGGCGATACCGCCGCAATATTTATCGGAATAAATAAATTCTTCAACAGATATAGTCATATCGATCTCATAAACGCCGGGCTTGTTAAGATTGCCACAGGCAGAGATCAATTTTGTGCCGGTTGATTTACCAACGCCAATTTTAGCGTATTCATCGCCGCCCATATTAATGATCGGCACTACGGCTGCCAGTGTCTCTACGTTATTGACCACCGTAGGCCTGTCCCACACACCTTTTACTGCGGGGAATGGCGGTTTAATTCTTGGGTTGCCACGCTTGCCTTCGAGTGATTCGATCAAAGCAGTTTCTTCCCCACAGATGTAAGCACCGGCGCCACGCTGAACATATATTTCGCAATCGAAACCTGTACCTTGTATATTCTTTCCCAGCCAGCCATTGTTCTTTGCTTCGATAATCGCCTGCTCCAGAATGTCCACGATCCATGCATATTCTCCACGGATGTAGATATATGTAACATTGCTCCCTAATGCAAACGAAGAAACGATTAAACCTTCTATGAGTAAATGAGGAATAAATTCCATCAGGTAGCGGTCTTTAAAAGTGCCCGGTTCACTTTCATCGGCATTGCAAACCAGGTGACGCGGAACGCCTTCAGGCTTTGCAATAAAACTCCACTTCATGCCTGTTGGAAAACCCGCGCCTCCACGGCCACGTAAACCACTTCGTTTAACCTGGTCAACGATTTCATCAGGCGTCATCTTCAAAGCTTTTTCCACGCTGCGGTAACCACCTTCCCTGCGGTACACATCGTATAGCCTGATGTTTTCTATATGCGCTTTTTCTAATAAAAGTTTCATAAGCACCTGGCCCGTTAAGGCAATTATGTTTTTACTCGATTATTATAAAATCTTCATTCGAATCTTGCTAATTATTCATTGCTGCATTCTTTCTGCACTCTTCGATAATTGCATCTACTTTCTCGCTGGTAAGATGTTCGCGGTAGTGCTTTCCTAACTGCATCATTGGTGCATAACCGCATGCCCCGAGGCATTCCACCGTCTTTAATGTAAACATGCCGTCGAGGGTTGTTTCGCCGGGCTTAATACCCAGTTTCTCTTCTATATAGGCAATTATACTATCGCTGCCACGCAGCATGCAGGGGCCTGTTTGACAAACTTCAAACATGTACTTACCAACAGGCTTAAGGTTATACATGCTGTAGAATGTGGCTACTTCGTATACTTCGATGGGCTCGACACCCAAAAGAGAAGCCACATAATCCATTGTTTCTGCACTAAGCCAGCCGCCAAAACTTTCCTGCGCAAGATGCAACACCGGAAGCAAAGCACTCTTTTGTTTGCCTTCGGGATAACGGGCTACAAGCCGGTTAAATTCTATCATTTGCGCCTGTGAAAAACTGCTCATCAAATTTATTTTGTTAAGTATTCTGATGGTATCGGGTTATCTTTTCTTTCATCATCAAATAACCATGTAATTATCCAAAATCGTGTACCGTCAAAAAATAATTCTATACTGTTTATACCTCTGCCGATTATTGGTCCGTCAGAAGTGTTTCTTGTTTCGTAAGTACTCCATACATGATAAACACTTCCAAATTTTTCAACCTTGCGACTGATTTCTATTTCATAAAAACCATTCTTTTCCAGATATGCATCACTCATTTTGTGATAATCTTTCAGGCTTATCATCGTTAAATTTGGCTTGCCATCTTTTCCCTGCTGATTCCAACCAACCTGTGCACTTGCAATATGTAAAATGCTATCTCTTTCGTAACTAACTTTTTCACCTTTCTTTACTGTAACAACATCATAATATGCTTTCATTATGCCATCGAGCGTTGCCACATTGTCTCCATACTTTGTTGTTTGCGCCATGATGTTTTGAGAAGAAAACATCACTAAAAATATACAGGCAAGTACAACAAAATATTTATTCATTGCGTGAACATTTTAAGCGTCCATTTCACCGGCAATAAGGTTAAGGCTACTCAAAGTAATAACTGCATCACTAAGCATACTCCCCTTTGCAATTTCTGAATATGCCTGGTAATAAATAAAGCATGGCCTTCTGAAATGCAGCCTGTATGGCGTTCTTCCTCCATCGCTGATGAGGTAAAATCCGAGTTCTCCATTACCACCTTCAACTGAATGGTACACTTCACCGGCCGGAATTTCCGTTTCGCCCATAATAATCTTGAAATGGTAGATCAACGCCTCCATTTTTGTGTAAACATCTTTTTTCTCCGGCAGGTAATACTCTGGAATATCTGCATGATACACTTCTGCTTCAGCGCCTTTAAATTCCTGTATTTTCCGGTATGCCTGTGTTATGATGCTGAGGCTTTCCCACATTTCCAGGTTTCTAACGAGAAAACGATCGTAACAATCACCGGTTTTACCCACGGGTATCTGAAAATCGAAATCTTCATAACTGCTGTAAGGGCTATGCACCCGCACATCATAATCAACCCCGGCAGCCCGAAGATTTGGCCCGGTAAAACCGTAGTTCAAAGCTCTTTCAGCAGCAATGGGACCCGCACCAATAGTACGCTCCATGAATATGCGGTTGCGCGTAAGCAGCTTTTCAAACTCTTTTAAAACTTTTGGATACTCATCAAGGAATTTTTCCAGTTTGGTAAAGGCGGTATTGCTGAAGTTGCGCTCAAAACCACCAATGCGGCCAATATTTGTTGTAAGCCGCGACCCGCAAACCTCTTCATAAATTTCATAGATAAGTTCGCGGTACTCCATCACGTAGAAAAAAACCGAGAGTGCGCCGGTATCGACGCCTACGATCGAATTACAGATCAGGTGGTCTGCAATACGTGCCAGCTCCATAATAATCACCCGCAGGTAATCAACGCGTTTGGGTGTTTTTACCTTTAGCAATTTCTCGCAGGTTAAATGCCAGCCCATGTTGTTTATAGGGCTGCTACAATAATTCAACCGGTCTGTTAAAGGCGTAATCTGGTAAAGTGGGCGGCGCTCGGCAATTTTCTCAAATGCCCTGTGAATATACCCAACGGTTTGCTCCGCCGACACTATACGTTCTCCATCTACTTCAATAATATTCTGAAATACTCCGTGTGTTGCCGGGTGCGTAGGTCCAAGATTCAACGTGGTCGTTTGTTTCTCTATAGAACCTTCGGGCAGTTTAATATTATGATGTGTTAGTTCAGACATTACTGTCTTTTTATTTTTATTTATTTACTTAGCTTTTTGTTCTATCCTCCGCTGCGGTTGTGTCACTCACTTGTGCGGCTGTAACGCTACGCAGTAAATACGGCAACCACCTTAAGCGATTACCAAACCGATCCGCCCCGACCAAACATCTCATCGTCTTTATCTCTTCTTGTCTGATCTTCCAGCGGGTATTCTTTGCGCATCGGAAAGTAATCCATTTCGTCAACGTTCAGGATACGTTTCAGGTTAGGATGACCTACAAAATTCACCCCATAAAAATCGAATGTCTCTCTTTCCATCCAGTTGGCTGATTCGTACAAACGAGTTGCTGTGAACACATCGGGCTGGGATATACCGGTAAAAACCTTGAAGCGTATGCGAATATTGTCGACAAGGTTGTGCAAATGGTAAACGACGGCTAATTCACGGCCCTGCTGATCTGGGTAATGAACCGCGGTAAGGTCTGTAAGAAACTGAAATCTTAATTCAGCGTCATCATAAAGGAATTGCATGACTTTAAGATTAATTTCTTTTGGCGCTTCAAAGCTGAGCATGCCATAAGATTCGCTAAATGCCGATACCTGTTCTCCGAACTTGTCTGTTAAACGTTGCTTGATAAGGTCGTTTGTTAAACTCATATGCTGAATTCTCACGTATTGCTTGTAAGACTAAAAATCCCGATGCTGAATAAAGAACAAAGTGTACAAGTGAGTGACACAACTACAGCTGAACTTGGTTCTGTTGCCCGCCGCCAATTATTGAATTCCGTAACTGTTTAATAAAGCTTTATAATATTCACTATGCCTGCGGCGAAGTCCCTCTGCATGCACCAATTCCTGTATACGAATAAAACCGTCGAGAATTGCCTCGGGCCTCGGAGGGCAGCCGGGCACATACACATCAACCGGGATAACCTGGTCGATGCCCTGCAGTACACTGTAAGAATCAAAAATACCACCAGACGAGGCGCAGGCGCCAACGGCCAACACCCAGCGTGGCTCAGCCATTTGAAGATACACCTGGCGAAGCACCGGTGCCATTTTTTTTGCAATGGTACCCATTACCATGAGAAGATCGCACTGCCGTGGGGTAAAGCCCATGCGCTCCGAACCAAAACGCGAAAGATCGTAATGCGCTGCCGCCGTTGCCATAAATTCTATGCCGCAGCAGGAAGTAGCAAAGGGCAATGGCCAAAGAGAATTTTTGCGGGCAAGCCCTACCACGCTTTCCAGCTTAGTGGCAAAAAAGCCTTCCCCCTGCATTCCCTCAGGCATTTCGGCGATCGCGACATTGTCTTCGATCTTAGCCTCCTTAGGATGTATATTAAATCTTACGGGACGTGCCATAATAATTTTAATTAAATGTTGATCAAAGTAACTACCTGTTTACGATTATAACAATCCGGCTATGTTGCTTGTTCGATACCGGCACATTTGCACAACAGGTTTTTCGTTCAGAAAAATTAATCCTCCCATTTAAGAGCGCCACTCTTGATGATGTAAATAAAACCAATAAGAAAGAACGCTACAAAAAGTATTATCTCAAAAAAACCAGACCAGCCAAGCTCTTTAAAATTAACCGCGTAAGGATAGAAAAAAATGACTTCCACATCGAAGAGCACGAATAAAATGGCAACAAGGAAATATTTAATTGCCATCGGTTGTCTTGCGTCGCCGTGTGTTTCTATACCACTTGTAAAGTTCTCGAGTTTGTCGGAAGTATTTCTTTTTGGACCTATCCAATGGGAGAGCGCGATCATTGTTGCAACAAAGCCGGCAGCAAAAATCAATTGGATAGCGATGGGTAAGTAGTCGGATGTGCTGCCTGGAGAAGAAACCGTGTCAATTAAAATATTGAGGATATTCATAAAGTTTCAATTGCAACGCAAAAATAAGGGCATGGCACTGAAATAAAAACTCCACTTTCAAAGTGGAGTTTTTTTATTGACAATTTATTGGTTCGACTTGCCGCCCGGAGGATTCGCACTCTTAGCGGGGGTTCCGGTCCCGGTCTTTTTTTGCTGCGCTTTTACCAACTGGTCTTTCGTTGTTTGGGCAAACTTATTTTCTTCGCTTGCCGGGTCAGGGTAGAGCGACAACATAGTGTCACAAACCGCTATTGCCTTATCCAAATCCTTTGCATATTGGGCGTAGAAAATGAGCAGGTAATAACTATTATTAAAAATCGTTTTTTTATTCTTTTCCTTGTCTTTGCCCAGAAAAGTGTTGTAAGCATTAATTGGATCAACAGCGAGCCCTTTGGAAGTATCGACATCACAAAGTTTAGCTGCTGTAACAGTAAACCCGAAGGCTTGTTGCTGATCAGGGAAGGCTGCGAGGTAGGCTTTGGCCAGGGAATCGGCTCTCATGCAATTTTTAGCGTCAATCGCTGACTTTGTCATATAGTAATAATCAGAAGCGCCTACTTTCCCTTTGAGTTTGGCCATCTGTATAAACGTATTGGTTTGCTCATCGAATCTTTTTGCCCTGGCTAAGACAGCAGCTTTAATTCCAAGGAATTGAATTTTATCGATTCCGGAGGTGTCGAGTTCAATGGCTTTATCAAGGTATTTTATTGCATCATCTTCGCTTCCGGCAAATTTCGCAACGAGCTTACCTGCAAAGACATAGTCGCTTGGTTCGATTTTTTCGGGCGGCGCCTGCTCAAAAAATTCCTTCATATAAGATTTTGCTTTTAAAGAGTCACCCATTTTATCGTAGTTGTAGGCATAAAGCACTTTTATACGGATATAATCTTTACAGGCGCTGTTTTCCATGTCTTTAACCTTATCCAAAGACTCCTGGTTCTTTCCCGCACGATACAGGTAATCCGCAAGGAAAAAATCAGTTGCACAATCCTTTTCCGAGTTGGCCATAAATTTATCAAGGTATTCTTTGGCAACATTTACATCTCTGTCCTTGTAATAATTGAAGTAGTCAAGGTATACAGGGCCATATGCGGGGTCGGCCGCAATGGCTTTCCCGTACCATTCATTCATGTATTCAGTGTTATTCTGGCTTCTGTAAATTCTTCCAATACGGGTATATGCTGCCGCATATTGCGGATTGCGCCTGGTTGCATCCATAAAAGCTTCCACTGCTTCGCCGCCCTTATCGCTTCCCATTTTTAAATATGCTACGCCCAGGTTTAAGTCTATTTCGGGGCTAACCGGATCCAGTTCTGCAGCCCTCTTTAATTTTTCAATTGCATAACCGGGGTCTCCCTGTGTGCTGCCGCCATCTGCATTTGCTGCACCAATAGCGTTTAAGATAGCAGGGTCTTCTTTTCCTTTATTTTTTCCTTTTGTTTGAGTTGTAGCTGTGATTGCCTGCTCAAAACGTTGCTTTGCACTTGCATTGTTCCCTTCCAACAACTCCACATGCCCCATACCAACCCATATCCATGGATCGTTAACGCCACTGTTCAAAGCCTTCTGGTAGATATCCTTGGCCTTTGCCAAGGCGTCTTTGCTATCTGCCACGGTGTAAGCCTTTAGATATGCCTGCCCGAGCCAGTAAATAGTGAAAGCATCAGATGGCTTAGCTGCTACAGCCTTCTCAAGCCCCTCCACTGCCTCCCTGATGCGCAGGTAATAAATTTTTTTTATCCCCTCTTCAACAGTTTGAGAAAAAGTGAGTGAAGTTGCAAAAGCAACAGCGAGCATTGTTAAAATTGTTTTCTTCATTTTCATCAATTTATACAAGTGGTTTATTTTTATTGAAGCGTCCCTGTCCTAACCCCAAAATACATAGTTGCGGGTACAAGATAACTTCTTTTGAAAACCAATTGACCTCTCTCCAGGTTTAAATAATTACTAAAACCAGACCCGAGACCATTAGAATTCTCTTTTAATATGTAATACAAAGGACGTACCAACGGGTATTGAGCATATGTTATTGTTGCCTGTGATGGTTTTGCATATGTTCCGCTATCGCAGTTCCTGCTGCATTCCAACAAAGCAAAACTGATGTTTTTTTGATAATCTAATTGTTCGCGGTCATCACCATTTGCAACCCAGCTTGACCCGACAAACCCTATTGCGTTATCATTGCCTGCAACATAGTCGACAACAGCCTTACTTCCTTTAACCGCCTGCACATTTTTACCGAAACCATTTGATTTTACAACTGAGTCGAGCAAGTATCTTACAGTACTCGTAGCGTTATTTCCATCAAGCACCACTGTTTTCGACGTATCACTTCCATTTAATAACTCCCGAACCTGCCTGAAACTATAAATACTATCCTTAGCACGTCTGTTATAAATCATAATCACCGCATCATAAGCAAGTATGCCGAACTGTGGCTCGTATGAATAATTTGCATTATAAAAAGCGCTTTCATCCGTGGTCAAACCTTTCGCCACAATAATCATTCTCGTGCTGTCTTTCTGTAAGTCCCTGAAACAATCGGCCTCAGGCTTGTAAGTCGCGTTAATCTTTGTACCGGGATAAGAAGATTCGTATACTTTTATCTGCTCACTTATTACAGGTTCAAAGCTTTCGTCCACACTTATATTGATTGTTCCGCTCCTTGGCGTGTCATAGGCACTTTTTCCCTGCTTACTGTCGCAACCATACCCGAAAAAAAATAACAGGCATATTAAAATGCCCGAATAGCCACCAGAAGCAAATGTTTTCTTCTTCATTAATCCTCTTTCTTTATACCTCTGTATAACCTGAAACTACCATAAAGCAAACATAAGCCACCAAAAGCATAAATCATAATTGGATCAAACTGCTGCACGAGATTCAAACCAATCTTTTCATTAAGAAACATCAACACACCTATGCCCGTTATAACAATACCAATAGTGATATTGTAGATCGACCGCATTACCGTATAATTTTTCTTTTGTTTCTCTCTGAAATCATTTTCCATCGCTGACTTATTTTTGGCCGGGGGTGGCAAATTAGTAATTTTTATCATAAAGCGGTGATGAATGTTATATTCTTACAAAAAAACTTCCCGATACATAAAACTTTCAATCCGGCCCTGCTTATTTTAGAGAATTTCAATTCGTTTTAAATGGTTTAATTAAACAGATGCAATTACAAATTAAATCCATACGCTTCCACTAAAAAATATCCAATCAATTATATGTTCTTTTTTTATTATCCGGCTGTTCAATAAATTTTCCGCTTTCGTTGCGTCGCACACTTCCACACCTCATCCGCTATAGGGCAAAAGAGTAACAGGCTAACCAGTATTGCTCATTGCCATCACTTGAAAACCGGTAATACTCAGAGGCTGTATCACTTTGACAGAAGTTATTTCTTGCATTATCTTTACCGCCATGAAAGTTTTAATGGTGTGTCTGGGCAATATTTGCAGAAGTCCGCTTGCAGAAGGCATATTGCAACACAAGGCCAAACAAGCCGGACTTAAATGGTTAGTGGATAGTGCCGGAACAAGCAACTATCACATCGGCGACCAACCCCATCAACTTTCTCAAAAAGTCGCAATGATAAATGGAATCGATATCAGCAGGCAAAAGGCACGGCAATTCAGTAAAGACGACATGGTTAAATTCGACAAGATATATGTCATGGATAGCCAAAACTACCAGGATGTAAAAGTTATTTCCCGGGAGTTCTGGAATGAGGACAGAGTTAAATTACTTCTGAATGAATCCCACCCAGGCAGCAACATGAATGTTCCTGACCCCTGGTTTGGGACCGAAGATGGCTATCATAAAGTGTACCAATTGATCAGTGATGCCTGCGAGGCGATTGTTCACAAAACCATACAGCACAAAACAACAAAATAGCAAACACCTTTTCTTTGAAAGTCCACGCATAATATTCAAAACAAATACATGGCAAAGGTTACAGTGAGTTTACCCCAGGGCACAAGAGATTTCGATGCAGTTACCATTAAGAAAAGAAATTACATTTTCGACAACATCAAAAACGTGTTCGTGTTATATGGCTTCCAGCCTTTGGAAACGCCGGCTATGGAAAATCTCGAAACCCTCATGGGCAAATATGGCGATGAAGGCGACAAGCTCATTTTTAAAATACTCAATAACGGGCTTGAGAATCCTGCTAAACAACAAAAGGCAAAAGAGGATTTTCTACAGGTGCTTGAAGGCAAGAATATAAAAGGAATCACAGAAAGGGCTTTGCGCTACGATCTGACCATTCCCTTTGCACGGTACGTTGCCATGAACCAGGGGCAACTAACTTTCCCTTTTAAACGATACCAGGTACAGCCAGTTTGGAGAGCCGACAGACCTCAAAAAGGGCGTTACCGTGAATTCTGGCAGTGCGACGCAGATGTTGTAGGCAGCCTTTCTCTATTGAACGAAGTCGACTTCATTAACATCTACGCGACCGCGTTCCGTGAACTGAAGGTAGATGTCGAAATTAGAATAAACAACCGGAAACTGTTGGCAGCACTGGCTGAATTATGCGGCGGAGTGCATAAGATGATTGACATAACCATCGCTATCGACAAAATCGACAAGATTGGTCTTGAAAAGGTAAAAGAAGAATTGAAACAACGGGGGCTGAATGAAGAAGAGGTGTATTTTATTGAAAAATATTTATCAGTCGCCGGCACCAACGAAGAAAAACTTGAGCAGGCATCAGCATTGCTTGCCGACACAGAAACCGGGAAAAAAGGGCTAGAAGAACTGGGTTATATCAATGAATTCATCAAGAAAAATACCAATATCAGCAACCTTGTTTTTGACTTTACCTTAGCACGCGGACTCAACTACTATACCGGAAGTATTTTTGAAGTAAAAGCAACCAATGTATCGATGGGCAGTATTGGCGGCGGCGGGAGGTACGATGATCTCACCGGCCTTTTTGGCGTTCCAAATCTGCCGGGAGTGGGTATCAGTTTTGGTGTCGACCGAATCTTTGATGTCATGGAGGAATTAAAATTGTTCCCCGGCAATCTGGAAAAAGGCAGCGATGTGCTGTGCTTTAATCTTGGAAAAGACGCTGCTGAGGAAGCCTTCAAACTCATGCAGCACTTAAGAACCGCAGGAGTAAGTTGCGAAATATTTCATGAAGAAGCAAAGTTTGACAAGCAATTCAAATACGCGGAAAAAAAGCATATTACGTTCGCTATTATTATTGGTGCAAACGAACTTACTGAAGGGGCTTTTATTCTTAAAAATCTTTCAACAGGAGTTCAACAGACCTTCGCCAATTCGGCTATAATGGAAGCCATATCTGAAATAAAAAAGCCCTCTTGATGAGGGCCTGATGATATTAATTTATTGCAATTGGCTCTTCTTTCTTTGCAGGCAATCTTATTAAGCCTGTCGATTTTTCCGGCTCTGCTTTAGCCGCATCGAGTACCATTCCCGTCACAAAAATAGTTAGCCCGCTGATTTTCTTTGTAGAAGAATCTCTCTTAAAAACAACAATGCCATCGGCATAACTTATACTAAAAGAATCCAAGCCTATTTTCGTCATAGACGCATTGCCCATTGAAGTGGTCAAATACAACTGGTTGTCCAACCATTCAACTGAGGCCTCTGTCAACGGGCCGCCATCTTTAAATTCGAATTTCCCATAGAATTCGGCAAAAACAGTAGAGTCCTGCGCTTTTAATCCACAAAAGGCCACCAGTAAAAGTGCAGCTACCAGGAATGATCTTTTCATTGTAAATATTTTCAACAATTTAAAAACTATGCTTGGAATAATAAAATCATTTAACCCCTTTTAATACATGGCTCAGGTTAACCCCTCATAAATAATGGCAGCACCCTGCCCAACACCAATACACATCGTTGCCAGCCCGTATTTACTGTTACGTCTTCTCATTTCGTGTAGCAATGTTGTGGCAATACGAACGCCGCTGCATCCCAACGGGTGGCCCAAAGCGATTGCACCGCCATTTACATTTACTTTATTGTTGTCAAAATCAAGTTCTTTGATACAAGCCAGCGACTGCGATGCAAATGCCTCATTCAGTTCTACCAGGTCAATGTCTTTCACCGATAGCCCGGCACGTTTGAGCGTCTTAATTGTTGCAGGCACCGGCCCCATTCCCATGATGGCCGGATCAACACCAGCCACACCCATACTTACTATCCTTGCCATTGGTTGCAGGTTAAACGCCTTCACTGCTTCTTCACCGGCAAGCAGCATCGCAGCGGCGCCGTCATTGATACCACTTGAGTTTCCCGCTGTAACCGACCCATCTTTTTTAAATGCCGGTTTTAGTGAACCAAGTTTTTCAATGGTTGTCTTACGTGGGTGCTCATCTTTGGTAAACCAAGTAACCAGCCTGTCTTCCATCAGTTCAACCGCCGCTATTTCATCTTCCCATATACCTGCCTCCAACGCAGCAAAATATTTTTCCTGCGATTGAAAAGCGAACAAATCCTGCTCCTGCCGGCTTATTTCCCACTGTTCAGCCACATTCTCCGCTGTTTCGCCCATTGAAAACGGGTAATATTTTTCTGCCAGGGTTGGGTTAATGAAACGCCAGCCTAACGTTGTATCAACCATTTCAGTCTTGCGCCCCCAAGCGGCATCCGCCTTACCCATTACAAAAGGCGCCCTTGTCATACTCTCAACACCACAGGCAACATACATAGCACCCTCGTTACACATAATTGCCCTGCTCGCATCCATAATTGCCTGTAGCCCGCTTGCACAAAGCCTATTAACGGTTGTTCCCGCAACGGTATAGGGCAACCCTGCCAGCAATGCGGCCATCCGGGCAACATTGCGATTATCTTCGCCGGCCTGGTTAGCATCGCCGGCAATCACATCTTCTATCATGCGCACGTCAATGCTTTCATTGCGCGCCAACAGATTTCTTATGGTGTGCGCCAACAGGTCATCGGGCCTTACAGCGGCAAGCTTTCCACCATATTTTCCAATAGGAGTTCGCACGGCATCAATTACATAAACAGGTTTCATCTGCATTTTTTTGTTTTGAGACATTTTCCATTCACCAGTGCTGCAAGTTAAGTGATGACACAATACGAAAGGTCCGCATGGGTTTATAAGAAACCGGAACAGCCTGTGATTTTTTATTGACCCAGCTTAATAACCCTGTTTGAGCTTCTCTTGCGTCGCACTCTTGTACTTGCATATCTTTACTCACCAATCGCAATTGAAAGAATGCTCTCATACCGTAGCTTATTTTTTACGATTGATGCATAAAGTACTGAACGACGCCGGGAGTGACACAACAGGCGATGCCATGAAAAACAAATGCCGGCTACCAAAAATTATTGTGAATAGAAATATCTTGAACGGTTTACGCGAAGATCGCGGAGAATGCCCGACTTGGGATTGAGTGTAATGCTGAAGGAGCGGTACAGACCAACGGGCGTAACGTTTATAGACAATTGCCAGCAGTGCATTTCGCGGGTAATGAACATGGTGAGCGTTTGAATGGAACTCGTTCTGAAATCGTAGTAGGTGTTGCCGCCAATTTTCCATTTCGGGGTTAAACTAAAGTCTCCGTTAACGCTAAGGTTGCTGCTTATGCTGGTGATGTAATCTTTAAGATTGGGTGCTATTCGCCTTGAAAAGCTAAGTGAAAAAGACAACGACACATTCCATGGCGTGTTGAAGTCGACAAACTCTGCCGGGTTTTCCCTCACGTATTGAAGCTGCTGCATTTGTTCATCGGGCGTAAGTGTTTCGTCAATTGGGATGCGGTCTTCATCTTTTCGTTTATCTTTTGATTTACTTCTGAACGAAGTTGAAATGGCTAAGCCGCCATTGGTAAAGCGGCCGATCTTTCCTTCTTTCCAAAGTAATTTATCTATGCGCCGCCCGAGGCTATCGACATCATAAGGATCGATTGCGGCGCTTCCGGTTATGTTAATTTTTTCGAAGAGTGTGCTTCGCATGCTGATAGAAAAGGGGCTCCACTTTAAAGAGTCGGCAATAAAATTATATCCACTGGTGATACCGAGCCCGTCGATGAGTTTTATTTTTTTGGCGGACTTAGCGGAAGTATCTGTTTTGTCTTTGACCTTCATTTCTAAAAGGTTGTCAACGCCAAAACTTACGCCGCCGAATTTACCCTGAGAGAACGTGCCTATAACCCCGCCATCCAACTCAGAGAAAGTGTAGGTATGGCCAAGCGTATCGATTTGGGTGGTTTTATAATATTGACTCACCAGGTCAGGTTTATATGTAAGCGAAGCGAATGGTTTTATTTCGTGCCTGATCGCCTTTATGCCGTTCGATTTTGGAAAATTGAGTGTACCAAATATTCGAGTATTAAAAGACAACCCGAAACTAACTTCCCTTGCGGCATAGAAACCCCTTTTCAGAGTTGTATCAACTTTGTTGGTTTTGGCATTCCAGGTTCTTTCAATTTTTTGACCGTACCACCTTTCTGCGTAAGACATGCCGGGCGCAACAATAAGGGGACCAATCGCAGGCAGGGATACGGAAATAGGGATACGATGTTCTACACCCCACTGAGCTGTATCTAGCAGTTTGCCTATATCGAAGAGCGAATCGTAAAAAGACATTTGGTTTAGCAGAGTTCCGTTGTAAGAGATACCCAGTTTCTCGTACCATTTGGGCGTACCTACAAAGTCTTTGCGTTGAAATGGATAAACAGTTGAAGCGCTGAAGTTCACTGTTGGCACGCGGATGTTGATAAGGCCGGTATTGTTATTCTGATCGTGGTTTGCTGCAACACTCAGGTTCTCTTTTCCGTTGTTCCAGGTCTTCGACCACGTTATGGAAGAACTTAACTGATTCTGATAATTGCGGTAGGCGTTGTTGGTTACATACTGGTTATATTTCGTGCTGCCCGCACGTACGCTTGCGGTGAAAGATGTACCGGGCCTTGCTCTTGAATCGGTGGAATGGTTCCATGTTACAAAAAAACCTTTGGAAACGGTAAACTCCTCCTTTGCATCGGCAGAACTGTTAAGTATTTTGGTTTTTTGAATAGAGAGGTCGAGGCTGCCTTTATATTTATATCGCTTATAATATTCAGGCCGGAGATCAACACTCCACCCACCATAACTATAAATATTGCTGCGAACGGTAACATCCCAGTTCTCGTTGAGCACCTTGTAATACCCTAGACCCTCAAGCCCCAATCCGAAGTCTTGGCTCGATGCAAACTGGGGTGGCAATAATCCGGAATGGCGCCCACGATTTAAAGGAAAGATGCCGAAGGGCAGATAAATAGGCATGGGCACACCTTCAAACTCAATATTTGCCGGCCCTGAAACAGCTATCTTATTATTAATGATCTTTATTTTTTTTGCCCTGAAAGCAAAGTGAGGTGTATCAAGATTACAGGTAGTAAATGTTGTCCGATAACCAAAGCCAACATCTTTGTCAATTTTTTTAAACCGTTCAGCGTTTACAAACATCTCCCCTTCTTTGTAAAAAGTGTTCTTGGTAAGCCCACGCTGCGTCTTCATGTTAAAATAGATAGTGTCGCTGGTTGATTCAGATTGCCCCTGTGTTAATTTAGGCTTATTCAATACACCAAGTGCTGTATCTGTTCCTCCGAATGCCTTTATTATTTGTGTGCTCTGATCATAAGCAATAGTGTTTGCATCAAGTTTGAGATCAGTGTAGTTGGTAGAAGCCTTACCGTATAAAAAAAATTGCTTTGTGGAAATAACCAACACGCCGGAATCTTCTGCAGTGTAGTTCACCGGTGCATCGAGTGAGTCTTTGGAAAGTATAAGCGTATCAATAACGACCATTGATTTTGAAGTGTCGTTATTTGTTATAGTTGTATCTGCAATGGTAGTATCAGCAACGATTGAGGAAGAATCTTTTTTTATAATGATATTGGTATCGCTGGGGATGTTGTTTTTATTATTTTTGGGAGCTATCGTATCTGTGCTGTTTGTTAATAATTTGAAAAATGAAAATTTGGGCTGATCCTTTGCCTGTATATTTAGCGTTATAGCAAACATCAGCATTATAGTGAGTCCGGCAGAAAAATATTTTATATTAGTTTTGCAACGCTTCAACATAGTGCCGGGCAAAAATAGGGCTTAATGGATAAATGATATGTGAAAGAATAAGTTTCTTAATGACTTATATTATGCGGAAAAAAATTTTGACTTTTATTACCCTTACAGGTTGTTTTATTTTTCTTGCTTCTTTTAAAATCTCACCTGCACGCTTTCTGCAGAGGCCGGGTATAAGAACGATTGTAATTGATGCCGGGCACGGCGGTAAGGATGGTGGTGCACAAGGAAATTATAGTTGGGAGAAAGATATTACCCTCCAAATCGCATTGAAACTTCAAAAGACATTGCAGGATGCAATGCCAGACGTAAATATTGTGATGACAAGAACAACGGATGTTTTTGATGCGCCACCGATTAAAGCCAATAAGGCCAATTCCGCAAACGGAGATCTTTTTATTTCCATACACTGTGACGCTGCAGACCCGCAAAGACACAGCGAGCAAACAGGAACGAAAACACAAACCTACTACACCGGCAAAGGCAAGAGCAGGAAAAAACATACGCGGAAAGTCCCCACTTATCGTTACTGGACAACGCCCAACCCAGCAAAGGGTGCCTCCACTTATATATGGGCAGCACACAAAAACGATGATAAGGAACTTGCCATGCGTGAGAATGAGTCATTATATATCGACAGCAGCCAGGCCAATGAAATAAAAGACTTCGATCCTGATTCTCCTGAAAAGATGATTCTTTATCGTTTAAAAACACAACAATATTTTGAGCGCAGCGCCAGCCTGGCACTTACCGTTGAAGAAGAGTTTTCCAGCATTGGCCGCTCGGTAAGAGATGCGCTGCAGAGGCAGGTTGGCATATGGGTTTTACAGGCAACCGCCATGCCCAGCATTTTGGTAGAAACAGGCTATATCACCAACCCTGAAGAAGAAGATTATCTTAACAGTGATAAAGGCCAACAGGAAACCGCGGACGTAATTACTAAAGCTGTTATCAGGTACAGGTATTCCCTGGAACATCCAAATAGTACAGGCAATTCTAACTAACTGGTTATTTTTGGCAAATCTTTTTAAGCAATAACGAGCACAATTTGTTTTGTTGCTGTTATTATTGCAGCTAATTTTATTATTTGCGGCTTGCATTTCCCTGCGAAGAAAGTTAACGGCATCTTTGCCGATTAAAGCGATATTGCACAAGAGTGCGACGCAAGGATGCTGAAATAAGAAACGAAAGATGGGTTTAAAAAAATATTTAATTAATCCTGTGCTGCGGTTGTCTGGCCTTAATGGTTACAAAGCGGCTCACTCAGTTAAAATTTACAGCAGTGAAAATATCGAACGAAACGAAAATTGGCGCACTAACGGCTATTTCAATTACCTTTTTGATACTGGGCTTTAATTTCCTGAAGGGCAAAAGCCTTTTTAAGACCGGCAATTACCTGTATGCTCGTTACACCGACACAAAAAAACTAATGCCTTCTAACCCGGTTTTTGTTAATGGTTTCCAGGTAGGTCGTGTTTCGGAAATTGAGGCTGGCAGCAACGACGTTAGTTCTGTACTTGTGTCTATAAAGCTTGATCAGGCATATGAAATTCCCGACGATTCCTATGCTGAAATTGAAGCAAACCCATTGGGCACTTCTTCTGTTGTAATTTATCGCGGCAAGAGCGGTAACTTTTTGAAAAGCGATGACACGCTGGCGACCAAGGACAGCGAAGGCATGCTGGGCGCCGTAACTTCGAAACTAATGCCTGTTGCAGATCAATTGAAAACTACGCTTGCTTCACTGGATAGCGTATTGAAAAATGTAAATACTGTTTTAGATCCCAATACAAAGGGAAATCTCCAAAGCACCATCAGCAATCTGAATAAGGTTTCGGCCTCCGTTATGATCTCTGCCACATCGCTGCAGGCAATGCTGAATCAGCAAACCGGTGCGCTGGCATCTTCGTTGAACAATATGAGCAGTTTTACTAAAAACCTGAGTGATAACAACGAAAAGATCACCAGCATGATGAGCAACATCGACAAGACCACTGAAAACCTCTCGCATGCTGATATAGACGGCGCGGTGAATAATCTTAAACAGTCTGTTGAGAAATTGAATGCTGTTATGGCAAAGATTAACTCGGCAGACGGCACCCTAGGTGCTATCATCAACGAAAAGGAAATGTATAACAATATTAACAACACCATGCTTAGCCTGAACACATTGATGGATGATCTTCGCGTTCACCCAAAACGTTATGTGAATATTTCCGTGTTCGGCAAAAAAGATAAAGGCGATTACCTTACTGCTCCGCTGAAAGACAGCCTGAATACCGCATCACCAGCAAAAAAATGAGGCACCGGTTTCCATTGAAAAATATCTACGCATTCTTCGTATTACTATGCTGCGCAAACGCTGCATTTGCTCAGCCCCCGGCAGCAGACAGCACTAAAAAGCGCATTAATATTCTGCATGCAGACAGAATTTCTTTTATTAACCAGGATTCACTGAACCAGTTTCAAGTACTTGCCGGCAATGTAAGGATCCAGCAAGATCAAACATTGTTCTTCTGCGACAGTGCGTCGATCAATACCGTTTCGAACGTATTGGAATCTTTCGGGCACGTGCAAATAAACGACGCCGACAGTTTGCATGTTTATTCCGATTACCTTAAATACCTTGGAAAAGAAAAGAAGGCAACGCTTACCGGCAACGTAAAGCTCACAGACGGCAAGGGAACACTTACCACAAAACAACTTGACTATGACCTCGCCAGCAAAATAAGCACTTACAGTACCGGCGGCAAAGTTGTTAACGGCAAAACTGTTCTTACCAGTGAAGAAGGTGTTTATTACGAAGAAACCCGGGATGTGTATTTTAAAAAAAATGTGTTACTGGTTGATCCTGAGTATAACATCAAAACTGACACTTTGCTGTACAATACTTATACTTCTGTTGCGACATTTGTGGTACCAACTGTTATTACCAGCGACAGCGGCAGAAGAAAAATTGCAACCTCCGACGGTTACTACGATACAAAAAATAAAAAAGCTTATTTCGGTAAACGACCTCAGATACAAGACCGCAGCACTTTCCTGACAGCCGATGAAGTCGCCAACGATGATTCAACAGGATTCGGCGAAGCAAGAGGCAATGTTATTTATCGCGATACCGCCCAAAACGTAACGATCATAGCGAATCATTTAAACAGCAATAAAAAAAGTGGCTCTTTCCTGGCGACTGAAAAGCCGGTAATGATCTTAAAGCAGGAAGATGATTCCATTTTTATTTCCGCTGACACACTGTATTCTGCAAAGCTCAGCGATTTGCGCAAGTATAGAAATGTTCCACTGATCATCGATACAGCAGCATTACCGAAGATCGATTCGTCAGTCGCCAAAAACGATAGCACCGACCGTTTTTTTGAAGCATATTATCATGTAAAAATATTTTCCGATTCGTTGCAGGCCGTCGGTGACAGTTTGTTTTATTCCGGCGAAGATTCGGCGTTCCGCCTGTTTAAAGATCCAATCGTGTGGGCGCGAAACAGCCAGATAACAGGCGACACGATTTATCTCTACACTCAACATAAAAAGCCAAGTCGGCTCTTTGTTTTTGAAAATGCATTGTCTGTAGAAAAGGTTGGAAAAGTGTATTACAACCAAGTGAAAGGCCGCACCATTAATGGATTTTTTAAAGATGGCAATATCGACTGGCTTCGGGCCAAAGGAAATTCTGAAAGCATTTATTATGGCCAGGACGAGGGTGGCAAATTCATCGGTGTAAACCGTGCCACCGCCGACATCATCGATATGTATTTTGTTGAGAAAAAGCCAGACCGTGTTGTGTTCAGGAGTAACCTCGTTGGCACAACGTCTCCCATGCGGCAGGTGGTACATGAAGAAATGCGGCTTCGTGGCTTCAAGTGGCGCGAAGAGCTAAGGCCGAAAACCAAATACGACATTACCGGCGATTAGCAGTTTCTATTTTCCAATTATTTTTTTTGATACCGGATGCGGTAACTCCGGTTGAGCATTGTTGCGTCGCAATCCTTTCACCAGCATTGCAGGCATCGGGCTTTTATGGTCTTATAACCTGTATTTCGCCGTTCTTCCACGATATGATCGCTGAAGCCGCTGACAGAGAGAAATCATCCTGTTTATATTTCACCACATAGTCAACCCCATTTCTGATTGCCTGGTCGATCTCGCTGAAATTGCGCGGCGAAAGCATACCGCTAACATTGGCTGAAGTGCTTACGATTGGCTTGCGAAACCTTTTGATAATATTGCGGCAAAATTCGTCGTTGCAAATGCGGATAGCGACAGAACCGTCTGAGGCGAGCACATTGTCGGCAAGGCCAACCGCGTGCTCATAAATAACAGTTGTAGGTTTTCCGGCAGCCTGTAAATAATCAAATACTGCGAGATCAGGTGAAGCGGTGTACTGCAACACATCCCTTTCCGACGCGGTAAGCACAACAAAACTTTTTATCGCGGGTCTTTGCTTTAGTGCAATGATCTTTTCAACCGCAATAGCGTTTGTAGCATCGCATCCTATACCCCATATCGTATCGGTTGGGTAAAGCATTATGCCCCCTTTGTTCAATACGTTGAGGCACTGCTCCACATCGAACGCAAAGTCTTCTGTCATGCGGCGAAAATACAAACTGTAATTATTCCTGTTCAAATTATTCAACAGTATTGGCTGATAAATTGCTGCTATGCGATTCAGCCGTACAAGTGTGCGACGCAACAATGCACAATCGAAGCTGTCAATGCCCGGCCCACAACAAAAGATCACAAATAGCAGGGTTGCATTCTTGATTGGCATATTAATTTTTAGCCCCTATGTTTGCAGAAAATTTACCTGATGGAATTGCAACAACTTATTGAGCATGCCTGGAGCAATCGTGCCCTTTTGAAAGAAAATGTGTACAGCGAAGCGGTGCGTGCCGCTATTGAAGAGGTTGACAAAGGTAGGCTTCGAACTGCATCACCTTCTGAAAATGGCTGGGTGGTAAATGAATGGGTGAAACAAGCTATACTGATGTATTTCGGAATTCAGCAAATGCATACATGGGAACTGCCACCTTTTGAATTCTACGATAAAATGTTGCTGAAAAGTAATTATAAAGATCTTGGTGTAAGAGCAGTGCCCCATGCAGTGGCACGCTATGGCGCATACCTTGCAAAGAATGTTGTGCTTATGCCAAGTTATGTAAATATCGGCGCCTATGTCGACGAAGGCACCATGGT
>DLKC01000102.1 GCA_002478885.1 Chitinophagaceae bacterium UBA7600
CTACAGCAACAGGTGGCACTGCGCCGTTTACTTATTCCATTGATGGCATAAGCTTCGTAAACAGCAATGTCTTCAACGGCCTGGCTGCAGGGTCTTACACAGTCTCTGTGAAAGATGTAAACGGTTGTATCAACAGCACCGTTTCTGTCATTAACAATATCTCTGCCCCTACCATTACGGGAATAGCTTCACCTGCTACCTGCAATGCGAGCAATGGTGTCATAATTGCCACACCTAATGGCGGAACTCCTCCATTTAGTTATTCAATTAATGGCACCAGTTTCCAGTCCGGAAACAGTTTCACCGGTCTGCCGGCAGGTGCTTACACGGTGACAATTAAAGATGCAAACGGATGTAGCAATAGTACTAACATCAATATCAATAATTCTTCGGGGCCAAGTATAAGCGCTACAGCTACAGCAGCAACCTGCAATGGCAATAATGGCAGCATAACAGCGATCGCATTCGGAGGCGCACCACCATTTACTTATTCAATCGATGGCATTCATTTTCAGCAGTCTGCCATTTTCAGCACAATACCTGCAGGTAGCTATACTATAAGTGTAAAAGATGCAAATAGTTGTATCAATTCAACCGCTGTTACTGTGAACGGAGGCACCGGGCCATCACTCAGCACAACTGCAACGGCTTCATCCTGCAGCATTAACAATGGAAGCATTTCAGCCACAGCATTAGGTGGCACGACACCCTTTAGCTATTCTATAGACGGTATTAATTTTCAAACTGGCAATTCTTTCAACACACTCGCGGCAGGTACTTACACTATTACCGTTAAAGATGCCAACGGGTGTACTGCTGTTTCGCCGGTAACCGTTGCAACAATTAACGCAGTAGCAGTCAATGCCGGCAACGACATCACTATCTGCGAAGGCACCAGCAGCAAAATCGCCGCATCGTCAGATGGCAGCACTTTCTCCTGGTCGCCGGCCGATGGGCTTAGCGATCCTTTCCAACTCAATCCTTATGTTTCACCAAAAACAAACACCACATATGTTCTTACGGCGCACAATGGAACCTGTACCAAAACAGACACCCTAAACGTGGCAGTAAATCCTGCACCAGTTCCTTATGCGGGTCCTGACACCTCAGTCTGCCCAGGTAACACACTGCAACTGCAGGGAAACAATGGTATGCAATATACCTGGCTGCCGCCAGCCTTCCTGTCAAATGCAAATGCACCCAATCCTTATATCATCGATCTCCCCGGAAGTATTACTTACTACCTAAGCGTCATCGACGCCAATGGTTGCCGTTCGTTACGCAGCGATACAATTCATATTACACTAATGCCACCGCCAAAAGTTTTTGCAGGCAACGACACCAGCATTGCAATGGGGCAACCAGTTCAGTTGAATGCCATAGACGTCAACAACACTGGGTTTACAACATATACATGGGCGCCACCGTATAAGCTCAGCGACGCCCATATTCAAAACCCTGTTACAACTACCGATAAAGAAACGGTGTATGCAGTAACTGCCACTACGCCGCAGCACTGCACTGCCACCGACTATATCAGCATCAGGGTGTACCGTGGCCCCGATATTTATGTACCAACTGGCTTCACACCAAATGGTGACGGGCTAAATGATGTGGAGCGCGCTATTCCTGTTGGCATCAAAGAATTTAAATTCTTTAACATCTACAGCCGTTATGGCGAGCTCGTGTTTACCACTGCCGATCCATCAAGAGGATGGGACGGCTACTATAAAGGTGTGAGGCAAGCACCCGGAACTTATGTATGGCAAACAGAAGGCATCGGCTACGATGGTAAGGTTATCTTCAGAAAAGGAACTGTTGTTTTAATAAGATAATATCTGTGGTCCCGGCAGCAGTGTAAGTGGCATCGCCTGTTGCGTCTCACTCTTGTGCTTTCCCACAATTTGCAAGCGGTATTTAATGCAGCACTATAGCGCTGCATTTTGCTTTAACAACATAGAGTTTTGTCTTAGTAAGGTTTAAACGCCTGTTGTTGCCACGCATGTAGAAAGTACAAGAGTGCGACGCAAGAAAAGCTTAATTGAAATACCTTAGCTGGGAAAACGAAAAAAATGAAAACCGCAATCGTAACAGGTGCCAGTGGAAATATGGGCCAGGCTGTTGTAAAAAAATTTATTGACGAAGGTTATAAAGTTATTGGAACGGTTATGCCCAACGATCCGGTTCCGATGGACTTTCCCGAAGACAGACTCGACAAAGTTATTGTTGACCTGATGAATGAATACGATGCGCAGCAATTCGTGGAAACTATTGTTACAAAATACGGCAGCATCAATGCTGTTGTGCTCACCGTTGGAGGTTTTGCAATGAACGATATCGCTTCAACAAAAACCAGCGACATAAGTAAACAATACAAACTGAATTTCGAAACGGCATACAACGTTGCTCGACCCGCTTTTGTGCAAATGCTTAAACAAAACAGCGGCAGAATTTTCATGGTCGGCTCAAGGCCTGGCATAGACATGAAGAACAGCAAAGGCATGGTAGCCTATGGATTGGCCAAGTCGCTTATCTTTCGCCTTGCTGAACTGATGAATGATGAAGCAAAAGGAACCGATGTTGTTACAAGTGTGATTGTTCCCAGCACCATCGACACTCCCCCTAACCGAAAAACCATGCCAGATGCGGACTTTAGCACATGGGTGCAACCTGCACAGATTGCTGACGCAATTTATTTTTATTGCACAGCTCAGGCATCCTGTGTGAGAGAACCAATTATAAAAGTCTATAACAACGCATAAAATTTCTGTATGCTTTTAGAAAATCTCGAACTCCTTTTTGCACGTGACCTGGAAAAATTAAAAACGGAGATCAGTAGTTATAAAGATGAAAACAATCTTTGGCAAATAAGAGCCGGCATTTTAAATTCAGGCGGTAACCTTGCCTTGCATTTAGTGGGTAACCTGAAACACTTTGTGGGGCTTGTGCTTGGTGAATTTTCTTATTCAAGAGAAAGAGACAAAGAGTTCAGCAACAAAAATATTCCCGTTGCAGACATCATCCGATCGATTGATGAAACCATAACGGTGGTAACTGCCACATTGAGCAAGCTTACTCATGATGA
Source organism: Chitinophagaceae bacterium UBA7600 (assembly GCA_002478885.1). Lineage (GTDB taxonomy): Bacteria > Bacteroidota > Bacteroidia > Chitinophagales > Chitinophagaceae > DLKC01. Next base: position 3,086 of record DLKC01000102.1, read on the forward strand.
TATCGCCAGGATCTACCCGCAAAAACCCTTGGGGACTGAAATGACTACTGCGAATTTTTTGTTGCATCTTTATGCTCATTTGAATTATCATCTTGGACAGATCAATTATCACCGGAGAATTGTAGAAGCGAATTAACTATTCACTTAATTAAACCAACAAATCATGCAAGCGGCTTCAACATCGCCACCCGCATTTAGATGGGATGACTGGTACCAATCTGTTGGTGGCAGAACCATTAAGATCGCAGAAGTGGATGAAATTCTTAACCAGATAAAGACCTTTCAGTATCCAAACTTTCACGGCGAAACCAATCCGCAACAAACTGTTTTTGAAAGCATTGCTGAAGCATCTGCCGATATAAAACAAAAAGCCTTCGCCCTTGGCGCAGATGAGGTGGGCATTGCGGAAATTGAACCAGGCGATATTTACCAGGGCCGTGAAGTGAATGAAAAGTTCGCGATCGTTGTAGGGCAAAAAATGTTATGGCGCAGTTTCCAGGAGGTACCTTCTCACGAATCTGCTATTGAATGTTTAAGAATTTATTTTTCGCTGGGCGAAGTTGTTATTAACCTGGCCAGTTATATCCGCAGTCTAGGTTATGACTGCACGGTGGAACACCCGATAGGCGACAGTGATGTGCTGCATGTTCCGTTAGCTTTAAAAGCAGGTTTTGGCGAGTTGGGCCGGCATGGCTCTATCATTCACCCGAAAATGGGCCCGTTGTTTCGTCTTGGAAGCGTCATCACAAGCATGCCCTTGCAAATCGATCATCCCATCGATGCAGGCATAGCGGCTTTCTGTGATAACTGCAAAGCGTGCCGCATATATTGTCCCGCCAAAGCAATACCGGATGAACGTTCGGTGGAAGCCGGCAAAGACCATCTCGGCAATTACCGCTACAAGGTTGACACTGGCAAGTGCTTTCCCTATTTTGCAAAACACAATTATTGTTCAGCCTGCCTGCCTGTTTGCGTGTACAATCATAAAGAATGGGCTAAAGATTTTGAAGGGCATCAAACAAAACTTTTTCCTGCAGTTGCGTTGAAAGAACCACCGCCAACAACCGACCCTGACATACCAAAACATTGGTATCCGAAATTCAAGAGATAAGTTGCATAAGTGATAATATATTTTTGATTACCGGCTTTGATACGCGTAGCATCGCCTGTTGCGTCGCACACTTGTGCCATTGGTTAAAAATGGAAACGAACAACAGTACCACTCCGCTTCATCCGGCCTTTTTGGCTTATGGCTACTGATTTGCAGATTGAAGTACAAGAGTGCGACGCAAGAAAGCTTCTTGTTATTCAAAAGCCGGGTTCAAAAAAGACTACAGGTCTAAAACCATATCGTGGTTGTCCTTTCCGTCGTGCCAGAAAGAACCAATGCGTTTAAATCCATGTTTCTCATAAAAGTGAACCGCTCTTTTATTGCCCGCCTGAACACCACCCCATAATAAGACCTGCTTGTATTTTTTACGCCTGAGATCGTCGAGAATAACCTGGAACATTGCTGTACCCAAACCACTGTTTTGCCATGCGTCGAGCACAGAAGGCGCGAAGGTAGCGGTACAACCGTAATCGAAGAATTGCTGCTCTTCGCCCAGCCTTATTGCATCCCATTCTATCAGTCCGTGCTTTACCAGCATATAAGAAATAATATTGTCGTTGTGCAATGCAACATACCTTATTATATCGTCGTCGTCGATACGTTTACAAATTTGTTCAACGGTGCTACGGTCGAAAGGATGCGGCCCAAATCTTGATTTGCTTTCGACAGAAAGCGCTGTGAGATAATTCGCAAGCAGGCCGGCATCATCTTTTTGAAGACACCTGACAATAATATTTTCACCATTTTTGAGCAGTATATTTTTCATACAGCAGCTATTGCTACAAATTTAATTCGATACGTTGATAACGGTTCTAAAAGACACGTCTGCTTATTGCAGTAGCTACAATTTAAGGTGCAGTTGAATGAATTAACTGTAAAGTGCCATTTACTTGTTATTAAATTCACCAGGAAAAATGGGACTATAATAACAAAATCAAAAAATTAAACAGGAAACAATAATTGCAATTTGCTTACATTTAATTTCTTTATTTCAGCATAATAAAAATCTTGCCATGAACTATTCCAGAAGAAAATTTTTGAAGACCGGGGCGCTCACAGCTGCGGGTGCGGCGCTGGCCTCTAATAGTCTTTTAGCTTTTAAAAAGCAGGGCCATATTGTGGGTGTGCAGTTGTACTCAGTAAGGGACGACATGAAAAAAGATCCATCAGGCACATTAAAAAAGGTGAGTGAGATGGGTTATAAATACGTGGAGCACGCCAACTATATTGATCGTAAGTTTTATGGCTATTCCGCCACCGACTTTAAAAAGTTACTTGACGATCTTGGTCTTCAGATGAAGAGCGGGCACACGGTTATGGGCAAAGCACATTGGGATGAATCGAAAAAAGATTTTACCGATGCCTGGAAATATACCGTTGAAGATGCTGCAACCTGTGGCCAGCAATATGTAATAAGCCCTTGGCTCGATGATAGCTACCGCAAAACAACCGACGATCTCAAACGTTACATGGAAGTCTTTAACAAGAGTGGGGAACTATGCAAAAAGTCAGGCATGAAATTCGGCTATCACAACCACGATTTTGAATTCAGCCAAAAGCTTGATGGTGTAAAAGTTTTTGATTTGATTTTACAGAACACAGACCCCGCACTTGTAGCTCAACAGCTCGACATCGGCAATATGTATCACGCCGGTGGCATCGCGCTTGATATTATGAAACAATATCCTGGTCGTTTCGAATTGATGCACGTAAAAGACGAAATAAAAACGACCGGTGCAGGTGAAATGGGCGGACAGTATGAAAGCACCATTCTTGGCAAAGGTGTTATCCCCGTAAAAGAAGTAATCGATCTTGGAAAAAAATCAGGGGGTACTACCCAGTTTATTATCGAACAGGAATCTTACCAGGGTATGGCACCTGTTGATTGCATTAAACAGGACCTCGAAATAATGAAAGGCTGGAAATACTAGTCAACCAATTTGTTTTTAAAAAAAGCTCCATACTGTTGTGGAGCTTTTTTATGTTCAATATTTAGGCTAAATAACTTTCCTTCTTACAATAACACGGTTGCCCGATATAAGCACGATAAAGGCGGTAAGCGTGCTTATCGCCATCACTTCTGCCATTGGTAAAGCCGTGTGATCATTCAATACGCTTACCATCGCAGAAGATAAAGTACCAATACCTAATTGAATAGACCCGAGTAAAGCCGATGCGCTACCGGCGTTCTTTGTAAACGGAGCAAGCGACAAAGCGGAGGAATTAGGAAAAATAAAACCCTGGCAACAAAGAAAAACAAAAATGAGGGCAATGGTTCCGTACACATTAAGCATGTTCAATATAGTTGCAACAAACAACACAAGCCCTGTCATAGACTGGCAGAAAGCTGCGACGCGGATTATTTGCTCACTCCGGTAGGTACGCAATAACAGGCTGTTCAGCTGGCTGCAGGTGATCAGTCCGCCGGCAATAGTTGCAAATATCCATCCGTATCCCCGTTCTGAAACCTTGTATAACTCCATAAACACGTAAGGCGAGCCTGCTATGTAAGCATACAAGCCTGCAGAAGCCGCAGCACCGGTTAATGAGTAGGTCAGAAATTGTGGCTCTTTCAATACTGTATAAAAATTACTTAAGATCGGCGCCGGCTTTAACGAAAGCGTTATATCTGCCGCCCTGCCGTCGGGCATTATAAACCAGGCCGCAGTTAATATTCCACAACCCATAAGCGCCAGCAGAATAAAAATATAATGCCAGCCGAGTGCTGTTGTAATATATCCACCAAGTGTTGGTGCAATTATCGGCGACACACCTATCACCAACATCAACAAAGCGAACACTTTTGCATTCTCTTCAACAGGGAAAATATCTCTCACAAGTGCACGTGCGGCAACCATGCCCGAACAGCCTCCCAACGCCTGGAAGAGGCGTAAACCAATAAGCAGATGAACACTGTTCGCGAAAACACAACCCAGCGATGCAACGATATAAATAACAAGCCCTGCAAACAATGGCTTCTTGCGTCCAAAGCGGTCGAGCAAGGGCCCGTAGATCAACTGGCCCGCAGAAATACCAATGAAAAAACTGGACAAAGAAAGCGACACCGTAGCTACATCTGTCTTAAGGTCTTTTGCAATGGCGGGAAAACCCGGAAGGTACATATCAATAGAAAAAGGACCGATAGCGCTCAGCAAACCTAAAATAAGTATGAGTAAGAATTTCTGTTTGCCTTTCATTACATCCATTGCTTTAAACAAAAGTTCAAAAGTAAATATTATTCAGCTTTCAATATGTTTAGTTTAGCATATAGGTTTGCGCCTGTGGGCCATTATGTGATAAATTATTGGGGGGCCGGCTTTAGCAACAGCATCAGCTTAACTTGCGTCGCACACTTGTGCTGCAAAACAAAGTGCGTCAATAAAGCCCCGGTAAAACGCGTCTGTTTATGTTCATCCGATCATGCTTGCTGATACTTATACTTCAGTAAAAGTGTGCGACGCAACAGGCGATGACATTTATATAAAAGCCGGGAACAAAATACCTGTCCTTCGAAGAACAGGTTTGCAGAAGTTAAAACACACTTCGCTAGTTACAGATAAGCTTTATCGATTTTCTTTTTCCATTCGCATCGAAAACGTTTATCATGTAAACGCCCGTGCTTAACGATTTAATGTCGAGGGTGAGGTTAATATTACCTTTGGATAATTGATAAGTGTTGCGTTGTAAACTTCGGCCGGTAAGATCGTTGATCGTGATCTTATAATTGCCGGTTTGTTCAGCATCAAAATTAATATTCACCAGGTCATGTGCCGGGTTTGGAAATGCCATCATTGCTGTGGCAGGTAATGAAATAGAAGATGGTTCCTCTACCAATTGAGCTGCTGCAGCGCTGCCAACCGTTACATAATAAAGGGTTAACCCTGATGACCCGCAACTATTGGACGAAGTAACCTTTACATTGCCGGATGCAAAACCCCAGTTGACCTTTATCGTGGATGTTCCCTGGCCTGAAACAATGGTTGCACCATTCGGCAACACCCATGTATAACCTAGTCCCGCAACGTTTGGAACACTGTATGTTAAGCCACCTTGCTTTGCGCTTACCGTTGCTGGTCCGGTAATAGCTGATGGCCGCGCCGGTGTTAATGCAATTGTTTTTGTTTGCAGAATGCTTATTCCGCATTGGTTACCTGCGGCTACTGATATGGAGCCGCCTGTAAAACTACTGGTGGTCGTTAATGCAGCGATGAGACCGCCATTAGCAGTCGCTGTAATAGAACTGTTGTCGGGTGCATACCAGTTATAAAATGTGGAATTAGGCACTTTAGCGATGCTGTAGTTATAATCACCTGGCAAACATACGCCGGTGAGATCTGCCTGTTGCGACGAAATCTGCCCGGGTTTATCAGGACGTACTGCATTGCCGTTCGGAATGTTGATACTTGCATCATCGGTACATCCATTCGCGTCGGTTATGGAAATGGATTTTGTGCCAGAGCTTACAATATAAATGCCGGTGCCGGTATAAGGAACAGTTCCGCCGGTGCCATCCACATACAGGTTAGTGAATCCACCTTTGCACAAGATGGGGTCGTAAGAAAGTGTGGCTTTGAGCAGAGCGGGTTGTGTAACATTGAAAGAGGCGGATGTTACACAGCCAGCCTGCGATTTCACAACAACCGTGTAAAGTGAAGGAATAAGATTGCTGATGTCTTCTGCGGAGGACTTAAAATTATTGGTGTTATTTGACCAGTTGTAAGTAAACGGTCCTGTACCATCCGATGCAATTAAATTGATAGCACCATTTTTTGCGTTATAACAAGTTACCGTATTAATGTTTGCGCTAAGCGCGGGGCTGCTGTTAACAGCAACAGCTATTACAGGAATATTGAAAACGCTTACGCCTCCGCCTTTGACGGGAATCCCGGAGCTATAATTGCCCGCATTGCCTGGATAGAACTTTATAAAAAGCTGTTTCGAAAAAGAGCCCGCGATATTGCTGATGACTATAGAATCTTTATAAACGCCCTCGGTGTCTTCAGAAAATTTAAACCCTTTAAGCGGACCTACAGTAGCGGTAGAGCCTGTAAGAAAAGCGCCGCTTACGGTGAACGTTTTCGCTTTACTAACTGAATTGATACACAGCGTATCAAACTGTGTTAAAGCAGAAGCGCTGAAACCAACACCAGAGAGATCGGCGTTAGGTCTTGACAATTCAACAACAGAGAATATTACGTTTTCCGGAGTAGATGCCCGTATGGAGAAGTCCGAATTATTAAACCCACGGTTTCCAAAATAGGCGTCTGTAAGTGTAACTGTTGCCTTTTTCCAAAGACCCGTATTGGTACAGGTAACCTTAATGGAAGTCTTGTTTGCCGCAATTTTTGAATCGTAGAACAATTGCCATGTACCTGTGCCGCTATCGAGGTAAACGATGTCAATCATTACTGGGTAGGCACCGTTGAGTACTTTATTATTCAGGAACAAACTATCAACATCGAAGAATAATTGAGCCTTGTTACTATTTACATCAAAGCCCCGGGCAAACCTTCCATACATTGAAGCGGTATCACGGGAGTTAACGTTCCAATAGCCAACGCTTGTTTCGTTTGCTTTAATCTGGTGAAGGAATCGTTCATAATTGCCGGGGAATAAATTCCAGCCAACATCATTTATTCCGGTAGCATTAAGATTATCATTTTCAGAAAGAATGGCATTTGCCGTATCATCTAAACGCGCCCCGAATGGAATAAAGCCGGAAAGAACATTTTTAAACCTGGTCGCGGTCCTGGTTACCGGCCCATAAACAGATGGGGGAAACCTTGAAGTATCTGATGCGTCTATCACATCCTTCAAAGCACACATTGCATAATTGCTGTTTTGCGGAACTTTTTGGCCGGCGTACCTGTTATAAAAATTAAAAGCAGAATCGTAATTATGATCGAAGATGTATTGATTAGCCTGATTACTCCAATCGAGCCCCCAATGAATATCGTAGCACATTAGTGCATACATATTCCGGTAAGAAAAAGTATTCCACCATCCCGTGTATAAACTCTCTCCCGTTATTTCGCAGCGGGCCCTGACATATTCGCCATTTTGAGGATTGTTCAAAATATTAAACAACCATGAAGCCTTGTCTGCTTCATCATTGAGTTGATATCCCTTACCCAATGAACCGGTTTTAATCCATCCGCCGGGGCAACTATCGATAAGCCAATTCATTTGTGCAGCACCGCTATTGGAAGGGTTGCTCAATAGGTATATCTTGGGATTAAAGTTCTTGTATTCGTTGTAGTAATATAAACTGAATTCCTGGAAAAGTGAATTGAACTGGCCATCGCTTAAATAATATTTCGTAGGAACCGAGCCTTTGTAGCTTATGTAATCACCCGTACTTCCAAAGCATGCCTGAACAGCCACTATCTGCATTCGAACATTTGCAGGCAGCGTTTCAAGATGTTGCCTTACCGTAGTGATCATTCTTTTGAAATACGTCTTATAATCCGGGTCGGCGTAATAGGGAGAATAGCCGGATATTTGTCCATTGGCATCATACTCCATCACTTTGGGTACTCCATTCGTAAAAAGCCAATCGGGCGCATCTTCCTTTGTATAAACCATGAATATGATTGGTGTTGTATCCTGTGCCCGGATAGACAATTGATAGTCGAAGTCTGACCAATTCCACACATTTGGTGCAGTCTCCAGGTCAGCCCACCTGAAATTACAGAGACGTCCTTTTATTTCCGGGTAGCTTTGACGCGAGATAGGGCTGCCAAAGGTTTGCCAGATACCATAGTTGTAGTGAATAGAATCAGCCACCTGAGCATTTGCGCAGATGCTAACAAAAAATAAAGCCACTAAAAAGATACGCACTAAACAGTTTTTCATTCCTTTTTACTGTTTTGCTGGTTGGTATTGGATAAATAATAATGATTTCATAACCGGGCTGAATGCTTAAAGGAACTTACACACAAGACTTTCGCTGAGTTTAAGCTTTCGGCGACTGAACACCACACTACAATATCGGTTTGGGATTGAAATAAAACGGAGCTGCCAGAAAACATTCTTTAAAATAAGCAGTCCTTTTTGGAAAATACAACAACTGCAAATGTGCTGTATTACTGTATTTATATACAATGTGCGCAAATTAACGATAAGTTTGAGTGAAAAAAAAGTATTGATTTGTTTCTCCAACTTAAAATACTCTTAATGCAAATATGCTGGTCAATGCTTTTTAAGTATGTTTAACAGGCAATATTGTAACCGCTGAACAAAAAAATTATCGTGACACGTCCGATGTAAGCCCTTAACCCGCAATACCAGTACCTGCAAAATTTTTCCTGTAACGTGATGGGGTAATATTTTTTACTTTCTGAAATTGCTTGTTGAAGTTGGCGATTGTATTAAATCCACTCTCATAACAAATCGCTTCAACAGGCTTCGCGGTTTCTATCAGCAGTTTGCAAGCATGTCCTATGCGCACTTCATTGAGGAAATCGATATACGTTTTTTTTGTACTCTTTTTAAAATAGTTACAAAATGCAGGAACGCTCATGTTTACGTGACCTGCAATAGCCTCCAATGTGACAGCATCGTCAAAGTTTTCGATTGTATAACTGAATATTTTATCCAGCCGATCCCTGTTTCTTGCATTCAACTCCTTTACTTCCTGCGTGGAAACTGTTTCAAATTGTTTGGCTTCTGCCATTCTGTTCAGGCAATCGCAAATAATAATAATCCGCTCAAATCCTGATACCTGTTCCAGTTTCTTTACCATCGGCGCAAGAACTTTTTGCAGGGGGTCTTTGATATGTAAACCTTTTGAAGATACCTGCAAAAGACCCCGGATCTTTTTTGCTTCGGGCAACTGCAGAAAATCAGTGCCCCAGAAATCGTCCTTGAATTGCACCACCACCGCTGAAGTGATTAAATGCTTATGCGCTTTCTGAAAACAATGCGGAAGGTTGCTGCCGAGAAAAAAAATATCGCCTGTTTTAAAACCACCTATATAGTTGCCGATAAAACTGGTTCCATGGCCTTCTGTGAACAATATCAATTCATACTCTACATGCTGATGCCATGGCACTTCAAACCTTGGCGTGCGGTAGGTTCGTGCCACAAATGAATGACTTTCGCCAGGTGTAAGCTTTTCAACAATAGGTTTCATAAATCCACTATCTTAAGCATTATTAAAAAAGCAAAGTAATATTTTTATTAAAATAGTTTATGTTTTTAAAATAAAAGTTGAGGCGTTTTGCGTGGCATCAATCTACCTTAGTGCTGTTAAAAACATTTCTAACATTGACTTTGCAGCCACAAATTAGTTATGCTACTACTAGGAATTGATATTGGCACTTCTTCCATAAAAGTATCTGTTGTTGATGCACACACGCAAAAAGCTGTAGCCTCGGCAAGTTACCCCGACACAGAAGCAACCATCATCTCGCATCAAAAGGGTTGGGCAGAACAAGCTCCACAAAGCTGGTGGGATTACTTTAAAAAGGCTTTGGAAAAAGCAAGCAGCAAAAATAATTTCAACCCGAAGGATATTGCGGCTATCGGGATTGCTTACCAGATGCATGGGTTGGTTGCAGTGGATAAAGATCAACAAGTATTGCGTAACTCCATCATCTGGTGCGACAGTCGTGCAGTTCCTTATGGCGACGCGGCGTTTCATGCTATCGGTGAAAAAAAATGCCTGGCGCATTTGCTCAATTCTCCCGGTAATTTTACCGCCGCAAAACTGGCGTGGGTAAAGGAGCACGAGCCTGCCATTTTTGAAAAGATTTATAAGATAATGTTACCGGGTGATTATTTGGCAATGATGCTTACCGGCAATATTACTACCAGCGCATCATCTTTATCAGAAGGCATTCTCTGGGATTTTAAAGAGAGGGCTGTCTCCGGCGACGTGTTGAATTTCTTTGGCTTCGACAGCAGCGTTATCCCCGCGATCAGCGACGTCTTCACAGCGCATGGCTATTTAAGTGAACCTGTTGCCGGTCAACTTCACCTTAAAGCTGGCATCCCTGTAAGCTATAAGGCAGGCGATCAACCCAACAATGCTTTATCGCTGAATGTATTTCATCCCGGAGAAGTAGCTGCAACGGCAGGGACTTCGGGTGTTATCTATGGTATAAGCGATCAACTCACCTGTGACCAGCAATCAAGAGTGAACAGCTTTGCGCATGTAAACCACACAAATGAACAAACAAGAATTGGTGTGCTGCTTTGCATCAATGGCACAGGCATATTGAACAGTTGGATCAAAAAAAACACTGCATCAACAGAAAGCTATAACGATCTTAACAACGCCGCATCGAAGATTGCTGCAGGCAGCGATGGATTGTATATACTTCCGTTTGGCAATGGCGCAGAGCGAATGCTTAATAATAAAATGGTTGGCGCGCATATGCACAACATCGATCTCAACAAGCATAGCGCCGCACATATCTACCGCGCAGGCCAGGAAGGTATCGCCTTCGCATTTCGTTATGGGCTCGATATTATGCGGGAGAATAACATGCAGCCTTCCATCATCCGCGCAGGCAGGGCGAACATGTTTTTAAGCAATGTGTTCAGCAACGCATTTGTAAACGCAACCAATACAGCCGTGCAATTATATAACAGCGACGGAAGTGTTGGGGCAGCGCTTGGAGCAGGTATCGGGGCAAACATTTACAACAGCGAAAAAGAAGCATTCGCCGGCATGGAATGTTTGCAAACGATAGAGCCAACGGAAGCGACATTATATAATGACTTATACAATGAATGGAAAATATTGTTGGACCAGGCTTTGAAATAAGTATTAGGCTTTTGTTGCGCCTGTCGCGGGAGGACCGGTGTGAACCGCACACCTGCACAAAGCAACAATAAACAGCAGGCCGCGTAAATCCTTTTGTAGAAGCTCATGCATATTCCTCAGTACAAGTGAGTGACACAACAGGCGATGCCACAGGGAGCAGGTGCATAGTACACAAACAACTTTTTTAAACAATAAAACCACACACAATGTCAGTAGTAACAGGGAACAAAGAATTCTTCCAGGGTATTGGTCAAATTAAATATGAAGGTCCGCAAACAGATAACCCACTTGCATTTCGTTGGTACGATGCCGACAAAATGATCGCAGGGAAAACGATGAAAGACCATCTTCGTTTTGCATGCGCTTACTGGCACAGCTTTGTTGGTAGCGGCGCTGACCCTTTTGGCGGGCGCACTCATTTTTTTCCATGGGATATAAAGGCTGATGCGGTAGAACGCGCAAAAGATAAAATGGATGCGGCATTTGAATTTATTACGAAAATGAATTTGCCTTATTACTGCTTTCATGATGTGGATGTGGTAGATTATGGCAACGATATAAAAGAAAACGACAGGCGCCTGCAGGCACTCGTTGACTATGCAAAGGAAAAGCAGGCTGCAAGCGGCGTAAAATTGTTATGGGGCACTGCAAACCTGTTTAGCCATGAGAGATACATGAACGGGGCTTCAACCAATCCTGACTTTCATGTACTGTCGCATGCAGCAGCCCAGGTAAAAGCCGCGCTCGATGCTACAATTGCTTTAGGCGGTGAGAACTATGTTTTCTGGGGTGGCCGTGAAGGTTATATGAGTTTGCTGAATACGGATATGCAGCGCGAAAAAGATCATCTTGCCATGTTCCTGCATAAGTCGAAAGATTATGCAAGGTCACAAGGATTTAAAGGTACCTTCTTTATTGAACCCAAACCATGCGAGCCTACAAAGCACCAGTACGATTACGACAGTGAAACCGTTATGGGTTTTTTAAGAAAGTATGACCTTATCAACGATTTTAAATTAAATGTTGAAGTGAATCATGCGACACTGGCAGGGCACACATTTACGCATGAATTGCAGGTGGCAGCAGATGCAGGCATGCTCGGCAGCATAGATGCCAATCGCGGCGATTACCAGAATGGCTGGGACACAGACCAGTTTCCAAACGACATCAATGAACTGACCGAAGCCATGCTTATTATTTTACGTGCCGGCGGATTTGCCGGTGGGGGCATCAACTTCGACGCAAAGATCCGCAGAAACTCTACCGACATGGAAGATCTTTTTTACGCGCATATTGGCGGCATGGACATATTTGCCCGCGGGTTGGTTACAGCGAATAATATTTTGGAGAACGGCGAGCTCCCGAAGCTTCGCAAAACACGGTATGCTTCTTATGACAGCGGCGCAGGGGCTGATTTTGAAGCTGGCAAATTATCGCTCGAAGAGTTGAGACAATACGCAATTGATAATGGTGAACCTAAGGTAATCAGCGGCAGGCAGGAATATTATGAAAATCTCATCAACCGTTTTATTTAGTTTTAGTCATAGCAAGTATAGTTTAAAAAACGGGAGGAAGCTTTTGCTTCCTCCTTTTTGTTGATTGTTCTTATGAGTCTGAATTCACACACATTTTTACTTTATAGCTGGAGCCTTCCCTGGTAGAAGTCCAGTATTTTGGTACGAAGTATATAATCATATTTAGCGGCAATAAGATTAATGTTCGACCTGTCAAAGCTATTCTTAATAATTAAATAGTCAACAGAAGTTATAGCGCCTTCGTTAAACTTTACTTCGGCACCGCGGAAAGACTCTGCGAAGTCCTGCACCTGTGTTTGCAACTTTTCGTAACGCTCATAGGCAGTATTCATGTTCAGGTAAGCCTGTTCAACAGCTTGCTGCAATAAGGTCTTCGTAGTTTTTGCTTCGAGTTCGGTACGCTTCACGTCGATCCTTGCATTGTTTAAACGGCTTTTAGATTGCAGCCCATTCAATATCGGTATACGCAACCCAATGTTCACATAGGTATTAAAGTTGTTTGTCCACTGGCTGCCGTATGAAATTTTCGGATAGCTGTATTGGCTCTGCGGTGTATATACGTAGAGTTTGCCAGCATCGCCTAACACATAATCGTCTGTGCGCACATCGCTTGTGCTTAAAAGGTTAGCAGTTGTTGCCGCGCTGGAATAATTAGTACCTACGCCGCCATTGAGCGAAAGCGTTGGAAACATTTGTCCCCGTGCAGACTTTACCGTTTTATCAGCACTTTCCTTTCGCAGGTCTACCGCCTTTACCAATGCCAGGTTTTGCAACGCTTCATTGTAGATTTGCCTTGAACTTCCATCGTATAGCGCAAGGTTATTGCCAATATTGATCTTCTCAACTTTAAGATCCGGAGCATACAGCACGTTCATAAGCTGCGTTAAGGTTAGCCTCGATGTTTCCAGCGCATTTTTTAAAGCTATCACATTCATTTCGTCGTTGGCAAGCTGGCCTTTGGTATCGTAATAAGTGCCCGGGGCAACTGCACCATCCTTATTGAGTACTTCCAGCCTTTCTACTTGTTTGCGGGTAACGTCGGCCTGCTGTATGGCCGCGTTCAATTGTTCCTGGTTATTGAGCACCTGCAGGTAAGCGAGTATTACACTAATGGTGGTATTGTCTTTCTGCTGTTGCAGGTCCATGCGGCTTGCTTCATAACCGAGGTTATTGGCTTTGATATTATTCTTTATAGCACCTGCATTCCATAGGGCCAAGCTTGCATCAACATTAAAGTTGGCGGTTGACAGGTTCTGGTTGATATAAGTATTGGTGAACGGGTCAATTGAGCGACCTGTGCTCAAACCGTGATTGATCTGGCCGGAAAGGAAAGGATACATATTCGCTTTTGCAAGCGTACTGCTCACCTTGCTGTTCTCCATCAACAGTTCAGTTTTATTTACATCGGCATTATTTTTCAGGGCAATGTCTACACACTCCTTCAACGAGTAAACATGATCCAATGCGAGAGAATCCTGTGCAAAACCCTTGTGCATTGCCAGTAAAAAAACCATCAATACCAGGAAATTCTTTTTCGTGTTCATACTGTTTCTTCTTTTCTTATTTGCCGTATAAGTATTCAATTACGTGCGGTGGCAGTATAAGGCCTGTGAAATGTTTAGTTATTTTATTTATCATTTGGCAGCCCTGTCTTTGCATTCACTATATAAAGCGTGACAACACTTAAACCGCATTTTGTTATTCTTCCCGCTCCACCCTGCCATCGAGCAGGTGAATAATACGTGAACCATAAGCCGCATTCTTTTCACTGTGTGTTACCTGGATAATGGTAACGCCATCTTCTTCATTAAGCTTTTTAAAGAGTTGCATTATTTCCTCACCCTGTTTCGAGTTAAGGTTACCTGTGGGCTCATCGGCCAATATCAGTTTTGGTTTTGCAACAAGCGCCCTTGCTATACCCACCAATTGTTGCTGCCCCCCGGATAATTGTGTTGGAAAAAGATCTTTCTTACCAACGATCTGGAACCGGTCGAGAATATCAGCGACCACTGCTTTGCGCTCAGACGTTTTCATATCCTGGTAAATAAGCGGTGTTTCTATGTTCTCGTAAACAGTTAACTCGTCTATAAGATGATAAGCCTGGAAAACAAACCCTATGTATTGTTTATACAACTGTGCCCGGTGTTTTTCTTTAAGCTTATGAACAGGCTCCCCGAGGAAAAAATACTCTCCCTCATTTGCCTCATCAAGCATACCAATAACATTCAGCAACGACGATTTACCCGAACCCGAAGGACCCATTATAGACACAAATTCACGCTCTTTAAAATTCAGGCTAACATCTTTTAAAATGAAATTGCGGACACCTCCAATATTCACCCATTTCGAAATATGCTTCAGCTCAATCATGGTAATTTTTTTATTGGTTCTATTTTCCGCTACATTGTTTACAAATACATGCCAAGATATAATACTATTGAAAAACAGTTAATTAGCAGCAAATAAAAATGGTTGGTGTCCGGTTTTGATACAATGATTGTTCTTTTTTGATGCAGGCAGACCGGTCGGCCCCGAATAAATTAATATTACCAGCTCAGTTTTTTGCTGCGGCAAAAAAGTTATATTCGGATCATTAAGAGACACCAAAAACAATCTTCCATGAAAAAGATCGCATCAACAACAGCAAAGCACGCTTTTATTCCTGCCACACTTACAGTAATCGTTCTTGTCGCCAGTTCCTGCCAAAAACAGGAACTAAAACAACCTGTTACAGCGCAAGCTGCCACTGAAGCCACCGCTGATGAATTATCCATTCAAAACAATCTTGTTGCCTGGTACCCATTTAATGGTAATACCAAAGATTCCAGTGGTAATGCGAACGATGTAATTTTCAGCAATGCTACTCCGGCAGCGGGTGCAGACGGCACAGAAAACACCGCCTATGCTTTTAACGGAGTAGATAATTATATGCGCGTTAAAAATAACCGCACTTTAAGTCCGGGCCGCGAAATAACCATCTATGCACTGGTGAATGTATCGGGCTTCTATCACGGCTCCTGCCACAATAACCGCATCGTCAACAAAGGGCTCAACGATGCCGACGAAGGCGTTTATTACCTGCAGTTTAACGATGCGTTTTTCTACGACTATAACCAATGCCTTAACGATGTTGATCTTACCCATCAAACTTTTGGCGGAACATATGGCAACGGAACCGGCAATACAGGAGATGCGATTGACAGCACAAACAGGATAAAAATAGACAAGTGGTACCCGGTTGCCTACACTTACGACGGCGACTCTGCCAAGTTCTATGTAAACGGGGCGCTGGTTTACGCAAAGCAGGCGGTAGTTCCTTTTAACTCCAACAAATCCGATCTCTTTATCGGAATGAGCAATATTGATAACACAACTTATCCCGACTGGTTTGCCGGCCGCATCGATGATATCAAAATTTACAAGAAAGCGCTAACCGCGAAGCAAATAAAAAAGCTTACCAAATAATGGCGCCAACAGTCAAAGAGGAAGCCCGCACTTATTGCGGGCTTTTTTATTTTATGTTGCCGGCATTTGTTCTTCGTGGCATCGAAAGTTGCGTCGCACACTTGTACCTCCTGGTTCATTGCGCAACATAACTACGTTAGCCTTTGCAACCACATCAATGCTCTACTATTGCTCATTCATGTGCTGCAGCAAAAGTTTGCGATCCTGAATCCTTCCTCCCGGGGCAGGCACAACAAAAGCCCAATGCCTATTCTGCAGCCCGGCCACAAAAAAATATACCAGGCTAACCAATGTTATTCGCTTCGCAGGCTCTTAACAGGATTAGCGATCGCGGCCCTGAGAGATTGAAAACTGATGGTGATCAACGCGATCATCACCACAGCAATGGCGGCAATAGCAAACATCCAAAAGTTTAAACTAATGCGGTAAGGGTAATTCTGCAGCCATTTATCGGCAGCGAGCCATGCGGCAGGAATTGAGATGCATAGTGCCAGCGCTACCAGTTTTAAAAAGTCGGCCGACAGGATAGCAACCACATTCTGTACCGATGCACCGAGCACTTTGCGTATGCCGATTTCTTTGGTTCTTTTTTCGGCAGACAACACTGACAAACCGAACAAACCGATGCAGGAAATGAAAATCGTAAGTATAGCACTGAAAAGCATGATCTGTTTCCATTTTGCTTCTGCCTCGTAACGGTTACGATTTTCTTCATCAACGAATTTATAATCGTATGGACTAACCGGGAACAGTTGCTTAAACACTTTTTCTATTTGTTTGAGCGCAGCAGTTTCGCTTCCCGGCTTTACTTTTATCAGCGCCTTCCCGTAATCGTTGCCCGGCTTCATGGTAAAGAGTTCGGGGCCTATCTCCTGGTTCAGCGATTCGTAGTGATAGTCTTTTACCACACCAACAACGGTATATTTTTCGCCAGGGCGGTACCAGAAATCTACCTGTTGCCCCACCGGGTCTTTCCAACCGGCTTCTTTTACAAAGCGCTCATTAACCAGTACTGAATGCGTGGAATCGGAGGGGAATGCAGCAGAGAAATTGCGTCCTTTGGCCAACGCAATCTGCAGCATTGGAAGATAGTTGTCGTCGACCGTTTCATATGCGAAATTGATTTCCTTTTCGCCGTTCACCCGGGCTATGGTGCCCCATGAGCCACCATTTTTAAATGTTACGTCCTGGATAGAAGGATCTTTCAGCAGTTCGCTTTTCATTACTGCTGCCTCGTTGCGGTTGATACCCCACTTCTTAACTTCCACAAGATTTTTATCGTTGTATCCCAGGCTTTGGCTGGTGAGGAAATTAAACTGGTAAAAAATAATGAGGGTTGCGCTGATCAGGAAAGAAGCCAACGCAAACTGCAGCACCACCAACGATTTCTGAAGGTAGTTTTTACCGGCAATGGTAAAGCGGCTGTATAATGTTTGCACCGGGTTATACTTCGACAACACAAGCGCGGGGTAAAAACCTGCCATTAACGAGGTGAGCAGGAACAAGACAATATAAGCACTGATGAGTTTTGCATCAAAAAGATACGACAGGGAAAGCGCCTTATTGGAAAGATCGTTGAACAGTGGCAGCACCAGTTGCACAAAGCCGATTGCCAGCACAAAAGCAATAAAACACAGCATGAATGATTCACCCAGGAACTGGATGATCAATTGTCTTCTGTCACCCCCTACCACTTTTCTTATTCCTATTTCTCTCGCCCGCTTCACCGACCTTGCTACGGTAAGGTTTACAAAATTGATACAGGCAATAAGTAAAATAAAAACAGCGATGGCAGAAAGTATATAAGAATAAACCGGGTTACTCTCCCCCACCAGCCCGTTCTGTGCAGGCAGTTCTTTGCTCAAATGCACATCTGTAAACGGCTGCAGAAAATAGGTAGTCTTTTCATTGACATTGTATTTCTCTGCCATCATCTTTATTGTTTCCTCCGCGTCTGATTCATAAACCTGTTTCATTTTTGCGTGCACTTTAGCGGTATCGGCGCCGGGAGTAAGTACTACGAATGTGTTCATGAAAAAGTTAAACCAGTTCTCGTTGTTTGAGGCATCTTCTTTTGAAACGATCATCGGCATCAACACCCTGAACCTGATCGAAGAATTCTGCGGGCAGTTTTTAGCAACACCGGTTACTACATATGGCTCAAACCTGTCGTCCTTTTTGAACAGCATGGTTTTGCCCAAAGCATCTGTTGTCCCGAATTGCTGCATAGCCATATCTTCTGACAACACTACGGAGTTCGGTTCTTTTAAAGCGGTTGCAGGGTTGCCTTTCAACAACGGGAAGGAGAACGTAGCAAAAAAATCAGTGTCTGTGTAAAACATTTCCTGCGACGTGATTTCCGTGCCGGTTTTCATATCCACGTTATTGGACTGGTAACGCACAAAGCCCCTGATCTCCGGTATGGAAGCAGCGAATTTGGGCCCCTGGAAATAACCGGAAAAACCGTTTACGTTCGCAAGGGTACCATCGGGTTTGGTGTTTTTGTACACAACGCGGTAGATATTGTTTACGTTGCCAAGA
Source organism: Chitinophagaceae bacterium UBA7600 (assembly GCA_002478885.1). Classification (GTDB taxonomy): domain Bacteria; phylum Bacteroidota; class Bacteroidia; order Chitinophagales; family Chitinophagaceae; genus DLKC01. Next base: position 21,510 of record DLKC01000102.1, read on the forward strand.
AAACGGTCGTAACTCACTTCGTCCTTTACATACAGCATAATGAGCATAGCACAACCAAGCCCCAGGCTAAGCCCGGCGATATTAATGAACGCATATACTTTGTTCCTGCGCAGGTTGCGCCAGGCAATCAATAAATAATTTTTATACATCGGGATAAGTTTTGACAGCGAACAGTAAAACAATAAACCTGGAACAATGAACCTATATTGAATGGCCTGCCGCCATTGGTTGCTACAATCGTGTGAGCCCGAATCTTGTTCTGCGACACGCGCAACGAAAGCTTTGCAGATATTCAACAGCCGGGCCGCGCATAACTACGAATTAATGTCACTCACTTCTTAAAGCTTTAACCGGGTTCATCAGGGCCGCTTTGATGGAGTGATAACCGACCGTTAACAACGCGATGAGTATGGTGATGATGGCGGTCACCAGGAAAACATAAACCTGTACGGGAATACGGAACGCAAAATCCTGCAGCCATTTGTTCCCGGCCCACCATGCAAGCGGAACCGCGATGATGATAGCTATGCCCACCAATTGCAAAAAGTTCCTGGCAAGTAACAAGGTGATGCCGGCAAGGCTTGCACCGAGCACCCGCCTGATGCCGATCTCTTTGGTTCGTTGTACGGTTGTAAAAGCCGCGAGCCCGAACAAGCCGAGGCATGCGAGGATGATGGCCACAGATGCCGCCACTGTAAAAAGGGTGGCTGAGCGTTGCTCTGCGAGGTACAACTGGTTGTAGTCATCATCGAGAAAATGATAATTAAACGGCCGGTCTGCGATACGCTGTTTCCACCATGTCTCCAGCCGGGCAATGGTACCCTGCACATCGCCGCTTTTGATGCGCACCATGAAGTTGCGGGAAAAATCCCTTCCAAGGAAAATAAGCAGGGGCCCGATCGGATCGTGCAGGCTGCTGAAATTGAAATCTTTTACCACGCCCACAATGGGACCTGTTGCGCGGTTTTCAATGGTGCGGCCCAGGGCCTGCTGCGGCGTCCAGCCGATCTTTTTCGCCAGTGTTTCATTGATGATATAAGGCTGGTGATAGTTTGCATTGTTATTGCTTGTATCCATCAACGCAAAATCAGACTGCTGAAAATCGCGGCCTGCAACCAGTTGCATTTTGAGTGTATGGATAAAATCGAGATCGACCGGCATGGCATTCAGCGAAATATCGTGTTTACCCTTTTCGTCTGTGGCAGTCACGCCGTCGCCCCATTCCACGTATTCCGGTGTTTCGTAGGAGGCAGTCACCGATTCTACACCTGGCACCTGCGTAATGGCATCTTTCAAAGACTGAAAGTCGTTGAGCATATGGCCACCGATGGGCAGCACCACGATTTGTTCCTTATCGTAGCCAAGGTCTTTCGTTTGCATATAATGCATCTGCTGCATGATGATCACGGTATAGATGATCAGGAAAACAGAGATACAAAACTGCAGTACGATGAGTGTTCTGCGAAGGGTGTTGTTACCACCGGTAAAATTGAAGCCTTTCTTCAGTACGCCCATGATCTGTGTGCCCGATAAAAGCAATGCCGGGTATAGACCCGCAAAGAAACTGATGGCAACGGCAAATGCAGCCAGCGATAAGAGCGGCAAGGGCTGTAACAGATCGTTTGCGACAAACTGCTTACCCGTAATAACATTAAAATAAGGAAGCAGGAGAACGGCAAGAACCACCGCAGCAATGGCTGCAAGAAGGGTGATCAATGACGACTCACCAATGAACTGCAGGAATACCTGCTTTTTAGACGCGCCCATCACTTTGCGCATACCAATCTCTCCACTTCTGCCTGCAGACTGTGCCGTTGCGAGGTTGGTATAGTTGGCACAGGCGATAATGAGAATCATCAACGCGATGACCGCAAACATGTATATGTAAGAGATACTGCCGTTAGGTTCAAAACCGGCGAGCGCGGAATACAGGTGTACTGTTTTAAGTGGTTCAAGATGATAGGTAAGCGTGTTATTGCCCTCAAGCCCGGCATCCGTACGCAATTCCGGGCTCTTCATGTATGCTGCTATTTTTTGCTGCAGTTGCGGAATGTCTTTCGCATCACGCAATAAAAAATAAGTGATCCAGTTAGCTGTCCACCAGGTTTCCTCTTTAACCCCGTTACCAAGATTGAGAAACTGTGTAACAAAGTCGAACTTAACCTGGGAGTTCTGAGGAACATCTTCACAAATGGCCGACACCCGAAAATCTTTTCCACCACTCGTTATGGTTTTGTTCAGCGCATCCGCATTGCCGAAATATTTTCTTGCCATTGATTGTGTAAGCACCATCTTATCCGGTGCGTCGAGGGCAGTTGCAGCATCACCTTCCACGAGGCGAAAAGAAAATATTTTAAAGAAAGGATCATCGGCATACAGGATCCGTGGTTCATCAAATATTTTATCGCCCGCTTTTATTACGTTGTGGCTTATGAAGGTGCGCGCATACTCCTGCACTTCCGGGAACATTCTTTTGAACTGGGGGCCCACTTTTGTGCCCGTGGAAGCAACCGTGTTCACTGTGCCGCTGCTGTTGTATTCCATTGTTGCACGCACAATGCGATCGGCGTTTACATTGAATTTGTCGTAACTGAGCTCCTGGTTTATGTACACACCAATAAGCAGGCATGCAGTGAGGCCAATGGTCAGCCCAACAATATTGATGGCGCTGTAAAGTTTGTGTTTGCCCAGGTTACGCAGGGCGGTTTTTAAATAGTTTTTAAACATATAAAAGCAGTTTCAGGTACTTAGCTTCCTATTCTTTTTTCAGCGGTTGTTGTGTCACTCACTTGTGCTGCGGGAACTTTACGGAGCAAATCCCCATAAAACAGCCCGCAGTTTTACCGCCGGGGGAAGATCTGCAACGCCTGTGCCATTGTGGAAAACGTTGACTGTAAAGGTTCCCGGGCGGATTGACAGGCTTACGGGTGTACGGAAACGAACAATTTATGTACGGAAACGTTCAGGGAAAATCTGTTGTGGCAGGTTACCAGCGTGCGGTAGTGGCATAAAAAAAAGCATAGCAGCAGCTGTGCTGTCGCTATGCCTGGTAAAGGGCGGGTGCCGCCCTTATTATGCCGGCTTACTTTAGTCAATCTTGTCCATCACCATATCCCCGATGTGTATCCCCTTTGCAATTTCCGGGTCGCCTTTGTACCGCACTTTCGCATCGCCAAAGGCAGTGATCTTGATCCTGTCTGACACATTTATGCTGATGTCCGCGTCGCCATAGGTCGTAATATGGCTTGTTCTTCCGGTAATAGCCAGAGCGTTCACTTCGGCATCGCCGTAGCAGGTGTACCGCTGCTCCACTATAGACCCCGACTCGATCCTGAGAATGGCATCGCCGTACATGGTTGTTTCCATTTGGGAAAGGTTCAAACCGGTGAAGGTAACCCTTGAGCCGCCGTAAATCTTCAGGGTGAATTTGCTGCCGTCAATTATACTCTTGCAGGTTTGCTTTTCTTCACCGCGGAGGGAAAGTTCGCTTAATGTTTTATAGGTAATGGTAGCCACTACGGTTGTGTTTTGGTATAAGGGATGTGTTTCCTTATGACCGCTGGAATAGTCTTTTTCATATTTGGGAATATCTTTGGCCCCTTCAAGATAAATGCGGAGGGTCTGGTCGTTCACTTCTATGTGCAGCTTACTGTTGTCGGTGTGCAGCTCATTGATGGCCACACTTTCTTCATCGCCTTCCACAAGCGTCACCTGTATATAAGGGCTTACGATTATTTTGTTGAAATGAGCCACGTTACGGCTGTTTTGCGCATTTGCGAGTATGGCGCAACCTGAGAGCAAAACTGCGATCAATATTTTGGGTGTTTGCATAATGATGATTTGAGATGAACTGGTTTTTATTGCAATGCTGCCACTGTTATACGTACCGGGGGGAGGAAAGTTACAGGCCGGGAAAATTTTCCGTTCAAGCCACCTGTAAGTTTCGCGACTGCCATGGAAGCGTTACCCAAAATTGATGGAAGCGCTACTAAAAATGATTGGTAGCGTTACCATGGATGCCGGTGATATTTCACGTGAATGAAGAAGAAAAGACTGCTGCAGCCCGCAATGGCCTTTTCAAAACAGGTAAAATGCCAACTTTTGGAAGGCTGCCTACCAACTCCCTACCAACCAT
>DLKC01000016.1 GCA_002478885.1 Chitinophagaceae bacterium UBA7600
TAAAGAATAGTAAAATCAATAAAAAATAGTATTTCGCTATGAAAGATGAAATACTGGAATATTTATACAATAACGATACAGGGAATATATTGATTTACATGAATTCCTTTATGCCATTTTGCCACACAAAAATCAAGAAATAGTCGTACCCATTTTAGAACGAATAGGGAAAGACGATTTAGCACATTTTGAAGGTCAAATAAATAGAATTGGGAAAAATGATTACAAACTACCTGAATCAATAGTAAGAGGCAAAATAACTGGGTTTGGAAGAATTTATATTGAAAATTTAATTAAGCAAAAAAGATTTGAATCATTGGTAGAAAAACAAGCGATATCAATCCTTGACACTAACGCATCTGTAATAAAAACCAATTTATCTACAAATAGGAATTATAAAGACCAGCAAAAAACCACAAGATTATCGCTACAAATAGCGGTAATGGCTGTAATAGTAGCATTTCTTAGCTTTTTAGGAACTATTTACCAAGTATATATATCAATAGCACTACCGACCCAAGAGATAGAACAATTAGAGCAAAAGCTAACACAAGAGATAGACAGTCTGATGCAAATTCAGAAAAATTCCTCGAAAAATCTTCCGATAAAAACGGATAATTTAGAAAAGAAAAATGCTTCTTTAACTGATTCCGTAACACCTACTCCAGTAACCAAAAGAGCCAAATGAGAATTTCGGAAAACCCTACTCTTTACTATACTTGTCCCTTATTGTATGTTGATACCCTTGCGTCGCACTCTTGTACTGAAAATCCTTAAGCGGCTTTTTTCTTTATCTCTTTGTTGCATGTAGCACAAAAGAAATGCTATGACCCGCAAACATGCAGTGCACAATGACATCCATAAGCTCAGTACAAAAGTGGACAAGTACTTAGGCTGGGCAATAGAGCAATTCATGCTGTTATGCTGAAGCCGCAGGTACAGCGGTACAGTCCAACACAGGCCATGCCGCCCCGGCATATTCTTTGTGTTCCTTCCGCTATGATCAGAAAATTCATGTTTGCAACAGGCATAGAGAATAGTGTTCCGTTGATCAACAACGGGCGCAAGCGTGTAGATGAGATGGAAAAATGCGGCCATTATAAACACTGGAAAAAAGACATCGACCTGGTAAAAGAAATGAATATACAGGTGCTGCGTTATGGCCCGCCTATCCACAAAACCTTTCTTGGTCCCGGTAAGTACGATTGGGAGTTTTCCGATACCGTATTCCGTTACATGCGCAGGCAGGAGATCATTCCGATAGTTGATCTTTGCCATTTTGGTGTGCCCGACTGGATAGGCAACTTTCAGAACAACGACTTCCCGGAACTGTTTGCCTCCTATGCAGCAGCCTTTGCCAAACGTTACCCCTGGGTGCAATTATACACACCCATCAACGAAATGTACATCTGCGCATTATTTTCCGCATATTATGGCTGGTGGAATGAACAGCTCACAACGGACAGGTCTTTTGTTACTGCGCTCAAGATAATTGTAAAAGCCAATGTGCTCGCCATGCAGGCCATACTGGAAATAAGGCCCGATGCGATTTTCATCCAGAGTGAATCATCAGAATACTACCACGCAGAAAACCCCAAAGCGATAAAACCCGCCGAGCTGATGAATGCAAGAAGGTTCCTGTCACTCGACCTGAATTATGGCAGGCAGGTGGAATCGGAGATGTATGAATACCTGATGGACAATGGTATGACAAGAGAAGAATACCACTTCTTCCTTGACAACCAGTTGAAACGTTATTGCATCATGGGCAACGATTATTATGTAACCAATGAACACAGCGTTTCAGCCGATGGCAGCACCCGCGCCTCAGGCGAGATCTTCGGCTATAATGTCATCACATTGCAATACTACGACCGCTACCGCATCCCCGTAATGCACACCGAAACCAACCTGGTGCAAGGCCCTTCCGGTAACGAAGCGGTGAATTGGTTATGGAAAGAATGGGCAAACGTGATCAGGGTGCGCAATGATGGCGTTCCGATTGTCGGGTTTACCTGGTATTCCCTGACTGACCAGGTCGACTGGGACAGTGCCCTGCGGGAAGACAACAACAATGTAAATCCATTGGGCTTGTACGATCTCGACCGCAACATCAGACCTGTGGGCGAATCATACAAGCAACTCATCAATGAATGGCGGGAAGTGTTGCCTACCCAAAGCAATTGCCTGCATGTACCGGTCGTCCGTCCAGGTGCACACCGGATGGTTAAACAGGCCAACATTATAACACAGCACGACGAAAGAAACGATTCTACCACGAACAGCCTGTTACAGGCATCAAAGAAATCAACATGAGATTTACCAACAGAACGGTGATCGTTACCGGTGCAGCCAGCGGTATTGGATTGGCCATCGCCCGCCGTTTCTGCGAAGAAGGCGCAAACACAGTATTGGCTGACCTGCATATGGATTTACTTGATAAAGCTGTTGAAGAATTAAGGCAGTACAGCAACGCAAAGCCATTACCGGTACAATGTGATGTGAGCAGGGAAGAACAGGTAAGTGACACTGTTGCTGCCGCCCTGGCTCACTTTGGAACACTCGACATAATAGTCAACAACGCCGGCTTAATGATCTTCAAAAAACTGGAAGAGCATACCGCTGAAGACTGGATGCGTATCCTCGCAGTGGACCTGCTTGGCGCCTTTTATTTCATTAAACATGCCTTTCTCAATATGCCAAAAGGTGGCGCCATAGTGAACATCTCCAGCATACACGCCCTTGAAACAACGCCAATGGTTACGGGCTATGCTGCTGCCAAAGCCGCTGTGATTTCTCTTACCCGGTCCGCTGCAATTGAAGGTAAAGAGAAAGGGATACGGGTAAATGCCATTCTGCCCGGCGCGGTGGACACGCCGATGTTGTGGCAAAACCCCAATATAAAAGCCGGGCTGGAACAGGTGAACAAAGACAGCATCGGGAAACCCGAAGACATTGCCGCCGTGGCAGCCTTCCTGGCTTCAGATGAAGCTGCATTCGTACAGGGTGCTATGATAGAAGTGGATGGCGGAAGGTTGGACCGGCTGTAGTTTTGCATTTAGCCCGGCTATGGAGGCCAGCACAAGGGTGCGACGCAACAGGCGTTGCTACCAGTGCAGCAGCCCGGCTCCCAATGAGTTAAATACATTAGCTATCATCGATTCGCTTTAGAGGATGGCTTTAAGGCTATCGGCTGTTGCTTCTATGGTGTTGTCGAGATCTTCCCTGGTTAGTGCGTTATTGAGGAACCAGCTTTCAAAAGCGGAGGGCGGCAAATAAATGCCACGGTCAAGCATGGCATGGAAATATTGCTTGAACAACTCGTTATTGGCTGAGGCTGCGCTCGCAAAATCCGTAACGGGATGATCACTGAAATGCACGCTGATCATCGACCCGAGATGGTTGATCACATAAGGCGTTTGGGATGCTCTTAATACCTCGTCAAGGCCCTGTTTTAAATAGGCCGTTTTATCATCTAGTTCTTGCAGCAGTTCAGGTTGCTCCTTAAGAATGGACAGCAGTGTGTAACCGGCAATCATCGCGATCGGGTTGCCGCTGAGTGTGCCGGCCTGGTAAACACTGCCAAGTGGCGCAACCGATTCCATAATATGTTGCTTACCACCAAATGCACCGACGGGCAGGCCAGCGCCAATTACTTTTCCGTAAGTAACAAGGTCGGCATTGATACCAAGTTTTTCCTGTGCGCCACCCAATGCAAGCCGGAAACCATTCATTACTTCGTCGAAGATGAAAACAATATTTTCTGCATCGCAGATCTTCCGGATACCTTCAAGAAAACCTGGCTGGGGAATAATGCAACCCATATTGCCTGCCACAGGCTCTACAATGATAGCAGCGACCTGGCCTTTGTTTTCGTCCACAAGCCTTTCAACGGCTGCAAGATCGTTGTAAGCGCAGGTGAGGGTGTCATTACTAACTCCGGCTGTTACACCGGGAACGGTTTGAATATTAAGGGTGGCTAATCCGCTGCCGGCCTTTACCAAAAAGGAATCGGCATGGCCATGATAACAGCCCTCAAACTTGATGATCTTGTTCCTGCCGGTATAACCACGCGCAACGCGGATAGCGCTCATACATGCTTCGGTACCACTGCTTACCATTCTTAGCAGGTCAACATTGGGCGCCATACTTTTGATGAGTTCTGCCATCTTAATTTCCAGCTCTGTTGGCGCGCCATAAGAAGTGGAATAAACGGCCTGTTCCTGTATGGCTTTTACCACAGGCTCATATGCATGGCCGAGTATCATGGGGCCCCAGGAAGCGATATAGTCGATATACCGGTTATCATCTGCATCATAGAGATACGCCCCCTTAGCGTGGTTGATAAATAACGGCGTGCCGCCTACACTTTTAAATGCTCTTACAGGAGAGTTGACCCCGCCCGGTATAGATTGCTGTGCGCGGGAAAACAGTTGGATGCTTTTGGAAATATTCATATCGTGAATGGTCAATGGTGAATGGTCAATGATGAACCGCCTGAATCGATTAAACCGGTCAATATCTTAAATGTTCTGATCATCGTTTCACCAAGATTATCGAATGTATAATTGTCTAAATAATTTACTTCTTTTGCAATATCAAGTGCGGCATCAATTTCTATTACCGAACCCCTGGCAACTTCATAATATCTTTTCTTTCATTTTCCGATTTACGCGACGCTCATTCTGCAATATTAAGATGGACGGATAACGCCGCTCTTCTTATTTGTGATACCATTCCAAATTTCTCATCAGGAGGGAAAGTTTTTGTAAGCTTGTAACATTCCAGGACAAAAGCTTTTGAAAATCCATATACGTCTGGTTTTTGGTGGTTGAGTTGAAGAAACATGGCATTGGCTTTTAATGATGAATAATAAACAAAACACCAAATCATCAATGTTTTTGCAAGTTTATTCACCATTCACCATTGCGTCCCCTCATCCTTCTTCCCCCACAAACTCATCCCATCCTTTTACCTTTTTGGTTGCTTTAAATTCGATAATGCGGTAATCTGCAAGGTCCAGTTGTTTTAGCGGGTCTTCTGACAATATTTCTTCAAGGCGTTTGGTATTATAAGCTTTGGCGAAGATTAGTCCGCCGTCGCGTGGTTCCTTGCGACCCGAAGCAAGGAAGTGGCCCGACCGGTAATACTTCTCTAAAAAGTCGATATGCGCATTCATGTTGGCATCGATCGTTTCTGTGGGCACCTTGTAGGTTAATTCAATGATAAACATATGTATCGGTTTTGTTCAGTAGTATGGTTGCAGTTGAAGTGTGCGACGCAACGAAGCTCAATAGCAGCAATACCGGTGAGTACATAAAAATAAAACTTAACCAAGCAATCTTACCGCGTCCCTGGCGAAATAGGTGGCGATAAGGTCTGCCCCTGCGCGCTTCATGGAAGTAAGCGTTTCGATGATGGCCTTGTCCTCGTTAATCCAGCCCATTTTAGCGGCGGCTTTGACCATGGCATATTCCCCGCTGATATTATACGCGCTCACCGGAACCTGCACCGCATTCTTTACTTCGCGGATAATATCAAGATAAGCCAACGCAGGTTTTACCATGACTATATCAGCACCTTCTTCCACATCCATCACTGTTTCTTTAATGGCTTCGATGCGGTTGGCAAAATTCATCTGGTAGGTTTTCTTATCGCCGAAACCGGGGGCGCTGTCGAGTGCATCGCGGAAAGGGCCATAAAAACAAGAAGCATATTTTGCACTATAAGCCATGATACCTGTTTTGCTGAAGCCACTCTCTTCAAGCCCTTCCCGAATGGCGCCGATGCGGCCGTCCATCATATCACTGGGCGCAACAAAGTCGGCGCCGGCAATGGCGTGGCTTACACTCATCTTTACCAGTGCATCAACGGTTTCATCGTTTACAATCTCGCCGTCTTTTACAATGCCGTCGTGGCCGTATGACGAGTAAGGATCAAGCGCAACATCGGTCATCACAACCATTCCGGGGCATGCATCCTTGATGGCTTTGATGCTGCGTTGCATCAGGCCATCGGCGTTCCACGCTTCTTTGCCGGTATTGTCTTTCCAATCGTCTTTGCACTTAATAAAAAGCAGCACACACTTTAGTCCCATGCTCCACAATTCTTTTACTTCCTTTACGGTAACATCTAAACTATTGCGGTAATAGCCGGGCATGGACGCGATCTCTGTCTTTATATTTTCACCCTCATCAATAAATAGCGGGACAATAAAGTCGTTTGCTGTAAGGGTGGTTTCACTCACCAGGCTTCTTATCGCCGGCGTTGCTCTTAATATTCTGTTTCTTCTTTGGAGGTACATAGGTGATTTCTGATTTTGAGATTTGGTGATTGTGGGGTTAAGAAAAAGCATCTTCTTTATTCCAAAAATCAGCCAATCTGATTATTTACGATTTTTTGATATCCGCACATGGTGCATGTCTGTTCCTTTTGGCAGTGATATCAGGCGCATTGAAAATACACCCTAGTTCATTTGCTTCTTTTATCAGCAAATCAAGTTCTGTGGCAACTGACAGTTTAGCTTCTTTTGAGACCTCCAACCAACATAACGAGCTTCTTCGAGTACAATTTCCACTTTGTAAATAAAATCACCAGTGGATTTTCCCCTGCAGGCTGCCCGGTAATTTGCCCCCAACTGATCCGGCCGATCTTATTAATTGCTTTGCCGTTTCAAATCCTGCCACTGTTCTTGGAAAACTGCCGCAAAGTTTTATCACCTCAATATGAAAACGTTTCGCGCGTTGTTGTAATTCAAACTTTGTCATAATCGGTATTTTGTGATAAGATACAAACAATCACAAAATTCCGAAATTCCAAAATCAGCAATTCGCTATCCATTCCCTCGGGTGCAAACAAGCCTGCAACAATTTATCTTCTTCGCTTCCCGCCACAGGTTGGTAGCCGTATTCAAAGCGAACAGTTGGCGGCAGGCTCATCAGTATGCTTTCGGTGCGGCCATTTGTTTTTAACCCAAAGAGGGTACCGCGGTCATGTACCAGGTTGAATTCCACATAGCGCCCCCTTCTTATTTCCTGCCAATGCTTTTGCCCCCCTGTGTAGGCAAGCCCTTTTCTGTTGTTGGCGATGGGTATATAAGCATCCATAAAAGCGTAGCCGCAGGCTTTTGCAAAGTTCATCCAAAACATTACATCTTTTTGCGCATCGGGTCTTTTATGATCGTAGAAGATGCCGCCAATGCCACGCCGTTCATTATCGCGGTGGCGGTTGACAAAATAATCATCACAGGTTTTTTTGAACTCAGGATAGAAGGACACATCGAATTTATCGCATGCATTTTTATACACTCGATGAAAATGTATGGCATCTGCTTCAAACAAATAATAAGGTGTAAGATCAGTGCCGCCACCGAACCAGCGATCGGTCAATTCACCCTGCGCATCATAAAGCTCGAACATGCGGTAATTGCAGTGAACGGTGGGTACCAGCGGACTCTTTGGATGAATGACCAGGCTTAGTCCGCAGGCAAACCATTTTTCGCCGCTAATCTTAAGTTGTGTGCGCATGGTGTCGGTAACATCGCCAAACACCACCGAAGTATTCACGCCGCCTTTTTCAAAAACAGCGCCATCGGCTATTACCCGCGTAATACCTCCGCCGCCTTCCCCGCGCGACCATTTGTCTTCAATAAATGTGGCTTTGCCATCGCAGGTTTCCAGCGATGTGCAAATATCATTTTGTAGCTGATGAATAAAACCGATCCACTGCTCTTTAATGTTCATTGATGCAAATTTCAAATGCAAAAATCAGCGCAATGGCTGTTAAAAAAACATGATGAATGTCAGCCGCTGCAACTATTACAAAGGCATGACTTTTATGAGGCAAACTGCAGTGCAAATGGCATGCTCCGTTGTACTGTAGTGCCCCCTTATCCGGCATCACGCTCTTGTGCCTTCGGAACTACATTCGTCAACCGTGATCTGTGAGACGTGAGATTTCTTGTTTGTCATCTAGCGTTTTACGTTGATGCATTGTCGTATGCAGTACAAGAGTGCGACGCAACGAAGTTTAACAGTATTGGCAAAGCCGGGCTCCAGGTCTAATAAACAAAATTCTTCACAGTATCTACAAATGCTTTTGCGTGATCAACCGGAACATTGGGCAAAATACCATGACCAAGATTGGCAATATGCCTGCCGGGACCGAATGCCTGCAACATTTCTTTTACTTCTTTTTCAATTACGGGAATGGGCGACAATAATTTGGCAGGATCGAAATTACCTTGCAGGCTGGTGCCGGCTCCGGCAAACTGCCTGGCCATTTGCGGGTGGATACACCAGTCTATGCCAAGCCCATGCGCACCCGTTGCAGCCATTGCATCTAAACTGTGCCATGCCCCTTTCGCAAAAATGATGGTAGGCACTTCGTCTTTTAATGCGGCAACGATCTGGCGGATATACCTTAATGAAATATTTTCAAAATCCTGCGGGCTCAACAGGCCGCCCCAGCTATCGAAGAGTTGCACGGTGTCGGCGCCTGCGGCAACCTGCCCCTTTAAGTAGGCAATGGTTGTATCGGTGATCATTTGCAGCAACTGGTGTGCGAGTTCGGGTTGGGTGTAGCAGAAGGTTTTTGCTTCATCGAAGGTTTTGCTGCCTTTACCCTGCACCATATAACAAAGCAAGGTCCATGGCGCACCGGCAAAGCCGATCAACGGAACACGGTCGTTCAGTTCCTGCTTTATTAACCTGATCGCATCAAAAACATAGCCCAGCGTTTCATTAACATCGGGCACACGAACGCGGTTAAGATCGCCCGCAGTTTGAATTGGCTGCGGGAGAACCGGCCCCTTGCTTTCGATCAGTTGCACTTCGAGGCCCATTGCCTGAGGGACTACAAGAATATCGGAAAACAGGATGGCCGCATCTACACCAACGATATCGACTGGTTGAATCGTTATTTCACAGGCGAGTTCCGGGGTTTGGCATCTTTCGAAGAAGCCATATTTTTCCCTCAGCACACGGTATTCGGGCAAGTACCTGCCGGCCTGTCGCATCATCCATACAGGCGTTCGTTCTGTTTTCTCTCCACGCAATGTTCTCAGCAAAAGGTCATTTTTCAGCATACGCTTTTTTTATAAATCAGGAATTATCTTTTGTTCCGGTAAAATAATCGATCACAAGATCAACCATATGTTCTTTGCCTGGCCATTCACTTGTTATTACGGTGTTGGTGCAGTAAGTGTGAACAGTAGCTGCGGTTGTTTTACCAATCGCGAATAAAACAGTACTTAGTGGCAAAGTGTTCAATGAAAAAAAACTATGAACCGCACTTGGACTAAAAAACATGATGGCATCATAATCTTTTTCAACGTACCGCGGTGTTTGTATGGTGTTATAAACAATAAGCTCCTGCACAGAAATATTATGCCTTCTCAATGTTTCAGGCAGTTCATCCAACCGGTGGTCGCCACAGAAAAACACCACTTCTTTCAGGCCTTTGGCGGCAACGATTCTTTCACAAAGAGCAGAAGCGTTTTTCGCCGTGCCTTCTAACCGTTCTTTCCCGAAGAAAGCGGTGATATGTTCTTTTGTAACTCCGCCAAGGCAGAATATTCTCCAGCCGGGCATCTCCGTTAACTGCCCGATAACTGCATCGGCCGCATTCATACTGGTAAAAACAGCACAAATATTTTGTGCGCCGAGTGCTTTTACCTGCTGAATAATATCGTTTGCTGTTACCGGTTCTGTTTCTATGAAAGTAGCGCTCTCGATGAATATGCTTTTATGCACTGCTTTACTTATTAATAACTCGTCGAGTGGCCTTGTAGAGAGTATGGAAATGCTATTTTGTTTCATGGCGTATTGCTGCTGCAATATTACTGCCTCCCTTTCGTAAAACCTCGTCAGCGGCCGTGATGCCTGTCTCCGCGGCTGCAGGTATCGGTACTTTCATTTCAGTTTCCGCATAGGACGTACCATCAGGAGAAAATATATTACCCCTGAAACATACCTGGCCATCCTCTATAACAGCCAGTGCGCTGATAGGTGTGGAGCAGCCTCCCATCAATCCCCTCAGGAAATCCTTTTCGATCCTGGTGCATAAAGCAGTTGCCTCGTCATTTAATAATGCGCATGCCTGTTTTGAATAATCATCGTCATCGTTACAAACGATCATGATAGCGCCTTGCGCAGGAGCGGGCAACATCCAGTCCAGTTCAATGGATTTTTCCGGCCGCAACCCGATGCGCTCTAATCCGGCTGCAGCGAATATAGCGCCATTCCACTTGCTCTCATCCAGCTTTCGCAGGCGTGAATTTACATTGCCACGCAGGTTCTCAATAACAGTATTTGGAAATTTGTGCAGCCATTGAGCCTTGCGGCGGATGCTGCTTGTAGCAATCACAGGCGCATCAAATAACGGCGGCTCATCACCTTTAAAAACAAGCAGGTCTTTGAAAGAAGCTCTTGGCAAAACAGCGGCCTGTGCAATGCCACGTGCAAGCTGTGTTGGCACATCTTTCATAGAATGTACGGCAATATCGATTCGTTTGCTTAATAATGCGGCGTCAAGTGTTTTAGTAAAAATACCCTGTACACCCAGTTCATACAAAGGGGTTACAAGGTCGATGTCTCCATCGCTTTTTATAAAAACAAGTTCCGATGGTATATGATACTGTGAAAGTAATTGCTGCACCAGGCTGGCCTGCCAAACAGCAAGCTGGCTTTCCCTTGTGCCGATTTTAATAATCTTACTCATGAAAATTAACAGGCACGGCTGGTGATAAAATCATTGATAGCTTCTATGTAATTACAACCTGGCTTATGTTGGTCTTTCATTTTTATCGCCATGTTGTTAATAACCTTCTGGATGGTTTCGGAAGAGTGGTTGATGTTTATATCGGCTCCATAACTGCGGTGTACCGCTGCAACGAACATGTTGCACCCATGCATGTCGATGAGTTTTTGCTTAACAGCTTTCAACACAGGCACATTCCTGCGCATATCGATCCACTCGCGCAATTCAAGCATGTGTTGCGCAATAAGGCATTTGGCCCTTGGCACTTCTGCTTTTCTTTTTTCCAGTGTTGCGTCGTTTATTTTCGAAAGGTCATCAACATTTACCAATGTTACACCCGGAAGTTCTTTTGCAGTTACATCGATGTTATTCGGTATCGACATATCTATCAAAACTTTCTCCCCGTAACCGATAAGATCAGTTTTAAGAATCACAGGCTTTTCTGCATTGGTTGCTACAATAATGACATCAGCTTCTTTTACTTCGTCATAAAGTTTGCTGTACGAGGCATAGTTTAAGTTAAGTTCAGCCGCAAGTTCCGCAGCTTTATCTTCTGTTCTGTTGATAAGGGTAATGTTCCTGGTATGCAGGTAATCGACAAGATTTTTGCAGGTATTATTGCCGATCTTTCCCGTGCCAAGCAGGATGATCTTTTTGTTGTTGATATCGGTGACGGCAGTCTTCAGAAATTGGATAGCTGCAAAAGAAACTGAAACAGTACCACCGCTTAGTTCGGTTTTTGACTTTACGGCTTTTGATGATTGCAGCACTGAATTAAGCAGGCGCTCCAGGAATGTTCCGATAAATCCTCTTTCCTTTGAAAATTTTGCAGCTTGTTTTATTTGTCCTACTACTTCATAATCACCAAGTATTTGTGAGTCAAGCCCGGCAGCAACGTTATAGAGATGTTCTATAGCAGACCAGCCTTGTTTTATATAGGCAAGCTTTTTAAATGTCTCTGCAGTGCCTTCTGTTTCGCTGCATAAAAGATCGGTCAGCTGGTCTTTGCTTTCGGCAAGGCCGTATATCTCAGTACGGTTGCAGGTACTCAAAACAAACATTTCTGACAAACCCATCCTGCCTGCCCTTTCCAATAATGAATTGTATTGTGTTGAACCTATAGCAAATTCGCCGCGTACAGAAGCATCAGTCTTCCTGTAGTTAATCCCCGCTATATAAAACTGGTTAATGTTCATTGATGAATTTGCTTATTTAAAACCTTGAAGGCACAAAAATAGCTTTGGCGTATTTTTATAAAACATGATCTGTGTCAACCATGTGTCATTTATTTGTCATGTTTCAATCCCTTGATTTATTTTAAATCAGCTTGCTGCAAAACAACAAAAAAGCTGAAATGGAAACTCTATTACGTATTATTTACGTAATCATTTTACTGCGGCATGACAGTTGCCTGATGATTGACAAAAGCATGACAAAAAAATGATCGCGAAACATGCCGCATAAAGAACAGGAAGCACAAGTGTGCGACGCAACAGGGTTTGATAATTGTTCAACTGCCTGGCTCCAAAAAGAAATTACAACGTTTTGTAAAAAACTGTAATCACTACTTTTACCCAAATTTTTAGAATGGATAAGATTGTAGCGGCCATTGGTGAACTATTTTACAGCTATGCAAATCAACCATGCCAATCGGTTACCAAGATTGAGCAAAGTGGCAGCGATCGTATTTACTTTCGGTTAAGTCTCGACGACAAAACATATATCGCTACTTACAACCACAATGTAAAAGAAAATAAAACCTTTATCAGTTTCAGCAAACATTTCAGTGAACTGGGATTACCGGTACCTGAAGTGTATAAAGTGAATGATGAAGTAACTGCATACCTGCAGCAAGATCTTGGCAGCACATCGTTGTTGAACAAGCTGGAAGAGCATGGGCACAATGAATATGTGTACGGTCTTTTTTGTAAAAGCCTTTATAAGCTTGCCCAATTGCAGATAAAAGGACACCGCGCACTGGATTACAATTGGTGCCTTACCGCAAAGGAGTTTGGCAAGCAGGCAATTCTCAACGACCTTCTCTACTTTAAATATTATTTTCTAGACACCCTCGGTTTGCCCTACGACAAGCAGCTGCTGATGGATGACTTTGAAGCGCTGAGCAGTTATTTATCCAAAACGCAGTACAAATATTTTATGTTCCGCGATTTTCAGAGCCGGAATATAATGGTGAATAACGACGACGTGTTTTTTATAGATTTCCAGGGTGGCATGCAAGGCGCATTGCAATACGATGTTGCCAGCCTTTTATGGCAGGCAAAAGCGGAGCTGAGCGATGAATGGAAAAACAGCCTGCTTGAATATTATATGAACTGCATCGATCAACTGCTGGAGAAACCGGTTGACAGGAATGTTTTTACAAGCCAGTACAACGGTTATGTATTAATCAGGCTGCTGCAAGTAATGGGGGCTTATGGTTTTCGCGGCCTTTTCGAACGAAAAGCACATTTTCTTGCAAGTATTCCGCTGGCACTTGCCAACCTGAGGGGGTTTGTGCAGGAAAGGCGCACAGGCATTGACCTGCCTGAGTTTGATAGGATTTTAAACATTATTGCTGGCAACGAAATTATTGCACGCTTTCAACCGGTGCAGGCCACATCCGATTCAAAACTGCTGATCGAAGTCAATAGTTTCTCTTATAAAAAAGGTATTCCTGAAGACAAGAGTGGCAATGGTGGCGGCTTTGTTTTCGACTGCCGCGGTATTTTAAACCCCGGCAGATTCGATGCCTATAAAACCTTAAGTGGCGAAAGCAAGTCAGTGATCGATTTCCTTGAGCAGCAAACCAAAATGAACGAGTTTCTCAACAGCATCTTCGACATTGTGGACATCAGTGTTGAAGACTATCTCAAAAGAAATTTTGAACATCTTGTCATAAACTTTGGGTGCACAGGCGGCCAGCATCGCAGCGTTTATGCAGCCAACCAAACTGCAAGGCATTTAAGAAACAAGTATAAGGTAAACGTAAAGCTTGAGCATACCAATAAAGACAATTGGGTAAAAGTTTTAAAATAATTTTTCAGTAAGCTGTTGAACAGGCATTTAGCTTTTGTTGTGTCACTCACTTGTACTGCAACAATGCTATTCAGCGTTTAAATTTATTATGAATACAAAAGCGACCTCAATATACGGCAGCGTTACAAAAGCAATGATTCTCGCAGCCGGCCTCGGCACACGGTTAAAACCGTGGACAAATCGCCATCCTAAGGCGTTAGCCATTGTTAATGGCAAAAGCCTGTTGCAGCGGAATGTAGAATATCTTCAGCAGCATGGGGTCAAAGATATCATAGTCAACGTTCATCACTTTGCGCAAGAGTTAATCGAAGCAATTAACTATAACCATGGCTGGGGGTCTAACATAAGCATAAGCGATGAGCGGGATGCAGTACTCGAAACCGGCGGCGGATTGAAAAAAGCAGAACCTTATTTGAAAGATGCGGCAAATTTTATCCTCATGAATGCAGATGTACTGACAGATATGCCGCTAAGCGACATGATAGAAGATCACCTGATCAACAAGCCTCTTGCCACACTGGCAACCACTAATAGGAAAACATCTAGATATTTTCTTTTCAACGACGCCAACCAGTTATCCGGCTGGACCAATGTGGAAAAAGGCGATACAAAAATCAGCCGGCCGGCAGCGCATTATGAGAAAAAGGCATTCAGCGGTATTCATATTATCAGCAACCGGTTATTTCCAACGTTGCAACAAGATGGAAAATTTTCCATAGTCGATGCATATCTTACGCTCTCCGCCACAGAAAATATACGCTCATTTGACCACTCTCAAAGTCATTTTATCGATGTTGGTAAACCCGAAAACATAGTGAAAGCAGAAGCGATCTTTAAATAATAACCATAAAGAAATATTTGTTTGAACCTAAAATTTGGAATCTAATTGTAAATTCTGTTACATTTGCACCGGAAAAAGTAAGGCAGAAGGGAACGAACTCGTTCCCTTCTCTTTTTATCATATGGCAACAGATATCCTTATTACAGAAATAGAACAGATAATTGATGCGGTTTTAAGCGATGAACCCTCCTATTTTAGGGTTAACGTAAGAATAAAGCCAACCAACAATGTCAAAGTGTTTCTTGATGGAGACAATGGCATATCCATAGAAAAATGCGTGCAGTTCAATCGGGCCCTATATAAGAGGCTTGAAGAAAGCGGCCTCTTACCGGCTGACGATTTTTCGCTCGAAGTTTCTTCGCCAGGTGTTGATGAGCCCTTAAAAATGCACCGTCAGTATGCAAAGAATGTTGGCCGTTTTGTTGAAGTCATTTTCACTGACGGGTCAAAAAGCGAAGGTAAACTGGTGCAGGTGGCAGAGGCCGATATCATTATTGAACAAACAACAGGCAAGGGCAACAAAGCCGTAACAAGCCAGATCGTAATTCCATTTAATAATATAAAATCTACAACCGTTCAAATCAAATTCTAATTCAAAAAGGAGTTTCCAGGTTTGGTAATCCTTTCTAAAAACTTTTCGAGATATGGCTAGTATTAACTTAATAGAGGCATTCCAGGAATTTAAGGATGCGGAAAATATTGACCGCCCCACTTTAATGAAAGTAGTGGAAGATGTTTTTAAAACTCTGCTCCGCAAAAAATACGGAAGTGATGAAAACTTCGACGTTATCGTAAACGCTGAAAAAGGAGACCTTGAGATCATCCGTCGCCGTATGATCGTTGAAGATGGTGAAGTAATGGACCCTCTTGCAGAGATCGGCTACACCGACGCAGTAAAAATCGAGCCCGACTTTGAAGTGGGGGAAGAATTGTACGAAGAGGTGGATATTCTCGATTTCGGCCGCCGCGCCATTCTTGCAGCAAAACAAACACTTGCCAGCCGTATCAGCGATCTCAAGAAAAATGTGCTTGTAAAAAAATACGGCGATCGCATGGGCGAAATCATCAATGCTGAAGTTTACCAGGTCTGGAAAAAAGAAGTGTTGCTGCTCGACGAAGAAGGCAACGAACTCATCCTGCCAAAGTCTGAACAAATACCGCAGGATTATTTCAAAAAAGGCGAAAGCATCCGCGCTGTCGTGCGCCGGGTAGACCTCAAGAATAATTCGCCGGTCATCATTCTCAGCCGCACAAGCCCCGATTTTCTCGCCAAATTGCTTGAAATAGAAGTTCCCGAAATATTTGATGGGCTAATCACCATCCGTAAAATTGTACGCGAACCGGGCGAAAGAGCAAAAGTTGCCGTAGAAAGTTACGATGACAGGATCGACCCCGTAGGCGCCTGCGTTGGTATGAAAGGCAGCCGTATTCATGGCATTGTGCGTGAGCTCAAGAATGAAAATATTGATGTCATTAACTTTACAACCAATATACAGTTACTCATACAACGTTCTTTGACGCCTGCCAAGATCAGTTATATGGACATCGACAACGAGAAAAAACATGCCGATGTTTATCTTAAGGCTGACCAGGTTTCCCTGGCAATCGGTCGCCGCGGAGTAAACATAAAACTGGCCTGTGAATTGACGGGTTACGACATTGATGTATTCCGCGAAAACGAAGGTGAGGAAGAAGAGTTTGATATCGACCTCGATGAATTTACAGATGAGATCGAACCTTGGATTATCGACGAATTGAAACGTGTAGGTTGCGACACAGCCCGCAGCGTACTCAATCTTTCTGCCGATGAACTCGAAAGAAGAACCGATCTTGAAAAAGAAACCATCCAGGAAATAAGAAAAGTGTTGCAGGACGAATTCGACAGAGGTTAACCCCGGCACTGACTGGAGAGCCGGGAAAATAATACAAAGAATTATTTACCCGGCTCTCCAGTGCAATAATTTAGCTGTTGTTGCGTCGCACTCTTCAACATTTTGTAAGTTTACCGGGCAAGAAAAAAATAATTTAACACGCAGTAAAAGATGCAGCACAATTCAACCGTATTGCATCTGTAAAATAAAACAGAAAAATTTAAATGCCTCGCACTGCAGGCAAAACATAAACATACTGAATGTCTGAACTGAAATTACCAAGATTACTCGCAGCCGCTAAAGAGTTTAACGTCGGGCAGGATACCCTCGTGGAATTTCTTGTCAACAAAGGTTTTGGTCGCGACGACCTCAAGCCAACAGCAAAGCTTACGGAAGAAATGTATCGTTCATTGCAACAGGAATTCCAGGGCGATAAAGTTGCAAAAACTAAGGCCGACCAGATAGAAATTCCAAAAGGCGCAACAACGGAAAGAAAAAGGAAAGACGAGGAGATCGTTTTCAGGAAAGAAGAACATCCGAAAGTTGAAAAGCAACCAGAAGCACCAGTCGTAGAAATAGCCCAGCCCGCTGAGGTCGCTGTCGTTGAAGCTGAACAGCCGAAACCAGTTGAAGAACCACAGCCGGAGCCAGGAATTGTAAAAATTGAAGCGCCGGAAATTGAAGGGCCCAAAACATTAGGTAAGATAGACCTGTCAACTATAGATTCTTCTACAAGGCCAAAGAAAGTTCTAAAACAAAAACAGGAAGAACCGGAAGAAGAACCTCTGCCGGTAGAAGAAAAAGAACCTCTTGCAACGCCGGTTATTGAAAACGTTTCGGCAAAGGAAACAGTTGAACCAGAAGCTACTGAAGAAGAAGAAGAACACGAAGAGGCGGAAATCGCAGAAGAGGAAGAGGCAGATGTTGATGCACCTGTAATAGAAAACATCAAAGCCGAAAAATTAGAAGGTCCAAAAATTCTCGGTAAAATAGAATTGCCGGTTGATAGCGATACTCGTCCGAAGCCTTCATTCAGAGACGAGAAACGCAAAAGAAAACGCATCCCTATCGACAAAAAAGGCGATCAAAAACCGCCGCAAACAGACAATAGGGGCACGGGCGACAAATTCAAAAAAGACGATCGCGGTAAAAGACCAGAGCCTGGTAAAGATGCACCGCCTCGCAGCACTATGCAAATCCACAAAGTGGGTGAGGCTGGTCACAAGCCGGCACATGGCAGAGACGACAGGAGAGGTGGACGCGGGGGCAGCGCTAGAGACAAACGCGAAGACAAAGAAATAGATCAGAAAGAGATCCAGGAAAAAATAAGAGAAACGCAGGCTAAACTTGCGGGTTCCAGCGGTCGTGGTAAAAGTTTAAAAGCAAAGTACCGTCGTGAAAAACGCCAGGAAATAGCCGATTCAATGGGCGAAGCCGGCGACGACAACAAGTTGCAGGTAACAGAATTTGTTACCGTTAGTGAGCTCGCTAATCTTATGGATGTAAGCTTCGCCGATGTGATCAGCAAGTGTATGAACCTCGGCATTATGGTGTCTATCAACCAGCGCCTTGATGCTGAAGTTATCGAACTGGTTGCGAGTGAATTCGGTTTCGAGGTCGAATTTATAGGCCTGGAAGATGCCGAAGAAGAGGAAGAAGAAGCCGAAGATGATGAAGAAGATCTTAGTCCGAGATCGCCTATAGTAACCATTATGGGTCACGTAGACCATGGTAAAACTTCACTACTCGACTATATAAGAAGTGCAAATGTGGTAGCCGGTGAAGCTGGAGGTATTACCCAGCACATTGGTGCATATGAAGTAACCTTGGAGAATGGCAGGCACATTACCTTCCTCGATACACCAGGTCACGAAGCATTTACAGCTATGCGTGCCCGTGGTGCAAAAGTGACCGATATCGCCGTGATAGTGATTGCCGCAGATGATGCGGTAATGCCTCAAACCAAAGAGGCCATTAGCCACGCACAGGCCGCCGGTGTGCCCATGATATTCGCCGTTAATAAGATCGATAAAGATGGTGCTAATCCTGCAAAGATTTATGAGCAGCTCTCACAAATGAATTTGCTGGTGGAAGAATGGGGTGGTAAATACCAAAGCCAGGAGCTATCGGCGAAAAGCGGTCTTAATGTTGATCTCTTACTGGAGAAAATATTACTCGAGGCCGAAATTCTCGACCTCAAAGCAAATCCTGAGAAAGAAGCTGTTGGAACAATTATAGAAGCATCGCTCGATAAGGGCCGCGGCTATGTTGCCACTGTGCTTGTTCAAAACGGAACGTTGCATCAGGGTGACCTTATGGTGAGCGGTCAGCACTTTGGCCGTATAAAAGCAATGTTCAACGAAAGAAACCTGCGCATAAATGTAGCACCCCCTTCAACGCCGGTTCAAATACTTGGTTTGAATGGCGCGCCTCAGGCCGGTGAAAAATTCAAAGTATTTGAAGATGAAGCCGAAGCAAAAGAAGTGGCCGTTAAGCGTGCACAGATTGTGAGAGAGCAGGGTCTTCGAGCAAGAAAACATATTACACTTGACGAAATTGGCCGTCGTCTTGCCCTTGGCAATTTCAAACAACTTAACCTTATTATCAAAGGTGATGTGGACGGTTCGGTCGAGGCCTTGAGCGATTCGCTGCAAAAACTTTCAACCGACGAAATAGTAGTGAGTGTTGTACATAAAGCAGTAGGCCAGATTTCAGAAAGCGATGTATTGCTGGCAACCGCCTCAGATGCCATTATCGTGGGCTTTAATGTAAGGCCTTCAATGCAGGCAAATAAAATTGCTGAAAATGAAGGTGTGCAGATCAAGTTGTACTCGATCATTTATAACGCAATTGAAGAGATCAAGAGTGCGATGGAAGGTATGCTTGAACCGAAAATTCAGGAGAAAATCGTTGCGAATGTTGAAGTTCGCGAAGTGTACAAATTTGATAAGGCTACCGTTGCCGGTTGCTTCGTGCTCGATGGCAAAATTGCCCGCAATAACAAGATCAGGGTTATTCGCGACGGTATCGTTATCTACCCAAGTGGTGAGGGAGCAGGCGCTGAACTTGGCTCATTAAAACGTTATAAAGACGACGTTAAAGATGTGGCTTCGAACATGGAGTGCGGCCTTACAATCAAGAATTATAACGATCTTAAAGTAGGCGATATCGTAGAGGCTTTTGAAGAAGAAGAAGTAAAACGTACACTTTAATAAAAACGGTGCAGCATTAACAAAAGCAATACTGCACAAGGCTTTCGCTGCCAGCTGTACTGAAAGCCGAAGAGTGCGACGCAACCGGGATGCCATGAAATTTTACTGCCGGGCTCATAAATACAGTTTATTAGCCGGGCTGCAGAATAAAAAGCAACACCTCTTGCGTCGCACTCTTTTACGTAATAACAATACTCAGCACGGAAGCTGCTTTTTGCCTTTAATTGTTTTGTTAAAAGCATGGTGAAAAGTATTACTGCAGGTGCTATTCTCTATTTTTGAAGCTATTTAATGAATATGAAAAAAAATCTTGTCATTGTTTGTGCAGCTTTTATGACGTTACCGTGTTTACTTTTTGCACAGGGACAAAAAGTTGTGGCCGATAAGATAATTGCACAAGTTGGAGACCGCATTATTCTTAAGTCTGACATCGACAACGCAATTGCCGATTATAAGAGGCAGGATATGGAATCGCAACTACCTCCGAATCCGGAGTGCTCTTTTTTGCAGGGTCAGCTTATACAAAAAACGCTGGTAATACAGGCCGAGAAAGATTCACTGGTAGTTGAAGACGATGAACTCGAAGCATTGCTTGATAACAGGATAAGGTTTTTCATAAACCAGTATGGCTCGCAGGATATGCTGGAACAAATTGCTGGCAGAACTGTTTACGAAATAAAAGAAGATCTGCGCCAACCTTTTAAGGAAAAAACGCTGGCCGAAAAAATGCAGAACAAGATTTTGGAAAATGTGAAGATTACTCCGAATGAAGTAAAGGAATACTTTGAAAAAATACCAAAAGACAGTCTTTTCTTTTACGAAAGCGAGGTGGAAGTTAGCCAGATAGTGATGTATCCGAAAGCTAATAAAGATGTGGAGGATTTTGTAACTGCACAGTTGCTTGACATGAAGCGGCAGGTTGAAAGCGGTCAGAAAAAATTTGACGCACTTGCCAAGCTTTATTCTGACGATCCGGGCAGTAAGGATAACGGTGGGCAGTATAGTGTTAACCGTAACGATAAATCGTGGGATCCTGCTTTTCTGTCTGCGGCATTTAAATTAAAGGAAGGGCAAATATCGCCGGTGATAAAATCGAAATTTGGATTACATATTATACAAATGGTTAGCCGTGCCGGGGATGATGCTGTGGTAAGGCATATTTTGAAAATTCCGCCGGTAACAGACGCTGAGGTAAAAATTGGCCTGGCGAAAATTGACAGCATACGAACCCAGATTGTTAATGGCGTTATTTCTTTTCCCGCAGCAGTAAATAAGTTTAGTGATGATGAGAATAGCAAATTTAGTGGTGGATTTTTTCTCAGCCGCGATGGTTCTACTTATGTAACTATTGACCAGCTTGATAAAGACGCGGTTGTTGCTCTTAAGAATCTGAAGCCAGGGGACATATCAACTCCCCAGACTTATAGCGACGAACGTGGCCGCAAGGCTGTAAGAATATTGTTTCTTAAAACCCGGTCAGAACCTCATCGCGAAAATCTTAAAGACGACTATAATAAGGTAGCCCAAAGGGCTCTGGAGTTAAAAAAGAATATGGTTTTGGAAAAATGGTTCAAAGAGCATATTCCCAATTACTACATTAATATTGACAAAAACTATGAAAGTTGTGAAGGTATTACCGAATGGCTGAATGTTGCTAAAGCAACTTCTTCCAAGTAATGCACGGTAATTGGCAAAAAGCGCCCTGTTCTTTGAACAGGGCGCTTTTTTTATTTGACAAAATTTGGAAAAGCCGTAACTATTTCTCAGCGATGCACATTACCGGTGGTATTATTTTGAGAGGGCTAAAATTTCATCGACATACTTGCGGTTGTTGCTTAGTCTGGGTACTTTGTGCTGCCCACCCAGCTTACCTTTGGTTCTAAGCCATTCTGTAAAAGTTCCTTTCTTTAAGACCTTTACCAGTGGCATTCTTAATGCAATGTCCTTATGGCGCTTTGCTTCGTAATCACTGTTGAGAGATTTCAGGGCACTATCCAGCTCAAAAGTAAATTGCTGAAGGTTTTCCGGAGCCGCATCGAACTCGATCAGCCATTCATGGGCACCATTGTTTTTATCGCTGAAATAAACAGGTGCCGCAGTATAATCATTTAGGATGGCGCCGGTATTATTGCAGGCCACGGCCAGCGCCTTATCTGTATTGTCGACTATTATTTCTTCGCCAAAAGCGTTGATAAAATGTTTAAGCCTTCCACTTACGATAATTTTATATGGCGCAATCGATGTAAACTGAATGGTATCACCGGTGAGGTATCGCCAGAGGCCACCATTAGTGCTTATTACGGGCGCATAATTTCTTCCAATCTCAACTTTTTGAAGCCCGATGGTTTGCGGGCTGGGTTTGCCATATTCTTCCACAGGCATAAATTCATAAAAAATGCCGTGATCGAGGTATAAAAGCATGCCTTCATCGTTTGGGTTGTCCTGCGCTGCAAAAAAGCCTTCGCTGGCATTATACATGTCCAGGTAAAAAATATTGCCACCAATCAATCGTTCAAACTGCTCTTTATAAGGTGTAAAAGAAACTCCTCCGTGGATGTACAATTCAAAGTTCGGCCACACTTCTTTTAATGTTGTTTTACCTGTTATTTCGAGAATACGTCTTATGAGAACCAATGTCCATGTAGGCACTCCAGATATAGAAGTAACGTTCTCCTCAATTGTAGACATGGCGAGTTTTTCAATCTTGCTTTCCCATTCATCCATTAAGGCAATAGATAACTCAGGAGTTCTTATCCATGTACTCCAGAACGGCGTGTTTTGTAACAGCACCGCACTAAGGTCGCCGTAATGCAGTTCTTCGTTAATGGAGCTTATCTGGTGGCTCCCGCCGATCACAAGCCCCTTACCGGTTAGCAGGTCACTATCTGGATTGAGTTCGTAGTAAAGGCTTAATACGTCTTTCGCCCCCTGGAAATGACAATCTTCCAGACTTTCTTCTGTAATTGGAATGAACTTGCTTTTATCACTGGTGGTGCCACTACTCTTGGCAAACCAATAAACCGGCGTGTTCCACAATATATTCTGTTCCCCGTTCATTAACCGTTCGATATAGGGTTTCAAATCTTCGTATTCGTGAATCGGAACCCTGCTCTTAAAACTTCTGATGGTAAACATTTCAGAGAAGCCGTATTTCCTGCCGATTTCGGTATGCTGAGCGTGGGTGATTAGGTCCTGCAAAACTTCCCGTTGTGCTTCAACAGGATGATGCATCCATTGCTCAATTTTCCAGTAACGGAAACGTGCCAGTCGTGATATTGCGGGGGAAAGAATTTTCATGGCAATTACCGAAAATAATAAAAGACCCCGATAAAAATGCAGGTTTGGTTAATTTCCTTCAGTACCATGAAGAAAAGCATCTATTAGTGCAGGCAACTAATTTTCGCGTTCTTTATACACCTCATCGAATTTGTTTATCTCAGCTTCAATTTCCGCCGCACTGGGTTCATTCATCGATTTTTTACCCATTTCAATGATCCAGTCTTTACGTTTGAGTTCGAAATTAGTTCCGAGGTAAAGTCTGCGTACTTGTTCATCGTCGGCGAGTTGCTCTGCAGTGCCATGTTTAAAGATGCGACCATCGATCAACAAATAGGCGCGGTCGCAGATCGATAAGGTTTCGTTTACATTATGGTCTGTGATCAGTATTCCGATGTTCCGGTATTTAAGTTTTGCAACAACACTTTGAATATCTTCCACCGCTATCGGGTCAACGCCTGCAAATGGTTCATCGAGCAAGATAAACTTAGGATCAACAGCAAGCGCCCGGGCAATTTCCGTTCTTCTTCTCTCGCCACCACTTAAGCTATCGCCATTGTTTTTGCGTACATGATGCAGGTTAAATTCTGTAAGCAATGCATCAAGTTTTGCCTGTCTTTCCTGCTTGTTAAGCTTCGTCATTTCAAGCACGGCCATAATATTATCTTCCACGCTCAATTTGCGAAACACACTTGCCTCCTGAGGAAGGTAGCCAATACCCATTTGAGCTCGTTTGTACATGGGCAGTTGCGTTATTTCTTCTGTATTAAGAAATACCTGGCCTTCGTCGGGTCGTATCAATCCAACGACCATGTAAAAAGTAGTCGTTTTGCCTGCTCCGTTCGGGCCAAGCAAACCAACGATCTCACCTTGGTTTACATGAATAGAAACATGATCAACCACCGTGCGGTTACGATACGTTTTTACGAGGTCTTTTGTAGTAATTACAAGATTCAAAGCTTTGCTGTTTAAGCAAAAATACAGGTTGGTGGTTAATACCGTTAAAACATCCTGCTTCTTAACAGTTGTTTTTGCATTACTTTGCGCAGCGGAAAAATTATGGAGCGGGCATTTGCACTAATGGCATCGCCGGTTGTGTCACTCACTTCAGGGTTCGGAACTTTGATGAACAGGCGTAAAAGTTTACTTGTTTACAGCCCGTAAAATTGCAACAGTGCTTATAACTTGTGAACCTGTAAACTCCTGAACTGGTGAATTACGTTATACAGTACAAGGGAGTGACACAACTAAAGCCGATAAGCATTACCAAAGTAGGCAAATAAAAAATTATTCAAGTAACGGTCATAAATAATGAAAATAACAGAACATATTCAGCAGGCAAAAGACACATTGATATCTTTTGAAATTCTACCCCCGCTTAAAGGCAAAAGCATTAGTTCTATTTATGACCACCTCGACCCGTTGATGGAGTTTAAACCGTCGTGGATCAATGTTACTTATCACAGGAGCGAAACTGCGTTTAAGAAAAGGGCCGATGGCAGTTTTGAAAAAGTGGAAGTACGCAAAAGGCCAGGCACCGTAGGTATTTGCGCGGCAATCATGAACCATTACCAGATAGATGCAGTACCGCATATTATCTGCGGCGGTTTTACAAAAAGAGAAACCGAAGATGCGCTGATCGATTTAAATTTTCTTGACATTGATAACGTGTTGGTGATTCGTGGAGATGCCGCAAAAAACGAAGCGTCGTTTGAATCAGAGCCCGATGGCCATAGTTATGCCATTGACCTGATGAAGCAGATCGTGAGCCTGAATCATGGCATATACATAGATGAAGATATTCGCAATGGCGGCAAAACAAACTTCTGCATTGGCGTTGCCGGTTATCCTGAAAAACATTTTGAAGCACCCAATCCTGAAATCGATTTGAAGCACTTGAAGGATAAGGTTGATGCTGGTGCCGATTACATAATGACGCAAATGTTTTTCGATAATAAAAAATTCTTCGATTTTGTAAAGGCCTGCCGTGATGCGGGAATCAACGTTCCCATTATACCCGGTTTGAAACCGATTACAACAAAGAAACAGCTATCTGTTCTGCCAAGAATATTTCATGTTGACATTCCAACAGAGCTTTCCAACGAAATTTCGAAATGCAAGACCGATGCAGAGTGCGAAAAAGCAGGAACTGAATGGTTGATACAGCAGAGCCGTGAGTTGAAAAAATTTGGCGTACCTGTGCTGCATTATTATACGCTTGGTAAACCGAGGGTTATCAGAGATGTTGTAAAAGAGTTATAACAGTCTTAGCTTAAAAAAGAAAGGCAGGTGAAAACTTCACCTGCCTTTCTTTTTTGTCAACTCACTACAGAGTTTTTGCTACTGCTTCGTTTATTTTAACGGGGTATTTTTTCTTTAAAGCGTCGATCCATTTTTGTTCGAGCACCTGCTGGTAATCGTTGATCACCATTCCTCTGGCATCATCAAAACTTCTCTGCGCGGGTTGGGCATAAGTGTCAAAAACATAGATCATTGTATAAGCATCGCCGGCCTCGTTCTTTTCAGGAGCTGACATATAACCTTTCTGCATCGGCAGTTCCATTTTCACAGGCAACTGGCCATTTTCGAATCGGCTGCTGTCTGCAAGCACCTTGTTGTTATAACCTGCGATAATACTGCGCCAATCAGCGCCGTGCTGCCTGAGTTGAGCAGAGGCCGAATCGAGCAGATCCTTTGTTGCTGCGGAAATAATTAATGCGCTTGCACCGGGCTGCCATACGTATTGCTGTTTATGTTGTTCGTAATAATTTTTAAGCCCTGTTGAATCATCCGATGCCTTTGACCAAACATGCTTATCCATGACTGCAAACAATAGGTTTGCCTCATTGAATTCTTTTACCTGCAAGGCAATAGGAGGATAAAAATCTTCTATATGCGAACGATAATATTTATCACAACTTGCTTTGGTGAAATTGTTCATTTCTTTTTTGTAGTCTACGCTGGCAAGGGGTGCACCCGGCTGACGTGATTCTATGTTATACTGAACCCAGTTCGCAGCGGTTATTTTTTGTTGGGCAAAAGAGAATAGCACTGTTTGTGCTGTTATGCCCTTGAATGAAGCAGCAGCTTTCCCTTTTTTTATCGAGGAGTCAGTATAAGCCCAAAGACTTTTTTCGTCGTAGGCAGCCTTTGTGTATTTTGTGTCTTTCAGCCATTTTTCAATTAAGGCCGCTCTCGCTGTTCCAAGACGGTTATCACGCTCAATGGCCTCCTGTAAAGAGGCTCTGCTAATGACATTTGTTTCATCCATACCTACCGGCTTTTCCTCAATGAACTTTAAAATATTGTAACCATAGTAAGTCTGGAACGGCTTCGTGAAATCGCCGGGCTTTTGTAAACCGAATACCTGGCTTTCGAAATCAGTGTTATACTGGCCAATCCCCACTTCAATAGTGTTTGATTCATCATAGTTATTGTTTGGTGCGCTGTATGCTTCAGCAAGTTTATCAAAGGCTGCTCCATTCACCAGCAACCCATAAACAGAATCCGCAAGCCTCGAAGCGTTTTGTTTTTCGGCGGGGCTAAATGATTCCGGCGTTGCAATCAATATTTGCTGTATTTTTCTTTTGCCTGCAGCTGGTCGTTCTTTTTCGCTTCTGAAAATGTGATAGCCGACAGAACTCTTATAAATACCGGAATATTGACCAGGCTTTAATGCATAAACTAGGTTCTCTATTTCATAAGGCAAGGTAAATACAGTAATATATCCGATAACGCCTTTTGCTTTAGCAACAGATTCGTCAGTAGAAAAAGATGCGGTAACATCGCTAAAGTTTTGTCCGTTGGCCAAAGAATTATAGGCCTGCTTTATACGGTTGTATGCTAGGGATGTATCTCCACCTTTTTCAAAGCCTACAAATACCTGCGACAGTAGAATATCTTTCTGGCTCCTTTGGAATGCCTCTGCTATAAGCCCATTTATGTTTGCCTGTTCATTAATGTGATTCTCCGTAAGCTGCGCTTTAAAATTATCTGCCTCAGCTTTGAACTCAGGAGCTGTCTGCAATTTTTCATCAGTTGCGGCCTGCAGTTTTAGTTTAAAGTTTACATAGAGATCAAGGTATTGTTTCACTTTCTCATTGCGGTCACCCGTTGTATCGGGGTTTTTGTTAAACGCTTTCAAAAACTCATCCTTACTTACTGTTTTTGCACCGTAAGTAAAAAGCGTTTGAGAATAGGTTGTGAGATGTATTAAAAAAAGTGCACAGAGGGTAATAGATATCTTTCTAAAGCGCATATTTTATGGTGTTGTTTGAGATTTCGATTTTAGTTTGGCGGTAATCAGGTCGTTGTATTGCTCAAGACTCAATTTTTTTGCGATAATTTTTTTGTCGGCATCAAGCAGGTACATGGTAGGCGTTTGAATAATGTCAAATAACTGTCTGAAGTTAGGTCTGCCGGCCTTATCATCTGCCTCCCTTTCCTCTTTGGTTTGCCAGGTATGGTACCAGCCATTCAGATGATGCTCTTTAATAAATTGTTTCCAGTCGTTGAAAGTATTTTCATTGGTGTTTACTGCATATATTTTTACGCCGAGGTCTTTCCACCGGGCCTCATAAATAGAATCAAGTTTCGGTACTTCTTCGCGGCAGTGCCCGCAGGTGGGATCCCAAAAAACCAAAAATATAAAAGGCGCTTTCACGTTGTAAAGCGACACTGTGCTACCCACCGAATCTTTTAACGATAATTGGGGCGAAGGTTCATTGATCTGGTTAGCCATTAAACTATATGCGCGGTCAAAAATATATTTTCGCTGTTTTTCATTCAGCCAGGTTGTATCGCCTTTTGAGAAATAATTTTCGAAAAGAAACAGAAACACTTTATCCTGCCCCATTATTTCGGGGTTTATATATTTATCGGTGAATTTGCCCAACAGGTATTTGTGCATCTCCTTCGCCGATCTTGAATAAAGCAGCATATAGTTTACTTCTGCAATAATTGAATCAGATTCCTGCGGCACGTAATATTTAAAGTAGTCGTCTAGTTTAGGGTCAAAGAAAGGTGTGCGCACCAGGTTGTCGTTGTTGAATTCAACGCCATCCCAGAAATGCTCTCGCATATAGCGCCATGCCGCAACCGAATCGGCTGTGCCATCAGTTTTTTTTGGCCATTCTTTCAATTCAGGGAGTTTAACAGCTTTAAAAAACGAGGCAACCATTGACTGGGGGTGAGTCTTAATTAGGTTCTCACGGTAGTCGGTCAGCTCTTTGTTTTTCGTTTTTAACTGTCCTTGTAAAGCTATAGAATCAGCACCTTTGGCTGTTTTCAGTTGCTGTTGCAACGTGTTTAACTGAGGCGCAACAGTGGTTAGAAAACCTGAATAGGCCGCGAATAGTGTGTTTTCTTCAGAACCTGTCACTTCAATGTTCTCGAGATGAGCACTGTCGGCTTTTATACTGAAGTGTTGTTTATCATCCAGCAAAATCTCAAAAAGTAAACTATGGCTTGGTGTTACAAAAAAATAAATGCCACCAGGTAATTTTTTGCTTCCTTTATAGACGGCTTCGCTCCTTTCGTTGAACCATGCGCTATCTGCCAGAATTTTGTTTTTTGCATAGTACGTGCCCAGGTAAACCCAGCAGTTTTTATAGGGTTTTAAAATGGCATTAATAACATACCCATTCTCATTCTTGACCGGGTTTTTCGGAGGATTGGATTGTGCATTTGCACAAAGGCCAGCCGTAATAAAAAACAAAAAAGCAATTATTCGTCTCATTACGTTGTTTTATTGAGCCGTAAATATATTCAAATTGAAAATTGCCGCTGTTAATCCTGTGTAAAAGAAAGCGCTTTTATAGGGGATATTAATTTTTTTTGAGCCCGGCTTTCCTTTAAGCGTTGAGCTTTCGTTGCGTCGCACACTTGTGCACTTTGTTCAGTACGCAGCAGGCATGTCGGTTCGGGTAAGTGTTTCTATTGATGAAAACTTTGGCCGATAAAAGCGAGCGCATCCGTAATACCGGTGCGCCAGTAAGTCCAATTGTGTTCACCATCTCTTACCCGAAACTGGTGAGGAACCTGTTTTGCCGTAAGAGCGATATGTAGAAGACAGTTACCCTCCGTTAAAAAATCATCGTCACCGCAATCGATCCAGTAACGCACTTTTTTTAAATCATCCGCGGACTTTGTATCAACAATTTTCAGGATGGAGTTGTCGTACCAGGCCTTGTTTAACCGGTTTTTGCCTGTTAGCCCCCGACCATAAAGCTGGCCCAAAGCCCCGTCCCACCAATCGGGCTGCATTGTGCTTATTTGCTCATCATCCCACACTGCTGCACTCATGGGCGCCGCAGCCGCAAACAAATCGGGATATTTCATAGAATAGATCAAAGTGCCGTAGCCACCCATCGACAAACCCGCGATGCCCCTGTATTTTTTTTCCGCTTTTATACGGTAAGTTTTTTCAATGACCGGCATAAACTCCTTTATAAAAAAATCTTCATAGTTCTCTTTGCCATCATACGAATTAATGTACCAGCTCGAATCTCCGTTCGGCATTACAATGATCATCGGTGGAATAGTTCCCTCCGCAATCGCTTTGTCTGCGTAACGATTGATTTCGCCAAACTGTAGCCAGCCGGTATTATCGTCTGTATAACCATGGAGCAGGTAAACCACGGGATAACTTCTGTCGGAGTGATCATAATCCGGTGGCAGGTAAACAGTATATCTTATGTTGCGGCTAAGAATGGAACTCTTTACAGTTCGTTGTTCCAGCACTTTGCCGGCGGTTTGGGTAAAACCAGGCAAGCTGATAGCAACAAGGATAAATAACAAAAAGTGTTTAACGGCAAATCGCTTCATTTTTTCTTTTAAAAATAGCGATGATATGCTGAATGAAAAATTCATTTTCGGGCAGCACTTTGCTGAAGCGCACTGTATAAGTACAAGAGTGCGACGCAACGGGGGTTTAATAGTAGTAATGCAGCCGGGTTTAAATTTTTTTATTAAAAAAAAGTGCCCGCAAAAATGCAGGCACTGTATATGAAAGAAAGGAAAGGGCTTTATTGTTTTTTAGAGATTATAAGCAATTCCG
This sequence comes from Chitinophagaceae bacterium UBA7600, assembly GCA_002478885.1. Lineage (GTDB taxonomy): Bacteria > Bacteroidota > Bacteroidia > Chitinophagales > Chitinophagaceae > DLKC01. Next base: position 30,052 of record DLKC01000016.1, read on the forward strand.
TCGCCTGCACTTCGGTTGAATACCGCTTAATTCCGTCTTTATCGGTGTAGTTGCGGTTTACTAGTTTACCTTCAATCATTACTTCCAGACCTTTAGTGAAATATTTTTCAACGATGCCGGCGGCCTTATCCCAGGCTATTACATTATGCCACTGTGTTTCGGTAATGCGCTCACCTTTGGCATTTTTGTAAGTTTCGTTGGTGGCAAGATTAATACGAGCAAGCTTTTTGCCGCCATCGAGTGTTTTTATTTCAGGTGCGCTGCCGAGATGGCCGATTAATTGTACTTTGTTTCTAAGACTGTTCATGATTTTAATTTTTACTTGATTTTCAAATTTGATTGTTCAACTATGGTGGCCGCCATTGATGGAACAAAATTGCAACCTCGTAAAAGCGAGAGTCGGTTTTTATTCGTTTAGTTCCGGTAATAAGTGTTATTAAACGTTTTAAAACGAATAATTTTTTTGTATTTTGATAAAATGGAAACCTTAACCCGCCATTGTTTGGCCTGCGGCAAAACCGTGAAGGGCCGCATTGATAAAAAATTCTGCGACGACTACTGCCGCAATGTCTACAACAACAGGACTAAGAGTGACGACAACGCTCTTATAAGAGAAGTGATACAGATTTTGAAAAAGAACAGACGCATTCTTGCGGCGCTTATAGGGGAGGAAGGTATGTTGAAAATACCAAGAACTAAATTGCTAAACAGCGGCTTCCGGTTCAATTACCACACGCATATTTATACCAACCAAAAGGGCGATAATTATTATTTCTGTTTCGAGTATGGATACCTGTTAATCGCAGGTGATTGGTGCCTTTTGGTAAAAAGAAAAGAAGAAAAAAGCCCGGCCAGTTAGCCGGGCAGAAATTGTTGTGCGTTTTGAAGTTAAAATCTGCCATCGCCGTCCAGGAGATTTCCTATACCTCCCAAAATGCTACCCTCTTCTTTTCGCTGGTAAGTTCCATAGGCGAGTATTCTTCCGGCGAGCCTGCTTATGGGAAGGGTTTGTATCCACACTTTTCCGGGACCTCTTAGCGTGGCATAGAAAAGGCCTTCCCCACCGAAAAGTGTATTCTTTATGCCGCCTACAAATTGAATGTCGTAATCTATTGTTCCGGTAAATCCCACAATGCAACCAGTGTCGATCTTTAGTAGTTCCCCCGGTTGAAGCATCCTCTCCAGCACGTGCCCGCCTGCGTGCATAAAAGCCATTCCATCGCCTTCAAGCTTTTCCATAATAAAACCTTCTCCACCAAATAAACCCGTTCCAAGCCGCCTCTGAAATTCTATACCAATGCTGACACCTTTTGCTGCACAGAGAAAAGCATCTTTCTGGCAAATAATGCGACCGCCTAAGCTGCTTAAATCGAGCGGAACAATTTTGCCGGGGTATGGTGAAGCAAAACTTACATGCTTTTTTCCCTGGTCGGCATTTGTGAAAGCTGTCATGAACAGGTTTTCTCCAACGAGCAGGCGCTTTCCGGCAGACAATAATTTACCGAGTATGCTGTTATCCTGTTGCTGGCTGCCATCGCCAAAAAGCGTTGCCATTTGTATCCCTTCATCCATCATCATAAACGCACCGGGCTCTGCAATGGCTGTTTCCCCCGGATCGAGTTCTACTTCCACATACTGCATTTCTTCACCAAAGATGCGATAGTCTATTTCGTGATTGCGTATCATAAAAACTGTTTTAAAGTTAAGTAATACAAATAAATTCAATAATCCGTTCCCGGTTACCGGTCATTATATGAAAGGTAGCTGTTTTCTGTAAACGCAAATTAATGTGCCGTTGTAAAGGCAAATGCCTGTAATAACTATTTTTGAGGTCAATTGTTTTAGCTATTTTCGAACTATGAGTGATGTGTACTTTCTTATTGCCGGAATAATTCTTATGCTGCTTTTCGTGGCTTTTTTCTCAGGCATTGAGATAGCGTTTATCAATGCCAACAGGCTTGGCATAGAGCTAAAGAAAAAGCAGGGAAAGTTAAGTGGAATCATCATGTCGAGGTTTATGGAGCAACCCTCACGCTTTGTGGGCATTTGCCTAATAGGCCTCAACATATTTATGGTGCTTTATGGCTTGCTGTTTAGCGAACTGATGAGAAGTTTTATTTGGGACCCATCAAAAATAAGCAGCCCTTACCTGAAACTTGCGCTTAACACTGTCTCTTCCACTATTGTGGTATTGCTTTTTGGAGAGTTTTTACCAAAGGCTATCTTCAGGGTAAAAAGCGATTCTTTGCTTAGTTTTTTTGCCCCGCTCAGCAGTATTTTTTACCAGTTGCTCACACCAATCGCTACTCTTTTCGTCAATTTCTCTGAAAGTATTCTAAAATATCTTTTTAATGTTCGTATAAAAACTTCTGAAGAATATTTTTCAATGGTTGACCTGGAACACTTTCTTCAGCAAACGAACGAGCAGGATGAAAGCAACCCGGACCTTAACCGCGAACTGTTGCAAAATGCCCTATCGCTGCCTTCCATAAAAATAAGGCAGTGTTTAGTTCCGCGAACTGAAATAGAAGCCGTGGAGTTAAAAATGCCAATGACAGAGGTTCGTAAAAGGTTTGAAGAAACGAAATTGAGCAAGCTAATCGTTTTTGAAGGCAACATAGACAATATTGTTGGGTACGCTCATCAACTCGATCTGTTTAAGAAACCTGTAAGTCTTAACTCAATTCTCCTGCCTATTTCGGTGATACCCGAAAGTATGAACGCGACAGACCTGATTAATAAATTTTCAAAAGAACACAAGACCATTGCCTGGGTGGTGGATGAGTTCGGCGGCACGGCTGGCATTATTACGATGGAAGATTTACTGGAAGAAATTTTCGGCGATATCCAGGACGAATATGATACCGAAGAATTTATCGAAAAGCAACTCGCCGACAACGAATTTATTTTTTCTGGTCGTCTTGAACTTGATTATATCGCCGAAAAGTATAACCTCGAATTCCCCGAGCATGGCTCAGAAACACTTTCGGGTTACATCATTACCGAACACGAGACTATTCCACGCCCGAAAGAGCGAATTATCCTCAACAAATATGAGTTCGACATTATTAACGTAAGTGATACCCGCATAGAAATGGTTAAACTTAAGGTGCTTCTTTAGGTGACATCTCCAAAGTTTTTCAGTAGCTTTTTTTGCCCGGCGGCAGAACAAATATTTCTCTTTCGTTGCGTCGCACTCTTGTACAGCAGAACCAACCGTCAGCTTTTTCATGCAAATTGCAACAGCATTTTTAGGCAATTTTGGGGTTGTAACCGGTGGCTTGCCGCTTACAGCTCAAAAGCACAAGTGAGTGACACAACCAGTGATGATAGTAGCAATGCAGCTGGTACTTTAAAGCCTTTCGTACCCCTTTAAAAATAAAAGATGGCATTGCCTGCACAGCATATTTTATATTTGCATCCTGTTTAAAAATGCATAAATGACAATTTCTTATAACTGGCTTAATGAATACCTTCCAGAGGTTGTTGAACCGGAAAGGTTATCGAAAATTCTAACATCGGTAGGGCTTGAAGTGGAAAGCCTCGAACACTACGAAAACCTGAAAGGAGGTTTAAAAGGTTTGGTGGTTGGTGAAGTGCTTGAATGCGAACAACACCCGAACGCTGATAAACTTAAAATAACAAAAGTCGATATTGCAAATGGCGAAGTGTTACAAATAGTTTGTGGCGCATCGAATGTGGCGATAAAGCAGAAGGTGATTGTGGCAACCGTGGGAAGTACAATTTATCCATTCACCGGCGACCCTATATTAATAAAGGCGGCAAAGATACGAGGCACCGAAAGCAATGGTATGATTTGCGCCGAAGATGAAATTGGTTTAAGCAACGACCACGGCGGCATAATAGTACTGCCTGGTGAAACAAAAACGGGGACCCCGGCCGCAGAAGTTTATAAAATATATAGCGACTGGGTGTACGAGATTGGTTTAACGCCTAACCGGATGGATGCGATGAGCCACCTTGGTGTGGCCAAAGATGTTTGTGCTTATCTATCGCACCACACACGTAAAAGGGCAAGGCCAAAACATCCCAACAGTAGTAGTTTTAAGGTAAAAGAAAGTAGCGATGCTATAACTGTTTTAATTGAAAATAAAGAAGCCTGCAGGCGCTATTGCGGGGTCAGCATACGCGGCATTGTGGTGAAGGAATCTCCGGAATGGCTTCAAAACAGGTTAAAGGCGATTTCAGTTAGGCCGGTCAACAATGTCGTTGACATTACTAATTTTATTTTGCACGAAACCGGTCAGCCACTGCACGCATTCGATGAAAATGAGATAAAAGGGAAAAAGATAATAGTCAGAAATTTACCCGGTGGAACCGTCTTTAAGACACTAGACGACAAAGACAGAATTTTAACGGCTGAGGACCTGATGATCTGTAATGAAGAACAAGGTATGTGCATAGCGGGTATTTTCGGTGGAATAAAAAGCGGAATAAAAGAGCATACCACAAGTGTATTTTTGGAGAGCGCATGGTTTAATCCGGTAGCAATCCGAAGGTCGTCTCTGCATCACGGCCTGCGGACAGATGCAGCAACGCGGTTTGAAAAGAATGTAGATATTTCTAACTGTCTTGCCGTGTTAAAACGTGCTGCACTGATGATTAAGGAAATTGCCGGCGGTGAAATAACAGGAGAAATTGTTGACGTGTACCCGGCTCCAAAGGAAAAAATAAAAGTGGCACTCAAAAATCATTACTTGAAGAAATTGAGTGGCAAAAATTATCATCCTGATTCTGTCAAAAACATATTGGAAAGTCTCGATTTTGAAATAATAAGAGACGGCATAGATGAATTATTGGTAGCGGTGCCTTTCAGCAATGCAGACATTTCGCTGCCGGCCGATATTGTGGAGGAGATTATAAGGATTGACGGTATCGACAATATTGAAATCCCTTCAAGCGTTACCTTAAGTCCCGCGGTTGAAGAGCTTATTGACAAAGAAAAGCTTAGGGAGAAAATAGCTGAATTTCTTGTTGGCAACGGCTTCAATGAAATCCTCACTAACTCTATTACCAATTCAGCATACTATGACGAAGAAGTTTTGACTAGATCCGTTAAAATGATGAACAATTTAAGTGCAGAGCTTAATACCTTACGGCCTTCCATGCTGGAAACAGCGCTGGAAAGTATTGGTTATAATATTAACCGGCGTAGTTTGAATCTTAGTTTTTTTGAGTTCGGGAAAACTTATGCAGTAAGTGGCACAAATCAATACCAGGAAAAGGAACACATTAGTCTCTTAATAACCGGCGATGACAAAACCGGTGGCTGGCGCGCAAAGGCGAGAGCTCTTGATTTTTATTCTCTAAAAGGATTGGCAGCCCCTGTTTTAGCACTGGCGGGTATCACCGATTTTCAAATTAAAGAAGCAGTAAATGAAGAGAATGCAATAAGGCATGACATTTATTACAAGAACACGCTATTAGGTTCGATGCAAAATATACGCCCCAAATATTTACAACGATTTGACATTAAGCAGCCGGTATTTTTTATGGATTTGGATTTTTCAGCAATCCTTAAATTACAGGATAAAAATGTAGTCAGTTATAAAGAAATTTCTAAATTCCCTGTTGTTGACAGAGATCTGGCCGTGATCGTTGACCAAACAGTTGCTTACGGAAACGTAGAACACGTAATAAGAAAAATCAATCTCCCCAAGTTACTGGAAATAAAATTATTTGATGTTTTTGAGAGTGAGAAACTGGGAACTGGCAAAAAGTCGATGGCGGTAAATTTGGTTTTCGGTGACGACGAAAAAACGCTCACCGACAAGGAAACTGACGGCATGATGCAAAAAATTATTGCCATGCTTGAAAAAGAATTAAATGCTGACATCAGAAAATAAAGCATCAACTTATGGAACAACTCGATCTGCTGCTAAAAACACTTCAACAAAAAATCCTGCAATTAATTAAGCAAAACCAATTTTTGAAAAAGCAGAACGAAACCCTGATCACGGCTAACTCGGAAAATGAAAAAAAATTAGCTGAAAAGGAAATGCACCTTAGAAAGCTTGAAAGCCAGTTGGAAAGCATGAAATTCAATGCCTCAATGCTTCAACAAACCGACAAGAAAACACTCGAAAAAAGAATTGACACATATCTGCGTGATATTGAAAAATGTCTCGCCCAACTAAATGCGTGAATTTATGGCTGAACTAATTCCTGTAAATATTACTATCGGCGATCGAAGTTACCGATTAAAAATTGAGCCTTCCGATGAAGAAAAATTACGGAAAACCGTAAAAATGATCAATGATAAACTATTGGAATATAAAACAGACTTCGCAGGAAAAGATATGCAGGACTTTATTTCAATGGTATTAATCTGGTACGCAACAGAACAAAACATTTCAGGAAACGAAAAGATATTAATAAAAGAAACGACAGATAAACTGGCGTATTTTGAAAACCTGATCGATAAAGCACTTGAAGGATCTCAACTTTGATGAAAGCTGTCAACAGACAGAGGAGGTAATTCTTCCTTTTTTTAAGAAGTACCTCTCCGGTAAATAAAAAAAGAAACCTGGCAAGGTTTCATTTTACAGGAACGAACTAAAATTTCTTGTGTTTCTTGGGTGGTATTAAAAACGGACTGCTACTAAATGCCAAAGCAAGTGCCAAAAAGCCAAGGATGCAACATTGGTTTGTAAGCCAACAAATTAGCTATATTCAGCAATAGTTTTTTTCCCAATAACGGAATCTCCTGTCCCGTTCCGAGCCGGATAATTCAATCTAAGTAAATTGTAATGCTTTATTTATCTTCGCGAACTGCTTGCGTCTAAAATTTAATTTGAGCTTGCAGATAATATAGAGTTACTCAATTTTATAAAAATTCCAATTGCATGGATCAGAATGTAGAATTAATAGTTATTGGTTTATTGGCACTTTTACTCGGTATAATTGCTGGAAAAATAATTTTCGCCAAAAATACCCGCAAACAAGTTGAGGAGGCGGAATCGCAGGCTCAAAGACTGATTGCGGAAGCAGAAAACAAGGCTGAAACACTAAAAAAGGAAAGAATTCTTGAGGCTAAAGAAAAGTTTGTTTCTCTCAAGGCTGAGCATGACAAAGAAGTGCTGGAAAGAAACAGAAAAATTGGTGACGCGGAAAATCGGATCAAGCAAAAAGAGATCAGTATCAATCAGAAAGAAAGTTCACTGGAACGGCAAATAAAGGAAAATGAAACGATAAAGGAAAATCTTAATCGCCAGATCGACGTTGTGAACATCAAAAGAAATGAGCTTGAAAAGCACCAGGAAGAACACATAAGAAGACTTGAAAAAATTGCAGGCCTAACTGCCGATGAAGCAAAAGCCCAGCTGATTGAGAGCCTAAAACACGAAGCTCAAACCCTGGCACTTGGTCTTCAGCAGGAAATTATTGAAGATGCAAGACAAAAAGCCAACAAAGAAGCTAGAAAAATTATCATTCAGTCAATCCAACGCACAGCAGCTGAGCAAACGATTGAAAACACAGTTACAGTATTCAACCTTGAAAGCGATGAAATAAAAGGCCAGATCATCGGTCGTGAAGGAAGAAACATCAGGGCAATAGAGGCCGCAACGGGGGTCGATTTGATCGTTGATGACACCCCGGAAGCAGTTATATTATCCTCATTCGATCCGCTCCGCCGTGAGATTGCCAGGCTAAGCTTACAAAGATTGGTTGCCGATGGACGGATACACCCGGCCAGAATTGAAGAAATTGTGGAGAAAACACGCAAGCAACTTGAAGAACAGGTAATGGAAATTGGTGAACGCACAATAATCGAACTCGGCATTCATGGTCTTCATAAAGAACTCGTGAGAATTGTTGGCAAAATGCGTTTCCGTTCTTCCTATGGCCAAAACCTATTGATGCACAGCCGCGAAGTTGCCAATTTGTGTGCAATAATGGCCAGCGAACTCGGCATGAATGTAAAGCTTGCCAAGCGCGCTGGGCTGCTCCACGATATTGGTAAAGTGCCCGACGAGGAAACCGAATTAAGCCATGCACTGCTTGGAGCGAAACTGGCGGAAAAATATGGCGAAAATCCTGCCGTCGTTAACGCTATCGGCGCCCACCACGATGAAATGGAAATGCAATATGTAATTTCTCCAATCATCCAGGCTTGCGATGCCATCAGCGGCGCAAGGCCGGGTGCACGCAGGGAAATCATGCAGCAGTATCTGCAAAGAATCAAAGACCTCGAAACATTGGCGATATCTTATCCCGGTGTTGAAAAGGCTTATGCGATCCAGGCAGGACGAGAGTTAAGGGTAATTGTTGAGGCAGATAAAGTTGGCGATGCTGAGAGCGACAAATTAAGCTTTGAAATTGCTCAAAAAATTCAAACCGAGATGACTTATCCGGGCCAAATAAAAGTTACCGTAATAAGAGAAAAGAGAGCGGTGAACGTTGCCCGATAGACGAGGAAAAAAAATTTTGTTGGATCAGGTGCATGTTTTCATGGCATCCTGGTTGCATCGCACACTTCTGCTTCACAACAACCATGGACAAGTTTAAATGTTACATCATTTTCGGCTACTAGCATAAATCTATTTTGAAGTAAATAAAAAAAAAGCCAAATCAGACTGGTATTTAAAGGTAAAACCCCTTACCTTTGCCGTCCTTAAATTTAAAAGCTATGAACGCAGCAGTTCAATTTGTGCACGAGCAGCTTACTGCCAAAAAGGTATATCCGAAATTTAAATCTGGTGATAATGTCACCGTTAATTATAAAATTGTAGAAGGCGGTAAAGAGCGTATACAGGGTTTCAGAGGCGATGTGGTAAAAATTCAAGGTACAGGTGCTACCGCCACATTCACCGTGCGCAAGATATCTGACGGTATTGGTGTTGAAAGAGTGTTCCCTTTCTTTTCTCCTAACGTTGAGTCTGTGGTACTGAATAAGGTAGGTAAAGTAAGAAGAGCTAAACTTTATTACCTCCGCGAAAGAAGTGGTAAGAGCGCAAGGATTAAAGAAAAGCGCATGTAGTTTACTTCATTAGAATATTGAAGGCGAAAGGGTTTTTTACAACTCTTTCGCCTTTTTGTTTATTTTAATGACCTGTGACCTCGCATTACATTAAAATATAATGGCCAGAACGCTGTAAATTGCTTTTTTTCTCTCTTAATCAGAGCCATGAAATCTTTGCTCATCATCCGGCATGCAAAAAGCGATTGGGATAACAGCTCTCTAAACGACTTTGATCGTCCGCTCAATAAACGTGGAAAACGGGATGCACCTGAAATGGCCAAACGGCTACTTGGCAAAAAAATTTCCATCGATGCATTTGTATCCAGCCCGGCGCTGAGAGCATTTACCACATGTAAAATTATAGCACAGGAATACGGAATAAAAGAGAATCAGATTCTTGTTAAACACGAATTATACGAGGCGCATTGGTCTGTTTTCTATGATGTGATCCACGACTTTGACCACGAGCATAACTGCATTGCAATATTTGCACATAATCCTGCAGTTACTCATATGGCAAACCAACTCACCAATGCCAGAGTCGATAATATGCCCACCTGCTCGATATTTGCCGTAAAATGTAATATCAAATCCTGGAAGGATTTTTCAGCCAAAAACAATGAGTTTTGGTTCTTCGATTTTCCCAAAAGCGAGCTTTGATTTTTTAGCTTTTTTTCTGCAACAATTCTCTTAATGAACTCTCGATCACGTCTTCAAAAAAATAAGGTTCGTAATTGGGTAGTTTAAAGTTGTATTGTTGCAACTGCCTCAACGCAACTGTCATGTCCTTGTCCTGTGCACAAACATAACAGAACTGTTGACTCGTTAAGTGGCGGGAAAGGTATTCCTGTTCGGTTTGACCGGGAGTTGGAATAAGCAAAGATTTCTTTCGCAACGACAGAATCTCCATTATTGTAGTGTAACCCGACCTGCTGATAACATATTCGCTCGCCGCAATTTTTTCCTCTAATTCCATTGTTTCAAGGTGATTGATGACCGTGCAGTTTTGGGGCACACTCAATTTATCGGAATCGTCGAATTCACCAGGTTTGCCCCTGATAATAAGCACATGCCCGTCCAAATTTGTAACGAGTGATAAAACCTTTTCTTCCAATAGGCTGCGCTGTGGCTCAGGACCCGAAATAAGAAATAAGAATTTATAGGAATACGTTACTTTGGCTCTATAGGTAAATCTTGAAAGTGGTCCTAAATACTTTACCGGTACTAAAGGCAGTTGCCCGGGATGTGAAAGCCGGCCCGCAATATTTGCATTTCCCGGGTAGTCGGGAACCCAGCACTGATTAAAGCGATTGATATAGTAGTAATTGATACTCCTGATCAGTTTTTCGAGCCACTTAAACGGCGCAATAATATTTAGTTGGTGTGTTATGAAAACACAGGGAACGACAGGGCTGCTGAAACCATACCTGTTGTCTGAAATTACAAGGTCTGGACCATATTTACCGATCAGACCATGCAATACTTGCTTTTCCCTGTTGATATTTAGTAAGATTTTTGGAGCCTGTAGTAAAATTTTAAATGGAAACCATCGTTTTGACCTGGTGTAGCGAATATTATAACCATTAATTTGTTCAGTAACTATACCCGGGAACTCTCTTTTTATAAGCGCAAGCTGAATGGCCGACCCGGCGAAAATTATTTCGCAACCGATTTTTTTAAGGTGGGTGATGACCGGAATACAGCGGGTTGCATGGCCCAGGCCCCAATCGAGCGGAGCAACCAGGATTTTTTTTTGAAAAAAATAATTTGTCAAAACTTGTAGAAAGATTGTTCGTGTATAAAAAACAGTTTAATTTTAAAACAATAAGCATGCGTAAGATAAACCAAACAATCATTTTTTTGTTACTCACCTGCATGATTCTTGCATCATCATGTTCATCAAGTAAACATGCAAGTGATGTTAATTATGGCAAGTGCAAGTGTCCCAAATTGTAGAACTTTATTTTTATACCGTCTCACGATTGTAAACCAGTATTTTTTATGAGCACCCAAAACAGAGATTTGCTGGTACTTACAAAAAGGGTAACAATGAAGCCTGGTGAACTCAAACATGAAATTGAGCGCATCATTGAGCTTTTAGGCCAGTTTGAAAATATGGATGCCTATTGTGTGGCAAACGAGGTAATCGACCTTAACCGCTACAAGATCATTCAAAAGAATTACGCCGTAATGCGCATTTTAAGAGAGCCCAAGCTCAAGCCATTTGTTTTTATCGTTAACAAAAACTGATTCGTAAGTACCACCCGCTAAAAGATTGACTCCGGCAACGTTGCCGGAGTTTTTTTGTAACGGTGCAAAATTTAAGCAAGCATTATGTACCCGGCACTGGTACGCCGCCGGGCTTTCGTTGCGTCGCACCATTCGACGCCATCAATGCTGCTGAGCAACGTTACCGGAAGTACAAGTGTGCGACGCAACAACCGATGCCAGCAGTACCGCAGCCCGGTCCATCATTTTTACAGCTTAACGCGATACAAATTTTACCGGTAATGTTGTTAATGGTAGATTTATAGCAACCGATGCTTTTAATTAAATTCTGCAATGCCTTTTTTTAACTACATCCGAAAACAATACTTATTACTGGTGCCATTGGCGGGGATTGTTGTTTTTATTATCCTTTATCCCGTGGCTACGAGCCTTTATCCCGGGGGCTCCCAGGCCGATAAAAATGCAGTGGGTTTTAGCTGGCTGAACAACTACTGGTGCAACCTGCTGAACGTGTATGCCATGAACGGCGATTTGAATAAGGCGAGGCCCGTTGCATTAACGGCGATGGCGTTTTTGTGTATTGCCCTTGCTGTATTTTGGCTATTGTTTCCATTACATGCGGGCCTTGGGAGAAAGACAAAGCTGATTACGCAAGTATGCGGTATTATGGCAATGGGTACCGGGTTCTTTTTATTTACCGATCTGCATGACCAGGTGATTAATGCCGCTACGCTTTGCGGGCTTGCATCCATCGCGGGAACGTTTGCCGGCCTGCACAGGCTGCGTTGGAGAAAGCTTATTGGTTTTGGGCTGTTTAACCTGTTTCTTGTTGTGGTGAACAATATTTTGTATTACGGAGATGGCTTGTTGTTGTACCTGCCGGTGGTACAGAAGATCACTTTCCTGTCTTTTCTTTTATGGATCAGCTTTATTGATGTTCAACTGTATAAAAGGGCGGAGACCGGGGTTGGCAGGTGAGCAGTATCGCCCGGATCTAACGGCGGCTTTTTTGCCGCCGCAATAATGAGGGGCGTAATAACAGGGAGCGTTTGCTGACCATTACAAGGCTTTTGCCCACAGGACTTGAAGCCCCTTTATAGGGCGACTACCCAACCTGGCTTTTCTATTTTGATTTCCGGGTTATCTGTTGTATTTTACCAATTATCGCCGCTGGTTTTCCCAGGACCATTGCAACTATTTTTTCCACGCTATAAAGGAACCAATTTAACGAACCGGTAGTACTGTATAACCGAAGGATAACCGGCAGGATACCGGCGTCATTATACCTTAGGTATTCCTTTGGCATTAGGGAGGTATTGGGGAGGGGAAGGTGGGAGTCGTGAGACGGCAAACGTGAAGTGTCAAACGGGGGACGTAAGCGGGGAGCGTCAATGGTGAATGGTCAATGCTGAAGAGTGAGATGGGAAGTAATCGTCTTCATTGTTGATGGAGGAAGTGCGGGTGTTTTTTGAAGTAGTCGTTCAGGGATTTGTTTTGTCACTTTTTTGTCTTGACACAAAAAAGTAACCCAAAAAAGTCAAGCGAAACCCGATCGCTCCGCACGTTTTCGCTTGCCAGCGCCACACATTGCGGTCGGTAATATGATTGGGGGCAACGGGCTGGGTAGTGCCTGAAGCCGGAACCGTGGGGGGAATTATTGGCTTCATTGTGCAAAGCACCTGCCTGAAGCGCTTGCTTCAGCTGGCGATTGCCGGGTATGGATTATCTTTAATGCATTACAAATGATGACATGAAACGGCTTGCCGGATCCTGCTTTTTATTGCTGCTGTATATTCTTTGTGGCAACTGTTATGCCCAATCCCAAACGCTTGTTAACAATACGACCGGTGTACAGGATGGTTATTTCTATTCTTTCTGGAACGATGGCAGTGCCGGCAAGGCATCGATGGACCTTCAACCGAACGGGCGTTACATTACGCACTGGACGGATATCGGGAACTTTACCGCAGGCAAGGGCTGGAAGGTTGGAAAGGAAGACCGGGTTATTTGTTTCTCCGGTTCGTTTGCAGGTGGCGATAATGGTTTTCTCGCCGTTTATGGCTGGACCAAGGACTCACTTGTGGAGTACTACGTGGTGGAGAATTATGGGGCATGGACACCGCCGGGCGCTGTTTCGCTGGGCAGCTTTGAGTCGGACGGGGGCACTTACCAAATCTATAAAACGCTGCGGGTAAATAAACCCTCCATTGTGGGAACTGCTACTTTTTACCAGTACTGGAGTGTACGTACCAACAAAAGAAGCAGCGGTACGGTACATTTTGCCAATCACGTTGCTGCCTGGAGAAGCAAAGGGCTTTTTCCCGGGAAACTGTGGGACTATCAAATTATGGAGACAGAAGGCTACCATAGCAGCGGTTATTCGGATATTACCGTTACAGGATGCGGGGATGGTGCGGGAAATTAAAACGCAAACCAACAGATGCGATTCTGCATTGCGGGAAAGGCTGGTGAAATAAGATAAGGACATTGCTCAATGTCCAGTAACATTGCCGCACGGGTCAGGAGAACAGCGCCATACAAGCTAACCGTATAACTCCACAACGACCTGCTGAAGCGTGTTATAGCAGTACAAGTGTGCGACGCAACCAAGCTGCTTTTAGTTCAAATGCCGGGCCCAAAAATGGCATTCCAAAACAACTTGACATTTAGCAGATAAGTTTAAAATGCTGCTGCATACCCGCGCCGGGATACTGGTTTTCGTTACTGCCTAAATGTAAGGGCCTGCCGGAGCGCCCTTATCTTTTAATTTTACGTATGCCGGTATCCCTTTTGTGTATTCTTGGCTATTGATTCGATACGCAGGCGAAATGGTGCGGATATTTAAAGCCAGGTTCAAACGCTACTTCACCGGTGAATTTTGATTGTCCTTCCGTTGATTTCCAGTTGTAATAAAAATAATTTTGGGTAGTTGTAAAACCTATCGTAATATTGCGATATATAAATTATGGGTGCAACCAAATCATACGAGTTCAGCGTTAAGGAAAACAGGTTAGCCAAATATGCCAAAGCATTGGCCCATCCTGCGAGGGTTGCTATCTTAAAATTACTGGCGACAAAAGCTACCTGCCAGTGTGGTGACATCGTGGAAGAACTGCCCTTGTCACAAAGCACCGTTTCTCAGCATTTAAAAGAATTGAAAGAAGCAGGCCTGATAAAAGGGGAAATCGAAGGAGCTAAAGTGTGCTATTGCATTGATGAAAAGGAATGGAAGGCAGCACAGGTTTGGCTAAACCAGCTGTTCGATAGCTATAAAGCCGGCGGAAGTTGTTGCTGAACTTTTTTTTGCGCTTAATCATCGTAATATTTCGATAACAATATAAAATTCAAATAGTATGCAAACGCAAGACCAGGTAAAAGAGCTGGTAAGGCAGAAATACAGTGAAATTGCCTTACAGGACAAAGCAACCAATCAGAGTTCCTGTTGTGGCGCCGGTGGCTGCTCAACAGAAGTATACAACATTATGGCAGATGATTACACTCAATTAGAAGGCTACCATCCAGATGCTGATCTGGGCTTAGGTTGCGGGCTGCCAACGCAATTTGCCAAAATCAGAAAAGGGGATGTGGTTATAGACCTCGGCAGTGGTGCCGGCAACGATGCCTTTATTGCAAGGCATGAAACAGGTGAAACCGGTAAAGTAATCGGTATAGACTTTACGCCTGCCATGATCGACAAAGCAAGACAAAATGCCGAACTGCGTGGTTTTAATAACGTCGAATTCAGGCAGGGGGATATTGAAAAAATGCCCGTAACGGCCAATACAGCCGATGTGATCGTAAGCAATTGTGTATTGAACCTTGTGCCAAATAAAGATGCTGTTATAAGGGAAATCTACCGGGTATTGAAGCCAGGCGGCCACTTCTCCATTTCTGATATTGTGCTGGAAGGCCAGCTGCCCAAACAGATCAGGGAAGCTGCTGAAATGTATGCAGGTTGTGTTGCCGGGGCGATCCAGAAACAGGTGTACCTGGAACTCATAGAAGGCAATGGCTTTACAAACATGAGCATCCAGAAAGACAAAGCAATCATCATACCTGATGATATTCTCAGCCAATACTTAACCCCCGATCAAATAAGCGCTTTCAAACAATCGGGAACAGGCGTCAGCAGCATCACCGTATATGCCGAAAAGCCCATAGAAGAGAAGAAGCCCTGTTGTGCCCCGGGCTGTTGCAACTAATCAATTAAATTAAGTATGAATCAACCATTTGAAGCCAGTATCACGAAGGCAACAAACAACCATCGGCAGGAGCTCACGCGGTTATTGCAAACAGCAAAGCTACCTGCAGCTGATCTGCCTGCCTCTTTGGATAATTTTTTTGTTGTTACTGACAAGGGCAACCTGGTTGCTGCAGTGGGGCTCGAGTTCTACGCTGATTGTGGTTTGTTGCGTTCAATGGTAGTTGCCGAAGCCTACAGGAACAACCATATTGCTTCACAGCTGCTGCTGCAATCGGAAGCTTTTGCCAAAACAAGCGGCATTGATTGCCTGTATCTTTTCACCGAAACAGCCGCAGTATTTTTCGAAAGCAAAGGCTTCCAAAAAATAACAAGGGCCGAAGTGCCCAAGGCATTACAGGCATCTTCTGAATTCAGCCATGTTTGCCCGGTAAGCGCCACAGTGATGAAAAAACCGCTGTTGTAAAAATGAATAAATACATAGCTGAACTGACAGGAACTTTTGCCCTGGTGTTTTGTGGCACAGGTGCCATTGTTATCGACCAACAATCAGGTGGCGCGGTAACAAATGTGGGCATTGCCATTACATTTGGTTTTATCGTAATGGCAATGATTTACGCATTGGGCGATATTTCAGGGGCACACATGAACCCTGCCGTTACCATTGCATTCAGCATCGCGAAACGCTTTCCGCTACAACAGGTGTTGCCCTATATCGCAAGCCAGTTAGCCGGCGCAATACTTGCCAGCGTTAGCCTGCGCTTTCTTTTTCCCGGCAATGATACACTGGGTGCAACGCTACCTGCAGGTTCCGCCATGCAATCCTTTGTGTTGGAGCTCCTGCTCAGTTTCTTTTTAATGCTGGTGATCATAAATGTGGCGACAGGCAGCAAAGAACAGGGAATGTTTGCGGGGCTTGCCATCGGTTCAACCGTTTTATTAGAGGCCATGTTTGCAGGCCCGGTGTGTGGCGCAAGCATGAACCCTGCGAGGAGTATCTCGCCAGCCATCGTTTCGGGGCACCTGGAACAACTCTGGATTTATATCGTTGCACCGATAGCCGGGGCCGCTTTTGCCATTCCCTTATTTAACCTACTTCATCACGACACAGAACTTTCAAAACAAAGCAAATGAAAAAAATATTAGTGCTCTGTACGGGTAACAGTTGCAGGAGCCAGATAGCCGAGGGTTATCTAAAGCATTTTGCAGGAGATAAGGCGGCAGTGTACAGCGCAGGTGTAGAAACACATGGCGTAAACCCAAAAGCCATACAAACCATGCAGGAAGATGGCATCGATATTTCAAAGCATACCTCCAACAACATAAATGAATACAGGGACATTGACTTTGACTTTGTAATTACCGTGTGTGATAATGCAAGAGAGCGCTGCCCTTACTTTCCATCGAATGCAATGAAGTTCCACTACAACTTCCCGGATCCTGCAAAAGCTACAGGAACAGCGGAAGAGGTTATGCAACAATTCAGGGAGGTGCGGAACATGATAAAAGAATATTGCAGGCAGTT
>DLKC01000061.1 GCA_002478885.1 Chitinophagaceae bacterium UBA7600
CAGCTGGTTAGAGTCCCGGACTTCCGGGATTAATCAGAGGGTCCGCAGTTCAGGTCTGCGCTGAGGAGCATAACAACAACAAAGGTTTCAAGAGATTGAAACCTTTGTTATTTCCCACCAGTACAATAAAACCCCGTTCCTTACATCCTTTCGATTTATTGTCCCAGATAATTTACTCTCGAATTAATCCTATTAATATCAATGATTTTGAAGCGACGATGCTCCCTAAAATTGCAAGGCAGTGAAGGATTTATTCAAAAACTATCCGCTGAAATAGAAAAAGCCTTGGCTAAATTGCCAAGGCCTTTAAACGCTGTGCATCAAGGTTGAGTATCGGTTGTTTTTTTGGCATTGAAGAAGGAGAACCCTATGCCGACGCCAACCCACGGTTTGTTTCGATAATCCCATTTACTATTTATTTCACCGGAGAGATAATCAATACCAGTGAAAATGCCTATCTGAAAATTGTCAATTGAAAATAAGAACCCGGCATGTATTGTTACAGCAGAAGCATTAGTCTTTCCAGCAACAAAATTCTTTGTAGTTGTTGAATCAACAGGAATGGAACTTAATGCTATACCGCCTAAAGCAATGGTTGAATATTTCCCATTGCGGTAATTTCGTTTCAACCCAGCTGATAAACCTACACTGACATTGCCTTCAAACGATGAATAAACCTTATCATTTCCTTCTAATCCGTTGGCAAATCTCACCTTTATTGGCAACGTTACCGCACCAATGCTTAATTGATTTTTTGGAACCTTTTCTTCACAATTTTTATCAAATTCATCCCTTGTCATAACAAATTTTCTGTATTTCGAGGGGTCCGTTGGAAAACTAGTTTCGCCTGGCTTTTTTACCAAATTCTCGTTTAGAGCTACATTGGCAGCTCTTATTTTTTCCAACTGAATGTCTTTTTCACTGGTTCCGCCAGATTTTTGATTTACACCTTCACTCCATCTGACAAAATATATTATGACTTTATCTCCAACAACATTTGAAATCCGAAATTCATAGTTACGAGCTGCAGTATCATTGTGTTCTTCCATTTTTGCCTTGTCAATTTTATTTGGGAATTGAAGTAAATTCCCAAACTCATCACATTCTTTCAAAGCAACAGGCATGGTGAAACGCCATAATTTAGAAGTCATGTCTTTTGTGGTGGTTTGGGCCAAGGTTGCCAACGAAAGCGCGATTGCAAAAGTGAATAGTGTAATCTTTTTCATAAGTGGTAGTGTTATTATAGGTTAAAAATAAATGCCATGTCATTTATTCAATGACGTCTTCAATGGGCCAGGCAATCTTACTGGAAGGAAGTATGCTACAACGATACCCTAATTTACCATGAAGTTTTCAAAATGTAAATTAGTTGGTTTAATTTTTTAATTTACTACATCTGCGTTCTTCACGCTGATTCTGGAGATAAATATTATGTGGGTCAGATGAACAACGTAACAAGCAGGCTTGTTGTTCTCGACAGGGCAAATCCAAATCCGTTTTAACCTACAACTCCGGGAAAGTTTTTTCAGTATAAGACAAATACCTGGCAGGTTTTTACCTGGTGGAAGATTAATGGATCCTCGGTCTAATCTCCGTACATTCTTCGATCATCCTTCGTTCATCCTTCGTTCTTCTGACTGGTAAATACACCGTTTGGCATGAAATAATAGAAGTTGTTCCCCCGCCGGGTCGGGGATGCTGGTCCTCCGGCAAAATACTAATAATTAACGGGAACCCGTACTTGTAAAGGCAAGATTTTTGTTCTAAAGGGCGGCAGGAAAGCACGCTCCTGCGCAACAGCGTGCACCAGTACAAGAGTGCGACGCAACAACTGCTGCCACAAGCACTACAGCCGGCATCATACAAAAAAAAGCAGGTGAACGGCTGACATTACGCGTTAACGCAAATTTTCGTTACTCACCCACAAATTCAATCCTGCTCCATTTGTCGGGCAGGTGCGTATCGTAAATACCATGACTGCTCAATGCCATGGCAGGATGCGGGCTAACCTCTTTTCCGCCTGATACCAGCTTTTGAAACCTGCCAAGAAATATAGACCACACATCGCCGTTGCGCGGTGGAATAGTGCTTCCGCCGGCCAGTAACCCGAGGCTGCTCCACGGTATGGCTATTTCAAGGCTCCAGCCCTGATCGATATCGCTGTTATCATTCAATGTTCCATCAACCTGCACAGCCGTTTGCAGGCCCGGCATATCAAAATGCGTGAAAGCCCACCGTATGCCCCGCGGGTGTGTGCCTTTCCAAAACGTAGCACCAACACGGTCATAATCGCCACCGAATGTATAAGCCTGCGGGTGGTGCACATCAAACTGTGGTATATCGAACCTGCTCCCTTTGGTATATGCATCCTTCCAGATAAAGAATACCTCGTACACCGTGTTCGCGGCATTCACTTCCAGCTCATAGTAGCAATCCCCGCCATCAATAAACACTTCAAGATCGCTCTCTAAAAAAACAATGCTGTCCCTCTCCTTTTGATATGCTTCAACAAAAGGTTCTTCCGCATAAAAAGCAATGTAAAGATGCTCCTCACTCCATAGTACACAGGCTTGTGTATTATACATACCGGGAGTTCCCGTAACCATATCGCAAAAACGTTTGCTCCATTTCGCATGCTTCCATGGATATTTATTTAGGTTACCATCAATGTTGATCGTGCTGTTAACCTTATACGCGGTATAATCTGGCTGTTGCATAATGGCCCGTTGGAAGATGATAGATATAACGTGAAAATACATCGCCGGCAGCAAATACAAGCCGGGAATATTGACGCGGTAAAGCAGCTGGTTTCTTTGTTACCGGCTGCAATGCAACTGGCATCACCTGTTGCCACGCTCGGTTCATCGTCCCGTTTTTTATGGCAACCCTCTGCAGCTTTTACCGTGTGCATCAAAAGCGCGGTAGCCGATGAAATTGCCGGCGCACAAGTGTGCGACGCAACGGCAGCCGGGCAGCGTTCTAAAGCCGGGCTCCAAAAAAAGGCTAAAATAAACCCCTGGCAACGATTTTACATTCGGCGTTAATCATAATCTCATAGCTTCGCAGCCTTAAGATAATGTGTATGTCAGCAAAAAGACTGTTGTTAGCCACCCTGCTTTTTAGCCCTGTTTTCGTCATTGCCCAGGACAACGCTTCCGTTTCGGGAAAGATCGTAAACAAACAGCAAAAACCTTTGGCCGGAGCCGTGATCACTGTACTTAACAGCAACGGGGCGATTATTGCAGATGCAGCGGGTAATTTCAGCATTGGCAAGCTCGCCAGGGGTGTGTATGTGGTTCACGTGAAATCACTGGGGTATGCTGAAAAAACCATCGAACTGCAAACGGGTGGCGACAATACCATCATCCTTGAAGAGCAGGTAAACCAGCTGAGCGATGTGGTGGTTTCTGCTGAAAAAAGAGAGCAGTTCCTGCAAAAAATTCCTGTCAGCGTTACATCTCTTTCTGCAAAAGAAGTAACTGATTATCGTCTCTGGAATGCGAAAGATATTTCGGGCATTGCTCCCAATCTTTATTCCGGCAATCCTGGCGACAACAGGAATGTTACCTCGTTGCGGGGCATCGCCACAACCTCTTACGACCCTGCTGTTGCCACATATATCGATGGCGTAAACCAGTTCAGTCTCGATACATACATCGGCAATCTCTTCGACGTGGAACGCATTGAAGTATTACGTGGCCCGCAGGGTACATTATACGGAAGAACAGCCATGGGTGGCGTCATCAACATTATTACCAAACAACCAACCAATGCCACCGAAGGCTTTGCAGAATTAAGTTTTGGCAATTACGGCCGGCAGCGTTACAGCGCAGGCATAAAAACACCCATTGTAAAAAACAAGCTGTTCTTTGGCGCAGCCCTCATGTACGACAAGCTCGACGGCTACTATACCAATGAATCCTACAACAACCATTACGACAAACAACACGCCACCACAGGTAACTATTACCTTAAATGGATCGCCTCTGACAACTGGAATGTTTCGCTGAATGTAAAACACCAGCTGGCACGCAACAACGGGCCTTTCCCGCTGGTATTCGGCGTGGAAGATGCTTTTGCCAGTCCCTACCAGGTAAACCAGAATGCGGTGTCCGAAATGGTGGATAATGTCTTTAACAGCGCACTCTCTGTAAAGTACACAGGCCGCGCTTTTAACTTTACTTCACAAACCGCTTATCAAAGCAACTATCGTTATTATACCGATCCGCTTGATGGCGACTTCTCGCCCATCGACGGCATTACCGTTATCAATAATTACGGCAAGCCATGGAACAATGTAAAAGCATGGACGCAGGAATTCAGGTTCAGCTCACCTGCATCGGTTTCATCTCCTTGGCAATGGACCGCGGGTGCATACTTTTTCATCAACGATGCTCCTAATAAACAGGCAACGCATTTCGGAAAAGATGCAGGCTACCTCGGCGTTCCTGATACCGATTTCTCCCAGATCGTTACTTCAAAAGCAAATAAAAACGGGGCCGCTTTATTCGGACAGGCAACATATGCCATCAATAAAAAACTGGAGCTCACTGCCGGCATCCGTTTCGATTACGAACATTCCAAACTAAACGTACTTGGCCAATACCAGAAAGATCCCAACCCCGAGCCAATCTTCGATACAAGGCCCGACACAACAGGTACAGCTTCTTTTAACGCCTTCTCACCAAAGCTTAACTTGTTATACCATGCGTCGGCTAACTCAAACCTGTATGCATCATATTCGCGTGGCTACAGGCCGGGTGGTTTAACGCAATTGGGCTCCGATCCTTCGCAGCCGCCGCTGTATAAATTCGATCCCGAAAACAGCAACAGCTTTGAAGTGGGCATTAAAAACACGCTTTTCAACAATAAGCTTCGCCTGAATATCGCTGCATTCTTTACCAATGTTGTAAATGCGCAGGTGCCAACGCTTGTGCTGCCCGATGCCATCACCATCACAAAAAATGCCGGCAAGCTTCAAAGCAAAGGCGCCGAACTGGAGCTTGCAACAACATTCGGAAAAGGCTTTGAATTAAGCTACAATTTTGGTTACACCGATGCGAAATACACCTCACTAAAACTGCCATCCGACGGCGAAGAAGTGAACTTTAATGGTAATAAACAGGTATTCACGCCCAACATTACCTCGTCGCTGGCGCTGCAGTACAGCCATCGAATTGCGCAAAAACAAAACCTGCAGTTCGTGGTGCGTGGCGAATGGTTTTATTTCGGCAAACAGTATTTCGACCTTGCCAACCAGATTGCGCAATCACCCTACGATTTATTCAACACACGTGTGGGCTTCAGCAGTAAACATGCCGACCTCTTTTTCTGGATGCGTAATATCGGCGATGTAAAATACATCGGCTATGCCTACGACTTCGGTGGCGTGCATTTGGCCGAGCCGCAAACATTGGGCGTTACATTGACGGCAAAGTTTTAAAGGCAAATCTTTTGAAGCCGGCTTCAGTGCGGGTGGCATCACCGCTTGCGTCGCACGCTTGTGCCGCTAAGCATCAGTGGGGCAGAACAATTCTAAGACAACGTCGAAACAAAAGATTCACCACTCACGATTGACGATTGACCAACCGAACCCTCAAGTGTGCGACGCCACGGAAGCATAATTTATATCCCACAGCCCGGCCCAAAACAAATCTTTAAATGCATTTACTGCCGTTGGTTTGCAGGGATAAATAAAACTATCTTTGCGCCGCGATTATGAATTTAAGTGTGTTACTGGACCGCTTTCAGCAATCTCCCCGCCTTTTTCAGCTGGCGGACAGGCTGGGTTTTGCCGATACCCAAAAAATCTTCCTCAAAAATTTACAGGGCAGCAGTGCTGAGTTCGTGGTAAGCAGCATTTTTATGCATCCGTCGTGCGCTGGTCTGAATCATATGGTGGTGCTCAACGATGCGGAAGACGCAGCCTATTTTCACAATACCCTGGAGAATCTTACGAGCGCATTAGACCTTTTTTATTTCCCGGCTTCTTTCAAGAACCGCAAGAATTTCAAACTGCTCAACTCATCGCATGTAATGCTGCGCACAGAGGCGCTGACAAAGCTTTCCGCTGGCGGTAATAAAAAAATCATCATCACTTATCCCGAAGCGCTGTTTGAAAAAGTAGTATTGCCCAAAACGCTTAGCGGCAATATCATCAGCATCAAAACAAATGACAGCATCAGCCTCGAAAGCCTGATGGAATTGTTCGTGATGTATGGATTTAAACGCACAGATTTTGTGTATGAACCGGGCCAGTTTGCATTGCGTGGCGGTATTCTCGATATCTATTCTTTTGGCAATGAAAAACCTTACCGCGTGGAGTTGTTTGGCAACGAGGTCGACAGCATCCGCATATTCGACCCGGAAACGCAGCTCAGTGAACGCAAGCTGATGCAGGTAAGCATCATTCCCAATATTGAAACCCAATTTGAAAGCGGCGAAAAAATATCACTGCTTGAATACCTTCCGGAAAACACGATCGTGTGGCTGAAAGATTGGGATGTGATAAAAGAAAAAATTCACGAACAGGAAGAGGATCTTGGCAGCTTCCTGGAACGTGCAAAAGAAGACAAAGGTTATGCGGCAGATATCCCGGAAGACGATGACGACACAAAGATTTTAAAAGAAGTTTCTTTGCAGGATTTTGTTCCTGCGGCTACTATAGAAAGGCAGCTTAAAAGCAGGCATATTGTAGAGTTCGGTTATAAACCGCACCTGGCCGACTTTGAGATCGAATTCAAAACCAAAGTACAGCCCGCATTTAATCGCCAGTTTGATCTGCTGATCAAAGACCTTAAAGCGCATGAAGGCGCAGGTTACGCTATTTATATTTTTGCTGAGCAGGCAAGACAGTTGGAAAGGCTCCACAGTATTTTCCAGGACCTGAACACCGAGATACAGTTTGTTCCTGTCGCAACTTCCATCCACGAAGGCTTTATCGATGAAGACCTGAAAGTGGTTTGTTATACCGATCACCAGATATTCCAGCGTTATCACAAATACAGGGTTAAACAGGCCTACAATAAAAACAAAGCACTTACCCTGAAAACGCTTCGTGATCTTCAGCCCGGAGATTTTGTAACGCATATCGATCATGGTGTTGGCCGTTACAGCGGCTTGCAGAAACTCGAAGTAAACGGCAAGCTCCAGGAAGCAGTGCGCATCATTTACAAAGACAGCGATATTCTGTATGTAAACATCAATTCGCTGCATAAAATATCAAAATACACTGGCAAGGAAGGAACAACGCCAAAGATCAATAAGCTGGGCAGTGATGTTTGGAACAAGCTGAAAGAGAAAACAAAAATCAAAGTAAAGGAGATTGCCTTCGACCTGATTAAGCTATATGCACAGCGAAAGGCACAACAGGGTTTTGCGCACTCGCCGGACAATTATATGCAGACCGAGTTAGAAGCCTCTTTTATTTACGAAGACACTCCTGATCAAAGCAAAGCGACCGCCGATGTGAAAAAGGACATGGAAGGCCCTGCTCCCATGGACCGGCTGGTATGCGGCGATGTAGGCTTTGGCAAAACTGAGGTGGCTGTTCGTGCTGCATTCAAAAGCTGTGTGGATGGTAAGCAGGCTGCAGTGCTTGTTCCCACAACCATTCTTGCATTCCAGCACTACAAAACTTTTAAAGAAAGACTGAAAGATTTTCCTGTAACGATAGACTACGTTAACCGCTTTCGATCCGCGAAAGAGAAAAAAGAAACGCTGAAAAAGCTGGAAGAAGGAAAGATCGATATCATCATCGGCACACATGGCTTGCTTGGCAAAGAAGTGAAGTTTAAAGATCTTGGCATAATGGTGATCGATGAAGAACAGAAATTTGGTGTGGGCCATAAAGAAAAACTAAAAACGCTCAAGACAAATGTTGATTGCCTAACACTGACTGCAACACCTATACCCAGGACGTTGCAATTCAGTCTGATGGGAGCAAGAGACCTCAGCATCATTAACACACCGCCGCCCAACCGACAGCCGATACAGACCGAAGTGCATGTATTTAACGACGACTTTATACGCGATGCCATCTATTACGAAACAGAAAGAGGGGGGCAGGTTTTCTTTATTCATAACCGCATTCTCGGCCTCGCCGAAATGGCGGCATTGATACAGGGGCTTTGCCCCGATTTGAGCATTGGCTTTGCACATGGCCAGTTGGAGGGCCATGAACTGGAAGAAAGAATCCTGGATTTCATCGATAAAAAGTACGACGTGCTTGTTTGCACCAACATCGTGGAAAGTGGTGTTGACATTGCGAACGTAAACACAATCATCATCAATAACGCGCATCACTTTGGTTTGAGCGACCTGCACCAGCTGCGTGGCCGGGTTGGCCGGAGCAATAAAAAAGCATTTTGCTATTTGCTTGGCCCGCCATTGAGTACGTTGCCGGAAGATTCACGGAAAAGGTTGCAGACTTTGGAGCAGTTTAGTGAGCTGGGCAGCGGCTTCCAGATCGCGATGCGTGATCTTGATATTCGTGGCGCAGGCAATATGCTCGGCGGCGAACAGAGTGGTTTTATGGCTGAGATTGGTTTTGAAATGTACCAGAAGATTTTGGATGAAGCCATCCGCGAATTAAAACGCACCTCGTTTAAAGAGTTATTTAAAGAAGAGATCAGCCGGCAGGATGATTATGTTACAGACTGCACGATCGATACCGATCTTGAAATCCTTATCCCCGACGAATATGTAGAAAGCATTACCGAAAGGCTTTCGCTTTATACAAGGCTCGATAACTGTGAGAACGAACAGGAACTACAGGCCTTTCACACAGAAATGATCGACCGCTTCGGGCCAACACCAAAATCTGTGGACGACCTGTTTACTACAGTGCGTTGCCGCTGGCTTGCTGTTGAACTCGGTTTCGAAAAGATGAGCCTGAAAGATGAAACACTTCGTTGCTATTTCATTAACAGGAACGACTCTCCGTATTTTGAAGCCGATATTTTCAAAAACATTCTGCAATATCTTCAAACAGGTACCAACAAAGGAAGGTTGAAACAGGTTGCCAAAAACTTCTTACTGGTTGCCGATGATGTGAAGGATATGAATGCCATGCAACGTTTCCTGAAACTGATGCACCAGGGCGTAATTAAAAAAGAAAGTGCGCAGCCTGTTTCGCAATAACGCCGCCACATTGCTACTGTACAAGAGTGCGACGCAAGCACAGATGCCGTAAATACAGCAGCCCGGTACAAAATAATTTAAACCAAAGCCGCGGGGCATTGTTTAATTTTACATGCTCATTAAAATTTTATGGAACCGGAAGTAAGGGCTTTTTTACAGCGCATCATGTTGTCTGGCTTTATCGGGTTTATGTGGCTTACACTAAACTCCACTTTCGGTATTATGTTCGACTTCGCGTTTTTCTACGACAAGATTTCTGTCGGCAATATCATTTTTTACCTGTGGTTTATCGCCAGCACGGTGCTTATGCTGCGGCTTATAATTAAGCTTTGGAAAAAGCCTGCAGAATAGATCAGCTTGTGTGATCGGCCACGATATACCATTTGCCTTTTATCTTTCTGAAAAGTAAAGTGTAGTAACCGCCAACATCGCCGATGGTCCTGGCAAGATGCCACTGACCAAGAACAAATGCATCGTCGTCTGAAAGTATGCGCACCTCGAGAATATTGAAATTGAGCTTACCCATCACCGTGGTATCCGGGTAACGCTTTTTGTAACCCTCCAAAGTTGTTTGCCAGCCGTAGGTCGGCCCTTTCGAACCAATAAAAAGCAGGCTGTCGCTTTTCCAGTAACCTTGCATAAACGCATCGATATTGCCACTGTTCCATGCAGCCACCTGCTCCGCCATCAACTTGCGAATGGCCGTTTCGTCTTTGTTTTGCGCAATGCTGAAAATTGAAATAAGCAATAACGAAATCGCAATAAAATATTTTTTCATGTGGCTGGTTTAATGCTTAAAGATAACCAGAGAAAAGAATTTATATAACCGGCGGTTGTACGTTGTGGCATCACCTGTTGCCACGCT
>DLKC01000064.1 GCA_002478885.1 Chitinophagaceae bacterium UBA7600
TGTTTCGGATCAGTTCTAGATTGCGTTATAACAGCAGGTTCGCTTTTCTGTTACCAGCAGCGAATATCTGATGAACAGTGGCGTCAATGCCATTTACCTACCGGCAACCGTGCCCACGAACCGGAACCTTTGCTTTGATTTTCCGGCGGGTGAGGACACGCCGCCGGTAGTTTAATGGTCAATGGAGAAAGAGGTGAAACGACAGACGTGAGAGGGGAAGCGGGAATGGTGAATTGGGAAAGGGAAGAAAGAGTAAAGCGGGAGGTTATTTTTTTCATTGTTGAAAGTGCGGGTATGCCTGGTTTACACTGGGCCATTCGGGATTTGGTTTGCCACTTTCATTGTCTTGACATAAAGCATACCATCATGGGTAAAATAAAAAAGCGAAGCTGTTGCCAACTTCGCCTGTGGGCCCACTCGGGCTTGAACCAAGGACCCCCTGATTATGAGTCAGGTGCTCTAACCAGCTGAGCTATAGGCCCGGCATTTTTTTCAAAATGCTTTGGGAGCGCAAAAATAGAAAAATCGCGATACTTTCCAAGAATAAATAAGCTGCCTGCTTAGATTTGTAACATGCAGCAAGTAAAGAATATTATTTTCGACCTCGGTGGCATTTTCCTCGATATTGATTTTAGCAAAACCTTTAATGCTTTCTCCCAGCTCGGCTACCCCCATTTTTACGAGCTGTATACCCAGCACCATGCATCTGACCTCTTTATCCAGCTTGAGACGGGGGCTATTACGCCCGGTCAATTCTGTGCACTGTTCCGGCAGGATTCAGGGACTGACTTAAGCAATGACCAGATCTTTTTTGCCTGGAATGCCCTGCTTGGCGGTTTCCCCCCGGCGCGTATCCAGTGGCTTGACGCCATCCGTAAGAAATACCAGGTGTATCTTTTCTCCAATACCAACAAAATACACCACGCCGTTTTCAGCGAAACCTTCCGCCGCAGCAATAACGGCACTGAGTTCGACAGTTACTTTATCAAGAGTTATTACTCACACGAAATGGGCATGCGGAAGCCCGACCCCGGTTCTTTTTTGTATATCATTAACGAACTGGGCATCGACCCGGCGGAGACTGTTTTTATCGACGACACTTTCAAAAACATAGAAGGCGCACAGGTAGCCGGACTACAGACCATTTTTTTACCGCCCCCCAAAACGGTGCTTGACACTGACCTTTAATTTTTTCTTTTGGGCCCGGCAACAGTGCATGTGGCGACTGTAGTTGCGTCGCACTCTTGTACAGCCGAACCTGCAGGGGCAGGAAATAACGGCATAAAAAAAGGCTGTACTAAGACAGCCTCTTCCCGTTAAGACCGATTCCTGTTCCGGCCATTAAGGTATTGTGCAGTCGAGCACGCGGGTTATTGTTATGGCGGGCGATGAAGGCGAGCTGCCGCAACTGTTGATTGCCCTTACTGAAATCGACTTTGCTGCAGGCCCCCATCTCACCTGCACTTTTGTGCCCGTGCCCGGAGCGACAATACCTCCACCTATTACGGTCCACACGTAAGATGTAGCTCCCGGAACCGGGCTGATAGAATAGGTACCGGGCAACCGCAGGCATACTATTGAACTGCCTGCAATGGGGCCCGGCCTTGCCGGCACGGTGCAGAATGCATTGAAATAACCAGGCTGCTCTTCCGCAGCAAGGCTTTCGTGATTGGCTGTTACCGCTGTTTTCACCCTGGCCGGGTTGCTTTCGTTGTTGTGGATTTTGCCGGCGCCTGTTGCAAGTACAAGCGAGAGTACCGCGGCAATTGAGTGCATTGTTTTCATGGCTGTATGTTTTTTGGTTTTGTAATCAAATGCTGTTTTGTAAAGCATTTTGTTTTGTAAACATAACCCTGTACCATAGCGGTTGCAATACCCCAATGGGTGATTTTTGATCGTGCGCGGATGGGTCTGAAGGCTGGCTGCTGCGTAGCGCTGCTGCAGCCAAAATGAGTGATCCAGGATCGTTTCTCCCGGGACTTGAGCATAACGAAAGATGCCACCTGCACTGCAGATGGCATCCCAAAAAATACTTTCCTTTTCTTACTAATAATCAGCAACCCGGATAGGGTCGGCCGGCTGGTTTACTTCTTTGTGTGGCTTAAGATCTTTCAGGATCAGCTCTATGGCTTTTTCCAACTGTGCATCGCGGCCATTGAGCAGGTCTTTCGGGTAGTTTTCCACTGCCACATCGGGAGCCACCCCTTCCTGTTCAATGATCCATTTTTCTTCCACACCGAAGATGCCAATATTTGGCGCGGTGATATATGCGCCGTCCATTAAGCCATGCCCCCCCGCATTGCCTACGAGGATACCAAAAGTGGTTGTGCCAACGAGTTTACCCACTTCCTTTGCGCGGAACATGTAGGGCATAAGGTCGCCACCGGACAACGCATGGGAGTTGATGAGCATTACTTTTGGCCCGTTGATAACCGCGTTGGGAATAGAGAAAGGCTTGTTATCGCGCTGGTTGGAATACATGACCGTTTTACGGCCGAGCAGGTCGACGATGTAGTCGGCTGCATAGCCGCCCATATTGGTACGGTCATCAGCGATCACCGCGTCTTTGTTTAGCTGGGAAAAGAAGTACCTGTTGAAATAATCGTAACCGCCATCGGCAGTATTGGGCAGGTACACATAGGCGATCCTTCCACCGCTAAGCGAGTCTACTTTTTTGCGGTTGCTCTCCACCCAATCCATCCGGCGCAGGCCGGCTTCATCGGTGACCGGGATGACGATAAAGTCTTTTGCATTTTGCATAGACGCTGAATCGTTCACGGTGATCTTTGTTTGCCTGCCGGCCGCATTCTGGAAGAGGCTGTACACATTTGTTTTTGCATCGAGCGGGATACCGTTTACGGCAAGCAGGTATTGTCCCTGTTTTACATCGATGCCAGGTTGGGTGAGCGGCGCGGTAAGATCGGGGTTCCAGTTCTGGCCTGAATATATTTTTTTGAAGCGGTAGTGATCATTCATGATCTCGTAATCAGCACCGAGTAAGCCCACGCTTACATTCTTTGTTTTGGGGAAATCACCGCCACCGGTAAACACGTGCCCCAACACCAATTCGCCGAGCATGTTCCTGAACAAATAATTGAGGTCGCTCCTGTGAGCGAGATAAGGAAGAAAGACGGCATATTTTTTCTTCAGCGCTTCGAGGTTGGCGCCGTTGGCATTTTTTACATAGAGAAAATCGCGTTCAATGCGCCAGGCTTCGTTGAACATTTGGGTCCATTCCTTTTCGGGATCAACATATACTTTTATCCCGCCGGTGTTCAGCGCGCCATCGCCCGCGTTTGGTTTGCCACCTGTTGCAACGATACCATAAGACCCGCCGGTGAAGTACAGCATTTTTTTGCCATCGCTGCTCACGATATAGGCAAGGATACCTGCCATAACCACATCGGATTTTCTTTTATCGATATCGTAGGCGTTTAGTGTTGCTACAGGTGCATGATAGTCCTGGGTAAGGTAATACAATTGCCCGTCAACATTTGTGTTCAATGCGTATATATTCTTTGCAGGTATGGGCAGCGCTTCAATCCGGCTATGGATATTGTCCATATCAACCACTATATCGTTGTTTTTTGTGCTGTCTTCGGATGCGCCAGTTGATTTAGCAGCCTTGTCTTTCTTCGCTTTTTTATCCGCATCTGCAGCCGGGGCTTTTTCTTCTGTTGCAGCCACTGTTTCTTCATCACTTTTTGGCTGAAGAATAGAAGGCGTTTTTTTCGAGAGTGCAACCGCGTAAACGCTACTTCTTGTTTCATGATCGTAGCTGCTCAGGTCGAGCCAGGCTTCGCCCGGGCCGTAATTTGTGCTGGCCGTAAAGAAAATGTATTTACCGTCTTTACTGAAAACGGGGTAATTGGCTTCTGCCATTGCATCGGTTAGCTGGTACTTCTTTTTAGCAGCGATATTGTATAAAAAGACGGCGCCAAAATGATTGTCGACACGGTTGTTGTAGGTTATCCATTTTGAATCGGATGACCATGCGCAATTGATATGCGGGTCGCCGGGTGTGTACCAGTCTTTATCAATTTCCACGGGTTTCTTTTCGTTGATATCGACCACAAAGAGCTTTCGTTGTTTGTCGAGGTAGGCGATCTTTTTGCTGTCAGGGCTCCACACCAGGTGGTAATAGAAACCAACGCTGTCGAGCTTTATGGTTACCGCTTCTTTCTCGCCTTTCTGGTCGCGCAGCTTTAGTGTGTACTCCCCGGTTTCGTCGCTGAAATAGGCGATCCATTTACCATCCGGGCTCCATGCGGGGTCGCGTTCATTTACAGCAGTGCTGTTGGTGATATTCCTGATATCGCCTTTATCAACCGGGACGGTAAATATTTCACCGCGCACTTCCATTACAGCCCGCACCCCTGTTGGTGAAATATTGAAGTTGTAGATATTACCATCTGCATCGGCGAAGTATGGGCGCTTGGTTGCCATATCTTCCTGTATGTTGACAGCAACGTGTGTTGACTGGCCTGTTGAGGCATTGAGTAAAAATATTTTACCAGCCTGTTCATAGGCGAGTTCGTTACCGTTGGCGGAGAGCGTTTTTACATCAATATCTCTCAAAGCTGTTACCTGCGTTACAGCTTTTGAGGAGAGGTTGTATTTATAAACATTCACGTAGTGGTTATCGCGGTCGCTGAGGAAGAAGATGGTGTTGTTGTCGGTCCAAACCGGTTGCCCGCTGTTTGACCGCGCGGCCGGTATTTCTTCCACGTCATGCGTTTGATTATTGAAGATCCAGATGCGCAGCATATCGCCTCCGCGGTAGAGCCTGAAGTTTGCCCATTCATTTACATCCACTGAACGCACATAGGCAGTGAATTTACCATCGGGCGAAACGCTGCCCTGGCTTGCTTCCGGCATGGCCAGTTGTTGTTCGATACCGGTGTTTATGTTTACTTCAAAAAGCTGTTGCATAAAATTGTGCCATACCGACCGTGAGGAAGCGAATACAATCTTGTCGTTGCCATCCCAGTTTCTCACCAGGTCTTCGTAAGGATGAAAGGTCAATCGTTTTGGTGTGCCGCCAGCGGATGGTATGATGTACACATCGCTGTTGCCGTCATAGTTGCCGGTGAATGCGATGAATTTACCATCTGGTGATAAAACCGGGTTCATTTCTTCGCCCATATTTACCGTGAGCCGTTGGGGGTTGGAACCATCGCGGTTGGCCGTCCATATATCGCCGCCATAGGCAAAAGCGATTTTGTTATTGCTTACAGAAGGGGAACGGAGCAGTAAGGTTTCCTGGGCGCTTGCGTTGATAGCCGCGCAAGCGAAGAGCAGAAGCAGTTTGTACATAAACAGTTTTTACGGTTACAGAAGATTCGTGGGTAATAAATATAATACAATATTTTTTTGACCGGGCAGAAGAATATGCATCGGGCTTTTCTTGCGTCGCACACTTGTGCTAAAGAACAACCATGGGCGTTCAGCCGCAGTAATTTCTTTTTGGAGAAGCGCCCGAAGCGCTCCACCTGCCGAATGTAATTCCGGCGTACAAGAAGTGACATCCCGCATTATTGCG
This sequence comes from Chitinophagaceae bacterium UBA7600, assembly GCA_002478885.1. GTDB lineage: Bacteria > Bacteroidota > Bacteroidia > Chitinophagales > Chitinophagaceae > DLKC01. Next base: position 5,543 of record DLKC01000064.1, read on the forward strand.
GGATTTCGCTGCGCTCAACAACGTACTGAATGTACAAGTGTGCGACGCAACGAACGGTGCCACAGGCACTGCAGCCGGCCACACTATTTAATTACAAAGGCTCACCATTTGTGGCAAGCCTTTGTTGTGTAGTGATGCAATCAACTGCAGGGCATTTCCTGTTAACAGTGTCGTATGCAAGGCATTGTCAAAAATCTATTTGATAAGCAGCATTTTTTTGCTGTCGATTTTTTTACCGGCAACGATCAAGGTGTAATAGTATGTACCTGCGGCGAGTTCACCCGCATTAATGGAAACGGAGCCGGAGCCCTTGTTTACCAGCGCAAATGTTTTTACGGTATTGCCATTGGTATTGGTAACAACGATCTGTGCTGCGGAGGCTGATGCAGGTACGTTGTAACGTATTACCGTGTTGCTGTTAAAAGGATTGGGTGCGTTTTGTTCGAGGGAAGCGCCGGAAATGTTTACAGACCTCGCATCGCTTGCATCTGAACTGGCAATCACTGCTGCATTGCTATTGTTAACCTGTTGTGTAAGTGCTTCTATTTTTTTATTTTGCTCTTCGATCATTTGTTGTTGTTGCTGCATACCTTTTATCAGAACAGGAATAATATCAGCATACATAACGCCAAGATGTGCAGCCGGAACTTTTTCGGTTTTACCTGTTACTTCATCTTTTTTTATTTCATAGTCTCTTACAACTTCAGGTAACACTGTTTTGAGTTCCTGGGCGATTAACCCGATTTTATCATCGCTGTTTGTTGCATTTTTCCAGTTGAATTTTACGGCGCGGAGTTTCATGATGTCTTTAAGGCCATAGTCCAGGTCCCTGATATTTTGTTTATCCCTGGCATCGGAAGTATTAATGGTGCCATCCTGCGCCCAAACGGATAACCAGCGGAATGAGCTGTTCCCGACGTTGTGAGTGAGATCGTTATCAGGAGTGAAATCAGCATGACAAAGCAATTCCAGGGTATTGGTGCTAACGTTATCCTTTATGGTTTGCCCATCAAAAAAAGCCATCCCGTTTCCTGAAGTTGTTGCGGAAATATTTCCGCCCACTTTCAAAGCAGCACCTGTTTGAACGTCGCCACCGGCGTTGTTCAAAAAGAGTGTTGCCGCAGCACCTGCATTTCTTCGCTGAATTTCATTGGCATCTATGGCGATGTTGGAGCCGGACACATCGCCTGCTACAATATAACCTCCACTGGCCAAAGTCACATCCGTTCCACCGACAACATGCAACTTTACGTCTGGCACCGTGGTACCAATACCAACATCCCCATCTGACTGCACCCTGATTCTTTCTGTGTTGTTTGTGCGTATGGCAAGGCCGGCATTGTCAGTAGTACCAATAAAATTGTCTGATGCCGAAGTGCCACTGTTGCCATTGATACCCCAACGGTTTAATGGGGCTGTCAGCGAAAGCCAGGCAGTTCCGTTGTAGCCCTGGAAGTCGGTACCGGTCCAGCGGATATTGCCGGCATTTGTAAGCGTACTGTTGCTTACCCTTAACCCCCCTGTAAATACCGCGTTTCCATCATTGGCGCCTACATAAAATACAGGCAACGCAGCACCGTCCCTAAACTCGTAGCGAAGGTTGGTTGAGTTAAAGAAAAGTCCATAATTGGGGTTGCCGCTGTACTGGAAAGCATAACGGTTACCGCTTACACGATAACCCGAGGTACCAGTAAAACTTAAGTTACCGATTCCATCGAAAGACCCGTAATTGGCGGCGGCACCGAAGCGGCTGGTACCGATTACCTGCAGGTTAGCGGCGGGGGCTAATGTGCCAACGCCTGCATTGCCTGTTGTTGGAAAAGTGTTTGTTTGCGCATGCGCAATTGACGTGGTGATAGCAGCAGCTACCAGCATCGTGATTTTAACCGTTCTCATAAGTGATTTTTTTTTGAGTGGTGTTTTAAAAAGCCTTGCGAACAGCCTTGCACGGCTGCTGCAAAACAATAACAATGCAAAGAGGCGGACTTTAACCGGCGTTTTCAATACCCCAACGGGTGATTTTTATTTGCTGAATAATGAGAAAGGTGCAGAAGTGGGTGATGCGGACAGGCCGGCTGCAGTTCCAGGCAAGTTGAAGTGCAGTTATCGCGATGAAGAGGCGTATTTTCAGGAAAGGCCTTGTTGAATGGCTTTCATTATGGCTTCGCTGCGACTGGCAACGTGTAGTTTTTTATAGATGTGTTTTACGTGGGTGCGCACTGTTTCGTAACTGATGTATGCTTTGTCTGCGATGGCTTTGTAGTTGTGGCCTTCCACCATTAATTTAAGCAGTTCTTTTTCGCGGTCGCTTAACTGGTAATCGCTGTTTGCCGGCGTAGCCAATATGATGTTTTTATTGGCAAAGAAGCCCAGCACTTTTTTTGCCACGGCCATGCTCATTGGCGCGCCGCCATTGTATACTTCCGTAATGGCTTCGATGTATTTGTGTGGCGGGTCGTTCTTTAAAATGTACCCGGAGGCGCCTGCACAAAGGGCTTCAAAGATTTTATCGCTGTCGTTAAAAACGGTTTGTATCAGGATCTTGACTCCAGGAAAAGTGTCAGTGATTTTTTTTGAAACTTCAATGCCGCTCATACCCGGCATTTCAATGTCCATAAGGACTACATCGGGGTTGCTACGTTTTATATCAAGTTCCCAGCGGTTGCCGTCGGCAAATGCGCCGGTACAAATAAAGCCGGGCGTTCCATTCAAAATGGTTTGTAGTGCATCCCGCACCAGTTTATTGTCTTCAAATATGGCCACACGAATTTCCATTGGTTATGCTTTTTATGTTCCCGGCATGGTTTATAATGGTAGCCCCGCATGTAGGGGATTACGCCGCAATCTTCAACGCCCGGTTCTTTGTGGAGCAATTGGGTATAAGCTTCTTCAAAACTAGCTGTTGTTGTAAATATTTCCCATACCCCATCAGGTGATTTTATATTTTAGTGACAAGGAAGTTCCTTTTTCTTTTGCTGATCTCAAGGAATATGTTGCGTTCATTTCTTTTGCCCTTTTTTCCATATTGCCGAGGCCGTTGCCTTTTTTTATCATGGCTTCGTCAAATCCTTTTCCATTATCTGTAACAGAGAACTCCAGCATGCCATTTGATTCCTTTACCGAAAGCTCAAGGGTTGAGCCTTCGCTGTATTTGACGGCATTGTTGATGGCTTCTTTGCAGAAGAGATAGATATTGCGCCGGGATTCTATTGATAAATCCACCGGGTGCATTTTTGCGGGCAGGTTTAATACCACTTTCATTCCTTTTATGGCGCACATATCTCTTGCATATTCTTCCAGGCGCTGAATAAGTTTTGGCAAAGAATCCTGTTCAGGGTTTATGAGCCATACGATATCATTGAGTTTGTTCACCATCTCACCAGAAGACTGCTGCATTATGTTTAAAGACCTCTCAACTTCAGCAGTATTTGCATTCTTTATTTGCTGTTTGGTCATGTGACTATACATAGCAATACCACTGAGCGTTGCTCCAACTTCGTCATGTAATTCCCGGCTGATGCGAGAACGCTCCTCTATTAATGCATTTTGCATACGGAGTTTTTCAACAAGCGCCTTTTTTTCTTTTATTAGTGCCTTAATACGCCACTTTACAAATACCCGGATCATTGAAATAAAGAGAATAATGTAAACACTATAAGCCCACCAACTGCGGTACCATGGCGGCAATATCCTGAAAGTATAAACCAGCGGCTCACTCCAGGTACCCTCAGCGTTTTGGGCTTTTAATTTAAAAGTATAAGTGCCTTCAGGGATGTTTCCAAAGGTGGCGGTTGATTGATTTGTAACCGGATTCCAGTCTCTATCATAACCTTCCAGTTTGTATTGATATTTTACCAGGGAATTTCTTTGGGTTTCTATTGCATTAAAATCAAATGAGATGGTATTGTGCGCATAGGGAAGTATAAGATTTTGCGGAATGGGATACCAGGGGGTGATGCTGTCAAATTTTATATCTCCGAATTTATTCTCCATACTGTCTCTTTCGCTACTATTTAATAGTTTTTTTAGCGTAGTTGCTTCTTCAATAACGTTAGGAGCAGTTGTGTTGCTATCGACCTCAGGCACTTCCCATATGTGACTAGCAGGTAACAAATCATTCCAGCAAATATTTTCATTGTTTATTTTTATGCTTTGTAAAATAACGGTCAGGGGTTTAAGGTTTTTGTGAATTGCTTTATAATCGAATCGGACGAGGCCTGTTTTGTCTGAACCTGTGGCTATCCAGATAATTCCCCCACTGTCCATAAACATATGAGTTACGTCTTGTACCGGGTAACCTGTTGAGGAGTTATAAATTTCAATTTGCGGAGTATACTCTTTTAACTGCTCATTACTTAAGTTGTTCTGAGCCGGTATGACTTCTTCTTTTCTGTTATCTTCTGTTAAGTTTGCATTAAAAGAAGTCAGCACCGCAAAGCCTGAATTAGTCCCAATAATGATGTTTGATGCTGAATCAGGAATAATACTAGTGACTATATTATCAGGAAGCCCCTGTGCTACGGTATAATTATTAAAGTTTTCCCCATCATATCGGCTTACTCCACCGCCAAATGTAGCGAACCATAGATTCCCTGTTTTATCTTCTGCAATCCAGTATACTACATCGTTAGCCAATCCCTGAGCAGTAGTATAATTGGTAAAACTTTTGCCATCATAACGGCTTACTCCACCATTACTGCCAAACCAAAGATTTCCTTTGTTATCCTCTGTGATGCACAAAATAGAATTATTGACCAGTCCCTGAAGCATTGTATAATGAGTAATCTGCTTTCCATCATAACAACTTATTCCCGACATACGTGTACCGAACCATAGATTTCCTTTTTTATCTTCAAAGACGGTTCTTATCTCATTGTCTGACAACCATGCTGAAGAGATATAATTTTTAAAGCTTTTGCCATTGTAGCAGCTCACTCCTCCGGTTGTACCGAACCATAAATTTCCTGCCTTATCTGGTACGCAGGCATTGACACGATTAGCGGCGAGTCCTTGTGCAACGGTATAATTGATAAAACTTTTTCCATCGTAGCGGCTTACCCCTCCCCGATTACTGCCAAACCAAAGATTCCCGTCCTTGTCTTTTGTCGTGTAAAATATATTGTTATCCGCTAGTCCATTTCTTGTTGTATAAGAGATAAAGCTTTTCCCTTCGTATCGACTTACCCCGCCGCCAAAACTACCGAACCAGATATTCCCTATTGCATCTTCGGTTATGCTTTGAATAAAATTATTGGCCAGTCCCTGCTCAGCAGTAAAGTTGATGAAATTCCTGCCGTCATAGCGGCTTACGCCTCCGCCGCGGGTACCAAACCAAAGATCTCCGTTTTTGTCTTCAGCGATTTTATATACTGCATTATTCGGAAGCCCCTCTGCGGTAGTATAATTGAAAAAATTTTTCCCATCAAAGCGACTTGCGCCACCTGCATCGGTACCAAACCATAGATTTCCTTTTTTATCTTGTAATATGCATCTGACTAAATTGTTAGCCAATTCCTGGTTAATAGTGTAATTGGTAAAACTCTTGCCATCATATTGGCTTATGCTACCATTGAGGGTGCCAAACCAGATATTTCCCGATTTATCTACGGTAATGCATCCAACATAATTATTAGGCAGTCCTTGAGCAGTTGTATAATTGGTAAAACTTTTACCATCATACCGGCTTACTCCAAGGCGGGTACCTATCCAGATATTTCCTGATTTATCCTCTGCAATGGCATTAACATAATTATTAGGCAGTCCTTGAGCAGTTGTATAATTGGTAAAACTTTTACCATCATATCGGCTTAGCCCTCCACCAAAACTACCGAACCAGATATTTCCATATTTATCTTCAGTGATACACAAAATAGTGTTGTTGGGTGCCAACCCCTGCAAATTTGTATAAGTAGTAAACTTCTTGCCATCATATCGCGTTACCCCCCCGCCCTGGGTACCGAACCAAATATTTCCTGTTTTATCAATTATTGAGCAGTTGATAGCATCGAGGGGAAGCCCCTGATCAGCTGTGAAATTTTTGAAGAATCCAATGCCCTGCGCCTCAGGGGTTTTAGGCTTATGTGTAAAAGGATCAATGAATAAGTGAACAGATGCCGGTGCATTGGTAATGGTGCTTTCCGGTTTTCCTATTTCCTGCAATAGTGATATTACTGGTTTGGCGCTATCAGGAAGCGTTTTCAACACGACTACGTCGGGAGGAGTTGTTTTTATTTTCGCTTTGCCCTGTTCTGTATTCTCCTTTCTGCTTTCAGAGCAAGAAGAATTAACAAACAGCCCGATAAATATTGTGATAAAAATATTAGCTACTCTTATTAATGTCATTTGCTATTTATTGAATAATAAAAACTGCTCTACAAATAATCAGCTTCCTCTCCATTTCAAAAAAAACGCCATCGCCCACTTTCGATTGCATAGTTAGTTTCGCCCGATTTCATCTGCACTTTTTTTCATATTTCCAAACCGCAATGCAACCCATCCGCGATTTACATGGATCGTAATTTTTAATGGGGGCATGCATTTAACATAATTTCTGCAGGATGCAGACGTGTAATCATAGCCGGAGGTATTAAGGACAAAGAAGCAAAAATCATGATACCAATACTATTTTTTGAGTCTACTATCGGAAAAAACCAATATCTCCATAGGTGCAATAACGGGTCTGCAGGAAAATAGAAAGTTGATTTTCCTTTTCGCAGCAGAAGTCTTTTGTTTTGGTGATTGAACATCTGGCACAGGATTGTGGGGAGCAAATGCTATCATGAATTTATGTTCTTTCAAGCGAATAACAAGCTGGATTTTAGAGTCAATGTAAAAAACCCCTTGTTTTCGTTGCGTCGCACTCTTTTACCGGATGCTATGAGTCATCAAGGCAAAACGTGAAAACTCAATCACCATTCACAAATGACGATTCACGAACAGAACGCACAAATGAGTGACACAAGGAACGATGCCATAGGTGCAAAAGCCGGCCAACAAGCTGCACCTGGTCAATGGCGGAATGATAGGCATCAACAGCAAAAGCTGCCACTATTTTGTTCATATTATCGCTTATATGATCGTTGCAGCGGTTGCCAATATTTCCTTCGTGTGTGTGCTGCATAACAGTTGAGTAGCTGTAATTGCCATTTTTTATGCCAAGGCCGACCTGTTTATATGCATCCCGGAACGGTGAATTTGTTCATTCACTTCAATATTGCTGAGCATGAGGGCGGCCATGCGGATACAATAACACAATGTTTCGAATGCCCGGAACAAATCTTCTTTCAGTAACTGCAGGTCCCGGTGATAGCCTGAAGGGAGGTTGGCGGTCAAGACGGTAAGTGTTTTCATATTGCAGATTTGAGCATAGGTGATGTTTATGTTTTAACCCGTAGAAATAACCGTGATCCCATCCTGTATTCAGTTTCCAGCCCTACTGCTGCACCGATTTCCTGGCCACGCTTTTTCATATTTGCCAACCCATTGCCTTTTTGGATGGTGGCTTCATTGAACCCTTTTCCATTATCTGCAATGGAAAGTTCGAGCGTATCATTTATTTCCCTCACTAAAAGTTCAAGGCTTGAACATTCACTGTGTTTTACGGCGTTATTGATGGCTTCCTTGCAGAAGAGATAGATGTTGTGACGGGTAGCCATACTAAGTTTGACTTCCGACAGATTGGCATTAACCTTCACGTTTAAATGAATGTCTTTAGCACGGCACATGTCATTTGCATAATCTTCCAACTTCTGAACCAGCTTTTCCAGCGACTCCTGGGCGGGATTTAACAGCCAAACGATATCATTCAATTTTGCTACCATTTCGCTCGCAGATTGTTGCATGATGTTTAGCGACTTTTCCACGTTTTCCATTTGAGCAGACTTCATTTGTTCTTTGCTTAAGTGGCTGTACATAGCGATGCCGCTAAGTGTTGAACCTACTTCGTCATGCAGTTCCCGGCTTATGCGCAGCCTTTCATTTGCAATGGCCTGCTGGCTTTGTAACTTTCGTTTCTTTTTATACCGATAAAAGCTATAAAAGCCTGCAATTACGAGTAAACAAATACCGGCCAGCGCCAGTTTTTTCTGTTGGTTTTCTGCTTCTGCAAGTGTGGCGCTTAATTGATTTTGGGCAGAGAGTAATTTTATCTGGTCTTCTTTTTTCTGCGTTTCGTTTTTCAGATTTATTTCAGCGACAATCTGCGCCTGCGTCGAGTCAAAGTAAAGACGTTCTTCGGTTTCACTCTTCCTGGCAAAAAGCAACGCGGTTTTGTTATCGCCCACTGCTTCGTAGCATACCGATAACATATTGCTGCATTCATATACTATCTTATGATCGGCAGTATCTGCTTTTGATAATGCAATTGTAACTGCTGTTATAGCTTCCTTGTAACGCTGAAGTTTAAACAAAGCCTCACCCAAATATTGATAGAATTGCAACAGTATTTTCGGCTGGCTTGTATGAGCACTGTCGGCTATTCCTTTTTTATACCAGTTTATTGCTGCGTTATAGTCTTTTAAACCGGCGTAGGCGAGACCCATATTCAAGTAGTTGTCTTGCAGGTTAGTGGAATCTTTTACCCGGGCCATTAGTTGCAATGCAATTTGCGCGTGGTGAATTGATGAGTCGTATTGTGCAAGTGCATAAAATGAATAGCCCATTGCATGATGGGCCTGGATCATTTGACTGTATCCTTGCAGTGTCTCATATATAGGCAGTGACATGCGGAAATATTCGAGCGCAATTTCATTTTTTTTCAAAGACTGGTAAGCGATGGCCGATTGAAGGTATTCATCAGCTAACCTCGGAAAATCACTCATTTCTTTTGCCAGCATAATCGCGCTGTCGGAATATACGATGGTGCTATCGGGCTTTTTTTTCGCATAGTAGATACCTGACATATTACTATAAAATAAAATGGCGTTCTCTTTTTGCAATGCCGAATCGGTAACATTCTTATTGTAACTGTTGGCAAGGCGTGAAAGAATTATTGCCGAGTCAGGCTTGTTGACCATTGTATAGTTGTCGGCGGCATTACTGCAGGCTGTTACAGCATTGTTGTAGTCTTTTGCTGAAAGGAAAATTTCTGCGGCCCTGAAAAAATTATTTGTCGAGATGCCCATGTTTCCATTAAAGCGCTGAATCAGCCCGATGCTGTTACACGCTTTACCCTTTCCCCACGCATAATTTAGTTTATTGCTCAATGTAAGCTGGAGGGATGCGTAGTTCAATGCTCCATCATAATCGTAATGGCGCATGATCTTTATTATTTCAAAATAGGTTTTAACCTTATTTGTGTCTTCCTGTTGGGCTTGCAGCGTTTTTAGCAATGAATCTATTTTTTGGTCCTGTGAAAAAGCTGTTGATGGCAGTGCCAACAGGGCAAGGGACAAAAGCAGCAGGACGGTAAGTATTTTCATATAACAGATTTGAGCATCAGTGATGTTTATGTTTTAACCAGCAGAAATAATTTTGATCCCATCCTATGTTCAGTTTCCAGCCCTACTGCTGCACCGATTTCCTGGCCACGCTTTTTCATATTTGCCAACCCATTACCTTTTTGAATGGTGGCTTCATTAAACCCTTTTCCATTATCTGCAATAGAAAATTCGAGCGTATTATTTATTTCCCTTACTGAAAGTTCAAGGCTTGAACATTCACTGTGTTTTACGGCGTTATTGATGGCTTCCTTGCAGAAGAGGTAGATATTGTGACGGGTATCAACAGGTAGGTTATATCGGTATAAGCCTTCCGGCACTGAGGCAATAAAATGTATTTGTTTTGCAGCCGCCATTTCAGCTGCATAATCTCTCAGACGGTTAAGCAGTTGTAACAGGCTGGCTGTTCCTGGCTTTACTGTCAACACAAGATCACCAAGTTTATGGGTAATTTCCGAAGCAGCGTTGTGAATAATAGCTGCCGCGTTTTTTGCTTCCTTTATTTTTTGATCCTGTAACGCCTCGCCCAAAAGATGGCTGTACATATTTATTCCACTGAGCGTGCTGCCGATATCATCATGCAGTTCGGACGAGATTTTGTTCCTGAATTTTTCGACGGCCAGTTGTGATTGCAGCCTTTCAACCGCGAATTGTTTCTCCTGTACATGCCATTTGGCAAGGATTGCCATAAAGTAAAAGATCATGTCAAAAAGGACACCCAGCCTGATAAAGAATAACGGATAACTGTCTGTGAAAAGATTGTGTACCCCGAAATAGTTGCCCAGTGTTATCATGGACATCGTTATCAATGTTCCGGCAATACTGCATATTAATCCTGCTCCTACCAGGCTGGCATACGGCAATTTTTTTTCAAAAATCCGGAAGACTATGATGAGCGAAGGGATGGTGGTAAGAAAGTTGACCAGGTAAAAAATGAATTGTTTGTTAACACGTAAAACTGTAAGCGTTACAAAAAGCAAGAACAACAATGGTATAAGCCAAAGCGTAACACGGAAGGTGTTTTTTACAATTCTATCATTCGATATACCCGAAAAAAAAGCTTTTAGAAAAAGCAGGTAAAATAAATTTTCGGCAATAATAACGGGTGTGTTTACATAATCATACCAAAGGGAATCCCACACAACCTGTTCGGGTATATTAAAGAAGGTATACGGTGCGTTGATAAAAAAATACAATGCTGCAAATACAAGAAAAAGGTTGTAAAACAGAATGTCTTTCCGGCGTGTTACCAAGCAGAGAATGGAAAAAATCAATACCTGGAAAACCAATATTCCCTGTAAGAACAGATAAAATATTTCAATTGATCTGTTGGTCATTCTGCGCAGCTTAAGTTATAACAGGTTTTCGCAGAATATTGATTGGTCAGTCAATGGTAACTGTCAAAGCTTTCTCAAGATAAGTTTAATTTTCCTTACAACGCCGTGTTCATAACCGTGATAATGCCGAAGCGTGAGTGTTTTGCGGCAGGATAGCAAATGCAGCAATATTGATTGTACGAGGCAGTGTGCGATCCCAGATCGTTCCTTCCGGGGCAGGCGCAGCGAAGCCGCCACGAGTTGCCAGTGCCGGAAACAAAACAATTATTCGGCGAGCAACTTGCTGACTGCGTTATGGTAAGCTGTGAAATTAAATTCGCCGACTATTTTGTTCATATTAGCACTAATATGATCGTTGGAAAGATTGCCGATACTTCCTTCGTGTGTGTGTTGCACTTCGGCAGAGTAGCTGTAATTACCATTTTCAATGCCAAGGCCGACCTGTTTATATGCATCCCGGAATGGTGTTCCCTGCAGTACCAGTTTATTTACCTCTTCGACGCTGAAAATATATTTATACTTCTCGTCAGTAAGAATTTGCTCTTTCACTTCAATATTGCTGAGCATGAGTGTGGCCATACGGATACAATCGCGCAATGTTTCGAATGCGGGGAACATGTGCTCTTTAAGTAACTGCAGGTCGCGGTGATAGCCTGACGGAAGATTTGTGGTCATCATCATGATCTCGTTAGGCAGTGCTTTTATGCGGTTGCAATGCGAACGGATGAGTTCGAATACATCGGGGTTTTTTTTGTGCGGCATAATGCTGCTGCCCGTTGTAAGCTCTGGCGGAAAACTGATAAAGCTAAAATTCTGGTTGAGATAGAGGCAGGCATCCATGCTTAGTCTGGCAAGCGTATCGGCCACATTTGATAATGCGGAAGCTACTATGCGTTCTGCCTTGCCACGGCCCATTTGTGCATACACTACATTGTAATTAAGGTCTGCAAAGCCGAGCAATTGTGTTGTCAATGTTCTGTTGACAGGAAACGAAGATCCATAGCCTGCGGCAGATCCCAAAGGATTTTTGTTGACTACATCGTAGGCGGCTTTTAAGACGATGGTATCATCGACGAGACTTTCTGCATACGCACCAAACCACAAGCCGAAGGACGATGGCATTGCGAGTTGCAGGTGCGTATAGCCAGGCAGCAAGTGGGTTTTATACTTTTCGCTTTGCGTGATCAGCAGTTCGAAGAAGGCCTGAATGGACTGTACTGTTTTCTCCAGTTCGCTTCTCAGAAATAATTTGATGTCAACCAGCACCTGGTCGTTCCGGCTGCGTGCAGAGTGGATCTTTTTTCCAACGTCGCCAAGTTTTTCCGTTAATAAGAACTCGACCTGCGAGTGAACGTCTTCGATGTTATCGTGTATGGTAAAAGCCTCCTCTCCTGAAGCGATGAGTGTTGTTTTATAAATTTCCCGGAGTTCTTTGGTAAGCAGCGCAACTTCTTCGCCGGTGAGCAGGCCGACAGTCGCCAGCATTTTCGCATGGGCAATATTGCCCAACACATCAAAAGGAGCGAGCAGCAGATCAAATTCGCGGTCTTTGCCAACGGTGAATTGTTCCACTTCTTTTAACGATGCTGTATTTTTTGCCCACAACTTCATAATTGATATTTTTTGCTAAGTTGAACGATACAGTACAAGAGTGCGACGCAACAGGAGCCTGATAGTTATTCTTAATGCCCGGCTCAAAATGCTATAATAAGAAATTGTTGAGCAATTTTATATATAGGCCAATTCCCTCCCTTATTTCCTCCACAAAAATAAACTCATCGGCGGAATGGCTTCGTGCGCTATCGCCCGGGCCCATTTTTAATGCGGGAAAGGGCATTAATGCTTTATCGCTCGTGGTGGGCGAACCGTAATAAGTTCTCCCTATGGTTAATCCCGCTCTTACGAGTGGATGATCTGTTGCAATGGACGTTGATCTTAACCTTGTACTTCTTGGTTTTATTTCACACTCAACATTTGACCTGATGATATTCAGCACCTCTTCGAAGCTGTATAATTCGTTTACGCGTATGTCAACGGTAAAGGCACATTGGGAAGGTACAACATTATGCTGCGAACCTGAGTTGATGATGGTCACCGTCATCTTCATCGGGCCGAGCAGGCCGGATACCTTATCAAACTTATATGTCCTGAACCATTCGATATCTTTTAGCGCTTTGTAAATGGCATTGTCACCTTCTTCCCTTGCGGCATGGCCTGCTTTTCCAAAAGCAATACAGTCAATCACCAGCAACCCTTTTTCTGCGACCGCCATGTTCATTAATGTTGGTTCGCCTACAATTCCAGCATCTACCCGGGGCAGTTGAGACAACAATGCTTCGATGCCATTTGAGCCTGATATTTCTTCTTCGGCCGTTGCGGCAAGAACTACATTAAAAGGAAGATTTTCCTTATCGTAAAAATGAATAAATGTGGCAACCAGCGAAACGAGGCAACCACCGGCATCGTTGCTGCCGAGGCCAAATAGTTTTCCTTCTTTTTCAATGGGTGAAAACGGGTCGCATGTGTAAGCCTTGTTGGGCCTTACTGTATCATGATGGGAGTTGAGCAAAATGGTTGGTTTTGTTTGATCGAACCACCTGTTCACGGCCCATACATTATTCAGGAACCTGTTTGTTGTAACGCCTGCAGACTGGAGAAAGGATTCAATAATAGCTGCTGTGTTCTCCTCTTCTTTTGAAAAAGATGGTGTGGCGATCAGTTGTTTGAGCAGGTTTAAAGAATCGATATATAATTTGTCGGTCTGCATTATTGTTTTATGAGTGTTCCGCTGGTGTTTGCTGTTGTATTTTGAAGCAGGTCTTTCGCATCGCCGATCAATACTTCGTGTACACCGGCATCTATTGCTGCAAAAGCGTTATCGATCTTGGGCAAAATGCCGGCAAATAATTTCTTTTCAGCGAGCAATTGACTGTATTTTTCTTTTGTGATTAGATTGATCACGGAGTTTTCATCGTCCACGTTTTCAAGCACCCCTTTCTTTTCGAAACAGTAAATGAGCCTAACATCGTATGCCTGGGATAACGCGACAGCAACAGCTGCTGCGATGGTATCGGCATTGGTGTTGAGTATATGCCCATTACCGTCGTGGGTAAGTGGAGCCAGTACAGGAACCAGGTTATTTTCGAGCAGTATTGAGAAAGCAGCCTTTTCAATATCATTGGTCTTCACATCGCCGACCCAGCCGTAATCAATGTCTTTTACCGGGCGTTTTGTGGCAGGGATAAGATTGGCATCTGCACCCGTAAGGCCGATAGCATTGCATTGTAGCGACTGTAGTTGCGCAACAATTTTTTTATTCAGCAGCCCGCCGTAAACCATGGTAACAATATCTATCGTATCATCGTCTGTAATCCTGCGGCCATTGATATATTTTGATTCAACGCCAAGCTTATCAGCAATCTTCGTTGCTATTTTTCCACCGCCGTGAATCAGTATTTTCTTCCCTTGCACTAAGGCGAAAGCCTGGAGAAACGATGAAAGGTTTGCTTCATCATCAACAACATTGCCGCCAATCTTTATAACGTAGAAGCGATCTTTCATTACAGCATTATTTAGCGGTTCCGGTTTGAGCGTTCAATAATTCACTTATCACCGCCTGTGCTGCCCACACCCTGTTACCGGCCTGTTGTGTAACAATGCTGTGATCACTGTCAAGTACTTCATCGCTCAGCTCTACATTTCTTCTTACCGGCAGGCAATGCATTACTTTGGCATTGTTGGTCGCCTTCAATTTATCCAGTGTGAGCATCCAGGCAGGATCATTTTCATAGATCTTGCCATAGTCGTTATAGGTACTCCAGTTTTTCACGTAAACAAAGTCGGCATCTTTCAATGCTTCCTCCTGGTTGTGTGTAATGGTTGCGCCTTTGCTGAAGTCGTCACACAGGTCGTAATCTTCCGGATGTGTGATCACAAAATCTGCTTCGCCCCAGGCATTGATCCATTGCGCGAAACTGTTGGCCACGCATTGCGGCAGTGGTTTTACATGCGGTGCCCATGTTAAAACGATCTTTGGCTTTTTACCATCGGCTTTTAATTTCAGGCTTTCCGTAATGGTAACAATATCCGTGAGCGATTGCAAGGGATGCAATGTTGCGCTTTCGAGGCTAATGACCGGAACGCCGCAATATTTTATAAACTGCGAAATGTATAATTCACTGTAGTCATCATCGCGGTTTTTAAGCGAGGGGAAAGTCCTGATGCAAAGGATATCGAAATAACTGCCGAGCACCGGCGCCGCGTCTTTAATATGTTCAACCGTGTTGCCGCTCATGATGGCACCCTCTTCAAATTCAAGCGCCCAACCTTCTTTGTCAACGTTAAACACAACGGCTTCCATGCCAAGGTTTGATGCTGCCACCTGCGTGCTCAGGCGTGTGCGCAGGCTTGGGTTCAGGAACAATAAGCCGATGCGTTTACCGGCACCGAGGGCGGTGTCTTTAAAAGGGTTTGCTTTATACATCAATGCTTTTTCAACAAGCGCATTAATGTCGGTTACATCATGAACGGAAATAAATTTTTTCATAAGCCCATTCCCCGGAGGAACTATTTTTTTACTGAACTGTATTGCTATTATTGAGCTTTGGTTGTGTCACTCACTTGTGCTTTTGGAACTACATTCGTCAGACGTGAATCGTGAGACGGGAGCTCTCTTATTTATTGAAAACGTTTTACTTTGATGCATTGTATTATGCAGTACAAGCGTGCGACGCAACAGGTGACCCCATGAAAAACAAAAGCCGGGCTCCAAAAAATTATGCATTCTCTATTTCCACTTCTTCTGCCCTGGTTTCAACAGGTTTTAATTCTGCGATGGCTTCTTTTAATGTATCGAGAAATTCATCAACCTGTTTTCTTGTAATGCTGAGTGACGGCAACAAACGAATCACATTTGGCTTTGCTTCGCCGGTGAAAATGAAGAAATCCGTGAGCAGTTTTTTACGCAGGTCTTTTATTTCTTCCGGGACATCGAAACCGATCATCATACCGCGGCCACGAACATTTTCTATGCCGTCGATAGCCTTAAGCCGGTTGAGTAAATATTGTCCGCGTTGTTTCGCAACGTCGATCAGCTTTTCTTCTTCTATCACTTCCAGTACAGCCAATGCCGCTGCACAAGCCAGGTGATTGCCGCCAAATGTTGTACCGAGCATGCCATGCTTTGGTTTTATATGCGGTGCAATGAGCAGCCCACCAACCGGAAAGCCGTTGCCCATACCCTTTGCCATGGTGTAGATGTCTGCATGTACGCCGGCATAATCATGCGAGAAGAACATGCCACTGCGGCCATAACCACATTGCACGCTGTCTGCGATATACAACGCGCCGTGCTGGTCGCAAAGACGACGGATCAACTGCAGAAAACTTTCGTTTGCAATGTTTATTCCGCCGACGCCTTGTATGCCTTCAACAATTACGACTGCGACCTCTTTGCCCTGGGTTTGAAAGTAGGTTTTTAATGCGGCTTCGTCATTGAAAGGAAGAAAATCGACATTGCCTGTTTCATTAACAGGTGCTATAATCTTCGGGTTGTCTGTTGCCGCAACAGCGAGTGAAGTTCTTCCATGGAAGGCCTTTGAAAAGGCAATGATCTTTTTTTTGCCGGTGTGAAAAGATGCAAGTTTTAACGCATTCTCATTTGCCTCGGCACCGCTGTTTACGAGAAAAAGCTGGTAATCTTCCTTGCCACTTATTTTGCCCAATTTGTCAGCCAATTCCTGTTGAATGGGAATTTGGACAGAGTTAGAATAGAAAGCAATTTTGTTTAGCTGCTCTTCAATTCTTTTTACCCAATGCGGATGCGTATGCCCAATGCTTATTACCGCATGCCCGCCATACATGTCGAGATACTGGACACCATTCTCATCCCACACGTATGAGCCTTGAGCTTTTGTAATCTTAATGTCGTTGAGTGGATAAACGTCGAATAAAGTCATAAGTTTTAAGTTGTGTATTAGAAGTAATAAGTTATGCATGCACTTTAAGTGCTACCTGTTTCCTTTTACTTCATTTATAATATTGAATAATGTCTTGTATATATTTTCGTTTGGACATTTTACATCCTTTTGCAAAATCAGCACGGGGAACGCCGTTCTGTTGTATCCATTTATTACGCTATCATGGGCTCTTTAAAACATCGGCGCCTTCAACCGCAGCCCTGCTGTTTCATCCAAACCGAACATAATGTTCATATTTTGAACTGCTTGTCCGGATGCGCCTTTTAAAAGGTTGTCGATCGCTGAATGCAGCACCAGTTTGGTTCCCACTTTTTCCAATTGTATCACACATTTGTTGGTGTTAACCACCTGTTTCAAAAAGATTGCGTCATCACTCACAATCGTGAAATGATGACCGTCGTAATATTCTTTATATAACGCTTTCAGCTCGTCTAACGGCTTTTCACAGTGTAATGTTGAGCTGATGAATATGCCCCTTGTAAAATCTCCGCGCCAGGGCACAAAACTCAGGTCAATATTCCCGTTTGGCTGCAATTGCAACAGTGATTCGCCAATTTCTCCGAGGTGTTGGTGCGTTAATGTTTTATACGCCTGGACATTGTTTGCGCGCCAGCTGAAATGTGATGTCGCGGCGAGGCCTTGCCCCGCACCTGTTGAGCCCGTGATACCCGTTGTATAAACATCGTTTAACAGACCCGAATGGGCCAAAGGTAACAGACCGAGTTGTATAGCGGTTGCAAAACAGCCAGGGTTGGCAATATTTTGTGCTGACTGAATTTTCTCTTTATTTAATTCGGGGAGACCGTAAATAAAACTGCGTGTTGCGAGCTTTGAGCTGTGAGACAAACGGAAATCGTTGGAAAGGTCAATGATTTTTATGTGTGAAGGAATATCGTTGGCCATTAAAAATTTCTTTGCCTCCCCGTGGCCGGTACATAAAAACAAGACATCGATATTGTGGCTGAGATCGCTGGTGAATACAATAGCCGTTTCACCGATAAGATCCTGGTGTACTTTGTACAGCGGGTTGCCTGCATTGCTGTTGCTGTGCACGAAACTTAATTCGGCATTTGGATGGTTCAGGAGCAGCCTGATCAGTTCGCCGCCGGTATAACCTGCGCCGCCAACGATTCCTGTTTTTATCTTTTTCATGTTACGCACAATTGAACCTGTCATTATTTGTGGAAGGCTGGGAACTTAAAATGAATTCAATGTCCCCTGTTGTGTTATTGATGATGCGGTGCTTAATTCCCTCCGCGATGTGAAGGCCCTGGCCAGACTCAACTTCCACGATTTCGTTTTCAACTTCAAAGGTGGCAATTCCCTCCAGTATAAAAAAGAACTGCCGGGCCTTTTCATGATAATGTAAAGCTTCCGCTGTACCGGCGGGCATCTGTTCCTGTTTTACGGAAAGCGTATGGGTATCAACCAAAACCCATCCGTCGCAGCCATTGCCCCACTGATAATGATGCAAGGCATTTTGTTTACTTACTATCTGCATCATTCTTTACCTGGAAATACATGGAGGTTTGGTTACCGAATATTTTACTGAAGCCACGAACATCGTCTCCCGTCCAGCCCGTGTTCATTTCGCCGTATTTGCCGAATTTGCTGCTCATCAGGTCGTAGTTGCTTTCAATACCTATCACCTGGAAGCGGTATGGTTGTAACTGTACAAAAACATCGCCTGTTACATTCTGCTGCGCGCTTTGCAAAAAAGCTTCCATATCCCGCATCACCGGATCGAGAATTTGTCCTTCGTGTAGCCAGTTGCCATAGAAGTTGGCGATATTATCTTTCCAGCTCAATTGCCATTTGGTCAACACGTGTTTCTCCAAAGCATGATGCGCTTTCAGTATAACCATTGGCGCCGCTGCTTCAAAACCAACGCGCCCTTTAATGCCGATGATGGTATCGCCTACATGAATATCGCGGCCGATTCCGTAGGGGCCAGCCAGTGTTTGCAAATACTGTATGGCTTCGGAGGGATGCGAAAATGAATTATCGTTAACGGCAACCAGTTCGCCTTTTTCAAAATGCAGTTTTACTTCTTCGCTTTCGTGTTTGGTTACCTGTGTAGGCCATGCAGATTCCGGCAACAATCCTTTTGAGTTAAGCGTTTCCCTACCACCGACACTGGTGCCCCACAAACCCTTATTGATGGAATATGCCGCTTTTTCGAAGTTCATCTCCACGCCTTTTTCTTTCAGGTAAGCGATCTCCGCTTCGCGGCTTAATTTAAGATCGCGGATGGGGGTAATGATCTCCGCGTTTGGGATCATAATGTGAAAAACCATATCGAACCGCACCTGGTCGTTGCCTGCTCCTGTGCTTCCGTGTGCTACCGCATCTGCGTTTAATGCTTTAACGTGGTCTGCAATATGCAGGGCCTGTACAAGCCGTTCTGCACTTACGCTTAACGGGTAAGTGTTGTTCTTTAGGGAATTGCCAAAAACGAGGTATTTAATAATGCGGTCGTAGTAGCCTTTTACCGCATCAACAGTAGTGTGCGTTTTTACGCCCAACTTATAGGCGTGTTCTTCAATCTTTTTAAGTTCTGCTTCATCGAAGCCACCTGTGTTTACAATCACGCTGTGTACTTCGCAGCCTTTTTCCAAGGTCAGGTATTTTACACAATAGGTTGTATCCAAACCGCCAGAAAAACCGAGTACTACCTTTTTCATTGCTGATGTATGATTTTTATTGTCCCTGATTTTTTGTAACAAACTTTTTGTTCTTACCTCATCTGCTGTTGTGCTGCAGCGCCGGCTTATCGGGCATCGCTCGCTTTGGCGTTCCTGCAAGGAGGTACAGCATTGCCGCGTTAATAAACTTTGTTTTTCTTACTGCCTGCTGTACTGCTGCCTGTTGGCCCAAAAGTACAAGAGTGCGACGCAACGGGTGTATAGTGACAGTGCTGCAGCCGGGCTCATGACATATCTTTCTTACAAATTGAAAAAAAACTGCAATAAAGATTTTGGTTTCGATGCGCCTTTTGCTTCTTTCTTCCCGAAAACGAGTTGCTTTATGTGCATCAGGCGCTCGTAGACCTTGCTTTTTTTCTCGAATTCCTGTGTTGTTTCTTCGGGCGTGTAATGGTCTGCAGGGTCGTACAGCATGGCAGTGCACATGCAGTTCTTCCTGTCTTTGCTCATGAGAATATCGTAGTTAACGCAACTTTTGCAGCCTGCCCAAAAAGCCTCGTCCTGTGTAAGCTCGCTGTAAGTAACGGGTTCGTAACCGAGTTCGCTGTTAATCTTCATGACGGCCAGGCCGGTTGTTAACCCGAAGATCTTTGCGTTAGGATATTTCTCCCGCGATAAATTGAAGATGGTTCTTTTGATTTGCTTCGCGACGCCACTTTTGCGAAATGCAGGAACCACAATCAAACCACTGTTGGCAACATATTCGCCGTGGCTCCATGTTTCAATATAACAAAAGCCAACCCATGTTCCGTCTTTTAAATGTGCGATCACGGCCTTGCCTTCGGCCATTTTATTGGCGATATATTCAGGGCTTCTTTTTGCAATGCCTGTGCCCCGTGCCTTTGCAGAAGACTCCATTTCGGCAGTGATTGTTTCTGCGTAATGAACATCGCCACTATTGGCTATACGTACTATGATGTTTTGTTCCACTGTTCTAAATACTGATTGTTAAAAGATAAATAACAAGGTGACGACGTTGTGTAAACGCTTGTTTTTAGGGTTAATGCTGACAGCTGCGGAAGCAGGGATATCAGATTCTTGGTCGTCGTTCTGGCCGGAAGCAGAATGGTTTGGGAAGGTTTACAACACCCATCAAAGCAGGATGGAAGGCGGTAAGGCAAGTATGTGTTGTGTTATGTTTCAACTTCAGTTCAGCATAAATTGTTATCTAAAATTTTTGGAGGCGTAAAATTATATAATGTTTTAATAACGGGGGATAATTTTTTAAAAAGAAACCTTAAGAATAATGCCTTGCTGAAACAAACATTAATTAGCTGCTGAAGAAGAAACTGTTTGCGGGCTGTAGTCTTTATTAAGGTTCATGATAACCCTTATCTTGTTATTTGCTCTTATTGAGAATTTCCTGACAGAATATTTATCATTTTTTTGCCGGATCATGGCCACCAACCTTTGGTCTTTTGCAAAGAGCACTTCCATTGTCTTGTTAAAATCCTTGTCAAAGTAGCCGGCATCAATATCCCAGACCTCGTTTTTAGTGCGCCCTGGGATTGCTACATAATACCTGGTTGTTGTTAACGGCAGGCTGGATTTGGGATTGCTGAGTACTTCTTCGTGCCTATACAAATGCAGGAAGTCTTCTTCATCAGTAATTCGCTTTACAAAGGCGGTCCGGGCACTTTTATGTTGCGTATCTGCAGGATGACTTCTCAGTGTTTTTCTTTCGAAATACCCCAGATCATTTTTTATGGATAAGATATCTCCCTGGTTGAAGTTGATGGCTTTGCTGAAATCCAAACTGTGCATCACAGCGGTTTGGCTGTTGCGGGAAAAGCATAAATAGCCCGTAAACTTTTTATTGCCAGCCAGTTCAACCGAAGATTTCACATTTTTAAAATCGTTCGGGCTATTAAAAGAAGTGCGCCGTGTAACAGTGCAGGCGCTAAAGCATATGCTAAGTGCGATCAAAACCGCGACAGTTGATATGGTAAAACCGGCTGTGCGCATCACATGGCATTTAGATAATTAAGATAATGAATTTTTCGCTTCAACAAACAATTGTTAGTTAAAATACTGTAGAACGGCAGCTAATATAAGCGGGGGCCTGTAAGCTGATGCTGTAATTCAAAAAGACTTTTTTAGCTGTAGCAATGAAGGCCAGGGCCGGTAAAAATAAAAATGCCATAACACCCGGCATTGCTATTTTTGCAGCAATTTTATGAGCATTCTTTCCAACAAATATGAAGCGGTGATCGGGCTTGAGGTACACGCACAACTGGCCACAAAAAGCAAATTATTCTGCGGCGACAGCATTGCATTTGGCGCTGAACCGAATACACATGTAAGCCCGATAACTTTAGGGCACCCGGGCACATTACCAAAAACCAACAAGAAAGCTGTTGAATATGCTATTATGATGGGCATCGCCTGCCATTGCGAGATTGAAAAGGATAATTTTTTTGCCAGAAAAAATTATTTCTATCCTGACCTGCCAAAAGGTTACCAGGTGTCGCAACATACTACGCCCATTTGTAAGGGGGGACACATTGCCATTAAAACCGACGGAGTGGCGAGGAGTGTGCAGCTTAACAGGATTCATCTTGAAGAAGATGCCGGGAAGAGCATTCATGATATTGATGACGACTATACCTGTGTAGACTATAACAGGGCCGGCACCCCATTGATTGAGATCGTTACAGAACCTGATCTTTTCAGTGCAGAAGAGGCCTACCAGTATTTAACAGAAGTAAGAAGGCTGGTAAGGTGGATAGGCGTTTGTGACGGCAATATGGAAGAAGGAAGCCTTCGCTGCGATGCAAACGTTTCTGTTCGCCTAAAGGGCGAAACAAAACTGGGTACCAAAGTGGAAGTCAAGAACCTGAATTCCATCCGCAATGTAAAAACCGCCATCGAACATGAAATTGACCGCATGACCCATATGCTGGAAAACGGGGAAACCATTATCCAGCAAACCAGGAGTTTTGATGCAGGCAGCAATACTACATTTGCCATAAGAGACAAAGAAGAAGCAAATGATTACCGGTATTTTGCCGAACCCGATCTGCCGCCATTTCATTTACAGCAAAGTTTTATTGATTCCATAAAGCAGGCTTTGCCAGCTTTGCCGGCTGCGTTGATGGGTAAATACGAGCATGAGTTCGGCCTCAGCGAATACGATGCGGCGCAACTTTGCCAGGAAAAAGAAATTGCTGAATACTATGCTGCCGTAACGGCCCACACAAATCATTATAAGGCAGCCGCCAACTGGATCAATGGCCCGGTAAAGCATTACCTAAATGAACATAAGATTCACATTTCCTCTTTTGTACTGAAACCTGCGCAAATAGCCGACCTGCTGTTGTTGGTCGAGGAAGGCAAGGTTAATTTCTCTGTGGCCTCTGTAAAGTTGCTGCACGCAATGATTGCCGAACATCATAAAACCGCACTGCAGCTTGCTACAGCCCTGAACCTGCTGCAGGTAAGCGATGCTAACGAGCTGGAAACGTGGGTTTCAACGGCGCTGGAAAGAATGCCTGACAAGGTGAAAGAATACCGTAAAGGGAAAAAAGGTCTTATTGGTTTATTCGTTGGCGAAGTAAAAAAGCTCAGCAAGGGAAAAGCAGACCCTAAAGTAGTTACCTCATTGTTAGAGGAAAAGTTAAATGGCGCAGATTAAACCACATTTCATTGTATCAATTTAAAAACAATATATGAAGCAGTTTTTTTTAGCAGTGCTGATAGCAGGCGCGGCAGCTTGCAGTGCCGGTGGCGACCCGAATAATTTTACGGTGAGCGGTAAAATATCCAATTCAACTACGAAAAATATTTTACTGGAGCAGGTGGCCTATGATAACACCCCTCCGAAAGTTGTCGATTCCGGTAACATAGCCGAAGATGGAAGCTACACGCTTAAAGCAAAAACTACAGAACAAAACCTGTATTTGCTTATGGTGGATAAAACTCCGGCAGCGATTTTCATTAATGATAACGGCGATATAAAGATCAGCACAGATCTTGGCAAGAATTTCCGCACACCATACATCAGTAACAGCAGTGCTACGAAAGATCTCTATGAATTTTTAAACCAGTTCAGGGCCAAGGACTCTTCTCTTTCCGTTTTATACCAGAAAATACAATCATTGTATATGGCTAACCCGGCGGACAGCACTATACCGGCGTTACAGGGCGAAGGCGCTAAAGAAATGGGCGTTATGAAAGACTACATTAAAGACTATATTGTTAAATCGGCCAGCCCCGGCGCGGTATTTTATGCCTTTAATATAGCAGGCTCAAGAAATATTTTTGCTTCAGGCGAGTTGGATACCCTTGTACGCCAGTCTGCGGACAAGTTCAAAGAGCATGCTGGTTTTGCAACATTCAAAAGCATGCTGATGCAGCAAATAACGGCTGCAAGCGCTTCGGTTGACAATGGCGTATCGCTTGTTGACCAACCAGCGCCGGATCTTACCATGAATGATGTTAACGATAAGCCCATCAGCATAAGCAGTTTTAAGGGTAAATATTTGTTGGTAGACTTTTGGGCAAGCTGGTGCAACCCATGCCGCGCTGAGAACCCCAACATAGTGGCTGCGTATAACAAATACAAAGACAAAAATTTTACTATTCTCGGTGTATCGCTCGATACCGATAAAGCTGCATGGCAGGATGCAATAACAAAAGACAAGCTCACCTGGTATCATATGAGTGACCTAAAAGAGGAGAGCGCTGCAGCCGCGCTTTACCACTTCAACGGAATTCCTTTCAATGTTTTGATCGACCCAAGCGGAAAAATAATCGCACAATCGCTCAGAGGCCCCGCACTTGACACGAAACTTGCCGAAGTGTTGAAATAAATTATTGGCCCGGCTGTAGTGCAAACCCCGGCTTTCGTTGCGTCGCACTCTTGTGCTGGCAAACGTTGATTCTGCAGACATAGTGGCAGCAGTAAATATTCACTATTCACCAGGTAAAAAAATAAAAGCTCCTTTTCCGGGAGCTTTTATTTTTTTAAAAAGGCTTTTTTATTTGGCATTTATTTTTTCCAGGAGTTTGGCTGCCTGTTCTTCGCTGATCGTTTTCAATTTTTCGTAAGCGGTTTTTGCTTCTTCTTTTTTACCCATATCCAGGTAGCAAAGCCCCATATAATAATAACCCAATTTTGATTTGCTGTCTAACTCAACGGCCTTTTTTAATTGTGCCAGGGCATCTACATTGTTTTCTTTCATGTAGTATGCAAAGCCAATTTCTTCGCGGTTCCCGGCATCTTCCGGATCATATTCAACAGCTTTTTTAAGTATGTTAACCGCATCGTCATATTGTTCCTTATCGTTGTATATCCACCCGAGCTTGTAATAACAATTCTTCGAATTTTCTTCATCGCTAGATATGGCCTGTTCAAAATATTTTTGCGCTTCATCGTAGTCTTCGGTGTCGTAGTAAACATTGCCTAGTCCCCTTAGCGCAGTGCCGTGATCGGGACTATACCCGAGTGCAGTTTTGTAATTCTCAATAGCGTCATCATTTTTTTCAAGGCTGTAATATGAGTAAGCGATCTCTTCGTATTTTTTGGCCTTATCGTCGTTTTCTTCAGGATTGTATTGCTGCAGATAGTTGAGTGCATCGTTGTACTTTTCAAGATCGTTACAGCACCAGCCGGCGCGATAATAATAGAAATTGTCAACATCGTCTGATTTCAGGTATGTCAAATAGTAATCAAGCGCTGACTGGTAGTCGTTTTTCCCGTAATAAAGATTGCCTACTTTCATTGCGGCATCGTAGTATTCAGGGTAAAGCTCAAGCGTTTTTTTATAGCTGACAAGTGCATCATCATTCTTTGACAGGTTCTCGTAAGCGTATCCCAGTTCAAAAAATGTTTTTGCTTCTTTGTCATTCAACTTGCGGGCCTTTTCCAGGTAAGTAATTGCATCGCTGTATAATTCAAGTTCGTTACAACACCAGCCGGCCCTATAGGAAGCATCAGGATAAACAGCATCTTTTGCGAGCGTATTTTTAAAAGCAGCGAGCGCGTTTTCGTAGTCCTTATCTTCTATCAGCTTTATGCCTTTATCGTAAAATTCTTTAGCGGTAGCCTGGGCAAATGAGTTGAGTGTAATTGTGCCAAGGGCCAGCACAAATAATAAATACTTTTTCATGGATCAAATTTTATGGAAAGGTAGCTTTAAATTGATGTATGCACAATACGTGCTGGATGGTATTAAAAGGCGTAATAACTTTTCTTTTCCATCGCTTATTTACCAGTAAACGCCATGCAGTGCAGTTAGTTAAAATGGCGTGGCCGGTCAAATTTTCAGCAATATTTCTTTCTGCACACCCGATGTGAATTACCTTCACGAAGACACTAAAAACTTTTTGATTTTGTGGGAAAATGGGTAAGAAACTGTGCACAAACCTCCTTTTACTGTTAATATCGATGTGGAATGTTGTGCAATAATTTTAGTGAAAACAAAAATTTTTTTAGAAAAAAATTCGCTGATATTCGTCTCCCCATAAAAAATTTGCTGCATTTTTCACTTGTTTTATTCAATGTTCAACAACACGTCCGCAGCAATAAATGAGGGAACCGATAATAAAGTTTACTAACGTTTTTTGATATACATGCTCAATGGATCTCACTAATCTCAATAAAGAAAGAAAGAACAGAAGAAAGCCTGCGATCGATCTTAGCACCATGGTCTATGGTAAGGTACCTCCCCAGGCCAAAGATCTTGAAGAAGCTGTTCTCGGGGGTATTATGTTAGACAAAGGCGCTTTTGATACTGTAATTGAAATTTTAAAGCCCGAATGTTTTTATGTGGATGCGCACCAGCGTATTTTCAGAGCTTTTCAAAGCCTTGCAGAGAAAAGCATGCCCATTGATATTCTAACCGTTGTCGAAGAACTTAAAATCAAAGAAGAACTGGAGATCGTCGGCGGCCCTTATGTGGTGACCAAACTTACCAATGCGGTTGTGTCCGTTGCAAATATTGAGGCACACTCAAGAATTGTTCTTCAAAAATTTGTGCAACGCGAATTGATACGCATCAGCGGTGAAATTATCGGCGATGCCTATGAAGACAGCACTGATGTTTTCGATCTCATGGATGATGCTGAGGATAAGATATTCAAGATTACCAACAACTTTCTTAAAACAGATTTTAAAGAAATGAGCAATGCGCTTGCTCAAACCATTAACCGCATCGATGAACTTCGAAAAAGAACAGAAGACATCAGTGGAGTTCCAAGTGGTTTTGCAAGCCTTGACCGCATTACTTATGGGTGGCAGCCAACCGACCTTATTATTCTTGCAGCAAGGCCATCTGTGGGTAAAAC
>DLKC01000103.1 GCA_002478885.1 Chitinophagaceae bacterium UBA7600
GAAAAGGGAAACCGGAGAGGGGGAAACGTGAATGGTCCATGGAGTAGGGGAAGGGTGAGGCCGGAAAACAGGGAATAAGGAGAAACAATTGGTTTTGGCATGGCTTTACCAACTCCCTACCAACCATCTACCAAGTATGTACCAAGTATCTACCAAGTAAGGACGGGGTGAGGGGCACCGGGAGAGGGGGTGGTTAATGGTCAATGGTGAATAGGGAGGCGGGAGATGTGAGACGTGAAAGGGGGCGATTAAACGGGATTGTTTTTACACTAACAAGCGACTTTAGTGAAAACGATGCCTTCTTTTCCGGTTGGTAGGGGACGGCAACCGGCAGGGAAGGCGCTGCCGATGATGAGTAAGCCGTAATCGTATATGTACAGAACTTAAAAATGAACTAAAGACCAGGCGCCCGGATTTTTGTAGTCTTCTAATGTTCAACAAGAACCTTATGAATTGCCGGTGCCACGGGTTTAAATAATGCTTAACCATTTGCCTGTTCGGGATGAAAGATTTATTTTGAACTTACTAAAAAAGAAAACCAACAACCATTCATCCCCCCACTTATGAATAGGTTTTTACTGTGTTTTTTTATAACCGTTTCCCTATTCCCGCCGTTGTTGGCCCAACAACAGCGAACAGTTTCCAATGTTCGTTCCCTAACGATTGAAGATGGGCTTCCGCAAGGCTTTCTTACCGGTTTTGCCCAGGACAAGCAAGGTTTTATGTGGATTGCCACCAGGGATGGACTTGCCCGGTATGATGGAAGAAGTGTAAAAGTTTTCCAACACAGCGAAGCAGACAGCAACACGATCTCGATGAATGTGATCAGGTTTCTTTCTATTGACCAGGAAGACAAACTGTGGATACAGTACGACAACGGGGCGATCGATATCATGGATCCCTTTACCGAAAAGCTGAGACGCCTTGCAAAAGAGAAAGGCTTTGCAGCCTTTACCGCCCCAAGCTTTGCGAATAGCTTTTCCAGGATCGTTCAGGACAGCGCCGGTTATTTGTATAGAATATCCTATGATCAGCGCTTCAGTACCAGTGAAATGCGTTGTGTCGACGAGAAATTATTGACAAAAAAGAAAATTGTATTTCCGCCTGGTGAGTCGCCCTGTGGCTTGTGCAGCGATAAAAACAACAAAGTTTTTGCCAGTTCGCTGAAAGCACTTTATGTGTTGGATGGGGGTATTTTAAAGAAGCTTAGCGATTTCAGCGAAGATTTAAAAACCGGTGTAAAGGATTTCTGGCGCGGAATGGCGGGTATTATGGAGGTAAATGAACAAGGTGATATCCTTATCGTTACCCCTACCGCTTTGTGGAAATTCAATGTAGAAAAAGGGCAATGGAAAAAGACATCCTTTGCAACCGCAATACCAGACGCCTCAGAATACAGGCTGATAAGTGCTCCCAATGGAGATGTGTTTTTGAGAGAGGATAATAAAATATACAGGATCAACAGTGATGAAAGCTTAACGTTGCTTTGGACCAACGAACTAAAGCCGGGTAACATTATCTCTATGACGGTCGACCGCAACAATATCTTGTGGGTGGGTACCAATACTTTTGGGGCAAGAATGATCGATCTGAATGTGTCTGGATTTACCTCTTACAAGCGAGTAAGTAATTTCTTTTATGATGTGTTGCCAATTCCTATATCTGTAATTAAAAAGTACAGCAATACTCCTTTAAATGAGAATGAAAGATGCTTTGCGACTATTGATAAAAATGGTAATCTCTGGATCAACGGATTTTTTTATGAGACCATTGATGGGAAAACGATGTCAGCTAACAGCCTTGTCAAAATAGTGGGAAATCATGCAGTCGTTTATAATATTGAACCAGGCAAAACTGATTTACGGCAGTGGGGCATTGTAAAGTTTGTTTTTGATACGGAGAACCGTTGTTGGGGGATTTTGCCGACCAGCAACAGGCTCTTTGAGGTTGACCTGGAGAGTAAGAAGTTTTTAAGCGTTTATTCTTTACAAAACCAGGGTAACCCCTGGCCAGTCTTTTTAACTGCTCATGAAGATCAATTATGGATTCTTTATACTGATGCGATCATCTCTTTTAACCCTGCAACCCATGTGTTCAAAACTTTTAAAGACCAACCGGGTTTACAGGCTTTCCGCAATACCGTTTTGACGATGGCTGTACCAGACCCCATAGAAAAAGACGTTTTATGGATTGGTTCGCTTGGAAATGGTATGATCAGGTTTGATTCCAAAACCGCCACGGCCCGGTCTTTTACCATGAATGACGGGTTACCCAACAACACGGTTTATGCTATTGTTCCAGATACAAAAGGTTATTTCTGGTGCAGCAGCAATAAAGGCATTTTTCGTTTTAGCCCAAAAGATTACAGCGTACTTTCCTTTACAGCGAAAGATGGCTTACAGGGCAATGAATTCAATAGGACCCAGTTTATTCATTTCCCGGATGGAAAGATCGCTTTTGGCGGCACGGAAGGTATCACCATCTTTCATCCTGATTCTATCAAGGTGGACGATTACGAGCCGAGGGTTTCGCTTACAGATATTCTCATCAACAATGAACCGCTTGCAAAATTTGCGGAATGGAAAGATAAGGCAGTGCCTTCCATTGATACCATGCGGTTGATTTATGACCAGAACTTCCTCAGCTTCCGCTTTGCCGGCCTGGAGTTCACTAATCCTGAAAAGCTGCAATACCGGTATATGCTTACAGGAATCGATAAGGACTGGGTGAATGCAGGCACCCAAAATTCTGCTAACTATACCAACCTCGCTCCAGGCAGTTATGACCTTAAAATAAACGTAACCAATACTGCCGGTATATGGAGCCCACACGGCAAGACCATCCATATAATAATAAGTCCGCCCTGGTGGGAAACCTGGTGGGCCTATACTTTTTACCTGGCTGCAGCAGTGACGATCATCCTTACCCTGTTCCGTGTTCGCCTTAACGAGGCAAAAGCAAGGCAGGAGATTGCACTCAAACAGAAAGAGGCTGCGCGGCTAAAGGCAATGGATGAAATCAAGAGCCGGTTCTTCAGCAATATCACCCACGAGTTCCGTACGCCGCTTTCCCTCATCTTGTCACCGGTAGAGCAAATGCAGCAGGATGCGAGCCTGTCCCCGGTTATCAAACAGGGCCTTGGCATTGTTCAACGCAATGCCCGCCAATTGCTTCGGCTCATCAACCAGTTACTGGATATGAGCAAACTGGAAAGCGGTACGATGCGGTTATCCCTTTCAAGAAGCAATATCCATCTTTTTGTACAGGACTGTGTCAACTCGTTTCAGCAGGCTGCGGCTGGCAAAAATATTCATCTGCTTTTAGAAGGTGATACTCCTTCACAGGAATACCTGTTCGATACCGATAAACTGGAAAAGATCCTTTTCAACCTGTTGTCGAACGCGATCAAGTTTACGTCTAACGGCGGCGAGGTTATTGTTCATCTGGCTATTGACCATGACCTGGTTAAGGGTGACCAATTGGTTTTACGTGTAGCTGACTCAGGCCTTGGTATCAGCGAAGAGAAGCTGCCGTATATATTCGACCGTTTTTACCAGGTAGATAATTCAGCCGCGAGGCGTTATGAAGGCACGGGGATCGGTCTTGCGCTTGTGAAAGAACTTGCGGAACTGTTACAGGGTACAGTGCATGCAAGCAGCCAACAAGGAGCGGGGTCGGTTTTTGTCGTTAGTTGTCCGCTTCAAAGGGCACCAACCGAGAATGTACCGCAATGGCAGAAAACCACGAAGCTATCCGAAGCGCAATCACCGGTTACCGGATTTCCGGCGAAGGCAACCGAGCCAG
>DLKC01000104.1 GCA_002478885.1 Chitinophagaceae bacterium UBA7600
TCAATTCAGAAAAGCAATAGCCAGGAAAAGATTGGCGGCGGCGTGCCAAACCGGGCTTAAAGTTTTGTTGAGCTCCTGCGTTTAATTATCCTGGACAAGACCGTTAACACAGCGCCGCGCCTTCGTCTTGCATCAGCTTTTGCTTTTCTGCCAAACCTGTGCGGGTAAGGAGTTTTTTCACAGTTCATGTTAGCGGAGGTTATTATGTTTTATCATGACTGATGACGCGGTTACGCAGGGCTTTTATCGCGATACATTTGCTGGGAATTTACCATTGTCAGAAGTTTTCGAAGTATATAGAAATAGTGAATGCTCAGCCCATAAAGGATAAGATAATAGCATTCCAGTTTCATAAATTCATCTAAACCATCGACATCCTGAAATTTGTCATTTAAATATCTCGAGAATACCACCAGGATAAGACCTAAAAACCACCAAGTATTAATTAATTTTTTACCTGTGCCTTCTTGTGACAAATCTACATTTTCTGCCGACCAAATCTCGTGCATGATCTTATACGGAGCGAATAAGTTGAAGACTGGAATAATTAAAGAAAATAAAGCCCAAATGGGTTTGTAAGAAAAATGTTGCCTTGAATAGGTTTGCGCTCTTTTATAGGAAATGTAAAACCAAATTAAAAAACAAACAATCCATGTTGCCAAGAGTATGTTACTAAATACCTGTTCGTTTGCTAACTCGTCAATTATCGGCTTTACTTGCTCGGAGCTTTGACTTCCATTTATAACGCTGTTCAAAATAACTATTACATAAGCACGAAAACATAACTGAAACACTCTAAAACCAATCAATAAAAAAATTATCGAAATAGTTGTCTTAAAGAATATATTGCGAGTCTTCATTAAGCTGCACTCTTTTTAAAGGTTTGATATTGTTGTCAACCAAAATTGCCGCTAATGTTGAAGCATTAGCAATGTGGCGGAATTTGAAATTGTGTTGTTTAATAAAATTACAAAAGTTCTTCAATGCTACTAAGTACAGAATCTTTTCTATCGTCCGCCGGCATAGCGCCAATGCTTTGTTGTGCGTATTTTTTCCTTAATAATAATAATAAGTCTTCCAAGTTCTCTAATCTTGACCATGCTGTCAGATCGATATTCACTCTTGTCATTAAACTACCTTGCTGGTAGAAGCTGAACAATCTTTGCTTGCCAAATAATTTGTCTTCTTTGTCAAGCTCCTTAATTACAAGTTGTGCATAAGGAATTGTAATGTCTTTTTCTTTCTCGTTTAAAGTGTTTACAACTCTAACAGTAAATTCAGAGACATTGTCGTCAAAGGTCATTTTAAATGGAGTTCCATATTTGTATTTTTTTGTCGCATTTTGTATATAAAAAAATATTACAGCAACTGCAAGGATTATACTAATAAGACCACCATTGTCAAATACAAAATTGTCAGCATTTTCGCTTTCTTTTCGGGCAATAAAGAATAACAGCAATAACCAGGATGCAATCCAGGTAATTATAAATAGAGCTGTATATTTTAAGAAGAGATTAAAGTAATTTGTGTCTGATGTTGGTTTATCTGTAAAAAAACTTTTTGCCATACTGCAGTGAATTGGGGGTTAAATCAATTACGCACAACGGTCAGGGCATTGCTGAAACGCCGTGCGATGGTGCTAAGCCTGTGCTGATAGGGGTTTTTTAAACAGTTCATGTTGGCGGCTGTTATTCAAAATACTCAATTGGCTTTTCACGTCTTACTTTAAATACTTGTCCATACTGCAATAGCCTTGAATAGTTTTTTAACCAATAATTGGTGATGTAATCACTATCAACTGCATTAAAATCTTCATGGTAAAAGGAAGTATCATTTGTCAGCAAAAAAGAATCGACAGTTTTGCCATTATTCCAAACACTGTATTTGTCATACTTACCATAGTAGGGTGGGACATAACAATTTATTATTTCTGCACCGCAGTCCAATGAATCGCGAAATTTACCATCAAATGTTGCAAAGTTGTCAAGTGTCGCAAAAGAGATTTTCTGAAAATTTTCATTAATCACAAAAAGTTCAGAATGATTTTCATTAATCATTGTATCATCGCTGCATTTTCCCATAGCCATCGCTCTTCCATAGCTTAAATAATAGAGTAGCGGGTATTTATTTTCGTATAAAATAGGAGTGCTATTAATTTTAAGTGTATCAATTGAATGAAACTCTCCAACTTCAGAAAAGTTTTCAGTTTTTGAATTAAACAAATATGAATATTGATTGCCTTCAAGAATATCCAAGTATCCATCGTTATTTATGTCAAAAAAAGCAAGCCCTGAATTGTTAGTAGTAAATTCCGGGTCTTTCATTATTGTTACAAAATGTCCATTAGTTTCCTGTTTTACAATAAAATAACAAGATGAATCATTTCTATAAATTGTCCATACAAATCTCTTGTTTGAAATTATAGCAGTATCACTTTCGAAAATATCTTTTATGTTGTTAAGAGTGTCAGAAACTGAAAGTAAATTATTTGTGTTCGCGTTTTGTCGAACGTCACTTGGTTGATTTGAACAAGCAAATAAATTTATAAGGACAATAAAAACCGGAAGAAGTTTAAAATTCATAAAGATATGAGTCTGATTTAATGGCAGCCAACCGTTCGGAGCTTAGCGATTGTGGCGGTATTTTAAAATCGTCAGCCCGTAACAGCAGCTAAATTTATAAATAAAAGTTTATTGTTTATTCTATTGCTCGGCGTTATTCGTTTGCTGAAACCGAAGCTTATTAGCCGACAAAGAGGTGGAATTTATTTGTCCTCCGCCATGTTCGGCAATGCAGTGTTACCAGTTGTGCTTTTTGGGTCGAGTTATCAGATATATTATTAACAATAGTATCTGGCCTATAATGAGCATTTCTATTGATGTGACAATAAATGTGAACGACGCTTGCTCACCACCAGATGTAGTATGATCTAAATACGGAACTTCGAATAGGTTTAATACCAAAAGTAAAAGTGCCCACCCAATAGCAATCCTCGAATATAATTTGTCTGTCATATTTTTAATTAGTGCGAGTATAGTACAATCGGTATAAGAAAATCATGATATCCATTTGTATTGTCGAAGCCAGGCAGTTTGATTTTTTCACTAGCCGGCCTACCTTACCCTCCGCTAAACAAAATAAGTCAATCAATTCAGAAAAGCAATTGCCTGGGAAAGATTGGCGGTGGCGTGCCAAACCGGGCTTTAGGTTTTGCTAACCCCCTGCGTTTAATTATGCTGCACAAGACCCGTTAATACAGATCCGCGCCTCAGGGTTGCGCCAGCTTTTTTTACAGGGATAGTTAAACCAAACCATGCGGCTAATTAATTGTCAGTCTTTCTTTTTCAAAAGAAATAAAAAATAATAAATATTATTCCTGGCTGCCTCATTGCTTAGCTACGTAGGATGCTTTTGTTGGCGGTTGTTTTTCTCACTTCCATTTTTGTGTCTTCCTCAATAAGAACAATTGGTTATATAAATTTGCAAGTCCAAACGTCCCTATTTCTCCATAGTCATTTATTGTTTTTGTCTGACCATTATTAAATGTGATTTCAAGTGTTGCAGTTTGGTCATCCGTCCAACTAACTGCGTAATCATTTTTAAGTGAACTAAGCTTTATGTAATTAATAGTTTCGACTAGATTATTATAAGATGAGCTATCAATAGTTGCAGTGAAATTACCTGTTTTTTCGTTATATTCTATGGCTTGGAATGTTGCTATTCTTTTATCATTTATCGTCATTTTAAAAATAGGACATTTACCATAACAAGGCGAAGTCGAAAAATTTATCTTTTCAATTTTTAAGTCATCGGGAAATGGGTTGTATTCAATGAAACCATCAGAATTTAAAATTAATGTATCAGTTTTTGTTGTGTCTTGGATGGAAAAGTTTAAGTCATTG
Organism: Chitinophagaceae bacterium UBA7600; assembly: GCA_002478885.1. Classification (GTDB taxonomy): domain Bacteria; phylum Bacteroidota; class Bacteroidia; order Chitinophagales; family Chitinophagaceae; genus DLKC01. The sequence continues at coordinate 3,903 of DLKC01000104.1, forward strand.
TAGCCATTAATTACAAGCAATGGTTGTTTGTTTGTATAAATAATATTTTTCAAAGTGTACTTGTCAAGTGAAAAAGCACCTCTGTCTATAGAGTAAGTTTTATAATTTCCGTTTCCTTTATCTACTACTGCAAAAAAATATGTTCCATTTATAATAAGGTCTGTCAAGCCATTATTATCAAGGTCAGTCTTGAAGAACTTGAACTTACCATATTTAGAAGTGTCTTTAGTTGTTCCTTCAAAAAAATTAAACTCTTTCCATTTGTTATATACTTTTTCAACGAGAAAGTTTTGAACTTCTTGATTTGTTTTCAGACTGTCAATCTCATTTGCAATAACAAAGTTGACTGTCAATAATAAAGTTGCTATGATTATTACGCTCTTCATTTAAAATAACCGCCAACGTCCGTGCTTGGCGAAGGTTGGCGGAAGAGATCCCGCTGCTGGCTTGGCCACTACAGATTCGATTAGCTAAAGCCAAATTACTGCTGCCGGGTCAGAATTCCAACTGCTGAAGGGCGATATTCTTCAGCCCAACTTTTGAAAAACCGATGTTATGCGTCAGCCTTTTTAACGACTAATAAGTTTTTTAGTTTACGGAACCATGAAATATTCCTGCGGGAGAAATCTTCGTAGGCCTTTTCTGTATAGATTTTTCCGGAATAAGTTTTTCCAGATTTGTCGATAATAAATGCCTGACAGGAAAGCAATTTGAGAGAATGATATTTTTTTGATATAAAAATTTTGAACCTGGCATCTACTACATAATCAGGTGAGAAATTATTACTTGCAAGAGTCTTTGCAATCGTTTTTTTAAGTTAACTAAGATAGTAAACAATAGGCTGAATTTCTAAACTTGATGGTGAAACAGAATTATTGAGTATGTCAATTTCAATATCTGACACATTTTGCTTAGTTGCTTCGTTCCAAATCCAATCTGCCATGTAACCTCCGTCCCAATAAAATAATGCTGAAAAATATCTTTGTTCAAGTGAATTTGGTAACCCTCTTAAATTTCTTTATTTTCCCATGTTTAAACGGTTGCGCATAACGTTTTTTGGCTTGGCGATGTGGCGAATTTTTAGCGCAAAAGTTAAATAGAATTACTACAGTTGAAACTTGCACAAATGTTTCATACAAGCACTTCAGCCGCCATATGGCCAAACCGATGTTAGCGTTCGGTTTTCTTTCGTGTTTTTCTACCAAAATTTCCACCAAGGTTTTGTCTGTTCTGGTTCATCACTTTCTGCTGTTAAAGTCCAAAATTCTTCTTTAAATGGCAAGTTGGTAAATTCCTTTGTAACCATATGTACATAAGGATAAATTGCGTCTTCACTTCCGTTTTGAAACCTTTTCATTACTTTTTGAATTGGCCAAATCTGTCCGTCATTTGGAAGTTGTAAAAACACATTTAGTTCGGCTTGTGGGTCGTTGTCGTCTGTTACCCAGTCGGCTCCTTTTACATTCTTAATAATTGTCTCACCAACATACGAACCAATTGAAAAAAGTTTTGGTCCAAATCCTTTTCCGTAAAGTCGTCCGCCTTTTTTAGGTTGTCCGTTTTTCATATTTACGGTAAAAAATCTGTCTACCTCAATTATGCTGTCAATTGTGTAATCAAGTTTGAAACCGTCAGCCGCAAATGCTTTTACAATCCAGTCTGATTGCGATTTAATGTCTTCTCTTAATGTTGCCATATTTTATGTCGTTTCGTGTCGTTCTCTAAACTGATCGCCAATGCGTGGATTTATGATATAAGACGTTACCAGGCAGTTTGATTTTTTCACTAGCCGGCCTACCTTACCAACCGCTAAACAAAATAAGTCAATCAATTCAGAAAAGCAATAGTCAGGGAAAGCCTGGCAGTGGCTAGCCAAACCGGCGCGGGTATGGGATTTTTTACACAGTTCATGTTGGCGGTTCGTTGTTACCTGGCTATCATTTTACCATTGCTGAAATCTTATACCAAGTTGACTATCTGCAATGGCAAATTCCTTCGCACCCCAGGGTCTGACTGTAACTTTGTTTAGGTTTGGATGAAGCAGATGAGGGTGAGATAAAGCTATCTTCATATAAACTTCTTCGATATTATCTGTTACAAACCTCAATTCCGGGTTATGTTCTTTTGCCAATTGCTCGTCTTGGAAAAGCATTATACTTATCCCGTCTTTTCTTAAAACACAGTAAGGTTGTGAAGTATTCAGATCTTTGTGTTCGATTGTAAATTGTAAACAGGCGACGAATAGTTTAAGGCCGTCAGAAAGATCTGAATAGAAAACGCCTGGTACTACTTTTGTAAAATTCATTTCTTTTTATTATTTGAAGTTACCGACCATTTGATGCTGTCACTTTTACTTCAACCATATCATCCTCTTTCCAAATTATTTTTAATTTAAATATGATTTTAGCCTGTCTATGTCCATAAAGTTTGGTAAGCGTTTTTCTTGAGCCTTGAAGTGTCAGTTACGCTTGCAGGCAATGTTTACGGGGGCAAACAAATTGGGTTTACCTGTTTATTACTCTCCCCACAAATGATAAACTGTTAATTCCGTTTTGTCCTGGTTTAATAGTACAAAACCATTTTCTTCCATCGGGTTGCCTGTGCCTGGTTCAATTGTCACCCAACCTGTTTTGAATTTATAAAGCCTTAGCGGTCCGCCAAACCACCTCGGAAAATACTTGTATGTTGAAATGTTTTTGATGCTGTCGTTAAAACCCGTACCTGAAAGTGGAAATATTTCCTTGTTGTCATACATCCATGTTATTGTTTGTTCCTGGTTGAACGTTGAACTGTCGGTAAGTGTCCAACCGTTTTTTGTTGCGAAGTCAAGAATATCTTTTGTGTCGAAGCTGAATGTTTTGTCGGACCTCCAATAAACCGCTCTATGTCCACCTTGTGGACCCTGGTCACTTATGTCACTTACAAGAAATCTTGTATTGTAGTCTTCCCAGAATCCTGACGGTGTTGCCCTGTTACAGGAAACAAACATCAGCGTCAAAGAAAGTGCCAGTAAAATAAAGGGGTTTAATGTCATTATAAAGTGTCAAACTGTTTGTTCAAACCGGAACAGCATTTCAAAAATGGTAATACACAACGCGTAAATTTATGATATAATATGCATGTTGTTCCCTTCACTTGTTCGGTACTTGTTCGATAGTTGTTCGATACCTGTTCGATCCTGGAGATCGAACAACTGCTGTTTAAGTGCCGGTTATCTTTTGTAAAAAACTGCGGCCCGCCTATTGCGTCCTTCAAACAAAAAAACTATCTTATCAACCTCATGCGCTCAATGCATGGCAACCCACATTTAAAAAATTCAATATCCAGCACTATGGCAAAGATCCCACTAGGTATTTTAGGCGCTTTTGTTGGCACCGCCGGTCCCATTACCGGCTATATCCGCGATAACCAGAATATTATCCGGGCCAGCAGGTCTGCAGTCACCTTTAAACGCACCGGCTCCAGGGCGGCACAGCAGGAAAAGATCAGGCTTTGCAATGGGTTTACCAAAGCATTCTCCGGCACGGGTTTTTTTAGCAAGACTTTTCCTGCTTACGGCAGCACAGGCACAGGCTATAACAGGGCCACCAGCGCCATCATGAACCAGGCTTTGGTGGGCAGCTATCCGCAGCTGCATTTAAGTTATCCAAAACTGCTGATCGCAAAGGGCATGTTACCCGGCGCAGAAGAAGCCAGCGCTGTTGCTGCTGATGATGGCAGCATCTGTTTCCGCTTTACCGATAACAACAATACAGGCACCGCATCCGGGGCTGATAAAATCGTATTGGTGGTTTATGCACCCGTATTGCAACAGGCATTGTTTAGCCTGCATGCGGGGCTGCGCAGGGATGGGTCAGCTGTTTTGCAGGCCGCCATCTTTAAGGGTTATGCCGTAGAAACATGGATGGCTTTTTTAAGCAATGACGAAACCAATGCAAGTGACAGCGTGTACACGGGCAGTATTAATCTTTAGTACAATGTTGAAGCAGGCTGTGGGGTACTATTGAGCTGTGGTTGTGTCACTCACTTGTGCTTCCTGCTCTTTGCGCGGCTCTTTCATTTATGTAACGTCCAGGCACAGGCCTGGCTGACACACAGTGCCGTGCTACCCAACTTGCGCCATTATGTGAAGGCCTTCTCCAACCACTTATATATTGCTTGTTTCGGTCGGTGAGGACACCGACCGATAGGTAGAATAATTTATCCTTGTTAGATTTCGTACCAACTAACCGCAGCGTCCTCAGCCAACACACATTTCTATTAGAGTGACACTGCGGAGACGCCGAGGCGCAAGTCTGGCTGACACACAGTGCCGTGCTACTAAACCTGCGCCATTATGTGAAGGCCTTCTCCAACCACTTATATATTGCTTGTTTCGGTCGGTGAGGACACCGACCGATAGGTAGAATAATTTATCCTTGTTAGATTTCGTGCCAACTAACCGCAGCGTCCTCAGCCAACACACATTTCTATTTGAGTGACACTGCGGAGACGCCGAGGCGCAAGTCTGGCTGACACACAGTGCCGTGCTACCCAACCTGCGCCATTCTGTGAAGGCCTTCTCCAGCCACTTATATATTGCTTGTTTCGGTCGGTGAGGACACCGACCGATAGGTAGAAGCGCTTTGTTACTTAGCGAGGCTTGTTTATGCTGCCATCAAAGCTTTTGTACAAGTGTGCGACGCAACAGAAGCTTCATAGTGTTACTTCTGTTTGGCTCATCAAAATTCTTCTCTCACACAAATGCAACCAGTTGTTTTTCCTTTATTGCGGTGGATGGGACACCGGCCGATAGGTAGACGTCCAGGCAGAGGTCTGGCTGACACACAGTGCCGTGTTACCCAACCTGCGCCATTATGTGAAGGCCCTCTCCAACCACTGATATATTGCTTGTTTCGGTCGGTGAGGACACCGACCGATAGGTAGAACACACATTTCTATTTGAGTGACACTGCGGAGACGCCGAGGCACAGGTCTGGCTGACACACCGTGCCGTGTTACCCAACCTGCGCCATTATGTGCAGACCTTCTCCAACCACTTATATATTGCTTGTTTCCGTCGGTGAGGACACCGACCGATAGGTAGAACACACATTTCTATTTGAGTGACACTGCGGAAACGCCCAGGCACAGGTCTGGCTCATACACTTTGCCGTGCTACCATACCTGCGCCAGCAGAAGGAACAAAGTTTGAATTCTGCCTGGCTTTATTTCATCGCGATGCTGCTTTTGAATGCATTGACCATATAATCGTCATTGCGGTATAAGAGGGTCTCGTTAACGGTGATCAGCGCCCTGTTGTTTTCATTGGGTGGCGCCACCAGGATCTTAAAGTTGTCTTTCATGCCTGCCTGGAACTTTTTGCCATCAATAGCCTTGTCAAGATTGAGTTCGTAAATATTTGTGCCCCCTTCAAGCGCACGGATATTGATGCCATTTATTTTATTCAGTGCGGCAAAAAGCGGGGTGGTTCTTTTGATCACGTCCTGTAATACAGTTTCTATCGTTTCCAGCTTATGCAGTGCCATCGCGGCATTGGCCCAGTTGGTAAACATCGTTCCACCATGTATCTTTTGCAGGTGGGGCACCTGGTCGATGATTGTTTTGTCGCCGCACAATACGGCGCCCCCGGCAGCACCCAGGTATTTATACAGGGAGATATAGACCGTGTCAAAATTTGCCGCATAGTCTTTTATGCCGGTGCCTGACCATGCAGCAGCCATGTACAACCTTGCGCCGTCGAGATGGAGCTTGATATTGTGTTCCCTGCAATAGCTGCTGATCTTCCTGATCTCCTCGATGGGTACCATTCTTCCATCGGCCCGGCGTACGGGGTTTTCTATTGCTACCGCGCCAATGCCGCTTTCAAACACTTCATTGCTTTTCAGTGATTCGATGGCTTGTTGTAAGTCGGCTGCAGTGAAGTAGGTTTCCCCCATGGCCAACGGCATCAGCCGTTTACCAAAAACGGATTGAGCGGCGTCAGCCTCATCGCGGTAAATATGGCTCAGGTCCTGCAGGTACACCTTCGGTTTGTTACCACTCAGCACAGCGATTGCAAGCTGGTTGGCCATGGTACCACTGGGCAGAAAGATCGCTTTCTCTTTGCCGGTGATCGCTGCAAATTTCTTTTCCAGTTCTTCAACCGCGCCCCCTGTGCCATACCTGTCTCTCGTGATGCCGGTGGAAGCGGATAACTGTTGCAGCAGGTCGATATATGCGGCCGGTTCATACAATTCCCCATCAGCAAAGAACTTAACAACGGGTTCTTTGACAGGTTCACCGGTTGCCGCGCTTCCGGTACCGGCGTTTGCATTCCACGGAGATAAAACTGGCAGAAAAGAAAGGCCGGATAGCTTTAAGAAATTCCTGCGGTGTGTACGGGGCATGATGTATCGTTTAGTACAGCAATCTACAAATAAGTATTTGCTTATTTGCTATTGGCAGCCGCCTTTACCGATTGGTTATATATTGTTTGTTTCGGTGGCTGGGGGCACCGCCCGATAGGGGCCAATACAAGCAGCAGTATTGCATGGCATCTTCGTTGCGTCGCAATCCTTTCATCGTTCCGGATAAGATTTAGCAAAGGCTCTCCGGTGTTAGACTTTAGCTATTAGCCAACAGCCAAAGGCTAATAGCAATTCTTCAGCAGGCCTTGTGCCATCGGTGCAAAATATCGGTAGTAGCAGAAGAAAGCACAGAAATAAAGGCGTGCCTTAGGTACGCAATATTGATATTGATTTGAAAACATCGTGTACCTGCGGCACACAGGTGATTTTGGTAATTTATTTTCTTCCAACATATAGTCCCTACGGGACCCTGAAAATAATTTTTAAACTCCCGGTTTGGCGCTTATACGGCAGGGCTGAACAAAAGCTTCGTATCAGCAATGTTGCATGGTTCAAAAAAATCCAACGCTCTTTTTTAAACTTTATATTCTTCAAATCTTTTAATTAAAATCTTTATGATGAAATCGTTTTTTCTCACTGCATTATTTGCAGTGCTATACTTTTATGTGCCTGCACAAACCGATAAAAAATGTTGCCAACGCACAAGCCTGGGCTGACAGCAGGGCCATGCTACTAAACCTGCGCCGGTAGCTTTTACAGCTGTCTTTACACTACAACTTTCCTTTTTACAGCGTCATGCTACCCGGTCCGGCAGGCTAGCTAGATTCATTCAATTAAAATAAATAGATAAATATTTATTTTTATTCGATAAATATTTATTTACATTTGCATTGTCATTTTAAAAACAACAACATGAAAACAAGAACAGAAATAATTTTAGTGGTACTCAAAGTCCTGGCATTTTTGGGTTTCATTAAATATTCAATTGACTGCGGAGCCCAGTTAACCAATTTTGTGGCAAGCTTTATAGATCCTGATTGGGCTAAACGTACTTACGAGGTTAACCTGGATATATTCAACATTCGGGAGAAAAGTATTCCCTATTACGCTTGCGCCATGTGCCTGACCATTGCGGTATCGATGTTAAAAGCAACTATCTGGTATGTAGTATATGCCTTGCAGATGAAGCTTAAGCTTCAATCACCTTTTTCTATGGAAGTAGAAAAAAAGCTGGAAATTATCGCTTTCCTGTTGTTTGCTGTTTGGATTGTGAGCGCTCTTTTCTGGAAGACCTTTGCATACTACCTCACGCAGGATACGGGTGTGCAATTGCCAGCCGACAACAGCGGAGATGAATACCTTTTTATGGCGGGTATTGTTTATATCATATCGCAGGTATTCAAGCGCGGTATTGAAATACAGGAAGAAAACCAATTAACCGTATAACCGATGCCTATTATTGTAAATCTTGATGTAATGATGGCCCGGCGAAAGATGTCGTTGAATGAGCTTTCAGAAAAGGTGGACCTTACGTTGGCCAATCTTTCGATCTTAAAAACGGGTAAAGCAAAAGCGGTTCGCTTCAGCACACTGGAAGCCATTTGCAAAGCGCTTAATTGTCAGCCGGGTGATATTTTGGAGTTTGTAGAAAAAGGCGATGGCACTACCGTTTAACAGCTGTGTTTTTATGCTGCCGGCATTGGTTTTTGTTTCGGTCGGTGGGGACACCGACCGATAGTGCCAATCTTTGCTATTTGTTGTTGTCTTAACCGATTGGTTATATGTCGTTTTTTCGGTCAGTGGGGACACCGACCGATAGTGCCAGGATGCCAAAACAAGTGAAGCTTCACAGAGTAATGTTGAATGGCTCAAAAAAGTCCAACGCCCTTTTTAAACTCTATATTCTTCAAATCATTTAATTAAAATCTTTATTATGAAATCGTTTTTTCTCACTGCACTATTTGCAGTGCTATACTTTTATGTGCCTGCACAAACCGATAATAAAATTGTGATCGGGAAAGTTGACAGCGTTTACTCGAACATATTGGGTGAAAAAAGAAAAGTATGGATCTATGTGCCGGGAATGAATTCCGGGAACGCGGATCCAGGCAACCGGTACCCTGTATTGTATTTACTGGATGGTGATGCGCATTTTCAGTCAGTTGCGGGAATGATACAACAGTTAAGCGAAGCAAATGGCAATACAAATTGCCCCGGCATGATAGTAGTTGCCATACCCAACACAAATCGCACAAGAGACCTGACACCTACACATATCGTCAGTGACCTGCCGGCTATGGATAGTAATGCTTCCCAAAATACAGGTGGCGGGGAAAACTTTGTTGCCTTTATGGAGAAAGAACTGATACCGCATATTGATTCGCTGTATCCCACACAACCATACAGGTTACTGGTTGGTCACTCGTTTGGTGGGTTAACAGTGATGAATGTACTTACCAATCACACTAAATTATTCAATGCTTATGTTGCTATTGACCCGAGCATGTGGTATGATAAGGAGCGTTTTTTAAAAGCCACGGAACAAAAGCTTGCACAACAAAAATATCAAGGGATAAAATTATATCTCGGCATTGCCAACACCATGCCCGGCGGAATGAGTATTGCAAAGATGCTGAAAGACACTACAGCGGCAACAAGACATATCCGTTCCATTTTTGCGCTTGATACGTTCATAAAAACAAATAAGCAAAACAGTTTGCAATTTGCCGGTAAATATTATGCCGATGATGATCATGGATCTGTTCCTTTGATAACCGAGTATGATGCTTTACGTTTTATTTTTAGCTATTACAAGTATAAATTCACAGAGCAGGATTTTACCGATTCATCTACTGCTTTTGTTACAAGATACAAGGCGCATTACCAGACTGTCTCTAAAGAACTTGGTTACAGCGTTTCACCCCCTGAGGTACTTACCAATGGATTGGCTTACCAGTCGCTAAACAGCAAATTCATTGCAAAAGCAGCAGCTTTTTACAAACTGAACCTGGAGAACTACCCGGAAAGCAGCAGTGCTTACGTGGCTTATGGTGATTTCCTTGTTTTAAGGGAAGATACAACCAATGCTATTGCATATTACCAAAAGGCATATGCCATCAACAAGAGCGATGAAACGCTGCAAAAATTAAACAGCCTACAGGGAAACGCAGTATTTAAACTTTCAGCAGATCAATTACAGAAATATGCAGGTGTATATGTTTTTGAAAGCCTATCCATTACTTCCGCTGTTGTTCTAAAAGATGGAGCACTTTGGATCGCTGTAACAGGTCAGCCTGCGTATGAATTGGTTCCTTTATCACCTGATACATTTAGCATAAAAAATATAAGCGGGTTTAAATTACACTTTGAAATGGACGGTGACAAGCCATCGACTCTTGTATCTACACAACCAAATGGAACCTTTGTTGGAAATTTAAAGAGGTAATGTTTGATTGATGGGCTTTATATGCTGGTGCTGTGAAGGCCCGGTTGGGACATACAGTTTTTCGGTCGGTGGGGACACCGACCGATAGGGGAAACGGTGACAAACCATCCACTCTTGTATCTACCCAGTCAAATGGAACCATTGTTGGAAATTTAAAAAAGTAATGTTTGATTGATGGGCTTTTTATGCTGGTACTGTGAAGGCCCGGTTGGGACATACAGTTTTTCGGTCGGTGGGGACACCGACCGATAGGGGAAATATTTACTTGTCTACAAAAGGACTGAACGCAGAAGTGAGTGACACAACCGCCGATGCCATGAAATACCTGGAGCCCGTTCCATAAAAATCTTATGCCCACTCGTAACCATCTTTCTTCAAGGGCAAACGGTAAGGCCTGGAACCCGCTGCTGCCAGCGCATTACAGAGCGCAGGCGCAACGGTTGGCATGCCTACTTCGCCGATGCCGCCACAGGCTTCGGTGCTGGGCACCACATGTATTTCAACAGGTGGCATTTCGTTGAAGCGCAACAATTCGTAGTTGAAGAAACTGTCCTGCAACACACGGCCATTGGTTACCGTGATCTCGCCTTTGAGTGCCTGTGTGAGTGCAAAGGCAAGGGCGCCCTGCATTTGGTTTTGCAGGCCATCGGGATTAACCACGATGCCGCAGTCAACCGCCGCCACCACTTTTACTATTTTGAATTTCTTTGGGGCAAGCATTTCAATTTCTATAGCATGCGCGACATAGGTAGGGCAGAAGGAGAAATGGTGCGCGGCCACACCGATATAATGATTGGCGGCTAAGGGCTTTCCATACCCTGCTTTTTCAGTAGCAAGCTTTAGTACGCCTGCAATACGCTGCGGGTCCTGGAAAGGAAACTCCGTTACGCGTTTGGGCATGGTCGATAAAAGATCGAGGCGGAACTGCACGGGATCTTTTTTTAGTATAACGGCCAGTTCATCAACAAAGCACTCAATGGGAAATACATTGACGTTGATCTCTACCGCACGCAGCCAGCCGCGGAGCAGGTTAAAATCAACATGCGTGAACCCTGTTTTTACATTGGGGATATCGTACCAGAAATCTGCCATGGCACCACCGGTCATATCGCCTATTACTTTAGCGTCTGGACCTTCGGTCATCAGGTTAATGGAACAGCCGAGGGCATGGTGCTGCCAGGAGAGTATTTTACCTGCCTCATCCCAGGATGCTTTCATGCGGTGATAGTTGGCTGGCCTGTAGGCATCGTTGCGGATATCGTCGACCCTGTCCCATATAACTTTTACAGGCTTGTCATGTTGCTTGGCTATTCTTGCCGCTTCGAGCATATAATCGAAGAAGAGCCTTCTTCCAAATCCACCGCCGATATAAGCGAGGTTGATCCTGATATTCTTTTCGTCGATGCCCAGCTCTTTTGCCAGCACGGGCGATGCGAACTCAGGGAACTGGTTGCCGCACCAGAATTCCGCCTTGCCATTTTGCACCAGTGCCATACAGTTGATCGGCTCCATGGTCCCGTGAGCGAGGAACGGTGCAGCATAAGCAGATTCGAGGCTATTTGCCGCAGGCGCATTTACTTTTGCGGGATCGCCCTTTTTGTACACCTCTATCGCAGGCCTGTTTTTTGATTTTGCTTCAAATGTTTTAAAGAGTTCGTCTGTTGATTCCTTACCATGACCCGCCTCGTCCCATTCCACTTTCAAAACCTTTCTTGCCTTCATGGCACTCCATACATTTGTTGCGATAAGGGCCACGCCGGCGTGGATGTGCATCGGGATATCGCTGCCTTCTACGGGCACTGCTTTTATATAACCGCTTATATTTTTACAGGCGCTGTCGTCGAATGATTTTACTTTTCCATGCAGCACGGGGCAGCGCTCCACCACGGCATAGACCATTCCATCAGCTTTTGCATCGATGCCATATTTGTTTTTGCCGGTGATGATGTTGCTTAAATTCTTCTTGGGCGCTGTCTTGCCTATAATGGTAAAATCTTTTGTGTCTTTGAGCTTTACGTCTTTTGGCACCGGTAGTTTTATGGCGTCGCAAACGAGCTCAGCATAGGTTAAGGTATCTTTTGTTTTTGTGTTGGTCACAACGCTGTTGGCAGTACTGCAGTCTGTGGCGGCGATATTCCATTTTTTTGCTGCTGCACCCACCAGCATTGCTTTTGCGGTGGCTCCTATGCGGCGCATTTCGTTCCAGTCTGTCAGCACGCTCTGGCTGCCGCCGGTTGTATAGTAGCCACCGAAGCCGGGCTTGTCAGGCCGGTCAATGGTAACACCCCATGGCAGCAGATCGGTTTTTACTTTGCTCCAGTCAGCATCGAGTTCTTCTGCCAGTATCATCGGCAAAGAGGTATTTACACCCTGGCCCATTTCGGCACGGGAAAAGTAAACGGTGATATCACCCGTTGATTCCACTTTCAGGTAGGGCATGGGCTGCAGGGGATCGCATGCAGCAGCTTCCACTTTTTTGGTATCGGTGTTACAGGCCTGTGGCAGGAACATACCGAGAATAAGGCTTCCGCCTGCGGCGGAGCCCAGTTTAATAAAATCGCGTCTTTGCAATTTGTTGGTCATATAAAAATTTGGGGCAGTGAAATTTATTATTTGTAACGGGCTTTTGGTTCTTTACTCGTCCTGGTTGTGTCACTCACTTGTACTATTTTTATTCCATTCGACCTGGATGCCTCGTTCCCCGGCATGACAAACCAGGGTTCTTTATTGAAGCTGAGATTTTTATTTTCGGCTTATGGTTGTTCTGCAGCTTGTCAAGCTGACCAGGGAAGCATCCATAATTTTACGCCAGTGTAAAACCTTTGTTTGCATCAGTGCCTGCCGTTGGGAAGTGATGGCGGCTTAGCTTCCTATCGCTTCCTGTATGGCCTCTTTCATCCGGTGATACGTTCCGCACCTGCAGAGGTTAATCATCGCTTCGTTGATCTGTTGTTCGGTGGGCTGTTTGTACGTGTTGAGTAAGCCCACGACTGTGAGTATTTGTCCGCCCTGGCAATAACCGCATTGCGGTACGCCTGCTTTTTCCCATGCTTTCTGCACGGGATGTGAACTATCTTCGCTCAGGCCTTCAATGGTGGTGATCTTTGCCGGCCCGACATTCTGTATTTGCAATTGGCAACTGCGTACCGCTTTGCCATCGAGCAGCACCGTACAAGCGCCACAACTGTTTACGCCGCAGCCAAATTTGGTACCTGTGAGATCGAGTGTATCACGCAGGATCCAGAGCAATGGCGTATCTGCATCTACGTCTACGGTATAAGTCTTAAGATTGACATCCAGGGAATAAGAGGGCATGGTATCGATTTGAAGGTTTTACAAACAATTATCCGGCGGGATAATTAACAACACGGGAGGGAAGATAGAAAAATTAGCCAATACCAAACAGGCTATTTTCTGCCAGTGGTTATATAGTATTTAAGGTTGCTGATGGCTTTCTGCGTTATGGGTTGATTATGATTGAAGTGCATTTAACGGCTGCCGGAAAGCTGTTAAAAAAATAATCCTGCAATAACCGCGGTTTATGGCAGCACTACAGGATTGTGGTACTTTTTCAAAGGTTGGATAAATCAGTATCAAAAAGGTTCGTAGGTAAATTTTTGACCGCCTATGGATGCTTCAACCATGAGGCCGCCGCGTTCCTGGGTAAATACCAGTACGCCATCCGTATATTTTGCATTAGCTGAGGCCCCTGATTTTGCTGCTACTGCAGAAACCTGCCCGCTAAATTCCAGGTTATTGTTTTTAAAGCGTTCAAGCGCTTCTTTTGTCTGGAAAAAAATTACCTCCCGGTAACTCTGCCCACCTGCCTGTGCGCCTACAGTTACCTGTACCATTTTGGCGGGGCCTGTTGCTTTGCCCTGCTCGTATACAATGCCTTTGCCACCGGCGCCGCCAACAACGAGTGCACCTTTCCCTATGTTGGGAAATACCACATAACCATAAGCATCTTTGAACAAGCCGTTCATACTTTCATCTGTCTTAATGAATGCGGATTTTGCTTCTTTACTCTCTGCCATCATTGTTTCTTTTGAATCCTGCGCTTGTAGCAAGGTAGGCATCACCGAGCTGCAAACAACCAATACCATCACGGCAAAAAACATCACTGGACTTTTCTTCATAGATATGATTTTTAGTTAACATAAATACAACAGGATTATCTGCGAAGAGGCAAATAGTCTGCCAGCATCTACCTGCTTTATAAGTGATTGGTTGGTAACAACATTCATTTGTTGCGGGGTTTGCAGGCTGTTGTAATTCTTCCCCAATGGGTAAAAAATCTAACAACGGCAGACAGCAAGCGTGTTGTTTACAGCAATGCTGCCAGGAGGGCGACAGCCGCATCCGGCAAGGCTTTGTAAGGTTAACCGTATAACCGGTGAGTGCTGGGATATTGGTTTGTATTTTTTGTAATAAAACGTGCGGGAAACGTTTCTGCAGCAGATTTATTACTGTAAACCGAAGGCTGATTTGTTAATTTAATTTATTGTTTTAATAAGCCCTTTGGCATAATGCTTGAACCCGGTTGTCTAAAATTAATAACCATGAAAAAGACCTTCATTTTCTTTCTTTCCGGATTACTTGGGCTGGCTGCACTCGATAGTTGTAATAAAGATGATAACAACAATCCACCGACATCATCTTTCGGTTTGGTCAATGCGTGTCCCGACGCTGCAGCGCTTGATATGTATGTGAACAGCAGCCTTATCGCTTCCAACTTTACTTATGGATCAGATACCGGATATTACCTGTTAACACCGGGCACTTACCCGGTACAAATCGCTACCGCCGGCAGTTCAACTTTTCTCGTAACAGAGAATGTTACCATGAGCCCGGGCATAGCCTATTCTATTTTTGCTATTGATTCTGTAAGCAGCTTAAAAGCAACTGTAGTACAGGACAGCTACACTACTCCGGCTGCGGATTCAGTGCGGGTGCGCTTTTTTAACTTTAGTCCCAATGCACCGGCGATGGATCTTGCGATAACCGGTGGTGCAGTATTGTTTCCTGCAAGAAGTTTTAACGACCAGGAAGAGAATGCTTCAAACCAGCAGTTCATCACCCTTGCTGCAGGCACTTATAACCTTGAAGCGAGGCTGGCAGGTACGGCATCTGTTTCATTGACAGCGCCAGGCTACCAGATGGAGGGTGGTAAGGTTTACACGATTTACCTGAAAGGATTTGTTGCAGGTACAGGCACACAGTCCCTCGGACTCGGCACTGTAGTGCACAACGAATAGTTTTTTTGAGTGTAGTAAGCGAAATGGTAACGTTGTCTCAGAATTGGGGCAACGTTTTTTTGTCATTGTAACCAACTCTAAAAAGAAGAAAGGCCTGCAATATGAATAGTGCAGGCCTTTTTGTCGGGATGACTGGATTCGAACCAGCGGCCTCTTCGTCCCGAACGAAGCGCGCTACCGGGCTGCGCTACATCCCGCTACCTTATAGTTAGAAAAACAAATTTATCCAGATGGATGCAATTAGCAAAATCATTGCTTTGTATTCATTTGCTTTTATATAAAGCCCAATGTTTGTGCTGCAGATGAATGGATTGCGACGGATAATACATACAATTATGTACAAGAAGGAGAAAATAGCAGAACTTGTAAATTTAATTGTATTGTAAACCATAAAAATAATTCAAATGAAAAAGGGATTTTGGGTACACATATCAGAGAAATGGTGGTTTTTGCTCATTGCATTTGTAAATGAAATAAAAGATTTTATTGAATTTATTGTTTCTATAATTCACACAAAAGAGCCGTTTAATCAAATAATATCTCAAATGAATTGGACTTATTTATATGATGTAGCAGTAAAGATTGTGATAGTAGTGTTATTGTGGAAATTATATAAAAATCAGATAGCGTTTAAAGAAAAAAAGCGCAAAGAATTTGAATTATTAAAAGGGAAAATTATCGCTTTAGATATTATTAGAAAAGAGGAAAATATTGTAATAAATAGAATGTTTGAAGAAAATAATGAACGCTATAATGATACAGTTAAAAGTGTGGTAGTATTATTCAAGCAATTAGGTGTTACAAACATTGGAATTAAAGAAGATGATAAAGACACAAGCTACTATAAAGACGTGATAAATAACTCTTTGGACTTAAAGCATGAGAATTTGCAAAAAGAAATAGATAATTGGGATGAGTTATAAGAATATATTTTTTGAATATGAAGTCGTTTTGAAACTACAATTTAAACTAAATAACCATGTTTAAGAACTTACACGAACTAATTACCACAATGCCGGATGAAGCAACTTGTAGAAAGTATTACGAGCAGGAAAGATGGAACGGTAAGCCTGTTTGCCCTTATTGTGGTTGTGATCGTAGTTATAAACTTAAAAGCGGTAAGCATTATAAATGTGCATCAAAAGACTGTTATAAGGTTTATACCGTTACGGTGGGAACTATTTTTGAAGATAGCAACATACCGCTTAATAAGTGGTTTATGGCTTTGTATATAGCATCAGCACATAAGAAAGGTGTTTCATCCTGTCAGCTTGCAAAAGATTTGGGAGTAACACAAAAAACTGCTTGGTTTATGCTGCATAGGATAAGGGAAGGATTTAAAGAACGTGGCGCAACCCTATTAAATAACGTTGTTGAAGTGGATGAAACTTTTGTGGGTGGCAAGATGAAAAATAAACATTCAGATGTAAGGCTAAAAGCACATTTAAACAATGAAAGCCATACAAAAACTAAAACTGGTGTTATGGGAATGCTGCAACGTGGAAAGGATATTAGAATGACTGTAATACCGGATAATAAGACTTTAAAGACTTTGGTTTATGAAAATGTATCTTATAAAGCAATGGTTATAACAGATAGCCATATTGCCTATGTAGGATTAAATAAAAAATACGCTATTCATTCATCAGTTGACCATAAAGCAGATGAATATGTAAGAGGCGGCATTTATACCAATAGCATTGAGGGAGCTTTCGGACTGTTTAAACGCATGGTTTTAGGCATATACCACCAAACAAGCGTAAAGCACCTTTCCCGTTATTTGGATGAATTTTGTTACCGTTATAACAGCAGGAAAATAAAAGACGCTGAACGGTTTAAAATAGCCCTTAGAAATACTTCCGGCAGATTAGACTATAAAACACTTGTTATGAAGGATTAATTTGTTACGTAACGTAACGTTTTGATACGATTATAACGTTTAATAAGTTTTTTATAACTTGTATCCTATGAAAGCCAAAAAACCTACCAAAAAGAAAGCTCCCAAAAAAGAAGCACCTACTAAGCTAAATATGAGCTTTGAACAAGCTATCTCATTAACATTCGCCCCTAAAATAAAGCCGAAAAAATAATCTATTAGTTGTATTTTGGTAGAAATGAAACTACCATGCTTGAGCATAGAAAACAATACCATGAGCTTTCGGTTAAACTAAGAGGGCAAGTTGTTGGTGCTTGTGCAAATTTAGAATTGATAGTAGAGCAATTCATAGCTACTTATTTTTGTCCCGATGATATGAAGAGAATACAAAACCTTATTAGACTATTTTTCAAAGAAAATACAGGCTTAACGAGAAAAATAGAGATGGTTAAATATATTGCTGAAAACGAAATAACCGGTCTATTGAAAACATGGCCTGATATAATATCCGATTTATTTAAGATAGTGGAATGTAGAAATAATTTAGCTCATAGATACTTAGATGTATCATTACAATCTGTAAATGACGGAAATGCTTCAAATTCTATAATACTTCAAAATTTAAAAAAATCTATCCCGCCTATTGTTTATTCAGAAGATGATGTAAATGCCATTTTAGATAAAATACGGGATTGCTCAAATATCCTATTGTATTGGCATGGGACAAGAACGCCCTTTCCCCTCTAACTTTTAGAGTTAATGCACTTTACTAAAAGTATCAAAGAGAAGAAAGAGACCTATTTAAATTATTTGAGATATTACCCTTGTATATAATTCTATGTAGTTCCCATTGCGACGCAACGAAGCTGCCAAAGGTTGTGCAGCCCGTATCAATAATTACTTTAACAGGAAGATTAATTTTTGGATGATGTTCTTATACGCGGTGGTATTGTTAAACAACCAGTTTATAACAGCTGCGTTTTAACTTCCCTTCAAAATCAAACGGCGTGGTTGCCTTGTTGATGTCTTTGACGGAAGCGGCGTTGATGTTTGCGGCATCGAGCACAAACTTTGTATAATTGGTGCTGAAATATATGAGCCCGTCTTTTGCTGTTGCTTTAATCACGTCGTTCAGCAGTTCTGCATGGTCGCGTTGTATGTCGAGGAAGTCTTTCATGCGTTTGCTGTTACTGAATGTTGGCGGGTCCATGATCACCAGGTCGAAACTCCCGGGTTTCAGCGTTTTCAGGTATTGCTTTACATCGGCATGATCGAAAATATAATTACCGGGGTCTTTGAGGTGGTTGATCGCGAAATTATCTGCTGCCCATTGCAGGTAAGTTTTGGATAAGTCAACGGAAGTAACACTTGCAGCGCCACCTGCCGCTGCATAAACAGAGAACGAACCTGTATAGCAAAACAGGTTTAATACCCGTTTATCTTTTGATTCTTCGCGCACCATTTGCCTGGTTAAACGGTGATCGAGGAACAAACCGGTATCGAGATAGTCGGTAAGGTTTACCAGGAATTGTAAACCGTTTTCTTCCACGGTAAAAAACTCTTTTTCCTCGTTTAGTTTTTCATACTGGTCTTCTGCGCGGTGACTCATTCTTTTTCGCTGGCGCACATATACTTTATCAGCAGGCACTTCCAGCAACGTACTGATCAATACAATGCACCGGCTGAGCCATTGCTCATGTTCTTCATCGGTCATGCCATGCCTGCGCAGGTATTCTGCGAGATATACTTTGTCGCCATACAATTCTATACAGAAAGGGAATTCGGGCAGGTCATGATCATACACTCGATAACAGGAAACAGCTTGCCGCCTTGCCAGTTTGCTTTTGTGCTTATACACTTTTAGCAAACGGTTTTCAAACATCTGCAGTTTGGCTTCTTCCTGCATCAGAGATAATTTTTAACCAGCAGAAAAACAAAGATGATTACGCCCACGGTAGTGACCAGCCAGGAAAGAAAATATTTTCTCCTGTACGACTGGGGAACATTATTGCTGGTCATGTTCTTGTGGATAAGATAGTAGGCAAAAATTCTTTGGAAGATAATTGCAACGAAGAAGGTAATGCTGATTGTTTTGTAAGACTGCGGGTAACTGCTGATCATGAAATAAAAAACGATGACCATGATAACGGTTGTCACCAGCGTTATTTGCGAAAGCCTGATCACGTTGCCTGACAACACTTTTATTTTCATCTCATCCGGCAATTGTTTAAATGCAGCCATGAGGATAAATCTTGAAATAAACACCGAGGCAAGGAGTATGAGGAATGAGTAATCCATGCTGTTTTTCTTTAGCGCAAATAAAGACAATAATTGAGTGTGAAAGCAAAACGATTTTTTATGATCACTTAAAACAACCAACGGTGTAAAACAGCATACCCGACGCCGTTTTATTTTTGGTTACCCCTTTACCCAGGCGATTATCCGCAACGGGCCGCCGGTTCCGTTTTTTATCTTCATCGGTAAGGCAACAATGTAGGCTTTGGTCGCCGGCAGCAGGTTTATATTGGCAATATTCTCAAAACCACAAATACCTGCGCCTAACAATATTTGGTGCGTTTTAAAGTCTTTACTCTGGCCGTAATCAATACTGGGCGTATCGATACCGACGGCCTTTACCTTGTGCTGCACCAGCCACGTCGCTGCTGTAGGGTCAATACCCGGAAAATGTAATTTGGGAATGGCAGATGCGCCTTTTTCTGCCGTGCCGAAATACTTTGCCGCATCGGGATAGAATTGCCCGTAACCTGTTTTGAACAATACAATGCTGTTTTCTTTGATGGCGCCATATTTTTTCTCCCAGTTTGCTATATCGCCGGTGCTGACCAGGTAGTCCCTGTTTGCCAGTGCATTTGCGGATACATCTATCACTACCGCGTCACCGGTAAGGCGGTCTACATCCACTTTGTCTACCGTTAGGCCATGTTGTGCAAAATGAATAGGCGCATCCAGGTGGGTGCCGCCGTGCTCCGGTGCACTGAATGCATTGGTGGAATAATAAAAGCCACCGGGAGTAATACCTTCAGCAGTGGTGTCTAATTTAAAGTTGGTGGGATTGTTTGGCCAGTATAAGGTTTGGGCAGAAAGATCGTAGCTAAGGTCGATCCATTTGCCGGAGGAGATCGTATCGTCCAGGTCTTTCGCCGGGCTGCAGGATTGAAAGGTTACTACTACTGCGAGCACGGGAAGGTATAGTTTGCACATAACTGTTTTTGGGAGTAAGATAAATTTTATCGGGGAAATAAAATCACGGCTTTCCACAATTTGCTCCATTGATTGCAGCAGTACAAGGGTGCGACGCAACGAAAGCAGGTGGATGCACCTGGGCCGGGTACATAAAAAAACTCCGCTGCAATGCTGCAACGGAGTTGGTATCGTTTAAGAGGCATCCTGCGCTTTGTCGGGCAACAGGCTTTACTTTAATCTGGCAAGTGCATCTTTAATGCGTGCCCATGCTCTTTCAATATTGTTCATGCTGTTGGCGAAAGAGAAACGAACGCATTTGGGTTCGCCGAACGCATCGCCCATCACACTGCTTACATGCGCGGTATTCAGGAGGTACATGCTGAAATCGGCAGAATTGGTGATTACGTTTTCGCCATCGCTTTTACCGTAATAACTGCTTACATCGGGGAAGATATAAAAAGCGCCATCTGGTTCAGAACATTGAATGCCGGGAACTTCTTTGATCAGTTCCAGCACCCTTGCACGGCGGCGGGTAAACTCTTCCGTCATTTCCAGCGAAGGGCGAAGGTCTTCTGTGAGTGCTGCCACTGCTGCTTTCTGCGTGATGGAGCAGGTACCGCTGGTAAACTGGCCCTGTAATTTTTCCATGGCTTTGGCAATAGTGTTATTGGATGCGGTGTAGCCAAGGCGCCAGCCGGTCATAGCAAACCCTTTGCTTAAACCATTGATCAGTACAACGCGGTCTTTCAGGTCGTCGAACTGTGCAATGCTTTCATGCTTGCCTACGAAATTGATGTATTCATAAATCTCATCGCTGATGATATAGATCTGTGGATGTTTCCTGAACACTTCTGCGAGTGCAACCAGCTCATCTTTGCTGTAGACAGCGCCGGAAGGGTTGCAGGGAGAGGAGAACATAAACACTTTTGTGTTCGGCGTAATGGCTGCTTCCAGTTGTGCGGCTGTTATCTTAAAACCGCTTTCCAGCGAAGTGTGGGCTTCCACAACGGTGGCTCTTGCAATCTTTACCAGTTCTGAGTAAGTAACCCAGTAAGGGGTTGGAATGATCACTTCATCGCCTTCTTCCGCCAGTGCAAGAATAGCGTTGGCAAGGCTTTGTTTTGCGCCGGTGCTGGTAACAATATTTTCAGGTTTGTAATCGAGGTTGTTGTCGCGCTTTAATTTAGTGCAAACTGCTTCACGAAGGTCCAGGAAACCGGGTACGGGCGTATAGTGGCTCCAGTTATCGTTGATGGCTTTAATGGCCGCATCTTTAATGTGCTGCGGGGTATCAAAGTCAGGTTCACCAAGGCTCAGGTCAATCACATCAACGCCTTTGGCGCGCAGTTCACGGCCGAGTTTGGCCATCTTTAGAGTTTCGGGCTCGGCAAATCGGTCGAGCAAAGAAGATAATTTCATTTGTTGTTGCTTGCTTTTTTGTGGCGCAAAGGTAAGGGAATGAGAAAAACGAAAAGAAGGGGAATTTTAGGGTCCCGGCTGCGGTATTTCATGGCACCGGCTGTTGCGTCGCACACTTGTACGGTAACAAATAAGGCGGAAAGAACGGGAGCCGGAAGACGGAAAGCCAGGAGGCAATTTGTTGTTTGCTGATTTCCGATGTAATTGCACAAGTGTGCGACGCAACAGGTGCTGCACAAAGCAAAAACTGCCGGGTACACAAAAGTCTTCCAATAAAAAAAGCACCGCATTGCTGCAGTGCTTCCGTATAAAATTGGTGATTAATTTTTGGGGAAGTTGGGATCGGCCTTTACTTCTTCCATCTGTTGCATATGTCGGTTGCTGTGCGCGGCGATGAACAGGATCATCTGGTAGCTGTCGAACGAACCAACGGGAAGCGCACCAACATGGTTGCGGAGGTCAACGTCGGTGGTCTTTACATAACTGATCAGTTTGGAACGGTCTTTTATAAAAGACATCATGGCTTCTTCCATGGATTTGTACGGTGTGTTTTGCGGTTCAAGCTGGGTAGCTGTTTTCACTTTATGGCTACGGTCTTCAATCATGTTTACGACCTGCTCGTCGGTAGCTTTTACTTCACTGCGTTTTTCGGGATTGGCGGGAGCCTGTATGGTGCCGTTGGTCATTTGCCAAAGGCCTGCCTCGGTTACGGCAATATGTTTTATACAGTCGGCAACACTCCATTTATCGGGTGCCGGTTTAAAATTCAGCTGGGCCTCACTAAGGCCGGCGGCAGCATTGATTACGCCCGCTTCGGTTTGCAGCAAGAGGTCAGTGGCGTATTTGCGTTCACTGTCAGTAAGCGTAGCGACCGGTGTTTTTGTGGTAAAACTTAACAGTAGTAATACTGTTGTGAAGAGCGATAGTTTTTTCATAATTGTTTTGTTTTAGTGTTTAACGATGGTAAGACGATCAGATCAGTGTGAAGCGGACAATGAATCCGGGAAATATTCCGCTTTATTGATTTTGAACAGCAAAAATAAGGCTCCATGCTCACAATGGCTTAGCTAAACCGCACTTATTGCTTGTTTTTGTTGCCTTTTGGTAATGGCCTGAAAACCCCTGCGGATTTTTATTGCCTGCAGAACCACTTCTGTTACCATAAGCGGAAAAGCCCAGCATGCCCATGCCACAATATCACCTGTAGCATTGGGATCGGTATGGAAATCCTCTGTAAGCACTTTAAAAAATAGCCGGAAGCTGGCAAAGGCGGTTGTCACTACATAGCTTCTAACCATCCATTCACGGTGTTGCACAAAGTTTTTATGGCGCACTGACCAGTAAGCCATACCTGCAGTCAGAAACCATGCAAGGGCAAGGCCCATAAGGCCAATGCCGAATGTGGGGGCATGATCAACGGCGAGAATTTTTGCTACAGCCAAATACAACGAAGCGGAGCCTGCGAGTAAAATAGCGCAGAGGTAAATCTTGCCGATAGTATGATGTGTTTTTACATATTTTTTTCTGATGGAAGGAAAAAACTGAAATGGCCCGAGTAATAATGCAATCATTCCAAAAACAATATGCATTAACAGGAAGGGAGCAAATGGCCAGGCGCCCCCGTAATGGTCTTGATCATAATTGAAATAATTCAATGCGCTGTCGTTAATAAAGTAGAGTGAAACGGCAATAACAATAGCCCATCCAAGAAGGCCGGTTATTTTGTTGGTCATAAGGTAATTTTAGAATGTACGAATTATATGTGCAAACAAAAAAATGGAAACAGGCAAATTCTCATTGTTGGTCTTGACGAATTTAACAACAAATCACTGCGGAATTATTAAAATGAAATTATTTTTTGGCACCTGCGACCAGGCTGAGCCGCATATTTTCAAATGACGTTAAACAATGCAGGCCCATGGATTAACAAGTAAAGCCTGTAGTAATTTGTATTTTATGCCGATTGGTTACGCATCATAATTCGTAGTTTTAGCCTGCTGTTATTTTTACAAAGATTTAAAACAATCACCATGACTTGCCGCAGGCTTTCCTTTTTTGTATTAGTGCTGTTATATGCTTTCCCGTTCGATAGCCACGCACAATCGCTGAAACGCAGTACACCCGGAAAAGAAGGGGTTGCTGCTGCGGGCATTTTACAATTTATTGATGCAGCCGAACACAGTAAAAATGAATTACACAGCTTTATTTTAATGCGCCACGGTAATATTGTGGCGGAAGGATGGTGGAACCCTTATGCGCCCGGTCTTAAGCATACCATGTATTCCTGCAGTAAGAGTTTTACCGCCACTGCCATTGGCTTTGCGGTACAGGAAAAACTCGTAAAGCTTGATGATAAAGTGGTTTCTTTTTTTCCCGGTGACTTACCCGCGGCAGTGAGCGATAACCTTGCAAAACTTACGGTTAAAGATGTGCTCATCATGAGCGACGGGCAGGACCCTGACCCGAGTTTTACCGTGGCATCAAGAGATACCAACTGGGTCAGGGGGTTCTTTAATACACCGATTATTAACGAACCCGGTACGAAATTTTTATACAACTCCCTCGGCACTTATATGCTTTCGGCGATCGTTCAGAAAGTAACAGGGCAAACCACTTTATCGTACCTGCGGCCACGTTTGTTTGAGCCGTTGGGTATAAGCGGTATCGACTGGGAAGAAGATACAAGAGGAATTAATACCGGTGGCTGGGGACTTAGATTGAAAACGGAAGACATGGCAAAATTTGCACAGTTGTTTTTGCAAAAAGGAAAATGGCAAGGCAAGCAGGTTTTACCTGCAGGCTGGGCCGAAGAGGCCAGCAGCATGAAGATCATGCAGGACCCCAATGCGCCGCAGTCAAAGAAGGATTCCAGTGATTGGCTGCAGGGTTATTGTTACCAGATGTGGCGTTGCAGGAATAATGCATTTCGGGGCGACGGCGCGTTCGGTCAATACATGATCGTGATGCCCGATAAAGATGCCGTGATGGCGATCACCTGCGAAACTGCCGATATGCAAAATGAAATAAACCTCGTATGGCAATACATCCTTCCCGCATTAAAAGACAGCGGGGTTCCCAAAGACAAAGCGAATGAAAAGCAGTTAAAGAAGAAGCTGAAGTCACTCGCATTACCAACACCTGCAAACAACAGTTCGCCGATCGAAGCGGCGATTGATACAAAAACATTTGTCGCGGCAGCAAATGATAAACAGATCCGGGGCCTGGCTTTTGATTTTGATAAAGGGGTGTGTCATTTTACTTTAAAGACAGATACCGCCACATTCAATATTGATTTTACCGCGGGTAGCTGGGCAGATGGTACAACAAATAAGCCGGCCCCTTCTTTAACGGCAGCTGCAAAAGAGCAAACAGCGTTCCTCTATCCTGCAAAAATTGCCGGTGCTTATACCTGGAAAGATGACCATACGCTGGAACTTACGTTGCGGTATATTGAAAGCCCCCATTCACAAATCATTACCTGCTCTTTTAACGGGAACGATGTTACAGTAGATATGTCGAACAGCCTTGACTTTGGAAGCAAAAAGACTACCATAAAAGCTACCGGCAACTAACAACTTTTGTAAACATATGATATAAAAAAAGAAAGCCGGTTGGCTTTCTTTTTTTATAAACTTATTTGGACGGGTTAGTCCCTGATAAACCTTGCAACCAATATTTCCTTGCTCTTGTCAGCAGGGATCATTTGGATAAAATAATTACCCGGGCTGATCTTACTTACGTTCACATTTGCTATATCGCTCACAGAGGCACTAAGAACAGTCTTGCCAAAGACATCGGTTATCCTCATCTGGTAATTACCCGGCTCCTGCAACCTGATGCTTAATATATCTTTTACAGGATTGGGCGAAACGTTGATTTTATTTACCGCGGGTTTGGCCTCTGTTACAACGGCAGCAGCATTCGCGCTGGTTGCGGGTTTAAAAAACCCTCCCGTACAAACGGCGAGTGGCTCTCCAAGGGTTTGCTCGCCCAATTTATTGCCACTGCCATCTTTGATCGTAAGGATTACTCCGCAGCTGTTAGGGAATGTTGTGGTGATCGTGAAGGTAAAGCTGTTGCCTACCGGTGATGTGGTGACAACGGCACCGGCCGGCGGAAATACGACACCTGTAAGCAGCAGGGTTGATGCCGGTGTCGCCGTAACTGTGTATTTGATCTCTCTTTTGTTTGTTGCAAGACAACGGTTTGTTTTGGTAATGCTATAGCTGATAGCAGAGACTGGTTTTGATACTTTTATGACAATGCCGTTTGGTAAGGTAATCGTGGCAGAAAGTGACACCGAGAAGTTGCCGGACACGCCGGAAAAACTCATGCTGGCAGTTGTGCCGTCAACAGATGGTGTTAAGATAACTGAGCCGGTCCCTGTACCTGTTGTGGCATAGCTCCAGGTAACGGTTTTGCTTGCCAGGTATTGCAGGCCTGGAATAGTATAAGTGCCCGTACCGGCGCCAAGTACAGCCGGCCCGTTTATCAAATAAACAGTATCTGTGGAGCTGCTGATGAGCGGCGTAGCTGTGCCGATATTGTCACTCCAGGTATTCGGCGTAGGTGTTCCGATTGCCCTCGTTTGCCGGTATACTGCAGGTTTTCCAGCGGCAGATTTTGTAAGCCGGTACGCCACAAAATAGGATCCGCTGGTGAAATTTGTCGTTGCGATCGGAAATGAGGGCTTTTTTTGGGAGGCAGTTGGCCAGCTGTCGGCTATAAGCCAGTTATTCTGGTCCCATCCATAAATGCACATACCATGACTGGTGGGTCCATAAAAGTTGCTGCTGTTTGTGCCAAACATCAATGGGCCGTAGTTCATGATTGCCAGCTTAAGCTGATTGGCAGTGGCAAAATCCGAGGCGGGTACGGATACGTAGTCCCCGATTTTGAAACGTTCAGAAGGCAGGGATGGGTCAGGGTTAGAAGGAGTGGGATTGCAATTTTTCCATACAGTCCCTGAGTCAATAAAATTGGGCATACCGGCAAAAAGCCTTGTATTGAAGTAGCAAGGCATCCCCTGCGCACAATTGGCATTCGAATTACAGCTGTTGGCATAAGGCATAAAGCCGGAAGTGACAACACCCCATTTTTGTACAAAGGGCAACTCAATGTCGTACCCTGCGCCATTTGGGTTTGCACCGGTTAACGGCGCATAAAGATTAGCAGGTGATAACGCCGTAAAATTGTTGTAAAGTATTTGTTGCCATGATTCCATTGTTGCAACAAAAGCAAAAGCCTGGCAAGGACCTTGTTCCAATTGGTCATGCGAAGAGGCAGCTGGCCACGAAAATTTAAGAGGTTGAGCAAAAGCTTTTCCGAAAAAAA
The DNA here is from genome assembly GCA_002478885.1 of Chitinophagaceae bacterium UBA7600. Lineage (GTDB taxonomy): Bacteria > Bacteroidota > Bacteroidia > Chitinophagales > Chitinophagaceae > DLKC01. The sequence goes on from DLKC01000104.1 coordinate 30,789, forward strand.
GCATCATGGCGAACAACAGTAGATTTCTTTTCATAAAAATTAGGTTTTTAGGAAAAAAAAGGTAAGCACATTAACCGTGGGGTATTGATGTTATTTTAGCTGATTGTCGTATTAATTGTATCAGCATTAATACAATTTACCGGAATATCAGGGTTGCGCTAACCCGGGCCTGTTGATGGCCTGCGTAATAAAATAAAATATATTGCTGTGATGCAACGTAAAATGGATATTTGCGGTCATATTTCAAACTTTGCGTATGAAACAGCCGATCGCCTTGCTAACCTGTCTTGTTTTACTTTCGGCAATCATTCTTTCCTGTGGTAAAAATGAGGTCAATATCGGGCCGCAGCCTGACAATCCTGTCCACCAGGTCGTTGCTGAATTTGATAGCTGTAACTGTTCTCCTTTGCCGGGCAAGGAAATAGACAGTCAATATATAAGGGCTGTTATCAATGGCGTTCCCGTTTGTTTTGATGCCGATGCACAGTTGGGCGATACCTTCCCGAATATGCTGAAGTATGGCTTTATTTTACGCGATACCGGCGAACAGTATTACGACAACCTCTATATGGTCAGGAATGCTGCAAAAGGTAACTGGCAGGCCGCGATGTTCTTCGAAAACACGCACGCACTTACAAAGACCTTTCCTTACGAACTCCCGAGGACGAATCCTGAAGTATGCGAAATAGGAGAGCTCCAGCTCAACGATCTTGGTCATTATGTTAGCTGCTCCTGGTGCCCTGAAAACAAGTATAATTATAATGCTTCATTTGTGCAGTACGGCGTAAAAATGATCGCTACAAGTTTTAACAACAATGTGTTTGAAGGCACATTTGAAGGAACCGTAAGAACAGGAAGCGGAAGAACAGCGCATATATCCAACGGCAGGTTCAGGATCAGGCTGGCTGTTTACAGGAGTGATATCGATGTAAGATAATTTTCATTGCTTCCGGGCAAAAAAAGAGAAGCAGTCAACTATAGCTGGCTGCTTCTCTTTTTTTATGCACCTGCGTCTTTTACGCTAACAACTTCAGCAGCAGAAAAAGCACTGCAATAACAAGTACAACACCTATGCCCAAAATAACATAAGCACCTTTGGTAAAATTGGAGATGGTCTTTTTTACTTCTGCACGGTCATTCACATTCGGGAATGGCGTTGCAGGTACAGGCACATTTAAGAACTTACACAATGGCTCCCAGCCCTGGTCAACGGTAAAGATCAATAACCTGTCGGCGGGCACATGTGCCTTCACTTCTTCAATATGGGCATTGTAGCAGGCAATAGCGGCTGCCTTATCGTCCATCGTGCCTTTGTGGTTGCGTTTCCAGATGAGGTTAGATGACATATTGCCAAACTTGCGCATCATGGGAATAACCGCTTTCAACACTTTAAACTGCCATAGCGATTCGGTAAAATAAATGGTGTCGATGGTGCTTTCATACCAGGCTTCCGGGCCACGGGGATGGAGCGTAAGCAGCACTTTTCCCTCGGGATAGGCAACCATCAGTTCCTTCCAAACACAGCATGCCGGGTTGTCAACGGCGGCTGTATAATTCTTAAATACCTTTTCCCAATCCTGCTGTGTGCCCGGCGGTGCATTGGTTACGTCGTTCCAGAAATCAACATGCGATTTGTTTTCTTTGTTGCCGATCACTTCCATCATGTGATAGCAGGGAAAGCCAAGTTCTGTGAGTGCTTTGTAAGTTGACATAGTACCTGTGCGGCCATAGCCGGCGCCAATAACTTTCAGAGGCATAGTTTCCGTTTTAGTCAAAAAATTTTGTTGGTGATGTTTGTCAAGGCAAGACAAAGGGTGTAAACAGATTGGCGATAAATATAGTAAGATTATATTTTTTTCTGCATGCTTTTTAATGTGGCAAATAAAGATTGGGTGCCTGGCTTTTGTTCGTTGTGGCGGCCCCTGTTGCGTCGCACACTTGTGCGGAAGGGCAGCATTCAGCAAGTAAGCAAACTGCGGCAGCCGGAAATATTGAAGCAAGGAACTTTGGCTGTGATGTATTGAAACGGGAAATGCCGGTTTGTCTTCTTTTTATCTGCCCGGTATTGGACTAATTGTACAAGTGTGCGACGCAAGTAAAGCCCAATGCCTGTTCTGTTACCGGGCCTATAAAATGCCTTTCCGTATTTTTACAACATGAGCAAGAGCACCGTAAGAATGGCTGGTGAGAAAAGGCCCCTGAACAATAAAACATTGCCTGCCCCTACGCTAAAAGAAAAATTTGCTGCGCTTGGCAACCTGCCGCGTTTCTTTAAACTTGTTTGGCAAACACATCACTGGTACACGATATTGAATGCGGTGCTGCGCCTGCTGCGCTCGGCCATACCGGTAACCATTTTATATGTGGGCAAACTGATCATAGATGAAGTGCTGGCCCTGAGCAAGAGTGGCTCTTCTGACCATACATGGCTGTGGGAACTCGTGGCGGCAGAATTCGCGCTGGCGATTATCTCAGATGCTTTAAGCCGTGCTACGACGCTGGTTGACAGCCTGTTGGGCGACCTGTTCAGCAATTTTACTTCGGTAAAGATCATGGAGCATGCGGCCACGCTCGATCTTGACCAGTTTGAGGACTCTGCATTCTACGATAAGCTTGAACGGGCACGACAACAAACCATTGGCCGCACCATTTTGTTATCGCAGGTTTTAACGCAGGTGCAGGACATTATCACCATGCTGTTTCTTGCCGCCGGGCTGATGGCTTTTAACCCCTGGCTGATTTTGTTGTTGTTCGTTGCCATTGTCCCCGCTTTTATCGGTGAATCGCATTTCAACGACCGTGGCTATGCACTTACCCGCGGGCAAACACCGGAGCGCCGTGAACTTGATTATTTCCGGTATATCGGCGCAAGCGATGAAACTGCCAAGGAGGTGAAACTGTTTAACCTCTCCGGGTTCCTGGTCAACCGCTTTAAAGAACTCAGCTCTAAATTTTACAACGATAATAAACAGCTTTCTGTAAGGCGTGCCGGCTGGGGAACAGCCTTTGCGCTGATCGGCAGCGTTGGCTATTATGCCGCTTATATTGCCATCATTATGCAAACGGTCGCCGGTGCGTTAACCATTGGTACACTCACCTTCCTGGCGGGCTCGTTCAGGCAGCTGAGAAGTTTGCTAGAGAGTATCTTGTCACGCTTCACCAGTGTATCGCAGGGAGCGATCTACCTGCGCGATTTCTTTGAGTTCTTCGAGATAAAGCCAAAGATATTTACCCCTGCTAAAGCGGTTCCTTTCCCAACCGTTATCAAACAGGGTTTTGTATTTGATAATGTAGGTTTCCGCTATCACAACTCAGACAAGTGGGCCAACCGCAACCTGAGCTTTACGTTGCCGGCAGGAGAGAAGCTTGCGCTTGTTGGCGAAAATGGCGCCGGCAAAACCACGCTGGTAAAGTTGCTGGCGCGGCTCTACGACCCCACGGAAGGGCGGATATTGCTCGATGGGGTTGACCTGCGCGATTACGACCTGTTGCAACTGCGCAAAAACATCGGCGTTATTTTCCAGGATTACCTGCGCTACCAGATGAGTTTTTCGCAGAATATCGCGGTGGGCAATATTGAAGAAATCAATAACCAGGAACTCATTGCAGGCGCCGCCGAAAAAAGCCTTGCCAACCTGCTTGCGCAGCGATTGCCCAACCAATACAGCCAGGCATTGGGCCGGCGGTTTAACAATGGCATTGAACTGAGCGGTGGCGAATGGCAGAAGATCGCGCTGGCCCGCGCATATATGAAAGAGGCGCAGTTGCTTATACTGGATGAACCCACCAGTGCGCTCGATGCGCGTGCCGAATACGAGGTATTCCAACGCTTTGCCGAACTGACCAAAGGGAAGACCGCAGTATTGATCTCGCACCGCTTTTCCACGGTGCGCATGGCTGACCGCATTCTTGTGCTTGATAAGGGAACTTTGCTTGAAACCGGTAACCATGACGAACTGCTGAAGCGCAACGGCCGATATGCCGAGCTGTTCCATTTGCAGGCGAAGGGGTACCGGTAAACTTGCGGAAATGCGGTGCCGGTGTTTGTTGCGGATGCTGTATGCCCTGCTGAACAGCACGGCACTGCTAAAAGATAAAGTGCCAGGCTTGCGCAGCCTTTAACGCGATGTTACAGGTGAGGCGTTTGTTATTGCGGAATTGTTTCTACCAGCACCTGCCCACCGGATTTGTCGTAATAAGTGCAGGTCATTTTTTCGATACTGATCTCCCATTTCTCTATCCCGGTTTCCGCACACATGTTAATGAAACTGAGGTAATCCGTTTTCCCCTGCTGGTGGGCCAGCAGGCCGGCTTTAAATGCCGCTGTATTGGCCTCGCCGGCAACCGGCAATGGTTCATATTTTGAGGGCACCGTTACTGTATATGGGTTGGCGCCGTGGTAATCGATATGGCCGTCTGTTACGTAGGCCTCGTAATGGGTTACCCCGAGGGCTTTTATTGCTTTGATATAGGCGGGAAAGTCTGCCCCTGATTGTACCTTGCTGTGCGCTGCTTTGATCTGTTCTGCGGTAAACATATTTGTTGTTTTCAGGTGGTTAGTCAATTTGTTGAGTTACTTGCCGCCCCGTGAATGGCATGTGGCCGAAGTTAAGCACTTGAGTTTATAAACGTGTTCATTGAATATTCCCAGTGGCAATTATTCCAAACCGTACTTGTTTAGTCCCTGAGCGTAAAATAAAAGCAAAAGCCCGCGGAGCGGGCTTTTGGGAAAGGGCACGGATCAGGGGGTATAGCTGCCGACAAGGCGCATCATCTTTAACAGGTGTTCCCGCACAATACTGAGCGACGGTTTATCGGGACTGTAGTATTTACATCGAAGGCTTTCGGAAGACACGGGCACCGGTTTACTGGTCTTTATAAAGCCTGCAACAATTGCGGTAAAATGCGTGACGTTCGTAACGCCCGTAATGATCTCCGCATCTACCAAAAGGCGCAGCATTACTGCCAACTGCGGAACCGTTAGCGATACACTGATCGCCTGCACACTGGCTTCTGCACTGACCGTTGCATTTTTTGGATAAAGGGCAGACGAGGATGCAGCGAAATTTTCCTGCAGAAAGTCTTCCAGCAGTTCCAACTGGCTGATGATTTCTGTTTCCTGCGGGTGTTTTTCGACCTGTACTGTCTTGCGCAAATCGTCGATGGCCACCTGTAAACTAAAGAGCAGTAATCGTACTTTTTTTGGCGAACCTGCTTTTGAAATATGTGTAAACAGCAGGAGCTTTGCGTTGAGTACGCTTTGTTTTAAAGACTTTATTACCGGCGAACCCGCTTTCGGGCTTGTTGGTTTGCTGACCGGGCCGGTATGGGCGGACAACAACTGGTAAAGGCCTTCTAAAGGAAATTGCATAGGGATTGGTTTTAATTAGGAAAAGGACATTCATGTTATACATTCACGAGCATATTTTTCATTGCATAAATGGCTACACCGACAGATGTTTTTACATTCATTTTTTCCAGGATACGCGTCCGTTCAAGGTTTACCGTTTTTACTCCAATGCTGAGTGCATCTGATATTTCCTGGCTTGTTTTCTCTTCGCAAATCAGTCTGATGATCTCTTTTTCGCGAGCAGTAAACACAGGGAAATAATACATGTCTGTGCCCGTCACTGGATTTTTTAACAGCATACCCGCCATGCTTTCCGTTGTTGATTCGCAGAAATAGTGGAAGCCGCAGCACACGAGATTGATGGCGGCCACTACTTCCTCCTTCTCAGCCGTTTTATCCAGCAGCCCTTTGGCACCTGCTTCGAGCACACTGAGGACAGTTTGTTCGGAACTCGATGGTGTTAATGCGATACAGGCCGGCGGTTTTGGCAAGGCCCTCGAAAGCTTTATTATTTCCAGCGGGGTAGAGCCAGGTAAGGACAAATCAATCAGCAGCAAATCAGGCTGCCAGTGCTTTACCATATCCATCAAGTGTGTGCCGTCTGCCGTTTCTGCTACAATTTGGATATCCTGTCTTTCTTTTAATACTAGGCGGAGACCATCCCGATACATCGACAATGTTTCCGCTATAATAACTTTAATAATTCCGGTCGTGTTCCTAAACGTCATAAAAGTGGATAAGGGATATACATAAGCCCGGCTGTTGCGCAACAAGATTGCGCGCTGGCTTATGCCGTAATGGTAATTTACAACACCCGGTTTTTTATGGCGGGCGTTGGCGTAAGCCGGTTTTGTTTTAACAGACTCAACCGGTGTATACCAAGCGCGGACAGCGAATGATTGCTAGAAAACGATCCAAATAAAAGCAGCGGAGTTGCGTGGTCATGTTCAGGGTTTATGGGTTTGTAATATTGCGGCAGGCATTTAGGGCAACCGCTATTTTCGAAATATAAAACACGGGTTTTAATTTTGCAAGCAGGGGTCTAGCATTTCCTCCCATTCGTTATCATTCAATAAAACCTTGCCCTGGAAACATGTCCTGGCGATTGGACCAAACTCTCTCCCTTCTGATAAAAACGTATTGTATCTTTTGTAGAGGCACTGGCGGAAATTGACGATGTGCAGCGAAAACAGGCCGTGCGGAACCGCTAACCGGGGCTTGTAAAAAGATGTGCATGTGTTAAGCATTGATATTGGATTAATGAATGCAAACTACAGAGAAGGGATTGTATAAACAATGGAAGCGTTACTAAAAATAGATGGAAACGTTACTAAAAATTATTAGCAGGATTACTAATCGTTGGATGTGATTTTTCCCATCAATTCCAGCAAAAGGGTTCCTGAACCCGTTAAAAGCCGTTTTTTGGGGGTAAAAAGGGCAATTTCGGGAGGGGCTTCTACCAACTCCCTACCAAC
>DLKC01000082.1 GCA_002478885.1 Chitinophagaceae bacterium UBA7600
GGCATTTCAATATCCAGGAAAATAAGATCCGGTTTTTTCATTTTTATAAGATCGAATGCAGCGGCCACATCGCCGGCCTCGCCGCAAACACTTACCTGTGGGCAAAACGATGCCAGCATTTCCTTGAGAATTCTTACATTTTTAGGCTCGTCTTCTATAATGGCCGCGTTGATCATGAAAATAATATTTACCTGTTAAGCGATATCAGATTCCAGTGGAAAATTAATGCTCACCCTTGTACCGGTATCCGGTTCAGCAATATAAATATCTTCTATTGTTATGCTGATCTTCCTTTTGTTAATGGCGTTGATCGTGTCAATACGCTGTTGAACGATGGACATACCTTTAGACTCGTGGCCATCGGCGCCTGACGGCCTGAACTGCCCTGAGGCGGCGCGCCCTACGTCGTTATCTTCTATAATACAAACTACATATTCCCCTTCGGCATAAAACATAACCGAGATCTTACCATTCGAATTTTTGAGATTTCTGATACCATGCCTGATGCTGTTTTCAACGAAAGGTTGCAGCAAAAGCGAAGGGAGATAAACCTGTTCGGGCTGTAGGTGTTCATCGACCGAGATATCGTACTCAAAACTATTTTCAAACCTTACTTGTTCCAATTTCAGGTAGGTATGGAGATATTTTATTTCTTCGGCCAACGTAATCAGTTTGCTGGAAGACAGGTCGAGGGTTTGTCGTATGAGGGAAGAAAATTCGGAAATAAAACGATTGGCATCTATCACATTTTTATCAAATACATATTGCTGTATAGAATTGAGACAATTAAAAATAAAATGCGGGTTCATCTGGGCCCGGAAGGCCAATTGCTCGAGGTCGGATATTTTTTTCTGTAAAGCCGTTTTTTCACTCTCACGCCGCATAATTTCCTTAATACGGCGATTTAACCAGAACGATATTAATGCAGCTATCGCTGCTATGACAAGCACAATAAACCAGGCTTCCAGGTAGAAAGGTTTTTCTACATTGATGTTAAGCCGGGCGACGTTGCTTTTAACGCCAAATGCATTGACGGCATAAATCTCCAGCGTGTAGGTGCCCGATGGCAGCGAGGCATAGTCAAGTATATTCTCCCTTGTTGTCTTCCACGCATTATCGAACCCCAAAATCCGGTAGTAGTAGCGAATGTCACCCTGGGATTTAAAGGAAATACAGGAAAAATCAATCCTTAGGCTATTATCTTTTGGGGTTAGAGCAATATTGTTTAAACCAGGGTCCCAGGTTTGTTTTTTTGACCGTATAGAATTGATGTGTAAATAAGCGATTGAAGTATTGTCTATTTCTTTTGGATTAAAATAAATAATACCATAGGGAGTACCGAGGTAAACAGTGTCTCCTATAACCAGCAGGCAGTTGATAATATCACAATTGAAACCATCTTTAGAGGAATAGGTTTTAATATGGAAAGAACCGCTTTCCGGTTTAATACAATTAAGGCCTTTATCAGTTCCCACCCACAAGTTTCGATTGTCCCACTGGATGGCCCGGCAGCTATTGCTTGTTAACCCGTCTGCTTCTGTTATATGCCTGATAACCTTACCTCGCCGGTAAGCAATGATGCCGTTGCCATAGGTCGCGATCCACAAGGTATCGCCGGAGTTTGTTATGGAAGCAACGCGGGACGCAAGCAACGAGTCTTTCTGACCAAGAAAGGAAACCGATTTACTATCATCAATTGCGTACAATCCATCCAGCGCACCAATAAAATCCAATCCTTCAAAACGGTAGGAACAGGTAGCACGTTTATTCCATATTATGTCAGAGATCCGTGGCTGGTTAATATTCATTTTAAAGACGCCCCAATTAGTACTTACCAATATCGTATCCTCATATCTATATATGTTTTTCACACTAACGAAAGCTTCGATAGTCTGCTGATTTTGCTTGTTGAAATAAGATAGCCCATCTGGTGAGCCCACGATAACATCGTGCTCATTTTCTACTATACCCGTAATTCTTGCGCTACCAACACCGCTTGCAACCGTGGTAGAAAACAACCGATCATTACCATCGATCCTCCACAGTAAAGCTTTATTTGTTCCAGCCAAAAGATAAGAATTGGCTTTGGATAAGGAATAAACCGAAAGAGGACTTTTATCAGACACCAGGCTATAGTTCCTGATCGCACTTGATGCAAGCCGGTAAATTCCATATCCTGTCGTGCCAAACCAATAGGAGCCTTCATTGTCCTTAAAGCAGCAATTGGTTGTCTTTCCAAGAAAGAACTTATGAGTAATTGCAGCATTTTTTAGGTTGTACAGGTAAACGGTATCGTCTGCATTAATACTAAAAAGGGAGTCACACAACCACGAGAAGCCGTTAAAATGAACCGGCACTTTTAATTTGTATGTTTTCTTGTCAGTGTTGGTAAAATACAAGTCGTTCAATATTCGGTAGGCAAAAATTCCCGGTCTGCAAAGAATACTAAGGCGACTAATAAATTTGTTGTTAACGGTAATCGTGTCGTAAGCTTCTATAGCAGCTTTACTGTTTAGCTTGAAAAGTCCCCAACCTTTAAAATTATTGAGTATGCCTGATACCACAACATTCTTATCATTGTTTAACCCCAAATTGATTGCATAAAAATATCCTCCCCTAAAATCCCGATATGTAAAGTATTTCCCACCGGTATCTATAATGTGAATGGCACTATTTTCCAGTAAAACAATATTGCCATACTTGTCTTCAACAATATCCACGGGTTCAGAAGAAAGTTGAATTTTAGCAACCAGGGAATCGTTTTTTGAGTTATGAATTTTGCCGTTATTATAAAAGCAAATAGCATGACTAAACGAGATAATCCACATCCTGTTCTTCGAATCTACATACAATTTCAGCACTTCATTATCAGGTAAACCATCTGTAGTGGTAAAGTTCTTAAAGTGTGTGCCGTCGAACCGGCTTAAGCCTCCATCGGTTCCAAACCACATAAACCCATCTTTATCCTGGGTTTCTGTGTAAATGGTTAACCCGTTTAAGCCATCCTTTAAATCATAGTGCAGGTAATTGTAATCCTGGGCACTTACAGCAAGTGATAAAAAACAAGGGGCTAAGAGCAGGGCCAAAACGACAAACTTCATTAATCTAAAATATAAAAAATAAAAAGTACCCGTAGTTAAAGATCGATTAACAGCCCCACGTTGAAGATTTTATCGAGTCTGCCTTTGGTTTTTCATGGCAGCTTCACTTGCGTCCCGAGAGAAACGATTCGGGATCGCACGCTTCGGCTGCAATAAAAAAAGCATCGGCAAAGTGAATTGATATCTGAAGCGATCAATCACCGTTCATTGAAGCGCGGGACGTACAAGAGAGTGACACAACAACAGCTGCACAGCGTGATGTTGCCGGTTAAAAAGTACTCTTTACAACATCTTATAAAAGTGCTGTTTGTTGCGGATAATGAGCGGTGCCAGTTCCCACAGCCGTAAAATATTACGTGTGAATCCTGTTATGCGGGGCATGTCGTTGAACGGGTTCCTGAGATGAATGCTGTTATCGGTGATGCTGCAAAAAAAGAAAACGGGGATCTCGGCTGTGTGTACGAGCAGGTGGAACAAAAACCAACCCACACCAAATTGTTTTCTTATGCGCAGGTGATTGGAGACGATCAGTTGCAGGCCTTTTTTATCGTACAGGTTTATATAACCCTTGTCGGCAGTACTTGTTGCGGCATTAATTGCTTCGCCCTGGAGGTGAATGGTGCTTAGATCGCCGTATACGCAAAGATTGCCTTGCTTTCTAAGCCTGCTGCACCATTCAATTTCTTCGGAGTAAAGGAAAAAGTCTTCGTCGAGCATGCCGGCTTTCTCTATAGCGGCTTTTTTTACCATCAGGAAAGCGCCGTTGATCCAATCTACGGATTCTTCCCGGGCAGCCTCAGGAACGTTGGTTTTTTTTACGTTGATGGCAAAGGCAATTTTTCTAAGCAAAGGTCCAAGATAGGGCAATGGTAAAAGATGGTTGAGGCCTCCTTTCATAAAAAAGCTCCCGGTTATCTGTGGCGTACGGTCGGCATTCAAAAGTTGTACGCTGCCAGCAACATAACCTGATTGCATAAACCGCTTAAAGCACTTATCAATTGCATCGTTTAAGATAATGGTATCGGGATTCAGCAACAACACAACGGAACCATTCGATTGCCGGATACCTTCGTTATTTGCTCTTGCAAAGCCGGCATTGTAATCCATGGCGATCCATTTCACAAACGGAAAACGGGAAAGGATGGTCTCTTTGCTGTCATCGGCAGAATCATTATCAACAATAATCCATTCAAAATTTCTTGCCGATTCAAATTGGGTGGCGCTGGCAATACATTCACCAATAAGCGAAGCTGAGCGGTAATTAACTATGATGACGGAAAGCTGCAAAAGAGGCCATTGTTTATGAATGAAATATTATCTTGCGCACGAAGATATGTTTTGACATGAAAAATTTTATAAGAAAAATATTGCAGCGATTTGGCTACGACATTATAAAACTTAATCAATCCAGCCTAACAGCATTACCTGATTTTGAAGAACTCCATAAAGCTGTCTTTGAAAAAGTGAAAGACTTCACAATGACAAGCCCTGAAAGGGTTTACACATTGATAGAGGCTGTAAAATATGTCGAAAACAACCATATTGAAGGTGACATAGTGGAGTGTGGCGTTTGGAAAGGAGGAAGTATGATGGCGGTTGCTGAAACACTGAAACATTTGAGGAATACGGGCAGGGAGTTGTATTTATATGACACGTTCGAAGGGATGAGTGAACCCACTGAACATGACAAAACCTATTATGGTGAAACTGCTACGGCTTTGCTGGAAACCGATCAAAACAAAGAAAAAAATCTTGTGTGGGCCTATTCAACGCTTGAAGCCGTTCAACAGGCAATGAACAGCACTGGCTATCCTTCAGGAAATATAAAATACGTTAAAGGCAAAGTAGAAGATACCATTCCGAATGTAATATCACAGCGGATTGCTATACTCAGGCTTGATACGGACTGGTATGAATCTACCTGCCATGAGTTGATTCATTTGTTCCCTTTACTCATGCCGGGCGGCGTTTTAATTCTTGATGATTATGGACATTGGCAAGGCGCCCGTAAAGCAGTTGATGAGTATGTTCAAAAGAACAACGTTCAGATCTTGTTGAACAGGATTGATGAAACGGGAAGGGTAGCCGTAAAACAGCCGCAATGAAATTGAAACAAATTGCATATGAATTTAACCCGGGAATCACTTACCCTGCCTATCTCACGAGAAGCCGGTTGTTGAGGTCGATAGCCGGCCATGCAGGTAAGTTGAAAGGCGTTTTGATGGATTTTGGCTGCGGGTCAAAGCCATACAAATCCCTCTTTGAAGTGGACAAATACATCGGCGTTGATTTCGAAAACCCGGGCCACCCCCATCTGAACGAGCAGATTGATGTTTTTTATGACGGCCATTCCATACCCTTTGAAGACAACCATTTCGACTCAGTTTTCAGCAGCGAAGTGTTTGAACATATCTTCAATCTCGATGAAATATTAAAAGAGATAAACAGGGTCATGAAGCCGGGTGGCATGCTGCTCATCACATGTCCTTTCTCTATTTGCGAGCATGAAGTTCCCCACGATTTTGCACGTTACTCTTCTTTTGGCATAAAAAGCATGCTTGAAAGAAATGGGTTCGAAATTATTCAGCAGAATAAAACCGGCAACAGTATTGAAACAGTTAGCCAGTTACGTATTATGTATATCCACCAGCATATAACTCCCCATATAAGAAAAATACCGATCCTGAGATCGGTATTCAGATTTATTGTTTACACGGGGATAAATCTTTACGCTGTTGTTCTTTCAAAAATTTTCCCGGCAGGCGAAGACCTTTATTTAAACAATGTGGTCTTGTGCAGGAGGAAATAGTGTTCTATTTAAATGGAACGTATTGTCCAGCCCTATTGACACCGTAAATGTCTGTATACTCGAAAATAAATGTCTTGTTATTTAATTTAAGCACCTTACTTGTATAAGTCCCTGTTGAATTCGTAACAACGATAATTGTTTCTTTTGGATCTGAAAAATACCATGTACCGGGATAGCTGGTTCCGTTATCATCTTCATCAACAGTTCCGTCTGCGTGATAGGTTACAAAAACATTATCAAGATCCAAAGAATTGTTTGTAGCCCCGCGCAGGTAAAGTAACGTGCCAAGGTTATTTGGATCCTGGTACCCCAGATAATATTTTTTATACATCCATGTATATTGGCTGATTAGCTCGGTCCTTGTTTTACCCGTGGCGAGTTCATCAGTGTTGCTTGTATTGAAACTTAATTCGTCTTGTGTCGTTGAGGTTGTTGCAGTTGGCGAAGTCAAATTGGATTTTTGGCAACTAGCCAGAAACAATCCAACAGCTAATAATAGAACAAGGTTCTTTTTCATAAACTTGATTTTTGACAAAGTACCTTTTGGTATTTTAAAAAAGAAATTTTTCTCAAAAGTTTTTTAAAGTCTTTATTTTAATTCAAAATTGTCATGACCATTGCAATCGTTTCTATGATACGGGATAACTGGGGCGGAAGTGAAGAGCTCTGGGCAAACATGGCAGACCTTGCACTAAAAAACGGCGATACAATCATTCATTTATCTTACCAACACCCTGTAGTTCACCCTAGAATCAAAACGCTCACTGCCAATGGCCTTATCGAATTTACCCGTCCATCGTACCGGGAATTATCCGAAAATCCTGTCATTCAGTTAAAGGATAAAGGCATCAATTTTATCCGAAAAAAACTGAGCCTTTCCTTTAAAAGAATATTCGATCAAAAACCCGATGTAGTCCTTTACAACGGAACCTGCTACTCTATAGCGGAAGAAACAGAGCTCATGGAGCACCTTTTCAAATCTAATGCGGCATTTTATATCATCGGGCATTTTAACGATGAAAGAGGCCGGGGTGGCCTGTCAGACCAGCGGGCCCAGAAAACGATCGATGCTTATCAGCGCTGCAAAAAAGTGTTTTTCATTTCCAGCCGCAGCCTGGAAAATGCCAAACGCCAGCTTGCAGCCGGCCTCGCTAACGCGCTTGTAATCCGCAACCCGGTAAATATCTCTTCTACTGCCATTATCCCTTTTCCCGCCAGCGACACCGTTCAGATGGCTATGGTTGGCAATCTTGTTACCGTTCACAAAGGACAGGATATTGCTTTGGAGGTTCTCAGCCAGCCTCAATGGAAGGCCAGAAACTGGCACCTGAATATCTATGGCAGCGGCCCTGATGAAAGCTATCTCAGGCAACTGGTAACACGCTTCCAACTGGAGAATAATGTAACATTTCATGGAAAAGTAAGCGATATTCGCGCCGTCTGGGAACGAAACCAGGTGCTGCTCATGCCATCGCATATGGAAGGCATGCCACTGGCCGTTGTGGAAGCAATGATCTGCGGAAGGCCTTGCGTGGGCACCGATGTCGGCGGAATAGCGGAATGGATTGAAGAAGGCAGGTCTGGCTTTATTGCTGAAGCCCCAACCGTTCACTCGTTTGGCAACAGTATAGAAAGAGCCTGGCTGCAGTTAAATAACTGGCAACAGATCGGCATTAACGCACATGAACGAGCTATGAGTTTATACGACCCTGAACCAGGCAAAACTTTATTAAGACTGATAACACAGGAGGGTTAATCCCCGGCAGTCAATGCTCTTAATCAATAGCATGAAGAAGATTTTATTTGTATTTGGTACAAGGCCCGAGGCGATAAAAATGGCCCCGATCATTCATGAGGCAAAAAAACACGCCGACGAACTGGAAGTAAAAGTCTGTGTTACCGGCCAGCATAAAGAAATGTTGCAACAGGTGATGGATTTCTTTCAACTCACGGAAGATTATAACCTTCACCTCATGAAGCCCGGGCAAACACTGTTTGACATCACCGCCGATGGCCTGAGGGCGCTTGAGAAAATGCTCGATGATTATACGCCGGATATTATGCTTGTGCAGGGCGATACCACTACTGTTTTTACCGCAGCACTGGCAGCTTTCTATAAAAAAATAAAGATCGGGCATATTGAGGCCGGTCTCAGAAGCTTTGATAAATATTCGCCCTTCCCGGAAGAAATCAACAGGAAGCTTACCGGCGCCCTTACCGATTTTCATTTTGCGCCAACAGTAAAAGCAAAGGAAAACCTCGAACACGAGAACATTCACCGTAATATTTTCGTGGTGGGCAATACGGTAATCGATGCCTTGCTTTGGGCGGTTGACAAAGTAAGAACCGACAATCGGTACCAGTCATTCTTCAGCTTTCTCGACCCCGAAAAAAGGACGGTGCTTATCACCGGCCACAGGAGAGAAAGTTTTGGCAAGCCATTCGAAAATATCTGCGATGCCATTACCACGTTGGCTGAAAAATATCCCGGCATGCAATTCGTTTACCCGGTTCACCTGAATCCCAATGTGCAGCAGGTTGTAAAAGAACGGCTCAGTGGTTATCCCAATATTTTTTTAATTGCACCGCTTCCCTATCCACAGCTCGTATGGCTGATGGATCAATGCCATTTTGTAATTACTGACTCGGGCGGGATCCAGGAAGAAGCGCCAACGTTGGGCAAACCTGTTTTGGTGATTCGCGATATAACCGAGCGGGAAGAAGGCATCGCGGCCGGAACGGCTTTGCTCGTAGGTACCTCCAAAGAACGCATTGTTGCCGAGGCTACAAAACTCATCGATGACGCGGAGTCCTATAAAAAAATGTCAAAAGCCGTTAATCCATATGGTACCGGCGACAGCGCCACTCAAATAGTGAAGATCCTGCTTAAAGAATTGTAATACCGCCGTTAAGCAGCCGCTTTATGAACCCGGCATTGTTGCCGGCATCAGCTTTGGTTGCGTCGCACGCTTCAGGTTTCTGCTCTTTTATCAACTGTTTTTTCCTGACATTTGATTTTTACTTTTGAACTGTTTGCCGAAGTATAGCAAATGCAGCGCGCTGTTACAGCAGCAGAAGAGTGCGACGCAAGGGACGATGAGCAGTGTTTCTAAAGCCGGCTATAAAAAATAAAATCATTGAATGAGCAACCCAATCATAAGTATTATACTTCCAACTTACAATGGATCAAAATATATAAGCACTTCTATAGAAAGCTGCCTTGGCCAGTCATTCAGCGATTTCGAACTGATTATTGTAAATGATTGCTCGACCGACAACACCGCAGCAATCGCTGAAACTTATGCAGCAAAGGATGGCCGGGTAAAAGTGATCCACAATGCGTCTAACAAAAAACTACCGCTTTCTTTGAATACCGGCTTTGATGCTGCGAAAGGGAAATATCATACATGGACCTCTGATGACAACTATTATGCGCCCGGCGCATTGCAGGAATTGCTGTCTATGCTCGAGGCTGATGCATCTGTTGATTTTGTGTATACTGATTATGTGATCATCAATGATGCAAATGAAATAACCGGCAAAAGAACTTTCGGGGATATCAACAAAAATTTTACCCATTTCCAGGGATGCAGTGCCTGCTTCTTATACAAAGCAAAAGTGTATGATGCGAATAAGGGATATAACCCGGGTGCCTTCCTGATAGAAGACTATGATTTTTTTGTAAGGGCCTTTTTGCAATTCAGGGTACTTTATGTAAACCGGTACGATCTTTATTATTACCGTGAACATGCAGCGTCACTCACTTCCACGCAAGGCGATGCGGTGAACGACATTGCCAAGATTATGCTGGAGCGTCAGATGGGTTTGCTGGAAAAAAAACTGCCTGCGCAGCAATTGGCATTGGTTTATAGAAAATTTGCAGTTTACCATGCTGTTCAACGCAACAACACAGGCAAGTACAGCCTGTACCTTGAAAAGCTCTGGAAAGTTTCGGCAAAGCAATTTTTTATCACCATTGTGTATGTCCCCTGTTTAAAAACAAAGCACACGGTTGTGTTGGGCCTTGCCGGGTTGATGCAATTATTGAAGTTGCTTTTTAAAAAATAGCTTCTGCGCAGGTATCGGTACCTGGCGTTTTTTTGTAAACATATTTTCGCAACCGCAAATTTCTCCTGCCACAGTTATTCTTAAATTAACACAGTTATTCCCTCCCGGGTTATTGGTTCAAAAATACATGGCCATGAATTTGGTGCTTTTGTTTATACGAGTACTTTAGTATTTTAAATAACACAACTGATATGAGAACAATTCACAAAGCCTTTGCTGTAATAGCACTTTCGGCAATACTTTTCTCCTGCACAAAAGAAGTAAAAACAGCAGATGCTAATGCTTCGGCATTTGTAGCGGCCAATGAAGCTGAGGCAGCTCTGCCGTGCGGTAATGGTAAATGGGTCGGCACCTACGGATCTGATTATGGATCGCAGGAGGTAGACCCTTCCACCTTTATTTCGGGAGGCATTGCCCAACTGAAAAACAGTCCCTGGTCCTATTTCTATTCGGGAATTGCCTTAAAGGTTCCAACTTGCCATGAAATAGTAGCTGATACTGTAAAATTGGAAGTACGCCTTAAAAATCCCTCAACAGAGATTGGTTCAATTGCGGACTATGATGTTTCGCTTTGGATTTATGGAACACAAGATACCGCACGGGTGATCTACATCGGATACCGGGCTCAGTTTTGCCAATTTGGATTGAACAATCTACTGTTAACAAATATTCCCGAGTTGTTACATGTATACGATGACTGGTCAACGGTTACATTGGAAGCACAACATAAAAATCTTGTTACAAGCAGGGATGGCAATGTCATAAAACAAATGCCTTATAAAGGATATCAATTAGGCAGGTTAAAGAAAGTTGATGTAAGCTTTAAAGGGCCTGGCAGTGTTGACTGGATTAAACTATACAGCACAAAATCCGGTAAACTAATTATGTCAGAGGATTTCAATAAGGATGGCAAGTCTTCAGTTGTTTGGTATTAGTTCACCCAACTTCATATAAAAAAATAGCCCGCCGTCTGGGGGCTATTTTTATGTGCGCAATACACAAAAAACAAAAATTGAATTACTTTGCCGACTATGGCAAACGATAAATTTGAACTGGCCCTCGTAATCTGCACTTACAATAGAGACAGGTATTTGCCCGATGCACTTGAAAGTATTAAAAACCAGTCTTTCCCAGGAACACAATTTCAGGTTGTTATTGTAGACAATAACAGCACCGACAACACGGCAGCTATTTCAAAAAAATTTATTGCAGAGAACCCTGATCTTCATATCACCTATGCTTTTGAACAACAAAAAGGTTTGTCGTTTGCAAGAAACAGAGGTGTAGCAGAAGCCGATGCGCCAGTGCTTTGTTACATTGACGACGATATTATCCTCGCCCCTGGCTTTCTCAATGCAATGAAAAGCTTTTACGACAGCTATCCAAACGCGGTTGGTGCGGGTGGCAGGGTAATTCCAAAATATGAGCATGACAAAGAACCGGAATGGATGAATAAATATTTAAACGGATTTGTTGGAAGAGTTGAGCACGGTGACAAGATAAAAAAATACGATGAAAAGATGAAGTATCCGGCGGGTTGCAATATGTCTTATAAAAAAAACGTGATACTAAAGGCGGGTGGCTTTAATAATGAATTGACTTTTCGGAGCGATGACAAATATATATTCCATAAAATTACACAATTATCAACGGAGATATATTACCTGCCTGATGCCTATTTGTACCATAACATAGATGCTTACCGGCTGGATATCGGAAATTTTAAAAAATTGTTTTTAAAAACCGGTAATGAAGAAAAAAGGCGCATAAAATCTGAAAAAGGCAGCCTTGGTGTTTTCAAGAAGTTTATTGAGTTTGTGACAAAGTTTGGAGCTTCTATAGTTTTGTTTTTTTTGTTTTTATTGAAAGGACAAACACCGAAAGGGAAATACATCGTCATCTCCCAATGGTGTACTTTAAAAGGTTTTCTGAAGAAGGATGTTTTTGTTCGCTAGTCAACCGTCTCAACCAGTTCCAAGAATTTTTTTAATCCATCCCGTTTGTTTTCATCGAGCAGGTAGCTGATGTTCCTACGGTAATACACCTGCAGGTCGTAGTGACTGTAACTGTTCTCGGCAATCACCGCATCGAGTTGCACGATGCCTTCCGCGTTCGCCTTGTTAAAATGGCTGATAAAATCTTCCGGCAATTTTTTATTCGCTACCCAGGCTGCAAATACGAATGGCAACCCGGTCATCTCTTTCCATGCTGCGGCCAGGTCAAATTCATAAGGCATCGATTCCCGCAGTTTTAACGCGCGGTCGCCAATTACCACACCGGCCGTTTTGCCCCGTATATGCTGAATAAAATTAATGCCCCCATCTTCAAAAGCCGGATCAATCTTCCAGTGATGTTTACACAGCACTTTACAAAGTTCAACCGATGTTCTGCTCTGGTAATCGAGCAACACCGTTTCAATTTCGTGCAGGGCTACCTCGCTGAACAAGCCCACACTTGCCACTTCGCCATCGCTTCCTATACAATAATCGCTGATGATATAAGACTCCTTCAACATTGGGATAATGCGCACGGGTACAAGCCCCACATCTATCGACCCATCAAGTAGCATAGCAGCAATTTTTGCCGGAAATTCCTCCCATAATTCCAGTTGTTCGAGCAACTCCGGATCGCGTTTTATACCATACAGTAATGGCTTCGTATTTAAATAACTTACCGCCCCAACCTTAATCTTATCCAATTCTTCTATTTTTGCGGCAAAGAAAAGGGATTTTTCCGGAGCCGGGCTTTTCCGTTTCATGGCGATCAAGTATCTGTAGTATAGTGCCGCACTGTTCGGCTGTAGAAATTTCAATGATCCCGTGAATTTTGCATCTGAACAGTTGACAGCTGCATTCAGCTCAACAGTACAAGTGAGTGACACAACAAAAGCCGGGTAAAGATCTGGCAGCCGGCAAAAAAAAGTCTTATAAACCAATAACAAATAAACCGGTCACCGGATCGGCCGGCACCAGCAATCAATGGAATTAAACAATCTAACTGCTATCTCGCCTGTAGACGGACGTTACCGCAAACAGGTTGCACATCTCGACCACTATTTCTCTGAATATGCGTTAATGAAGTATCGCGTAATTGTGGAGATCGAATATTTTCTTTTTCTCGCTGATAAGAAGTTTTTCAGGCTTTCGGCAAAAGCAAGACAGCAGTTGAAAAAAACAGGCGAAAACTTTGGCCTTGACGATGCCCAGCAAATAAAACAAATAGAGTCTGTAACCAACCACGACGTGAAGGCAGTGGAGTATTTTTTAAAAGAACAGCTCGATAAGGCAGGCGCTTCTGCTGTAAAAGAGTGGATGCATTTTGGCCTAACATCGCAGGATATCAACAACACTTCTATTCCGCTCAGCTGGAAGAACTTTGTGGAGCATGAATACCTGCCCTCCGTCATTAACCTGCAGCATTCATTGCACCAGCTTGCGAAACAATGGGCCGACATTTCGATGCTCGCGAGGACGCACGGCCAGCCTGCATCGCCAGTTAAACTTGGCAAAGAATTGATGGTGTTTGTGGAGAGAATAGAGAGCCAGGTGCAGCTATTCTCCTATATTCCTTTTTCGGCCAAATTTGGTGGTGCCACGGGCAACTTTAATGCGCACCATGTAGCTTATCCAAAAAAAGACTGGGTTGCACTGGCCAACGAATTTGTAGAAGGAACCCTGGGTTTGCAGCGCCAGCAGTTCACCACCCAGATTGAGCACTACGATAACCTTGCGGCGCATTTCGATGCGATCAAGCGCATCAACACCATTTTGACAGATCTCTGCCGCGATACGTGGACTTACATAAGCATGGATTACTTTAAACAGCAGACAAAGAAAGGCGAAGTAGGAAGCAGCGCTATGCCGCATAAGGTAAACCCAATAGATTTTGAGAATGCGGAAGGCAACCTTGGTATTGCCAATGCCATCCTGGAACACCTGTCGGCCAAGTTGCCGGTTTCCAGGTTACAGCGAGACTTAACCGATTCCACCGTGCTTAGGAATCTTGGTGTTCCGATGGCTCATATAGCGATAGCCATGAAGTCGATCGACAAAGGTTTGGGTAAATTATTATTGAATCAAGCGGCGATACAACAAGACCTGGAGAACAACTGGGCCATTGTTGCGGAGGCCATACAAACTATACTGCGGAGAGAAAATTATCCAAATCCTTACGAGGCATTGAAAGACCTTACAAGGGGGAAGACCTCCATCAGCAAAAAAGACATTCATGATTTTATCGCTTCCTTAAAAGTAAACGCCGCGGTTAGAAAAGAACTTAAAGCAATTACACCGCATAACTATACCGGTATACATCCAAAGTATTAGCCGTCTTTACGGAAAAGAGGAACATGGCCAGAAGCTATGTTCCTTTGTTTGTTATATGGGTTGTTTCAAAAATGATCGCTGCACAGTAAAATCCACCTGTCAATAAATTCCGTATTATCTGGCAAATAATATTTTATGCCTACCTGCCAGGAGATGGAAGCTATTGAAATGGAAGCCTGGCAAAATATGTTTGACATTGCCCCTGCCACTTTTCGGAAGGAAATGAATCTCTATTATGAAAAAACCGGTGGCGGCATTTGTTTTGTTTTTCCAAAATATCCCGTAGTACATTTTAATATGGCGATGAGTTTTGGCTATGCCGAACCCATAAGCGAAAAACTACTTAAGCAGGTGGAAGCAATCTATAAAAAAGAAAACCAGCCTGTTTATTTGATCCAGCACTGTGAGCATCAGCAGCCTGCAAATGCCAGGGAAATATTTAATTCCCGTGGATTTCGGGAAGCTGGTGGCTGGGAGCGTATCAGCTGGGCACCGCAACAGGTCGCAGCAATTTCTTCTGAACGAAAGATAACGGTAGAAAAGGTGACAAAGGAAACTGTTGCATTATGGGAGCAGTTTATTCTCGATTTGTACCAGTACCCCGCAAAGGATTGGCTACAAGCTTTTATCAGCAAAAGCTGGCACAATTTCATTGCTCTTGAGCAAGGAAAGATTGTTGCATGCCGTTCTGTCTATACCGGGAAAAATGATTTCGCATGGAGTGGCGTAGAAGCACCTGTTCCAATCTTGATGACAAACGATCTCGAGCCGGATCGCTTTTTATGGAAACACATTCAACAGTTCTGTTTTGATATTGACATTCAACTGCTGGTCGCAGATATCGAAAAACCCTCGCCTGAAAGAAACACGCCGATCTACCGGTTCTATGCTGACCTTGGTTTTCAAGTGGAGTATTTGCGTTCACTATATCGAAAGGAATAAAAAGCGTATTATTGGTAGTATTCCTGCCGTGACATAACAAATCTCTTTAACTGCGTTTCTCCTTCTGCAAATTCCATTTCTTCTTTAAACCCACACTTGAGCAGCACTTTCTGTGAGGCGATATTGGGTAGTTCAGTTACACCGTAAAGCAGGTCTTTGTTGTGCTGCCGGAAAAAAAGCGGGATACCGCGGTTCACAAGTTCTGTAGCGAAGCCTTTGCCCCATGCCTGGGGATCGAGCGCATAGCCTATCTGAATTTTTGTATCATCGCCTGGTATTGGAATGATGACAAACGTGCCAACAAATAACCCGGATGCTTTTTCATAAACTCCCCAGCGGCCCATCCCTTCTTTTTCCCGGTAAAACTTTAGATTAGCCTCAAACAGATTGAGTGCCTCTTGCCTGTTAACAGGAGGCCTGATATACCGCATAACCATTTCATTGCCGTTTAGTGCAATAAAATCGTCTGCATCTTTAGGTTCATATTCTCTCACCAGCAGCCGCTGTGTTTGAAATATAAGCTGCATAAATTGACTGGCTGTTCAGAAGGCGGTCACTCAGAATTTTTTGATTGTGCGGTAAATTTCTATAAGCAGCAACAGGGAAGACAATACGCCGAGAATAATACTTGTAAGCTTGATGTATGGGAAAATGCCTTTGATGAAAAACAACCGGGGTTCATCTGCCATATAATAAATGGTAAGTTTCTTACCCACCTCGTATTTCTGGTAACGTTCCTTTTTGGATTGAACTGTAACAGCTGATCCATCTGCGGTATAGTATTGCAGAACGGGATAATAACGTACAGCACCGTCAGAGTCTCTCATCGCTTTACTGTCAATAACAGTTGCTTCTGTGCTGACACCCTTTGTTTGTATCCTTCTTCTTTCGGCCAGTTTCAATATAACCTTGTAAACAAAATAGTAGCAAACAAAAAGAACAAGTCCGGCGTAAATAAGCAATTTAAAAATACTGAACGCGATCATAACTGTGAGATAAGCAGCAATAAAATATGGTTGACAGTTTCAAAGATAGCTTTCAAAAACATAAAAGGGCAATTAAATACTGCTTATTCAGCGGTTTGAATTGCCGCCCCGGAGGAATGACCTTGTCCCGCATTAAAAAATCATGAAAGTTTGTATGCGGCTTACAGCGCCTGACGACAATTTGCTTTTGTCGAGCCCGGTTTAGGTTATAATACAGCTTTTGGCTTTAAAGGCCGGCATAGCTGTCCGTTCAATTTGGTAGCCGCTGCGGCTGATAGAACAACAGTACAATTGGGTGACACAATCCCGTACGTACATCAATGCTACGGAGTGCAAAAGCCGGTTACAGCAAAAAAGTCAGGCAGTTAAAACCGCCTCGTTGAATGTTAAAAACATTTAGACATTAATTAAATAAAACAGCAGGTATGCAAAATGCATTTTGGCATACCTTTGACCCCGAAATAAAACAAGATGAAGAAGACTCACGTTGTTGCGCTTGTGCTGATTGCAGTTGCCATTGCAGTGCTGATAAGTTTTATGGGTGATGTTACTACCTATGATACCATTGCCGCAGCAAAGGAAAAGCCAGGCAAAGCCGTTACCCTTATTGCAAAGATCGATAAGGATGTGCCCATGGAATACGACCCGGTTAAAAATCCGAATTTCCTGAGTTTTACAGCCCTTGATACGTTGGGGAACTCCATAAAAGTAATTTACCACAATCCAAAGCCAACAGACATGGAAAAAAGTGAGCGGATCGTGCTGAAAGGTTCGGTAAAAGATGGCCAGTTTGAGTGCAAGGACATTTTGTTGAAATGTCCATCCAAATACAAAGACGATCCGAATGCAACCAAACAGGCGATCGATGAAAAAGCAGGTTAATGCTTGTGCCCGGCTTTTTATTTTACCAACAAACCGTATATAAAACCAATTTTCCCTGATGAATTATAATGGCGAACATTTACTTCCCGGTCAGCTAGGCCATTTTCTTGCTATTCTTTCCTTTACAGCTTCGTTACTTGCCACTATCGCTTATTTTAAAGCCAGCCGTTTAATGGAATCTCCTGAAAAACAAAGCTGGCTTCGTTTTGCGCGCAAGGCATTTATTACAGAGGCCGTAAGCGTACTTGGTATTTATATTATACTTTTTTACATAATCTCCAATCACTACCATGAATATTTTTATGCATGGGACCATTCATCGAGGGCGCTCTCGCTTCAGCCCCAATACCTGCTTGCCAGTTTCTGGGAAGGCCAGGAAGGGAGCTTTATGCTTTGGAGCTTCTGGCACTGCGTGCTTGGGTTGATCTTTATTAAAAGAGTAAAGAAGTGGGAAGCCCCGGTGCTTACCATCATAAGCCTTGTTCAATTGGGCATAGCATCTATGTTGCTTGGTGTATACATTTTCAACATAAAAATTGGCAGCAATCCTTTTATACTTTTCAGGGAACAGATGCCCAACCTGCCAATATTTACAAACCCGGACTATTTAAACCTTCCGAAAATAAAGGAAGGCAACGATCTTAATACCTTATTGCAGAATTACTGGATGGTTATTCATCCGCCAATTCTGTTCCTCGGTTTTGCTTCAACGATCATTCCTTTTGGGTTTGCGTATGCGGGTCTTGTTAGCAAAGACCACTCATGGACAAAACCAGCATTATCATGGGCCGGATTTTCGGCTGCCGTACTTGGTACAGGTATCATGATGGGTGCAGCGTGGGCCTATGAAAGCCTGAGCTTTGGAGGTTATTGGGCATGGGATCCCGTAGAGAACGCATCACTTGTGCCATGGCTGGTGCTTGTTGCGGGTTTACATACCAATCTTATTTATAAGAGCACCGGCTATTCGCTCAGAAGCACCTATGCGTTTTATGTTGCGTCGTTTATACTGGTATTGTATTCAACTTTCTTAACCCGCACCGGCGTGCTCGGCGACACCTCGGTCCATGCGTTTACAGGTGCCGACATGACTAGCCAGCTGTACCTGTTAATGAACAGTTTTATTTGGGTTGCAGCGTTGGCTGCTTCAAATGGCAAAAAAGAGCAATTGGCAACTCTGGCGCTGTTCGTTGTAATAAACCTGCTGGTTTATGTTCACCCGGTTTTCTCCTTTATTTCCTGTGTTGGCGGGTTTATTTATTATGTCATATTACTGAACCGACATGTGCCTACCATCCAGAAGGAAGAGAGCACCTATAGCCGCGAATTCTGGATGTTCATCGGTTCGCTGGTATTGTTCCTGTCGGGCATGATCATCACCGCAAAAACATCTACACCTGTTTTCAATATTGTGTTCGGCACGAACATAGCCCCTCCTGTGGATCCAAAATTTGCCCACAACCAGGTGCAGATATTCATCGCAATCATTATTGGCGTTCTTACAGCCGTTACGCAATATCTAAAATACAAAGACACACCGCGCTCCTTTTTTCTTAACAAGGTCGGTCTGCCAACAGCGGTTTCCCTGGTAATAAGCGTTTGCATAAGCCTTTTTGGCAATATCAATTATACAGAAAAGGGAGTTGGCTATCTTGCAGCGATACATATAGCAATATTTGCAGCCACATATGGCATCGTTGCTAATGCCGCCTATATTTGGGTAGGCCTGAAAGGAAAAATGAAAGCAGCGGGTGCCTCTGTTGCCCATATTGGTTTTACCATATTTCTGCTGGGCGTAGTTATTTCCTCGGCTAAAAAAGAGGTGCTTAGCGATAACACCACAGGCATCGCCGTTTTTCAAAAAACAGCAACTGAAGATCCGGCTGAAAACATTACACTGTTCAAAGGCGTGAAAACCGACATGGGTAAATTCGATGTAACCTATACCCGCGATACTGCAAATGAATTTGATCGTAAAAAATATTTTGAACTGAAGTTTCAAAGCAAAGATGGGAAAGACAATTTCTTTCTTTACCCTGATATTCTCCAAAACAACAAGGGGCAAAGCGGTTTCTCCCCCAACCCCGACAAAAATCACTACCTAACCCACGATGTTTTTGCCTACGTAACATCCTGGTCGGCTGGCAAGGCAGACGACACGTCCAGCTTTCGGCCGCAGGAATTAAAGGCCGGCGATACCGTCTTCTATTCAAACGGCGTGATTATTTTAAACAAAGTAGAGGTAAAACCTGAACAGTTCCGCTTTGCACTGAACGAGGGCGAAACGCCGGTAAGTCTTGATATGATGGTAATCGCAAAAGATGGTAAGCGTTATCCCGTACGGCCAGGGTTCGCGGTAAATATGTCGAGCAGTAGCATCAGGAACTTCCCCGATACCGTAATGGCACAGAACCTGGTCATCCGATTCGACAAGATCGTAGACGACCATAGCGGCCAGTTACAGATAGGTATTAAAGAAACCAGCAACCTCAACGACCTGATGACCCTGAAAGTCTACGACTTTCCATTCATTGGCCTCGTATGGATAGGCATAATCGTTATGGTTTTCGGTTTTCTCATGAGCGTTTACCAGCGCATTCAAAAGCCCGAACTCAGCACCGTTTAATTTTATTTTTTTGAGCCCGGCTCCATCTCTTCGTGGCATCGGCCCTTGCGTCGCACACTTCAGGTTTCCGTGCTGTAATAAGCATTACGCCGTTTACCAGATGCCTGAAACAGAAGAAGCCCTTCGCCTGGATGCTACCGGCTTATAGAAAATTACACCCATATTCAATTACCCGCCGGCAAGCGGGCATTGGCCTGTACAGTCTTTTCAGTGCCAGGCAAGTAAAAAGATCTTAAAACACGTCCTGCTTACCCAATAGATACTCCATAGATACTTAATGGATAAGCCGTAGTAAAAGCGCACAATAAGCATATAGAAGCGTCGCCTTTGTGAAAAAACACCGGAACAATGCGCGTCAGTTACGCGAGTCGCAAAGATTAGATTTATATTGCTTTTTTGGTGACTTCTACCCGGAAAAACGACCTGCGCATGTTCAGCCATCAAAATTGTTAGCAATTCAAGCAACACAGTACCGCAACTATGCGGGCATATAGCTTAACCGTGAATATTTTATTGCAGTGCACCCTCCAGCTTGACTACAAATATATTTGTACCGGAGATATCTCCCGGCCTTAAAGCCGAAAGATCAAGCTTAACATTGGCTCCTACCTGTTTCCACGAACATTTGGCTCCGTTACCCATCACTGTTGCTTTTGCTGCAGACGGCAGCTTAATATCTTTTAGAACAACCTGGGGTGAGTATGAGGGGAAAATGCAATAGAGGTCCTTGCCTTTCATTGTGAAGAAACATTCGATATGAGCTGTGTCTTTTTTAGCAACAACCAATTGTGCCGCGCTATAAGCAGCCATAAAACTTTTGTCACTCTTTCCCGGCTTTACGCCAATGCTCCATTGGTACGATTGTTTGTAGGCTTCCGTTCCGTAAATGGCATCGCCATTGACCTTGAGCCAGTCACCGATATCTATAAGCCTTTGCTGCATGATAACCGGGATGCGTCCATCCGCCGTCGGGCCAATGTCGAGCAGGAGATTACCGCCACGGGCAACAATATCGCAGAGCATCAGTATAAGATCATGACTTGATTTGTAGTCATCCAGTTGTTCATTGCGGTTATAACCATATGAATGCCCGATTCCCTGGCTTTCTTCCCAAATAACATTAGGATCCATGCCGCTGCCGTACTCAGAAGTGGCGTACGTGCAGCCTGTGTTTGCTCCGCGCGAATTGTTGCCCCACCGGTCATTAATAACCACGTTGTCTTTCACAGGCGACTCATTAAACAGCCATGCAAGCAGTTCCTGGCTATGCCAGGCGGTATCGGGTAGTTCCCATTCACCGTCTGAGAAAATAATGGAAGGTTTGTATTTTGTAACAAGGTCTTTGAATTGTGGTATCATGTGCTTGTTCACATAATCGGCTTTATTGCTTTTCCACAAAGGGTTAAACCACTCGTATAAGGAATAATAGTAGCCCATTTTTAGTCCGTCGGCCCGAACGGCATTTGTAAGATCGCCAAGCAGGTCTCTTTGAGGGGTGCCTGTTACTGCATTCCAGGGCCTGCCCCAATCGCGGTCTGCTTCAGCGCTGTTCCAGAGGCAATATCCTTCATGATGTTTCGAGGTAAGCACAATATATTTTGCCCCTGACCGCTTAAAAACATCTGCCCACTGAGCAGGATCGAACATCTCTGCTTTAAACATAGGCTCAAACTGCTGGTAAGCGAAGTTGCTTCCGTAATTCTTATTGTGAAAGCTGATAAATTCTTCTTTCTTTTCCGGAAGCCGGTAGCCATACCATTCAGCGTAGCTATAACCGCTGTTTGGAATAACAGGTGCGTAGGAAGGTACAGCGTAAAGACCCCAATGGATAAAAATGCCGAATTTATCCTGGTGGAACCACCCGGGAATTTTGCGTTGGTTTAAAGAAGCCCAGTTTGACTGATACTGCTGAGCATGGCCCGATAAAAAGAACAAAACCAGTAGTGGAAGGATAATTTTTTTCATATGCAAAAAGGTATTGGCCTAAAGTTAGTGTTTAACAGCATTCCGCCATGGCGAATGATGCCGATTGTGTTGTGATTTCTCCCATTTTAAAATAGCTATGTTAATAAATACCAAACAATGATCCGGTCAAGGTTACTTTTAAGCGGGTTACTGCATTAAAATATACACATTGACTATATTTACAACCAATGCCTCGCAGCTTTAAACATATTAGTATTTCAACCTTAACCATTCTGCTGTTTTTACTGGCTTTTTCCATTTCAAAGGCACAGAACGGGCAGGGAATTTATGACACGATCAGGGTGAACGCATGCATTGAGGCCAATGGTGATACGATTCCATGTTCATGGCTCGATCCTGTAAATGTTTCCGCAAAACTTCGTGGCAAATGGAAAAAGCAATACGCTGAATGGACAAGGTTACGCAACGCCGTCTATGTTACTTATCCTTATGCAAAAGAAGCATCAAAGGTGATGAATGACATCAACAGTCAACTGTCTGGCGTAACCGATAAAAGTAAACGCAAAGCCATCATCAAGTCCCGTGAACAGGATCTCAAAACAAAATTTGCCGACAAACTTACCCAGCTTTCGGTATACCAGGGCAAAGTGTTGATGAAGCTGATTTACCGGCAAACAGGCGACAACTGCTACGAAATAATCCAGGAATACAAAGGCAGTTTCAATGCATCTTTCTGGCAAACCATTGCCCTCGTGTTTGGGAGTAACCTGCGCCAGAACTATGATCCTAATGGTGCAGACAAGGCCATGGAAATGATTGTACAGGATGTAGAGAGAATGTATGGAGTGAGATGAATATATCGTCCGCCATGTGTAATTCCAAAAAACATTCTATTAATTTTTCAGCTTACTTATCCCGGCCTTACCATCAGCAACTATTCCTTGCTGTATCTTGCAACACAAAATTTTAAGCGTATGAAAGTGGATATACTAGCCTTTGGTGTTCATCCTGACGATGTTGAACTGGGTTGTGCCGGAACACTCATTGCGTCGGTGGCGGCAGGAAAGAAGGTAGTGGTGGTAGATCTTACCCGTGGCGAACTTGGCACCAGGGGCTCAGTGGAAACAAGAAAAACAGAGGCAGCAGCAGCTGCTGCTGTAATGGGGCTTGCAGCAAGGGAGAACCTCGAAATGGCAGACGGTTTTTTTAGCCACGACGAATCCAACGTAAAAAAAATAATAGCGGTGATCCGAAAATACAAGCCTGAAATAGTGTTGTGTAACGCACCAGAAGACCGTCATCCCGATCATGGAAGAAGCTCTAAACTGGTTTCAGATGCTGCTTTTCTTGCCGGTTTAAGGAAGATTGACACAACGCTTGACGATGAAGCACAGAAAGCCTGGAGACCCTCCTATGTCTTCCATTATATACAGGATCGCTATCTTAAGCCCGATTTTGTGTTTGATATTTCTGACTACCATGAGCAAAAAATACAAGCTATCCTGTGTTACGCCACCCAGTTCAATAGCACGGATGCAAGCGAGCCGCAAACTTACATTTCCACACCAGATTTTCTTGATTCGGTAAAAGCAAGAGCTTTGATGCTTGGCAAGCGCATCGGCGTTAAATATGCCGAGGGCTACATCTCCCACAAAATGATTGGTGTTAAAAGCTTTGACGCTTTTATCCAGGAAATTACCTGACCGGGGTTGTTAATAATTCGCAGCCTTCGGTCAAATCCATTGGTTATTTGACCGAATTGATGCACCTTTGCACATCGTTATCAGAAACTTATAATTTAATGCAAACTCCAAAATTCCCCCACAGTAATTCTCAATCCTTCCATGTAGAGCTAAAGAAAAGAGTGAATGACTATTTCACAAAAACAGGCAAACAACAGACCGGAGGACTCAGGCTTTTCAGTAAAGCAGCTTTTCTTTTAACCGCATTTGCAGTTACTTATATTACGCTCGTATTCTTTACACCATCCAGTATTTGGGCAATACTATTAAGCGTGTTGCTGGGTGCATTAACAGCGGCTATCGGGTTTAATGTAATGCACGATGGTGGCCATGGAAGTTTTAGCAAATACCCGATCGTAAACAAATTTGCGGCAAGTTCTGCAGAAGTACTCGGCGCCAGTCATTTTATGTGGAATATGAAGCACAACGTTATTCACCACGCCTATACCAACGTAGACGGAGTTGATGACGATATTGATGCCAAGCCCATCTTAAGAATGGCCGCGACCCAGAAAAAATATAAAATGCACAAGTTTCAGCACCTGTATTTCTGGATATTCTATTGCCTGCTTTATTTGTACTGGACAACCATGAGCGACTTCAGGAAATATTTTGCAGGCAGGATCGGAGACATACCGCTTAAGAAAATGACTGCAAAAGACCACATAGAGTTTTGGGGCTTCAAATTGCTGCACTACAGTTTATTTATCGTTATCCCAATCATCAAACTCGGCGTGTTGAACTGGCTTATTGGCTTTCTTTCGTTCTCTGTTGTTGCCGGCTTTATTCTTAGTATCGTTTTTCAACTGGCACACACGGTTGAGCATACAGAGTTTCCGGTGCCTGATGCCGTTACCGGCAAGCTAGAAGATGAGTGGGCTATACACCAGCTTAAAACCACAGCAAATTTTGCCACAAAAAACCGTTTCATTTCGTGGTTCGTTGGCGGTTTGAATTTCCAGATCGAGCACCATTTATTTCCTAAAATATCGCACATACACTATCCCAAAATAAGCAAGATCATTAAGGAAGCCTGCAAGGAATACAACGTGGTTTATGTTGAATATGCACGCCTTGACCAGGCAGTTGCTTCGCATGTTGCTTTCCTCAAACAAATGGGCAGAGCATAATTGCCGCTTAGAATTGTTGCGGCACAAGGGTGCCACGCAACGGAAGTTGATTATAAAACAAAAGCCCGGTTCATCATTTATATTCTGGTGAACCGGGCTTAATATTTTCAATGTGGCTTTGCTTGCGTCGCACACTTGTACTCCACAGCTGTGCGCATCAAATATTGAAGGCTGTAGCGATAATTTGTTCCTGCTCGTTTTTGTGAACCTTTGCATAGCCTGTAGCAGTTGCTGCACTTGGGTTACGGCTGATTACGCCGTAGTTGATAGATTTTAAATGCATCTGCAGGTATGATGCGGCACCCATGTTCAGCGGCTCTTCCTGCACCCAAAACCAAATCGCCTTTCCATATTTTTTGTAGAGATCGTTTAGCTGGTTAACTGGCAAAGGATACAGTTGTTCAAGGCGTATCAAGGCAATATCGTTCCTGTTCTCCGCCTGTTTTCTTTCTGCAAGATCGAAATATAATTTTCCCGTGCACAGCAACACTTTTTTTACCTGTGCCGGATCAGCGACCGTGCTGTCATCGATTACCTCTTTAAAGCCGGCCTGCGTAAACTCGCTGATATGGCTATAGCTTCCGGGATGGCGCAGGTTTGCTTTCGGCGAAAAATTGATCAACGGCTTTCTGAAAGGCCAGGTCATTTGTCTTCTTAATGCATGGAATAGGTTGGCAGCGGTAGTAATATTGGTGATCACCATATTTAATTCGGCGCACATTTGGAGATACCGTTCCATTCTCGCGCTGCTATGTTCAGGTCCCTGGCCTTCATAACCGTGGGGTAATAACATAACAACGCCATTCATACGATTCCATTTTTGTTCACCGGCAGCGATAAACTGGTCGATCATCGTTTGCGCCCCATTGCTAAAATCTCCAAATTGCGCTTCCCAAAGCACAAGCGCATTGGGATTGGCCAATCCGTAACCATATTCAAAACCGAGCACGGCATATTCACTCAAAAGCGAATTGTATATGCGGAATTTACCTGTGGCGCCTTCCAGCCTGCTCAAACGGTTATAAGCCTTATCATTTAGCTCGTCGCGCAAAACTGCATGACGGTGTGAAAAGGTGCCGCGGCGAACGTCTTGCCCACTCATGCGTACATCTTTTCCATCGAGCAGCAAACTTCCGTAAGCCATCAATTCACCGGTAGCCCAGTCCACCTTTTTCTCTGCCTGGAAAAGTTTAATCTTATCCTGGATAATCTTCTCGATTTTTTTGAGCGGCGTAAATTCTTCCGGCCAACTCATCAATGCATCAAAAAGTTTCTGAAATGCAGCCTCGGAAACAGCGGTATTGGGAGAATGAAGAAAATCATCACCTGTTGCCCTGCGCATACTTTTCCAAACCAGTTCTGGTGGCTGATAAGTATATGGCAATGGATTCTGTTTTACTTCGTCGAGCCTTTCCTGGAGATCGGCCCAGAACTTCTTTTCCATTTCCTTAGCCAATTCCCTGGCATCGGTTTCCCCATTCTCCAACAGGTATTGGGTGTAAACTTCACGGGGGTTTTGGTGCTTTTCAATCAGCGCATACAAATGTGGTTGGGTAAACTTAGGATCATCGCCTTCATTATGGCCATGACGGCGATAGCAAACCATATCAACAAATACGTCTGCATTAAATTGCTGCCTGTACCTTGTTGCGATTTCCACGCACCTGATCACCGCTTCTGGGTCATCTCCGTTTACATGTAATACCGGCGCCTGTATGGCAGAAGCAAGCGAAGTGCAGTAATCCGAACTCCTGGCGTCATCAAAATCGGTAGTAAAGCCTATCTGGTTATTGATAACAAAGTGAATGGTGCCCCCGGTATAATAGCCTTTGAGATCACTCATTTGCAATACCTCGTAAACAATTCCCTGGCCGGCAACAGAAGCATCTCCGTGAATGAGTATGGGTAAAATTTTATCGTAATCACTTTTATATAAAATATCCGCCTTTGCCCGTGAAAACCCGACCACTACGGGGTCAACAGCTTCGAGGTGTGAAGGGTTGGGCATTAGTTTCAGGTGGATGGATTTGTCGTTCGGTGTTTTTAAGTCACTACCATAACCCATATGATATTTTACGTCACCACTGCCCATTGTCTGGTCAAGTTTGGCTGTACCCTCAAATTCACTGAATATCTGGCCGTAGGTTTTGCCCATGATGTTGGCCAGTACGTTTAACCTGCCCCTGTGTGCCATGCCAATCACTACCTCCTGCACACTATGGTCTGCGGCGGTATTAATAATCGCATCAAGTGCAGCAATGGTTGTTTCTCCACCTTCCAGAGAGAATCGCTTCTGCCCTATATATTTTGTGTGAAGAAATTTCTCGAACATTACTCCCTGGTTCAGCTTTTCCAAAATGCGCTTTTTCTTTTCCAACGGCAGGGGAACATTGAATTGTTTTTCCATTTCGTTGGTAAGAAAGTCAACCCGGTCTTGTTCGCTGATATACTTGAATTCAATACCAACATGATTGGCATAGGTGTGTTCAAGATGCTTCAAAATATTTCGTAGCGTGGTGGTTCCGAGTCCAATCAGGGTTCCTGCATGAAAATCTTTATCCAGGTCGGCCTCAGTAAAGCCAAAGAAAGACAACTCAAGGTTTGCACCTCTGTCTTTTCTTGTACGAATGGGATTTGTTTTGGCAATCAGGTGTCCCTTGTTCCTGTATCCAAGAATCATCCGGTAAGCCCTTACTTCCCGCAGCCAGTCGATCATTTCAGTTGCCCCTGATGGTGCCTCCGTCTTTCCATTTACAGGTTTTACACCTTGCGTAACCGCAAAATCGAACCCCTCAAAAAATTTCTTAAGTTCGGGGTCTACGCTAGCCGGATCTTTGGTGAAGTCCTGGTATAAACTTTCAATAAAAGCAGGATGCGAATTTGTTATATAGGAAAAATCCTTCATGGAAGATGTTTTTATTTGCTGTAAATAAGCGGATTGCAAATATCGACTTTTGACCCTAAAAAAAAGTTATTGCACGACTTTTATAAACCATGTTACAAACACATGACTTAATGATTTTCTTAATTAGCCTACATTTTTTTATTTTTTTCAATTTTATATCCCTACTTTTGCCGTCCGAAAAAAATAATTCATGGCAAATCATAAGGCTACAAAAAAAGATACCCGTCAGGCTACAAAACGCAGAGACAGAAATCGTTATTATGGCAAAACTACCCGCAATGCCATTCGCGATCTGAAAGAAATAAAGGATGAAAAGGCTTACGGCGAATCTTTACCAGAAGTTATCTCTATGATTGACAAACTGGCCAAAAAGGGTGTTATTCATAAAAATAAGGCCGGCAATCTTAAGAGCAAGCTGTCAAAAAAAGCAGCGGTAAAAGCTTAGTTTAATTTTTAGTTGTTGAATGATAATCGGCTGCGTTATTCGCTAACGCGGCTTTTTTTATTTTATCATACCTAGTTCAGCATGTTCCATCTTTATATTCATGCAGCCCCTATTCGCGAATCTTTAAGAAATTTACATTACCGCAAAATCAAGAGCGGCATATTATTCTATGAACAGCATCCTCATTTTTTTGAAAGGCTGGCTTGTAAGTTTCCTGGGGCAATTGCCCCTCGGCACAATGAGCATTACATCAACTCAAATTGCCGTGCAGGAAAGCTTTCGCAACGCCTGGAAATATAGTTTGGGAGTTGCAATCGTGGAGATTATATACCTGCGTTTTACCTTGACAGGAGTTGACTGGATTATCCAGCACAGCATTTTATTCATTATACTTGGCTGGGTAACCGCCATTCTGTTTCTTATACTCGGAATTTTTAGCTTTCTTACTGCCTATAAGCAACAGGCTGAAAAAAAAGCGGTATTACTCGAAAACAATATCAGCAGGTTTTTCCTTGGTCTAAGCATGAGCGCATTGAATCCCGCCCAAATACCATTCTGGTTTATATGGAGTTCTTATTTAATCAATAATGGCAGCCTTCCGATAGATTCTGTTTCGTTCAACATCTTTACCCTGGGCTGCGGCACAGGCACCATTGCAGGTCTTGCACTTTACATGTACGGTGGAAACTGGATTATCAGGCGAATGAATACAGGCAACCGCATTCTCAACATAATCATGGGTTGTGTATTTATCATAGCCGCCATTGCCCAGTTTTACCGCATGATTTGGGGCAATATTATTTAAAGACTTGTGATCCCGGCTTCCGTATTTCATAGCAACCTAGTTGCATCGCACGCTTGTACGCTTTGTTCTTTCCCAAGCTCGGCTGCTTTATTATGCAGCTTATCTATCGCACAATTCTACAACCAGGAATTTTAAATAATTAGTATTTTCTATACCCCAAACGATCGGGTGATCACTCGCCTGGGTTTTAAAAACCACTTGTCGTATCTTCTTTCTTGCATCTTTCGCAGCCATATCAATTATTTGTAGGAACAGTTCAGGTTGTACAAGATTAGTGCAGCTTGAAGTAACAAGAAAACCGCCATTTCTAACCAGTTTCATACCTCGTAAATTAATTTCTTTATACCCCGTAATTGCCTTTTGAATGGTGTCACGGCTTTTCGTAAAAGCAGGCGGGTCAAGCATCACAACATCGTAAGCCCGGCCTTCCTTTGACCAGCTTTTTAATACATCGAACGCATTTGCCTGTTGAAAAGTGCAAGTCTTGTCAAGAGCATTCAAAGCTGCATTACGGTTCGCCTGCGCAACCGCATTCTCCGAAATATCGATTCCCAAAACCGATTTAGCCCCATAATGGGCTGCATGTATTTCAAATGTTCCAGTATAAGTGAAAGCCCCGAGCACTTCTGCATCTTTAACGATATGCCGTATTGCGGCACGGTTATCCCGCTGGTCTAGAAAATAACCAGTCTTCTGACCGTTGGCTAAATCGACATAAAACTTCAACCCGTTCTCAGTGATGGTGATATTGGTATCAAACGGTTCTGATAAAAACCCTTTTTGCTGTTGTAAGCCCTCCAGTTCTCTTACGGGTACGTCATTTCTTTCATAAATGCCTTTAGGATTAAATACCTGCTGTAACGCCTTTACAATGGCGGGCTTCCAAATGTCTATTCCATAAGCCATACTTTGTATTACAAAATAGTCGTTGAACTTGTCAATGATCAGGGCAGGCATTTCATCTGCCTCTCCAAATATCAGCCGACAGTTCTCCGTATACCCAATCTTTTTCCTGTATTCCCAGGCTCCTCTTATCCTGTTATAAAAGAATGTTTCATCGATCGCCTCTTTTTTACGGGTAAGCAGCCGTACCATGATCTGCGATTGCGGGTTGATAAAGCCCCTGCCACAGAACTTATCGTCGTGATAATACACATCGACAATATCGCCGGCAATGGCGGCAGGTTCAATGGTATTTATTTCGTTGCCAAATATCCATGGATGCCCGTTGGCAATGCGCTGAGCAATTTTTCTTTTAAGCACTACTTTAATCATGCGGCAAAGATAGCCGCCACGTTTGTAATTGCCCACGTTGGAGTTTGGCATCACAGCAGCGTTGAAAGCCTGGCCCCAATCCACTGCCTCAATGTTCGGCCGGTAAAGAATAGCAAACTGTGTATTAATCGTCAGTGTTCAAAAACAGTTAGCCCGGCATAAGCTCAATAAAGAACCGGACGCACAAGTGAGTGACACAACAAAAGCCCGGCACATGCACAAATGCAGGGTCCAAAACAATTAGTTTTAAATAATAGGCAACCAATTCCTTTACTGCCAATTTTTCCTTTTTCTTTGCGTTGGCAAAAATTTTGACCAGTGTAGTGTTCAACGAATTAACTATGGAAGAGAAAGAAATGCAAGAAAATAAAACAAACGGCGCAAGCGAAATGACCGATTACTCCATAAATGCTGACGAAAACGCAGCGGGAACCACTCATTTGAGCGAACCCGTAGCCGAGGAATCGCAGGCAGAGAAGTTGCAGGCAGAACTTGAAGAGCAAAAGAACAAGTACGTGAGGCTTTATGCCGAATTTGATAATTTTCGCCGGCGCACCGCCAAAGAAAAATTCGAGTTAATGCAAACTGCAGGTAAAGAAGTAATTGCCTCTTTGCTCGATGTGCTCGATGACTGTGACCGCGCCGAAAAGCAAATGCCACAGATAACCGACGTACAGCAGTTGAAAGAAGGCAACCTTCTTATCTTTAATAAGCTCAGGAATACGTTGCAGTCAAAAGGCCTGAAGGCGATGGACAGCATTGAAAAGGATTTCGATGTTGAACAGCATGAAGCAATTACAGAAATTCCGGCACCAAAAGAAACGCTTAAAGGTAAAGTTGTTGATGAAGTGCAAAAAGGCTATTACCTCAACGATAAGATCATTCGCTTTGCAAAAGTGGTGGTTGGCAAATAAACACACAATTCAACTAGAAAATCTGGAATGTTGTTGTGTAGCCCGGGCACTATGGCCAAGACTTTTTGCCCTTGGGTACATGAACACATTAACGCATTATGAAAAGAGACTACTACGAAATTTTAGGCGTTAACAAAACCGCGACAGCCGACGAGCTGAAGAAAGCCTACCGCAAAGTGGCCATGCAGTTTCACCCCGACCGCAATCCCGGCGATAAAGCCGCCGAAGAAAAATTTAAGGAAGCTGCAGAAGCCTACGAGGTGCTGAGCGATGCTGACAAACGGGCTAAATACGACCGCTTTGGGCACCAGGCTTTCGCGCCGGGGCAAGGTGGCTTTGGCGGCGGCCATGCAAGTAATATGGAAGATATCTTCAGCCAGTTTGGAG
>DLKC01000047.1 GCA_002478885.1 Chitinophagaceae bacterium UBA7600
CCAACAAATACGCCGAGGGCTATCCCGGCCGTAGGTATTACGGTGGTTGCGAAATCGTTGACCAAACCGAACAACTGGCTATTGACCGGTTAAAACAAATCTTCCAACTCGAATACGCTAACGTACAGCCACATAGCGGTGCTCAGGCAAACGCTGCAGTTGCGCTTGCATGTCTTCAGCCTGGTGATGATATTCTTGGGCTCGACCTCAGCATGGGAGGCCACCTTACACATGGGTCTGCTGTTAACTACAGCGGCAAACTATACAAGCCTCATTTTTATGGCGTGGTAAGAGAAACCGGTCGTGTCGATTACGAAATGCTCGAAGCTAAAGCAAGGGAAATTAAACCAAAACTCATCATTTGCGGTGCAAGTGCTTATAGCCGTGACTGGGATTATGAACGCATACGCAAAGTAGCCGACGAAGTTGGCGCACTGGTAATGGCTGATATCGCCCACCCGGCCGGCCTGATAGCCAAAGGCTTGCTGAATGACCCGTTTGATCATTGCCATATTGTTACCTCTACCACCCACAAGACCTTACGCGGCCCACGGGGTGGTATTGTGATGATAAGAAAAGATTTTGAAAACCCCTGGGGACATAAAGATCCCAAAGGCAATATCCGCATGATGAGCAGTCTTATCGACCTCGCGGTTTTCCCCGGCATACAGGGCGGCCCCCTTGAACACGTGATCGCAGCCAAAGCAATTGCTTTCGGCGAAATACTCAGCGCCGAGTTTACCGTCTATGCAAAACAGGTTATCACCAATGCACAGGCAATGGCAAAGGCATTTACGGAAAAAGATTACCATATTGTAAGCAATGGCACCGATAACCATTTATTGCTCATCGACCTGCGCAATAAAAACATCAGCGGCAAAAAGGCCGAACAGGTTTTGGTACAGGCCGATATTACCGCCAACAAAAACATGGTTCCTTTCGACGACAAGAGTGCCTTTGTAACAAGCGGCATTCGTGTAGGCGTACCCGCAATAACAACGCGTGGTATGAAAGAAGAGCACATGCAGTTCGTGGTGAATGCCATCGACAATGTACTGATGAACGCCGATGATGCAAATGTTATAAGCACCGTTAGAAGCCAGGTGAACGAATTTATGGGGCAGTTTGAATTGTATCCGGAAATGGGGTAACAGTTAAAAAACTTTATATACAAAAGCAGTTACCCAGGTAGCTGCTTTTTTTATGGGCCGGGCTTAATAGCAGCATGCAACTGTTGTTGCGTCGCACACTTGTACTGCTGAATCTTTATTGAGCCAAAAAACATCAGCTGTTGTATTTGTCTTCTACTACTTCGCCGTCTTTAAAAACAATAATGCGCTCGGTACTGGCAGCAAAATTGTTGTCGTGGGTAACAACGAGAATGGTTTGCTTTAATTCTTGTTTTAGCTCTTTTAAAATACCCGTTACCATTTGGGCATTTTTACTGTCGAGATTGCCTGTTGGCTCGTCACCAAAAATGATCTCGGGATCGTTGATCAATGCACGGGCAATGGCCACACGCTGTTGTTGGCCGCCACTGAGCTTGTTTGCGCGTTTCAAAGCCTGGTCGCGCAAACCCAGTATGTCGAGCTTTTCCAAAGCTTTTTGTTCAATCTCCGCGTCACTATACCTGGCTAGCTTTAAAGCAGGAAGCTTTACATTTTCGAGTACCGTAAACTCGGGTAACAGGTAATGAAACTGGAAAACAAAACCTATACGCTCATTGCGCAACTCTGCAAGCTGGTTTTTAGAAAGTGTTTTCAAATTGGTGTCGTCGATCCAAATTTCACCTTCGTAGTCGGTGTCCAACGTGGAGAGCAGGTAGAGCAGTGTTGACTTACCGCTGCCCGAAGCGCCCATGATACTGCAAAATTCTGCGCGCTTTAATTGTATGTTGATATCGCTGAGTACTTTGAATTTTTCAGGGTCGTAGAAATATTTGTCTACATGCTTCGTTTGAATGATAACATCGCTCAGTGCGCTGCTGCTTCCACTATTTTTTCCTGTAATATTTTTATGTTGTTCCCGCATCTATTGCTGAAAGTTGATGAGCTTGTTGCAGTACAAGTGTGCGACGCAACAAAGCTTTATTAAAGAACAAAAAGCCGGGCTCAAAAAATGCTTTTCTATTTGCCCCTGATAATATCGACCGGATCCACCTTCGCGGCT
This sequence comes from Chitinophagaceae bacterium UBA7600, assembly GCA_002478885.1. Classification (GTDB taxonomy): domain Bacteria; phylum Bacteroidota; class Bacteroidia; order Chitinophagales; family Chitinophagaceae; genus DLKC01. The sequence continues at coordinate 2,170 of DLKC01000047.1, forward strand.
TTTCTCGCCGGCAGGTAACCGGCGATCGATGTTGCGATAATGCCAAACACGAACGCCAGCACAAACAGGATGGGATCGCGGTTGAACGTAAGGTGGTTCACCGAAATAAAACCATTTACATTAATGGGTATGCTGCCGATGATCACTGACACGATATAACCAAGCAAAAGGCCAAGCAAGCCACCGGTAATGCCTATAACGATAGACTCGGTAAGGAATATTTTCTTTATGTCACGGTCTTTATAGCCGATCGCTTTTAATATGGCGATGTCGCCCATTTTTTCGTAAATGATCATCATTTGAATATTGAAGATGCCAAAACCGCTAACGATAAGTATGGAAATGATCACGAGATAGGTAACCATATTCTGTACTTTAAAGATGCCGAAGATGTTGGCATTGGCCTGTTTCCAGTCTTCACTTTTGCAGTTGTATTTTCTTTGGAAATCTTTAGCCAGTTCCTCGGCTTTGTCAATATTGCGCAGCTTTATATTAATGTCGGTGATATAATTGGCATCAGTATTCAGCAATTTCTGGGCAGTGTTTATTTTAACATAGGCCCTTACTTTGTCGATCTCCGTCAAACCGGATTCGTGTATACCAACAACCTTGAGGCTTAATGATACACCCTTTTGCGAAACGACGGTAATGTTATCGTTGATTTTAGCGCCGAGGTCTGCCGCAAGCCCGCTGCCAAGTATAATGGCATTTGACATTGTTTCGAGTTTCAGCAAGTCGCCTTCTTTCATGTATTGCTTCATGTCGAAAAGCTTGTCTTCGCTTCTTACATCTACTCCGTCCGCATGGCCGGCCTTTTGTGTTATGCCCGAGCGAAAAATTACCTGTGCCGCGAGGAACGGTGAAACCCCGGCCACATCGGGATTACGCTCAATATCGTGAATGATATAAGATGCATTCTTGATTTTGGGTTCTACTTCCTTCGGCTTCTGGCTGTAAACAACTGTCCAGTGGCTGGCTGCTGTATCGAACTCTTCAACCAGGCTTCTGCGGTTTTTATCAGCTTCGTTAAACAGTCTTATGTTGGCGGTAGTATTAATGGTACGGTCTATAAATGTTGTTTGAAAACCCATGATCAACCCGGCCTGGAAAATAAAAACAGCGATGCCAAAGGTTACGCCAAGCATGGCAACCAGTGTTTGCCTGCGCTTGCCAAGTAAATGTGTAAGCGCTATGCGGAAAGTTGGGTTTTGCTTTGCCAGTTTCTTAAACACAGTTATGGTTTTATGAGCGCTGTATTTTCATCAATTCCGGAAAGAATTTCTACGTAGTCCATATCGCGAACCCCTGTCTTAACCGGCACCTTCTTTTTCTCTTTGGTGGTAACTGTGTTATCGCTGGCCAGGTAATCGATCGGAATAACCAATGCATTTGATTTCTTACTTACGATAATGTTGGCTTCTATAGACATACCGCTATAAAACTTAAGGGTATCACTTGCGATATCGGTTTTTACGGTAGCCGTTTTATTTGTTTGGTTTACGCCTGGCAAAATCTCCCGTACCGAGCTATATATAGGTACCGAGGGATATGCGTCGCTACTGATCAATATGGGTTGGTTAAGCGAAATCATCCCAAGGTCTGTTTCATCAACATCGAGCTCGGCTTCGAACTTACCTGTTTCACCAAAATCGATGGAAGTTGTTCCTGTAGTTAGCAACTGCCCTTCTTTAACGGGTATATCATATATGGTCCCTTTAAATGGCGCAGTGATGATATAATCACCCTTGATGTTTTGCTGCATCAATAGCTGTTGCTTCGCCAGGGTTGCGTCGGTAGCCAGTCTTGCTTTAAGGCTACTGTAGACACTTTCCAGTTTTTTGTAATTCTGAAACGAAAGTTGCGCCTGGGTTTTCGCCTGGTCAACGGTTTGTTTGGTGGTAATATTTTCATTCCAGAGATTTCTGTAGCGCTCGTAGTTGGTACTGTCAAGCTGGTATTTCGTATAGGCAGACTGAATATCCTGCAGCGCTGCGTTAAGCTCGTTTTTGTTATCGGTATTGTTTGCCTCCGAAAGCCGGAGATTGGCCTCGGCTATATTTACATTCACATCGCTGTTTGGTGCCGATATAATGATAAGTGGCGTGCCCGGCATTACATCATCGCCCGCCTTTACGAGTATCTTGCTAACATAACCGTTTCCTTTGGCAGAGATCTTTACATGGTTTAGCGGAAAGATTTTCCCGGATGCATATACAGCCTGTGTAATATCTTTTCGCGAAGGTTTTATGGATGAGTCAGAAAAACTACAGGAGCCGATAAAAAATGCCGCCACCAGGTGAATGGCAAATATTTGTAAACGCCTCATAACAGAAGTTTGGTCAATGTTATTTATTGGATTTTAAAGGTCTTCTGTTTTCGATGCGGTACCAGATTGATGTATACGACTGTAAAATTGATGAATACAATTGTAAAAAACGAATTTAATATAAAACTATTGTGACTTGTGTTTACCGGACTGTTTTACCGATTTTATTGACCAGGCAAAAAAACAAGTCCTGTCACCTGTTGCTGCGCACACTGCTTCTATGAGCCAGTGCTCAGCAGTAATAATATGCAACTACTTAAATAATGGTAAAGGCTGGTTGTTAACCAGCCTTTACCATTACACTAATATTATTCTAGCACCACCAGGGCGGTGATTATATAATCACTTATATGAACTAGCGTCCTATAACTACCTGTGTTTTATCACCGGTAACATTATTCCTCAGGTAATAAATACCGGAAGGCAGGTGAGCTACATTTATGGCAGCCGTATTCTCGATTGTCCTGGACAATACCACCTCGCCTGATTGATTGATTAGTGAAAGGCTAACCTTTCCTGTAACTTGTACATTCAGCATATCTCTTACCGGGTTAGGGTAAATAATAATGCCGGATTTACCCTTGATAACCACCAATGCAGTTGATGTATAGGTTTCTTTTCCATCAAGATCCGTTGCCTTAATACGATAGTAATTGCTTCCGCTGGCAGGATGCTGATCGAAGAAGTTATAGTCAACCTGCTTTGCAGCATTGGAAGTAGGATTGATTGTACCTGCGCTCCTGAAGTTAACAGCATCGGAAGAACGCTGAATATCATACCTGGCGACATTTATCTCAGACAAACTTGTCCAGAGTACTTTAACACCGCTTCCCTGCTGGAATGCTTTTAAATTACTAAAGCTTACTGGCACCAAAACAGTGGAATCTTTAACATAGGTCATCCAATAATCGCTCTTTCCGCGGGAAGCTTCTGTTTTGTCGCCGGAAACCCCAGAAAGGGAATAACCACCAAACCAATATTGCCTGTCTACCGCTTCGGTTATGGAAGTGGCAAAATCGTTGTCACTGCCACCCAGGCTCTTGTCTTTATATATCCTGCTGCTGTCTCCGCCATATTCCTTCACCATCCAATAATCATAGCCGCCTTTATTTTCTTCTGATTTTTCTCCGCCCTTCCCTGAGTTGGAGTAACCGCCTAAAACGTATCCTTTATCAGTTGATTGGAAAGCTGATGTAAGTATATCATCTTTATCACTACCAAATGTTCTGTCGTTTTTTACATTGTGTGACGCATCAAGTCTTACTATCCAGAAATCGAAAGTTGTATTTGATGTACCACGATTCTTTTGTGACTTGATCCCGGAAATTGTAGAATTTGAACTGCCGGCAACAAAGTATCCGCCATCAGAAGTCTGCTCCGCAGAAACAAAAAGATCAACCTGGTTACCCCCAAGTGTTTTGTCCCATTCAACAGAACCCGTACTGTTTATTTTAAGGATCCAATAGTCAGATTTACCATAGCTGGCTTCCGTTTTTTCGTTACCGATACCAGATTCAGACGTACCACCAACGATATAGCCGCCATCTGACGTTTGCTTTACGCTGCCAAGCCTGTCAACTTTCGTTCCGCCATATGTCTTATCCCACACTTTATTGCCATCTGCGTCAAGCTTAATAATCCAGTAATCCTGCAATCCGTGACTGTTGTCCGATTTATCGCCGCTGGCAGGCGAAGTAGAATATCCGCCAACAATGTATCCACCGTCTTTTGACTGTTGAACAGAAGTAAGGCTGTCGACGAGGTTTCCACCGTACGTTTTATCCCACACTTTAGCACCATTTGCATCGATTTTAACCAGCCAGAAATCTCCCTGGTTAGCCGCATTGTCCCTGCTGGCCTCCGTTTTATCCCCGGAAATACCTGACAAGGAAGTACCTGCAAGTATATAACCGCCATCTGCCGTTTGTTTGATGCCTGCAAGCAAATCATTTTTATCCCCACCAAAGGTTTTATCCCAAACAATGGCGCCTGCGGCATCATATTTTACAACCCAGTAATCGGTTCCACCTTTCGAAGCCGATGTTTTTTCTCCTGAAATACCTGAGCTGGAACTGCCGCCGGCTATCAGGCCACCATCTTTTGTTTGTAAGGATGATGCCAGTATATCACTCTGTGAACCACCCGCGACCCTTTGTTGAACAAGAGTAACCTGGGCAAAAGAACAGGTAACTAATAAAACCAGCATTGACGTTAATTGGATTTTCTGCTTCATGGAAAGTTAGTGTTAAGTTTCGTTAATATTCATTACAATAATCTGGCAAACCAGATAGAAAATAAGTTGGTGTTTTCATTGAAGTATTAAGCAGTCGTTTCATAAACTATAAGATATTGGTTTCACTACCCGGTTAATTGTGATCAAACCATATTTGACATTTCAACTAAAAAAATGGCACAATATTTTCAGTTGAATCGACATGATTTTTCCTAAAATAGCAAAAAATCGGGTCTTGTAAAAATCCAGGAAAGCTTCAAAAAAACAGTTTACACACCAGGTAGGGGTTCATATCATAAGACATTGGAAATATGAGCTACAGGTATGTAATTCAACCATGAAACTAAATGTTTTTTAGCATTCTTTATTAATATTTTTTCAACTTTTTGAAAAAATAGTCAATTCGCTTGAGTACAAATCTTCTTCCGAAATAAACACTAAATAATAAAATACGCCCAATAAGAAAGATGATTTACATCACCTGGCCTCTCAGTATATGTGTTTACTGCCCGGATTAATGAAAATTAACCGACCTCTTATCGCCTTTTAATCACATCATTATCTGCCGGCCGGGTTTGATTTAGGTTATTGGCACTTTCGGCAACAGATTTGGCTGCCAGCCAGCCACTGGTCCATGCATGCTGAAAATTAAACCCTCCTGTAACTCCATCAACGTCCATAATTTCGCCGGCAAAAAATAACCCAGGCACTATTTTACTTTGCATACTGTTCACGTCTATCTCTGCCAGTTTTATACCACCGCAGGTAACAAACTCTTCTTTAAATGTTGTTTTTCCGCTAACCTGGAATTCCTGGCCGGTAAGTATTTTTATAAGCCTGCTTTGTTGTGCAGCAGACAGATCCGCCCAATTTATTTCCGGGCTTATGGCGCACTTATGTAAAAAATAATTCCAGAGCCTTCCCGGCAGAGCAAACGGGTTTCTGCTCCCGATCTTCTGCGAGCCATATTGCTTTCTTAATTGGCTCCATGATGCTTTAAGGCTACTTTCATTGTATGTATGCAACCAGTTCACGACAATACCAAAGTGATAATTAAAGGCTGCAAGTTCCTTTGCACCCCATGCAGATAATTTCAAAATCACCGGGCCGCTTAACCCCCAATGGGTGATAAGCAGTGGGCCACTTTCTGCAAGCTTCGTTGAAAGAATCTTCACGGTTACCTGTGGCACACTAATACCCATCATTGAAGTGATATCATTGCCAGGTATATTAAACGTGAACAACGATGGTGCCGGTGATTCTATCTGGTGCCCGGTCTTAACCAACCAATCAAATTGTGTAGCCTTTGAAAAACCGCCACAAGCTACACAAATATAGTCCCCGGCTAACGGCTGTGCATTTGCAAAATGAACGCTGAAGCCACTGTCCCCTTCCTTCACGATCTCCTCCACGGTCCTGTTCATTAAAATTTCTACGCCATATTTATTGGCTTCCTTTACAAGGCAGCCCACAATAGTTTCAGAATTATCACTAAGGGGGAACATACGCCCGTCGGCTTCTGTCTTCAATGGAACATGTCGCTCCTCAAACCACTCAACCGTATTTGCAGGGCTAAACCAGTGAAACGCCTTCTTAAGAAAATGTTGGCCACGTGGGTAATTTTTTGAAAGCACCGCAAGATCAAAACAGGCGTGGGTAACATTGCAGCGCCCACCACCACTTGCCCTCACTTTTGAAAGTATTTTATTACTCTTTTCAACAATCACCACTCTTAGTGAAGTTGCAAGCCTTGCAGCATTTACAGCGCAAAAAAAACCTGCGGCCCCACCGCCAATAACTACCAGCGTCTTCTGTTTGTTCGTATTCAAATCAATTGGTGGCATTGATCCAATATTGTATTTGTCAATTGTAATCCGGCATGATAAACTGGAAACCGCAAGCAAATAAAAAGCCTCGCTAAACAGCGAGGCTTACTGCGTTATAATAGGAAGTGTTCAAATTCGGGTTCGCTTTCTCTTCCGCTTCAATGATGGAATAATCTGATAAGATTAAAGCCTTATTTCTTTTCACACATACATCATGTTCAAAATGACAGGAAGGCTTCCCATCTCTTGTTCTAACCGTCCAGCCATCGTCTTCTGTATAAACATCTTTAGTGCCCATATTGATCATCGGCTCAATAGCCAGTACAATATTTTCCTTGAGCCTTGGCCCATTTCCCCTTTTCCCGTAGTTCGGCACCTGTGGGTCTTCATGCAGGCTTCTGCCTAAACCGTGCCCAACAAGTTCGCGTACCACACCATAGCCATGCCTTCTTTCGGTATGATCCTGTATAGCGAAAGCAATATCGCCCACCCGGTTGTTAGCCACCGCTTTTTCAATCCCCTTGTACAACGACTCTTTCGTGACACGTACCAGTTGCAACACAGCCTCATCTGCTTCGCCTATGATAAAACTGTAAGCGTGGTCGCCATGCCAGCCATTCAAAATAACGCCCATATCTATTGAAACAAGGTCGCCGTCTCGCAGGCCAGTATTGTTCGGGAATCCATGTACCACTACATCATTTACCGATGCACAAATATTAAATGGATAACCCCTGTAATTTAAGAAAGAAGGTATTGCTTTGTGGTCGCGGACAAACGTGCCGCAAAGCCTGTCTATCTCCAGGGTGGTTACGCCGGGCTTCAACATTTTTGCAACCTCGGTAAGCGTTTTGCTTACAAGCATTGCACTTTGTTTCATAAGTGCAACTTCTGCTTCTGTTTTTTGAATGATCATGTTTCGTATTCTGCTCATTTATAATAGAGCTGGCCTGTTTTCTTTACTAGATAATTTTTCCTGGTGATCCGCTGCATCGCGATATGCTCCGGTTGCTATATTGCGATTTCATCAACCTTAAATTCGGTGGCCCTTTTCCAGTTGTCAAATTAAGTTTAGAACGTACAAGAGTGCGACGCAACATAAGCACCATGTTTGTTCTTCAGCCGGGTGAAAAATAAAGAACCTGTATTAATTAAAAACAAAACCTGCCAGTTTTCTGACAGGTTCGGTTTAATATGTTTGATCAGCAAAAATTAATAGCTGGCTGAGCTTACGGCCTGTCTGCCTTGTATGCGCCCGCCTTTCATTAACCCATCATATTGCCGCATGAGCAAATGTGTCTCTATTTGCTGTAGCGTATCGAGGATTACCCCGACCATAATAAGTAGTGAGGTACCTCCAAAGAAGGTGCTGAAACCTTGCGTTACACCAAGCATTTGAGCGAAACCGGGCATAATACCAACAATGGCAAGAAATATGGCGCCAGGTAAGGTGATTTTATCCATGATTGCACCGATATAGTCGGCCGTTGGCTGACCAGGTTTTACCCCGGGGATAAATCCATTATTACGTTTGAGGTCCTCACTCATCTGCTTTGGATTAAAGATAAGTGCTGTGTAAAGGAAGGTAAACGCTATCACCATCACCGCATATATTATCATATACCATCCGTTACTGTGATCGCTGAATATTTTTACAATACCCTGTGCAGAGTCAAGATTGGTGAAAGAGAACAATGTTGGCAGGAACATGATCGCCTGCGCAAAGATAATAGGCATTACACCAGCGCTGTTCACCTTCAGGGGAAGGAACTGTCGCGCCCCCCCGAATTGCCTGTTACCGACAATTTGCTTGGCATAATTTACCGGAACTTTTCTAACACCCTGGATCAACACAATCAACCCAAGTATGATAGCGATAAGGAAGGCAATTTCAATCATAAAGATGAGCAAACCGCCTCCACCTTTTTCCTGTTTGGAAGTAAACTCCTGTATAAACGACTGTGGTAAACGACCGAGGATACCGATCATAATGATGATGGAAGTACCATTTCCCAAACCTTTGTCCTGTATCTTTTCACCAAGCCACATTACAAATAAAGTACCGGCGGTTAAAATAACAATGGTAGAAAGGAAGAAATATGGTTGGTATGCAGGTATCATTGCTTCAGCATAACCCGGAGTTCTAAGATACGCTACGTAGGCACTTGACTGGAGTATGGTTACTACAACAGTAAGGTAACGTGTCCATTGGTTAATCTTCTTGCGGCCACTCTCACCTTCTTTCTGTATCTTCTGCATTTGAGGGACCAGGATGGTCATAAGCTGCATAAAGATAGATGCAGAAATATAAGGCATCACACCAAGGGCAAAGATGGAAGCCCGTGAAAAGGCGCCGCCGGCAAACGTGTCAAACAACCCGAGAAGTCCATTATTGGTAGTAGACTGAGCATCTGAAAGTTTATTGGGATCAATACCTGGTAACACAATGTGCACACCAACCCTGTATATAAGAATTAAGGTTAGCGTTACAACGATCTTGCTGCGGAGCTCCTCAATTGTCCAGATATTTTTAAAAGTCTGAATAAGTTTTTTCACTGAATAAAGTTAATTGCGTGAAAGCATTCTTTAAATCAAAAGACGCATCGTTGATGCGTCTGGCAAATATCGTGAAATTATTTACAATATTTCTACGCTGCCACCCGCTGCTTCGATTGCCGCTTTTGCTTTTTCGCTGACAGCATCGATCTTAAAGGGCAGTTTAGTTTTTAATTCGCCGTTTCCTAAAACCTTAACCTTATCTGTACGGCTGATCAATCCATTTACATAAAGACTATCTGCTGTGAATTCTGTAAATCCGTATTTTTCGATCAGTTCTTCGATTTGTCCAAGATTAAATACTTTGTAAACGATTTTATTGTTATTCTTAAAACCGCGTTTTGGAATTCTTCTCTGGATTGGCATCTGGCCACCCTCGTGTGCCATTTTACGTTGGTAACCCGCGCGGCTCTGTCCACCCTTGTTACCTTTTGTAGATGTGCCACCTTTACCACTGGCTTCACCACGACCAATACGTTTCTCTTTGTGAACTGAACCTTCTGCGGGTTTTAAATTGTGCAGTTTCATTTTATTTGATTTTTACTTAACGGGGAATCGCCCCTCGCTTTTTGTTTAAATAATTTTTTTCAGAAATTAAAAAAGCCAATGGCCAAATATATTCAATCGGCCAATTTCAAATTTTAATTATCCGAGTTCTTCAACCTTTACAAGGTGATGCACTTTCTCCACCATACCTAAAATCTGGGGAGTGGCCTCAACTTCTTTAGAGGAATTCAATTTTTTCAGACCTAAAGCGATCAATGTTTGCTTTTGACGCTCAGACCTGTCGATACCGCTCTTTACCTGTGTAATTTTAATCTTTGCCATTTTAAATATTTTAGCATCTGGGGCTACCGGCTTCAGGAAAATATATCTTCCGGAAACGAACAACCCTCAAACAATATTATCCGTTAAAAACTTTGCCCAGTTTAAGGTTACGGTTACGGGCTACCTGTATCGGCTCACGTAACAGCGTAAGTGCTTTAATCGTAGCCTTCACCACGTTGTGAGGATTGGCAGAACCAAGGCTTTTTGCCAACACGTCTGTTACACCTGCACTTTCCAGCACAGCACGCATGCTGCCACCGGCAATTACACCGGTACCGTGTGCGGCAGGTTTAATTAAAACCTTTGCAGCGCCTTCTTTGGCAAGCTGATCGTGAGGGATGGTTCCACGCATTACCGGCACCTTCACCATGTTCTTCTTTGCATCTTCAATTCCTTTGGTAATGGCTTCCTGCACCTCTTTAGCTTTACCGAGGCCCTGGCCAACAACACCATTTTCATTCCCTACAACAACAATTGCAGAGAAGCTGAAAGTACGGCCGCCTTTGGTTGTTTTTACTACACGGTTAATGGCAACAACCTTCTCTTTCAGTTCAATGTCGCCACCAGCTTTAACCTTGCTTAAATTTGCTTTAGTCATCTTTTTATTTCAATTACAAATTTGAAAATTGATTCAACGGAATAACCTTAAAATTTCAGGCCACCTTCTCTTGCGCCATCTGCCACAGCCTTTACACGGCCATGATAAAGATAACCGCTACGATCAAATACTACATCGGCCAGGCCGAGTGCTGTTGCCTTGCGGGCCAGCGCAGCTCCTACCAGTTTACTCTTCTCCACTTTATTTCCTTGCTGTGCCGCAATGTCTTTATCTTTTGAAGAAGCAGCAGCAAGTGTTTTGCCATCTACATCATCAATAAGCTGGGCATAGATATCAGCGTTACTGCGGAAAACAGATAACCTTGGTTTTTGTGAAGTACCGGCGATCTTTTTACGAATCCTGTAGCGGATTTTCTGCCTTCTTATAATTTTAGCGTCCATTGTTTTTTATTTAGCCTTCCTGATACTGCCAGGAAGTGATTTTCAGATTAATTATTTACCTGCAGCTTTACCGGCCTTGCGACGGATAACTTCATCAGAGTATTTAACACCCTTTCCTTTGTAAGGCTCTGGCTTGCGTAAACCACGGATCTTGGCGGCAACCTGGCCGAGTAATTGCTTATCGATGCTCTCTAAAGTGATCTTGGGGTTCTGACCTTTTAAAGTTTCAGTAGCCACTTTCAATTCTTTAGGCACTTCAAAAATGATGTTATGAGAATAACCCAGCGAAAGGTCGAGCAGGTTACCGGTGTTGGAGGCTTTATAACCTACACCCACCAATTCAAGATGTTTTGTATAACCATCTGTAACGCCTTTAACCATATTGGCTATAAGCGACCTGTATAAGCCATGCATTGCACGGTGACGGATTTGGTCTGTAGGTCTTCCAAGAATAACTTCATCGTTCTCGATCTTCAGTTCTATATCTCTGTCGATAGCCTGTTTCAATTCGCCTTTCGGTCCTTTTACCGTAATCACGTTATCGCTGCCCACAGTAATTTTTACTCCGGCAGATATGGTTACTGGCTTTTTTCCTATACGGGACATAGTCGGTTTTATTTATTTTTTTACAAATCAGGATCAGTGTTCAGCCACGACTCAGGCTTAATGATCAGATCCAATTAACTTCTTGCTTGTTCATTCACTGCGGTGCAGGTGAAAGGAGTGCGACGCAACGATGCTTAACCGCAGCGTTGCAGCCGGGTAAAAAAGATTTACGAGATATAGCAAAGAACCTCGCCACCAACTTTTTCACTCTTGGCCTGCTTGTCGGTCATAACACCCTTTGAGGTGCTAACGATGGCCACACCGAGTCCGTTGATTACTCTTTTGAAATCAGCAGGTTTTGAGTATTGTCTCAAACCGGGGCGGCTGATGCGTTCGAGGGAACGGATAGCTGGCTGTTTCGTTGCAGGATCATACTTAAGGGCAATCTTAATCACACCCTGTTTGTTATCATCTTCAAATTTGTATTTAAGAATATACCCCTGATCGTAAAGGATCTCGGTTATACGCTTCTTTAAATTTGAAGCAGGGATTTCCACTAATCTGTGACCTGCCATTTGTGCATTACGAATCCTGGTAAGGAAATCTGCAATTGGATCAGTTACCATAATATTTTCTAGTTATTCTGTTCAGAAAAAAGTTGTTACCGGTGAATTATTCGGCTACCGGTGAACCGATGTTTTACCAGCTGGCTTTCTTTACTCCGGGAATTTTTCCGGCAAGTGCCATGTCGCGGAAGATAACCCTCGACATACCGAAATACCTGATGTATCCCTTAGGTCTGCCTGTTAACTGGCACCTGTTTTTCAGGCGCACGGTTGAAGAGTTTTTTGGAAGTTCATCCAGTGCTTTATAATCGCCTGCGGCTTTAAGTGCTGCACGTTTATCGGCGAACTTTGCAACCAGTGCTTCGCGTTTTCTTTGTCTGGCTTTTACTGATTCTTTTGCCATATTTTATTTGCGATTCGAAGTTTTAAAATCTGAAAGCGTTACCCGGTAAAGGCTACAGCGATCGGTTTTATTAATTAGCGTCTTTTTTAATATTCTTGAAAGGCATTCCAAGCTCTTTCAGCAATTCATAGGCTTCTTCGTTATTCTGTGCAGTAGTAACGAAGGTGATATCCATACCGGTGATTTTGGCAACCTTATCGATATCGATCTCAGGAAAGATGATCTGCTCAGTTACACCCAGGGTATAATTTCCGCGGCCATCGAAAGCCTTATCGCTGATACCTTTAAAATCGCGTACACGTGGCAGTGCCACAGAAACAAGCCTGTCGAGGAATTCATACATCTTTTCACCACGCAATGTAACACGAGCGCCAATAGGCATGCCTTTACGCAGTTTGAAGTTGGAGATGTCTTTCTTACTCATGGTAGGAACAGCTTTCTGACCAGAGATCATCGTTAGCTCATCCACAGCCACGTCAACAGTTTTCTTGTCAGAAACTGCACCATTAACACCACGGTTAATGCAGATCTTCTCCAGCTTGGGAGCCTGCATAATACTGTTATAACCAAATTTCTTAACAAGAGCTGGTATCACTTCCTTAGTGTACTTTTCCTGTAATCTCGGAATATATTTTACGGTACTCATTATTTAATTACCTCCCCGGATTTTTTTGATACACGTACTAATTTGCCTTCCGTTCTCGTGCGTTTGATCTTCGCAGGAGCACCGGCTTTGGCATCCCAAAGCATAACATTGCTGATATGGATCGGGGCTTCTTTCTTTACAATACCACCCTTGGTATTTCTTGCCGTAGGTTTGGTATGTTTGGTAATAATATTAACGCCCTCAACTACTACGCGGCCCTTTTCTACTATTACCTGCAAAACCGTACGCGGCTTTTTCAGATCCTTATCATCACCGGCAATTACAACTACTGTATCGCCTTTCTTAATGCTGTACTTTGGTTTAAATCTGTTGTTCATTTTTTACCCTCCAACTTCCGCCACCGGCGGACGAGTATATTATTTTTATGATACAATCTTTCTGTTATCTATTTAGCTGCTGTTGCATCGCACACTTCAATCGCTGCACACGCCTCGTCAAAATCAACTACAACACCTCTGGCGCAAGAGATATGATTTTCATATAACCCTTGTCCCTCAGCTCTCTTGCAACAGGCCCGAAAATACGCGTACCACGGGGTTCGTCAGAGTTGTTGAGCAATACAACTGCATTGTCATCAAACCTTATATATGAACCGTCTTTACGGCGTAATTTATTTTTGGTGCGAACAATAACTGCTTTGGAAACTGTTCCTTTTTTAATGCCACCAGCTGGTATTGCATCTTTAACAGTAACCACGATCTTATCACCGATTTTTGCGTAATCCTGGCCGCTGTTACCCAATACCCTGATACAAAGAACTTCTTTTGCACCACTGTTATCGGCTACACTTAGCCTGCTTTCCTGCTGAATCATTTTATTAAGCTTTTAGCTATTAGCTGCGCGCTTATAGCAATTAACACTTTCGTTTATAATATCTGGACTTATACGGCCCGTGGCGCATGGCCCGTAGCGCGTAGCTTTTTTATTTCGCCTTTTCAACGATCTCAACCAGTCTCCAACGCTTGGTCTTACTCAATGGACGGGACTCCATGATTTTAACCACGTCGCCAACTGTACATTCATTCTTTTCGTCGTGCGCATGGAACCTGGTAGTCTTCTTTACAAACTTACCATAGATGGGGTGCTTTACTTTTCTTTCAACAGCAACAGTAACCGTTTTATCCATTTTGGTGCTGCTAACAACCCCTGTCTTTGTTTTACGCAAATTTCTTTCGGACATCATTACTTATTTTTAGTTAATACCGAGTGCTCTTTTCTTTAATTCAGTGTTGAGGCGTGCTATATCCTGCCTTAAGCCTCTTATGCTCATAGGATTTTCCAACGGTGAAATTGCATGGGCGAACTCCAGCTTTTTCAGGCGCAGTTTATCTTCCTGTATGCGTGCCTTAAGATCTGCTTCATTCAGATCTTTAAGACTTTTATTGAAATCAATTTTCTTAGCCATTGTGATTATTTTGAAAATCTGCTGATAAATATTAAGCCTGTAAGTCTCTTCTTACAACAAACTTTGTTTTAATAGGTAACTTCTGGGCTGCAAGGTGCATCGCTTCCTGTGCAGTTTGCATAGAAACACCATCACATTCAAAGATGATCCTTCCTGGTTCCACAACAGCAGCAAAATACTCGGGGTTACCCTTACCTTTACCCATCCTCACTTCAAGAGGCTTCTTGGTTATCGGCTTGTCAGGAAATATCCTGATCCACACATTACCTTCACGTTTCATAGCACGTGTCATCGCCTGGCGGGCTGCTTCAATCTGGCGGTTTGTTAACCAGATAGCTTCAACTGCCTTTAAAGCGTAAGATCCAAAGGCTATCGTTGTGCCACGCTTGGCAACTTCCCTTATACGTCCCTTTTGCGCTTTTCTATGTTTCGTTCTTTTTGGCTGTAACATCTTTTTCGATTTTGATTTGCCGGACCAAACTGCTGTTCCGGCGATTCAATATATTTTATCATTACTGCAACCGCATCCCGGCGCTGAAACGATTATTTCTAGTTTCTCCTGTCTCTTCTGTCTCCGCCACCTCTTCTATCACCGCCGCCACCGCCGCGTCTGTCATCTCTCCTGTCTCCGCCGCCGCGCCTGTCATGCCTGTCATCTTCTCTTCTTTCTCTCCTGTCGCTCAGGTCATTCTTGCCACCAACAAAGTTTGGATTCAATTCCCTCTTTCCTAAAACCTCGCCTTTACAAATCCAAACTTTAATACCAATCTTACCATAAACAGTCAGTGCAAAAACAGAAGCATAGTCGATATCCATACGGAAAGTATGCAAAGGCACACGTCCCTGTTTGATCTCTTCGGTACGCGCTATTTCAGCACCACCCAAACGGCCACTTACTTTTATTTTGATACCCTCGGCACCCATTCTTAAACTGGATGCGATGGCCATCTTAATAGCGCGCTTGTAATTGATACGGTTTTCAATTTGCTTAGCGATAGTATCGCCAACAATGTTCGCATCAAGCTCAGGGCGACGTATCTCGAGAATGTTTATCTGAACATCATCTTTGCCGGTAAGGTTCTTCAGCTCTTCTTTAATCCTGTCTACCTCGCCACCGCCTTTACCTATGATAATACCAGGTTTTGATGTGTGAATGGTCACAATCAGTTTACCAAGTGTACGCTCGATAACGATCTTGGAAATACCACCCTTGTTGATACGTGCATTCAGGTAATTTCTTATCTTATTGTCTTCAATAAGCTTCGAAGCAAAATCTTTTTTGCTAGCATACCAGTTGCTCTCCCATCCGCGGATGATTCCTAATCTGTTACCTATAGGATTTGCTTTCTGACCCATATTATGGTTTAAAAATTTTTATTAATTTTTTGAATCAACGATTAATGTTACATGGTTGCTGCGCTTACGAACCCTGTAGCCACGGCCCTGGGGCGCAGGACGCATCCTTTTCAATGTACGTCCACCGTCAACAAACACGGTTTTTACCACCAGGTTTGCATCTGCAGCACTTTTACCCTCATTCTTTTGCTCCCAGTTATTCATTGCGCTTTTAAGCAATTTAGCAAGTGGCACTGCATTGTGCTGCGGGTGATGCTCCAGTATCGCTAATGCTTTTTCTGCATCCATGCCACGAATAACATCTGCTAGCAAACGCATCTTGCGGGGGCCTGTGGGATAATTTCTAAGTTTTGCTACTGCTTCCATTTTTTGTTATTTCTGATTTATGATTTAGCGATTTACTGGTGCTTACAACCAGCAATCACCCGATCAAAAAATGATTTATTTCTTGGTTCCTGAATGTCCTTTAAAGTTCCTTGTAGGAGCAAATTCACCCAGCTTATGACCAACCATAAATTCAGTTACATAAACAGGAATAAACTTGTTGCCATTGTGCACCGCAAACGTGTGCCCAACGAAATCAGGAGTAATTGTTGAGCGGCGGCTCCATGTTTTAATCACCGATTTCTTGTTCTTGCCTTCGTTAATAGATAACACCTTTTCTTCGATGTTTGCATCTACATAAGGACCTTTTTTAATCGAACGACCCATAGTAATGAGTTAATTTGAAATTTGATAATGTTTCTTTTGTTACCAGCTTTTGTTCCCTGCGCTTCTTTCGTTGTGTCACTCACTTGTACTTCCTGTCCCGGATTGGGCAAAACGTTGAAGTGTGCGACGCAACAGAAGTTTTATTACTGCACTGTTGCCGGGCTAATCATTTTATTTTGCCAGCTTCTTACCGTCTCTCCGCTGGATAATGAGTTTATCGCTGCCTTTGCCTCTTGTTCTTGTTTTCTCACCTTTAGCGTACTTGCCGGTTCTTGAACGTGGGTGACCACCTGAAGCTTTACCTTCGCCACCACCCATCGGGTGAT
>DLKC01000076.1 GCA_002478885.1 Chitinophagaceae bacterium UBA7600
TGGTTGGTAGGGAGTTGGTAAAGCCACCCCAAAACCAATTGTCGCTCGTTCCTCACGCCACGCTCTATGCACGATCCTGCCAATTAAAAGCCAATTTCACTGGTCAAATTAAATGTGCCCAATATAGTTTTACTGCTGAAGCTACAGTAGCACTAGAGCTCAATCAAGGCGAAAGAAAGAAATGGGCTGTACATCCCTGCCTGCGTGACGCAATCAGGCAGGATTTCTTTCTTGACTTTTTTTCTTGCCCGACTGTCCCGGACAGGCGGGGGTTACTTTTTTGTGTCAAGACAAAAAAGTGACAAAACTTGCGGCAATGCAACTTACTCAACACTGCCAGGTGTTTGAACCATGATTACAGGATTAAATAATTTTCATAATAAACACCAATTTCCACTGGTCAAATTAAATGTACCCAATATAGTTTACCGCTGATGCTATAGTAGCACGAATACTCAATCAGGGCCAACGAGAGAAACGGGCTGTACATCCCTGCCTGCGTGACGCAGGCAGGCAGGATTTCTTTCCTGACTTTTTTTCTTGCCCGACTGTCCCGGACAGCCGGGGGTTACTTTTTTGTGTTAAGACAAAAAAGTGACAAAACTTGCGGCAATGCAACTTAATCAACACTGCCAGCTGTTTGAACCATGATTACAGGATTAAATGATTTTCATGATAAAAACCAGTTTCCACTGGTCAAATTAAATATACCCAATATAGTTTACCGCTGATGCTATAGTAGCACGAATACTCAATCAGGGCCAACGAGAGAAACGGGCTGTACATCCCTGCCTGCGTGACGCAGTCAGGCAGGATTTCTTTCTTGACTTTTTTTCTTGCCCGACTGTCCCGGACAGGCGGGGGTTACTTTTTGGTGATGAGACAAAAAAGTGACAAGACTTGCGGCAATGCAACTTACTCAACACTGCCAGGTGTTTGAACCATGATTACAGGATTAAATGATTTTCATGATAAAAACCAATTTCCACTGGTCAAATTAAATGTGCCCAATATAGTTTTACTGCTGAAGCTACAGTAGCACTAGAGCTCAATCAAGGCGAAAGAAAGAAATGGGCTGTACATCCCTGCCTGCGTGACGCAATCAGGCAGGATTTCTTTCTTGACTTTTTTTCTTGCCCGACTGTCACCGGACTGGCGGGGTTACTTTTTGGTGATGAGACAAAAAAGTGACAAGACTTGCGGCAAAGCAACCTACTCAACACTGCCAGGTGTTTGAACCATGATTACAGGATTAAATGATTTTCATAATAAAGGTCAATTTCCACTGGTCAAATTAGATGTGTCCAATATAGTTTACCACTGAAGTTATAGTAGCACGAATACTCAATTAGGGCCACCGGGAGAAACGGGCTGTACATCCCTGCCTGCGTGACGCAGTCAGGCAGGATTTCTTTCCTGACTTTTTTCTTGCCCGACTGTCACCGGACAGGCGGGGGTTGCTTTTTGCTGTTAAGACCACGAAAGGGACAAGGCATGCAAAAGGCGAATTTGTGTTTTCACGGGTGCCTGAAAAGAAGCTGTCGAGTACTGCTTCTTCCTTGAATCCGCCGCGCAGCTCACGAACACTTTTTAAAAAAATAGCACATTCGTTCGTAATTTTATTGCTTGCCCCACAGTCCTGGTGCAGGCGGGGCCGACTTCCGGCAGAAACCAAACAGCGATTGTTTGATCACAAATGAATACATATGACAAAGACTTTCTGGGACGAACGATATAGCAATGACCACTATGTTTATGGCGAAGCGCCGAACGAATACCTGGAGGAGCAATTGTTAAAGCTTACGCCTGGTAAGATTTTATTCCCGGCAGAAGGGGAGGGTCGTAACGCCGTTTTTGCGGCAACAAAAGGCTGGCAGGTCTGCGCCTTCGACCAAAGCACGGAAGGAAAAAAGAAAGCAGAACAGCTTGCGGCTAAAATGAATGTAACGATCGATTACCAGGCAGGTGAATTTAGCGCGATGCAGTATAAGCCGGCTGAGTTTGATGCCATTGCGCTGATCTATGCGCACTTTTCCGCAGATACGAAAGCTGCTTATCATAAAACATTGAGCAATTACCTTAAACCGGGTGGCGTAATTATTTTCGAGGCATTCAGCAAAGAACATTTGAAATACAACGCTGCCAATGCGAAAGTGGGCGGGCCCAAAGATATAGGCATGCTCTTTTCAATAGATGAAATTCGAAATGACTTTGCCAATTATGAGGTGATTGAATTGTGCGAAAAAGTAGTGGATTTAAACGAGGGGCCCCAGCACAGCGGCAAAGGCTCCGTGATAAGATTTGTCGGCAGGAAACACCACGATGCCTGAAAGAAGACAACCGCTTCGTTGCTCCTTTACACTGGTGACGCTGAAGCGTGCGAAGCCGGCAGCAGCAATATGGCAGGTTAAAAAAACATTATCCATTTAAAACGAAACATATGTCATTCCAGGCTTATCTCGATAATATTCAGCAAAAGACTGGCAAAACCGCTGAAGACTTCACAAAGCTTGCGGAGCAAAAAGGTTTTCTAAAAAAAGGCACGCTGGTACCTGGGGTAAAGGCCGGGCAAATTGTTGCATGGCTTAAAGAAGATTTCGGTTTGGGGCATGGTCATGCAATGGCCATCTTCGCGTATTTTAAAGGGAAAAAGAGTGATGCTGACAAATACCCGGGTTCGTAAGATTGTGTAAATAAAAAACCCGGTCCTTAACGAACCGGGCCTTACACTTTTAACATTAATTGTTTGGAGCACCGCCCGGAGGCCTGTTCCCCATCTGCGCACGAATGCGTGTGTCACGGTCTTCGATCATTTTCACCTGGTCATCCGTTAAACCCACTGCCCTGTAGCGCCCCGCAATCTTCATCCTGAGGTCATCCATTTTTGTTTGCCTGTCAGTGGCATTCATCGTTTGATCCATGAAAATTGTTCGCATCTGTGGCATAAATTCCATACGCACCGCCATTACGGAGTCCACAATAGCATCTGATAACTGCACAGAATCTTTTAAATAGGCCTTCATTGCCTGCTGCATCTGGCCGCCATTCTGATTTTGTGCAAACAACCTGGCCGACGAACCAACCAGCAAAACAACGGCTAAACTTACGATGATCTTTTTCATAGAAATAAATTTTTAGTGATAGTGTTAACAACAGCAATAGACATGCAAAAAGCATGCTCATTGTGTCGGGAACGCTTTTTTTGCCCACAGCCACTTATCTGCAGCCTCGGGCGGCTGGTCAATCTGCGGCCGGTACTGTTGGCTTCCCGGATCTCCGGGAGCTTTTAACCGGGAAACCCGTTCCTGGGGAAATAGAGGAAACTTGTTATAGCTGCTGGCCGGCAGAAAAGCAAATAGGGTACCCGGCTTTGGGTCAAATGGCAGCTGCTGTTGCGTCGCACACTTGTACAATCAGTAGGCTGTTCAGCAAACACAAATGATGCCTCTTCACGAAGAATGAACTACCGAAAAACAGCGGTAAGCCGCAGGCTATATGCCTGGCACTTAAATATATAATTACTTATACAATTACTCCAGCCCCCAGGTCCTGCCCTTCATTACTGCCGGCACACCCTCCGTGATCCATGTGGGAGGTGCTGCATCTTTCAGCAGCCAGTCGAAGAATTGCTGTTCGCGGATCTGTATATCTTTCCTGTTCCTTCGCTCTACAAGATTGTGCGCCTCGTTATTGTAGTCGAGCAGCCACACCGGTTTGTTCAGCCTGCGCATGGCGGTAAATAATTCAATGCCCTGGTACCATGGCACTGCACCATCGGCGTCATTCGACATGATGACCAGCGGGGTGGTCACTTTGGGTAAATGAAACAAGGGCGAATTGGCGATATACAAATCGGGCCGCTGCCAGATGGTTGCGCCGATCCGGCTTTGTTCTTTTTCATACTGCATCTGCCGGTTGAGCCCACTTTCCCAGCGAATGCCGCCATAAGCACTGAACATATTGGCAACAGGAGCGCCCGCCCATGCGGCCTTATAAAGCTTTGTTTGTGTAATAATAAAAGCGGTTTGGTAGCCGCCCCAGCTCTGTCCCTGCAGGCCAATACGCGTGCTGTCTGCAATGCCTTTGCTGATGAGGGCGCGGGTGCCACTCACGATATAATCATACGCGCTCTGCCCGGGCTTACCGGTCGTGTACCAGATATCAGGTACAAATACGACATAGCCGCGGCTCACAAAAAACGGTATGTTTAACCGCGATGGCGTTGGTGCCGGTGGCAGGTAATTGTGTAGTGTTTCATTGTTGCGTTCATAAAAATAAACGATCATCGGGTATCGTTTGTTTGCATCATAATCCTCTGGTTTATATAAAATGCCTTCGGTTAATTTACCGGTATAGGCTTTCCATTTAAAGAGCGCTGCCGTGCCCCACGCATAATCTTTTTGCTGCGGGTTGATCGAAGAAAGACGTTGATCAACCTGGTCTTTCGTAAGCCCTTTACCGGTATGGATATACATATCCGGCGAAGCGCTGAAGGTTTCTTTTGAATAAGCATACACATCAGCTTTCCTGGCTTTCAGGTATACGTTAACGTTCGCAGGAAGTATGTCAGCTTTTGCTGCGGTGGCATTTGCAGAGGAGATAACAAAACTGCTGCCTTTGCTTGTTTCATCAAATACACGGAAAGCAATGGGCTGGCCCGGCTTTATAAAATGCTCATCCTCGTCAAGCGAAATATAGCGGTATTCCTGCTTTGCTGTACGGCCATCGGTTAACTTCACGGAAGCTGTTTTGCCTTCGGCATCAACTTTCCAAACATCATAGCGGTCGTAAATAAGCACTGCCGCATCAGCTTCGATCCATTTTGCTATACCGTACGCGGAAGGGTCACCAGGCACATCGTTTTCTTCGTCGAACAAAGGATATGGAATGTCAGCTCCAACACGGTAAAGTTTTTGATTTATGCTGTTGTAAATACTATAGCTGCGTTTGGTATTGTCGTACAGCAATAAATACTTCCCGCTGTATGACTCGTACAGGTTGCCTCTGAAATTCTTTACAACAAGGCTCCGGTTGCCATTACGGGTATCTACTGCATAAACATCGCTGAATGTATAGCCCTGCCACTGTCTTGCTACGCGCCGGCCGGTATCTGTAGTTGCGTAAAAAACATCACCATCACCTTCCGCGGTTTCTAAAACAGTGCGAAAATCCTTGTCACCCGGTTGCAGCAAGGTTTTGCTTCCGATGTCGTAAATGGCTGTGTAGTTGCGCTTCGCATCCTTGTCAAGGTTTTTCAATTGAACGGTCATAAGGTCCTCATCTTTATAATTCCACACGTCAACGGACGAGCGTTCAAACTCCGGCACCGTTGTATCTTTTGGCGGAAGTATCGCCGACACGCCAAACAATAATCTTTTTGCCGATTTACTAAAATGTATTGCCGGGTTTTCCCCCACTGCATAACCTTGTTTCACGCCTTTGCTGCTGCGGTCAGCAATTGCTGCAGCGCTGTCAAATCCCGGGCGGTAATAATATAGTTTATAGAATTTCTGCAAAGCTTTGGTGCTGCTGTCACGCTCTGCAATAAAGGCAAGCTGGTTACCGCTGCTGTCCCATGCATAGGCCTTTGCATCATTGTATTGATACAGGATCGTATCCTTCTTTGCCGTGCCCGCATGCCATACGATCACGGAAGGTTTTACAGAATCTTTTTTATTGCCGGCGCTCTCCATTAAAACGTTATTGCCGTTCCTGTCGGCCAGGTATTCCGATATGTCAGGAAAGGAATCTGTTGTTGCCGTTTGCAAATGATACAGCACAAGCATGCTTCCTTCAGCGGGTTTGTCGTCGTCGCTGCCTGCGCCATCTGCGTCTGTAAAAAATACATCATCATCTTTTTTCTTCGTTGAATCTGTACTCTTTTTTGAACTGCTGTCTTTGGCTGCAGCTTTTTCGTATTGCCAGGCGAGTAGGCCCGTTGTCTTATCAGGGAGCTGGTACGATTTTACCCTTGCCCATTTTCGGATGCTCCCATTGCTGATGTCAATCAGGCAAAGACTGTCCTTTGGCAGCTCGTCTGCTTTTTTCTTTGCAATCTTCGCAGCTCGCGTTTCGTTGTAGGTAGGTTTTATTTTGCAAACCACATAACGGTCGTCTGAAGAGATGCGTGCCTCATAGCCGCGTGGGATATCGGCGATATGTTCACCGTTTGTTTTTTGAATGACCAGCATGGCATCGCCTTGTTGCACATTAATACTATACAGCACAAAAGCGCCATTGCTGCTGATGCGTTTTTCACCGATACTTTGCCACGCATCATACACCGTATGATCGAGTGGTTTGTGTTGCGCTATAACAGGAAGATATGCGCTAAAAATCAGCGCGGCTGAAAGCAGGTATTTGGTTTGCATGCTTTAAAAATATTTACTGTAAGGCAAATCGTAAAATGTTTTTGAGCGATCGTTTTAGGGGCCGGGCTTTGCTGCACGCATGAAGCTTTTCTTGCGTCGCACACTTGTGCAGTTGGCCCGGAACGCAGCAAAGACGGAAAGACCGGAAACAATTCCCGCAACGATCAATTGCTGTTGCGCTCTCAGCCCCGGTTGATTTGCTGCAGTACAAGTGTGCGACGCAACCGCCGATGCCCAAAGAACCGCAGACCGGTACAAAAATATTTTTTCCAAACCTTGTGATTATTCAGACCTTGATGCGAATAATTAATCAGTAAATGATTTGCGAACAATAAAAGCTGCGCATGCAACCCACCGGTAAACAGGACCAATTTCTTTCCGTCATACAAAGCAACAGGGGCATTATTTATAAGGTGGCCAACGCTTACTGCAACAACGCGGAAGACAGGAAAGACATGGTGCAGGAGATCGTGCTGCAACTGTGGCGGGCCTTTGATCGCTATAACGCTGAATATAAATACAGCACCTGGGTCTATCGCATCGCGCTGAATGTTGCCATATCATTTTACCGCAAAGAAAGCAGCAGGAAGAAAATATCACATGATCTCACCGACGCTGTTTTCGATCTTGCTGAGGCAGAAGACCCGGCTGCGAAAGAAGCCAATATGCAACTGCTGCAGCAGTTTATTGGCGGACTGAAAGAACTCGACAAAGCCCTTATGCTGCTCTATCTCGAGGAGCGCAGCTACAAGGAGATCGCCGGGATCATCGGGATCACCGAAACCAATGTAGCCACAAAACTCAGCAGGATAAAAACCGATCTGAAACAAAAATTTTCAACGATTCAAAACAATTAAAATGGAAGAACAGGATATTATGCAGCTCTGGAAATCTTACAGCGTAAAGCTGGACGAAAGCCTGCAACTCAACCGTAAAAATGCCGAAGATATTACACGCATGAAAGTGCAGTCGTTTCTCTTTTCAATGCGACCGCTGAAAATATTTGCCATCGTTGTGGGTGTTGCGTGGGTGTTGTTTGCAGACAGCCTTATCATTCGTCTTTTTAATATTGCCACCCCGTTTTTTTTAATTGCCGCAATTATCCAGGTGCTGTTAACCAAACTGGCCATAGGCATTTATTTGTACCAGCTTGTGCTTATTCAGCAGGCAGATATCAGCGAACCGGTGCATGCAACACAGCATAAGCTTGCGCAATTAAAATCCTCCACACTTTGGGTGGCAAGATTGCTCTTTTTGCAAATGCCCGTGTGGACTTTCTTTTACTGGAACAAAAGCATGCTGGAAAACGGCAATGCGTTTTTATACATCGTGCAGGCTGTGGTAACGCTGGCCTTCACCTACATAGCAGTGTGGCTGTTCCTGAACATCAAATACGAGAACAGGAATAAAAAATGGTTCAAGCTCATCTTCAGCGGAAAGGAGTGGAGCCCTGTAATAAAGTCGATGGAATTACTCAGCCAACTGGATGAGTATGAGCCTTCGCTATAGCAAATAAAGCCTTGTATTTTTTACAGCGTTCGCAGGGAGGGAGCAACACAAAATCTCAATTCCATGCGAACGCTGTTTCTTATGTGTTTGCAGCGTAAAACATAAAAGCCCGGAAGAAATTTAGTGCGTAATTATTTCTTATAAGTGTACACAGCATAACCCCATGGCTCTATATTCCAGGCATTGCCATTCAAAGGTTCATTGGTTCCCATGAATACATTGTATGGTTTGCCCCATAGCGATTTGTCTTTAACGGTAATCATCTGTTCTTTGGAAGAAAGATTTAAGATCACCAATATTTTATTGCCGTCTTTTTCTCTTGTGTAGGCATATACTGAATGCTCATCGCCAACAACTATTTTTTTGAAAGCCGCATTTGCAGCAAGCGCGGGATTGGTGGCGCGCAACTTCAATAATGTTTTATAAAAACCGGCCCGTTCGTATTTGCCGAACTCAATTGGGTCTTTGTCAAAGAATTTCAGCGACCGCAAAACTGGTTCTTCCTGGCCGCTGTAAACAAGCGGAACGCTGCCCGCCATGGTTTGCGAGAACACGGCGAATGGTGCATGCACAGGTCCGGGGAAAATACCAAAGTCTGCTTTGTTCCAACTGTTCTCATCATGGTTGCTGGTGAAATACATCTGGATAGTGTTCCTGGGATACATCCGGTCATTCTCTGCTTTTATGCTGTCAAGCGCAAATGCAGGGCGGTCGCCACTTGCCACCTTGCCCATCATTTTAAACATATGCCATGGATACACTGCATCGAACCCGCTTTGTGGCAGGTACGCGCTGTCGCCCTCGGCCAGCATAAAAACATTTTTGATCTGCTTTAATTCGGGGATGCATTTTTTCCAGAACGATGCCGGCACATTCCAGGCAACATCACAACGGAAACCATCAATGTCTGTACCCTTTAACCAGAACTTCATCGCGTTGATCATGCTGTCTTCCATCACCGGGTTTTTATAGTCGAGTTGTCTCGTATCGTCCCAATCATAGGCAACGGCTGCGTTGCCATTTTTATCTTTTACAAAAAAATCAGGGTGCTGGGTTAGCCACCTGTTATCTGCGCCGGTGTGGTTAGGCACCCAGTCGATGATTACTTTCATGCCTTTTGCATGAATCGTTTTTACCACGGCTTTAAAATCGTCGATACTGCCAAACTCAGGATTCAAAGCGGTATAATCGCTCACGGCATAATAACTTCCCAACGAGCCCTTGCGGTCAATCTTGCTGATCGGGTTTATCGGCATAAACCAAACCGTTTGCACGCCCATTTCCTTCAGGCGGTCAAGGCTTTTTGCAAAGGCGTTCAGCGTGCCCTCGGGCGTGTACTGGCGCACGTTCACTTCGTAAATATTTCCCTGCATGATCCAGGCGGGATGGCCGTCGATATTCTTTGCGGATTGTCCGTTCGCTGCCATGGCTGCTATGACCAGCAGCAGCAATAATGATCTTTTCATAACGCAGATTTTTCTGAAGATTAATAAGGCATTCGCCACATTGTTTGTATAAATCAGCGTGTAAATATAATCCTGATTTACATGCAGGGAATTTTTATGGGCCGGGCTTTTGATGCAGTAATGATGCTTTTGTTGCGTCGCACTCTTGTGCGGCAGAATATAAGTTGGCAAGAGCGAACGGCTGCAAGCAATCTCTGCTGACTGCCGGTTTTATTGCACAAGTGTGCGACGCAAGAGCCGGTGCCATGAAAAACAAAAGCCGGTAACATAAAATGCATACCGGCTCCTGGATAGTTATTGAATCTACTAATTGTGCACGACCAGTTTTGTTTTGAAACTGCTTTGTGCTGTTCTTATTTCCACAAAATATAAACCGTTCGCCATGGCCCATGTGGGGATGGTTATCTGGCTGTCGGATGTTTTGTTGGCAACACGTTTTACCGTGCGGCCCATAATGTCAACGATCGTCACCAGCCGTATGGGTTCGGTGCCCTGGATGATCTTTACAAAACCTGTTGCAGGGTTGGGATACATTAAGGGCGCTTTCGTGTTCATAAAGCGGATGGCTACAACAGGCGAATAACTGGTGCGGCCATCCCGGTCAACGATGCGCAACCGGTAATAATTCATGCTCTTGTTGGCGTGGCGGTCCACCGTGCTGTACGTTTCTGTATATTCCGCATTGTTCTCTGCGTAAACCGTATCTATCACCTGGTAGTTCATAAAGTTGGTGGTGCGCTCAACCACAAAATATTTTGTGTTCGTTTCAAGCGTCGTGATCCATTGCAGCGCCACAGTATTGTCCAGTGTTAGCTGGCCGGTAAAGCTGATGAGCTTAAAAGGAAGCACGCCACCGAGTGAATAATTATCAAAGTGAGCGAGTGAAAGATCATCGTTGTCATGACTGGATGAGGCAAGCCCGGCATATACCGGCAGGCCATTCCCAAAACCCGGATTAATTGCGGAACCAACCTGTGTCCAGGTAAGTCCGTCCGGTGAAATAAAGCCTTTGAAAGAAGGCCCCGCAATATTTAATTTTAACCAATAAGGCGCATTTACAACCGAAGAGGAGTTGCTGATACTGGTAGTGCCATCAGTTTGCAGCCTGCCCTGGAACACAGCGCCTGTGCCGCTGGTAAGCCCGATGAATACATTCTTAGACCCGGGCGCTAGACTTTCCCTCACCATGATGCCTGCTTTGTTTTGCGTGTTCACCAGGTCCTGGTCAAACACGCGGGTAATGATGTCGCCATCGCCGATAAGCGTTTTGTAAGCAAACCGGAACTGGTCGCTTGTTCCGCCAATATCAGCGCCGGAACCTGTTATCGCGAAGGTGCCTGTTGTACTGTTGAAACACGCCGAGCCAACAATACCTACATCACCGATGTCCTGTGTGCTCCAGCGTGTGGGCAAAGGATCGCAATTAACATCGCAGACCAGCGTGGTGAACGCGCCATCGGTTGAATTAACACTGGTATCGCCGACTGAACAAATCGTTTGTACATGAAAAAGATAAGGCGTATTACAGGCGAGGTTGTTTAGCTGCAGGCTGTTGGTTGTTGTGGTGGCTTGTTGCCAGTTGGCTGCGGTAACGGTTTTGTATTGTACAAGATAACCGGCTATGCCAACAATAGGCGACCAGTTAAGCGACGCACCTGTTTCAGTTACTGCTGATGCAGTTAACGCGGTCGGCGCTGGGCAACTGCCTGATTCTTTTTTGCCATAGATCTCAAATTCCCAGATGGAGTAACCGTAAGGCGTTCCTCTTTGCACGCCGTACATTCTTACATAGCGCGCCGAACCGCTTAATGGGATCGTGTTATCGTAAGACGTATTGCCATCTATGAAAGCGATATTTTTCCAGGTAACGTTGTCATTGGACGTCTGTATCCTGTAGCTGCTTGCCAACGCATACTCCCAATGGATTACTGCCCTGCAAAGTTGGGTCACTTTTCCAAGATCAACAGTGAGCGACTGCGGATCGCTGTACTGGCTCGACCATCTTGTTGCAAGGCTGCCATCCACTGCGTTAGCCGGGCCAAGGCCTGCATTCTCATTGGAAGAAGAAGTAGCCGGTCTTTTCAAAGCAAGGTTTACCGTTCCGCAGGTGTCAATCTTTATGGGCTTATTCTTTAATCCGTAAACAACCAGCTGGTTACTGAAAGTCGCGAGGTATGCTTTCCCGTTGACGATAGTTGGACAATTGAATTTGGCATAGTTGCCGGGAACGTCATCTGCATCCGCATTGGAATTCCACAATTCTTTCGTTACATCTGATGCATCAATGGCTCTCAATATTCCTGGTCTTACAGATTGGTTGGCATCTCCATTGGCAGCATAACTTGCCCACAGGATCGCAGTGGAGTCTGCTGAACCGTTTGAAGAAACAGCGAGCACTGCTCCATTGTTTCCTGTAGGTCCCTGTAGCCCGCTGCTGATGGTGCTGTCAAGGTTGAACATATTTGTAGTGCGGCTGTAGTGAAATGCCCTAAGCAAAGAGTTTTCACTCCAGGAATACACGAATTCGTTTTGCGTGCCTTTGTAATACGACATAGATGAACGCTGGTATGCATTTGCACCAACGTTGATGGTTTGTATCACATTATCAGCCGAGCCGTTGTAACCGCCCATATTATCGCGGTTAAGCAAATACAGCTTGCCATCTTTTACGCCCACAATCGCCCTGTTGGTATTGGGGATCAATAACATTTGTGTAACACCAAAATCAAGGTCAGCGCCTTCGAGTGTTTCGTAATTCTTTGGCGTAAAGAAACTGCTGAGTGTAAGTGATGGCGTTAACTTCAGCGCCGATTCAGAGCGGTTTGTTACATCTGCAGCGTTACCATTTTTGCCTACGGAGCCGTTGCCTGCGGCGAGATAAATATTGCCGCTCTCATCGGCAGAAGGCCCGCCGCCGCTCATCCAGATACCGCCCCAATAACCATCGGGTGTTGTATTGTAAACATATTTCTGCAATAAAGAAGTCTTATCATAACCCATCACCCAGCCATGGTATGGTCCCCAGTCGCAATGCGATGACCATGCGATATATACAATACCGTTCAGCAATAAAAGCCCGGGCCGTTGATTTTGCTTTTGAGGGTCAAACGTTACCTTGCCGCCAACGCTGCCATCACCATTACCATTCACAGTTGCGGTGATAAGCACCGGGCTGTTGGCTTTTTCCGCTCCTGTGGTAATATCCAGCGCGTGCAGGTATTGATAGTAGGTATTCGTACTTGTTTTTAAACTTCTCGCTACCACGTAAAGCGTATTGGTGGTCGTGTCGATAACAGGTGTGCCCACAATACCCATATTGCCTGAGAAATCGTTGTAGAAACCACCACAGGCGCCCGTCATATCAGCCTTATTAACCGGCCTGGCGCTGGGAGCTGTAAGACTCACCTGCCAGAAAGCTGCCTGTTCATTGGCAGAGTCGGCATCAAACGCGTAAACACTGTTGTTTACTGTAGCTACATACACGACATTTTTAACTCCCTTGCCGGGCATGTTGATCTGAAGCTTCACCAGCGGCTGCGCATAAATTTGGTCGTCTACTGCCCGGGTAAACAATTTGCCAAAGGTATTTGGCGTTACGTTGCTTTTTTTAAGCACTGTTTCCTGGTCGTACCAGCCCGTACGGTTAAGATCATCGTGTTGTGTAAGTACGCTTTTCTGGGCGTTGGCAGTGATAGATAAAAAAAGCAGCAGGGTCAGCAGGCCAGCAATAAGTTTCATGATAATAAATTACAGAATATAATAAGCGCCAAGATAGAGCAATTGCGTTCCCTGCGGCTTGCCGCTTCCATTATTTAATGCTTAAATTAATTGTTGTGAGTTCTTTTTTAACCCGGCTTTTGCACAGGCATATTGCTGCCGTTGCGTCGCACACTTGTGCAGCAGAACAGGCATGGGCTAAAAACCGGCAATTCGCTGCAGGTAATTCTTAAAATGCAAGCTGCATTACGTAATCGTTCATGAAATAGCCATTGCCAATATCAATATCTTCTTCCGCGATCACCATAAACCCAAGCTTTTCATAAAAACCTTTGGCTTTGTTATGGCGGTTTACGTTTAGCTGAAGTAATGATATGCCCTGTGGTTTTAGTTCTGCCGATATGTATTGAATAATTTGCTTGCCAATGCCTTTTCCTTGTTGGTTAGGCAACGCATAAATCTTATGCAGTTTATAAATACCGGGTTTGTAAAAAGCGTAAGAAGCAAAAGCAACATAATCATCAGCGTCTTTTACAAGCAGGAAGCTGTGGCCCTGTTCCATTTGCTGTTCCAGCGAGGATGTGCTGTACATCATACCAAGCATATAAGAAATTTGTTCACCCGTAAGAATGGCTTTGTATGTTTCAGGCCACACTTTATAGGTGATTGCCTGTATAACCGGGATGTCGCTGGCAGTTGCTTTAGTGATGGTCAATAGAGAGGTCGGTTTTTCCATTGTGCATTTTTTCAGATAGCGTAGTGTGCATTTTTATTGCTTTCAAAGATAGTCGCAAGGCAGTAATATAAGAAGCAAGGCCGCCAATAACCAGGAGTGCACCGGAAACATAGGCGGTTACCGTTTCGTTTTCGGCAAGGAAAAGAAAACCATCAAAAAGGCCATGAAACAAAATAGCCAGCAGCAAGCCTTTAGCTAACAGGCTGCCGCTCCGCTCTTTATTAAATTTTGCCAGGCCTGTATAATAGCCCATCAATATTGCGAAGGCACCGTGGGCTGGCACACTCAGGAACATTCTTATGACGCCGGTTGCAAAACCATGTTCAAAAACATAAGCTATGTTTTCAATAGTCGCAAAGCCCATACCCACCATAACGCCGTAAACAATGCCGTCGAACGGTTCGTCGAAGGCTGGTTTCGGGTAAGCATATTTTTTGAGGACAACATATTTGCAAATCTCTTCTGTAAAGGCAACGACAACAAAAGCCTGCACAATAAGCGAAAGAAATGCCGGCAGTTGTGAATCGATATAGTCATCGAAAAGGGACGACGCTGCTATTTCAATAAGCGCTGCAGCTGCAGCGCTGACGACGCCCAGTAGAAAACAAACGAGCAGGTATTTTGGTGGTTCTTTATTGTAACGATCTTTAAAATAAATGTAAAGACTGATGGCAATTCCGGGCGCTATTGCAAGCAGTAATAAGTTCATGAGGGTAAGGTAGGAATTTTTGCCGCGCGGTATAACTGCCGGTTACGTAGCGTTGATAAATTAATATTCTTTCCTTGCGGTGTATAATGGCGGCAATAAAACCGGCCAGCCCAATATATATTCACCAGCTGAAGGACTGCGGGATGCGAAGGGGCAGTGCACGGCGTAGCCCGGCACCGGAGCGAAGCGTAGCCCGGAGCAGCCCGGACCAGGCTGGCTGCAGCGGTGTTGCCGACAGCTCCAAATTCTTAACCTGCAGAATTTATTTGAAGATTTTTTTTGTAAGCCAATGACTTAAAAATGCGCCGCCGGTTCCGACTATGGCACCTCCGATAACATCGGTGGGATAGTGTTGGCCGAGGTACATTCGCGAATACCCAACGCCTGCTGCCCATGCATATGCCGGTACAGTGATATACCATTTTTTATATTCCAGCGCCAGCGTAGTGGCGGTTGCAAAAGCAATAGTAGTGTGGCCGGAAGGAAATGATTTTCCGTTATCGATGCTACCTGCCGGGTAAACATCATCATACTTTTCGTAGGGCCTGGGCCGATTGATCGTGACCTTTAGCCCCTGGGTGATTACAGCAGCAAATGCAATACTGCCCACCATCTCGTAAGAGTTAATTTTTGTTTTTTTGTCTTTGGATATAACACCTGTTACAAACATGCCTGCCGGCACTCCAACGCCCGCTACATAAGCGGAGTTTGACATGCCCATCCAAAAACCGGGACCTGCATTTTCGGGGTTGATCTTTCTGAGCAGGTTAATGTCCCAGTTCTGCGCATAAAGTGCTGTGCTAAATAAAAAGCATCCTGTAAGAATAAGGATGCTCCTGCAAATGGATTTTAAAAAAGTCATCTGGAGATCGCTGTTGGTAATGAAATATGGTCTTAAGACAAATGTTTCAGGCTTTCTTCAATAGTACCTATTCTCGCTTCTGCATCGGCCTGTTTTCTGCGCTCCAATTCTACAACTTCAGGTTTCGCATTTTGCACAAAACGCTCGTTGCTAAGTTTTTTTATAACCGAGGCAAGAAAGTTTTTCTGGTAATCGAGATCTTTCAAAAGCTCGGCCTTTAATGCGGCGGCATCAATCTGTACCTCAGTTTCGATAAAGAATCTGTCTTTTTCAACAGCAACCACTATGGCATTGGCAACAGGTTCATCGGTATAGAAAACGGCTTCGGCGTTTACCTGCTTGGACAGTATGTTTTCAATTGCCCTGTAGCTTTCGGTGTTGCTGCTTTGAATATGCAGTTTGATGGTGTCTTTCGGTTTCAGCTGGTTTTTGTTTCGTGCATCACGCAGCGCGGAAATAACCTGCTTTAGCAGTTCGCCTTCTGCCAGGATAATGTTGTCAATATCGGCAACAGGCTCAAATTGCTTTACACACAGATCATCGTGTTGTTCCTTCAGGAGATGATAAATTTCTTCTGTTATAAATGGCATAAATGGATGCAGCAACTGCAGCAGCTTTTCAAAATAGCTGACTGTTTTTTCATAAACAGCTTTGTTTACCGGCTCTTCGAATCCAGGTTTAATCCATTCGAGGTACCAACTGCAGAAGTCGTCCCATATCAGCGAGTAGATCGTTTTCAGCGCTTCGCTCAGGCGAAACTGTTTCATCAGTATATCTACTTCTTTGATTGCCTGGCTTAACCTGTCGAAAAACCATTCCACTGCAAAATTGGCTGTATGTTGTTTGAAACCTTGTGCCACGGAATCTTCAGTTTGCCTGGCTTCCCACATTTTCAGCAGTTTTAATGCATTCCACATTTTATTGTTAAAAAAGCGGCCTTGTTCCAGTGCGCTTTCATCAAATAAAAGATCGTTGCCTGCGGGCGATGCGATCATGATGCCGAATCTTACTGCATCTGCGCCGTACTTATCTATAAGTTCTAACAGGTCAGGCGAGTTACCAAGACTTTTGCTCATTTTCCGACCTTGCTTGTCGCGCACCATACCTGTGAAGTAAACATCGCTGAAAGGTTTTTCATTCTTGAACTGCATGCCTGCCATGATCATTCGGGCAACCCAGAAAAAGATAATATCCTGGCCTGTGACTAACACCGAAGTAGGATAGTAATAATTCAGTTCTTCATTATTGGGCTGGGTAATTCCGTTAAAAACTTCAATCGGCCATAGCCAGGAAGAGAACCATGTATCAAGTACATCTACATCCTGTGTAAGACGTCCATCTGGTTCAGGCGATCCTCCAAACTTTTCACTAAAAGCTTTGTAGGCCAGGGCTTCGTTTTCGGCGACCACGAATTTCCCCTCGGCATCATACCAGGCCGGAATACGTTGTCCCCACCAGAGCTGCCTGCTGATGCACCAGTCCTTTACATTCTCCAGCCAATATTTATATGTGGCAAAGAATTTTTCTGAAGGATGAATTTTTATATCGCCATCAACTACTGCCTTTAGCGCAGGGCCTGCCAGTTCTTTCATGTTTACAAACCACTGCGTGGAGATACGTGGTTCAACCACCGCATTGGTTCGTTGCGAAAAGCCAAGACGCGTGGTATATTCCTCTTCTTTTTCAAGTGACCCTTCTGCACTTAATTGTTCAATCGCTCTTTTTCTTGCTTCAAAACGGTCAAGGCCTACAAAAACTTCAGCAGCTTCACTTAAAGTTCCATCCTCATTGAGGGTATCAATAATTTCGAGGTGATGTTTTAAGCCGAGGTTATAGTCGTTAATGTCATGTGCTGGTGTTACTTTCAGGGCGCCCGTGCCAAACTCCATGTCAACATATTCGTCAAAGATCAACGGCACTTCGCGGTTTACAAGCGGTACGATTATTCTCCGACCTTTCAAGTGTTCAAATCTCCCATCATTTGGATTAACACAAACTGCTGTGTCGCCCATGATGGTCTCGGGACGTTGTGTAGCAATCGTCAGCGTATCATTGGTTCCGGCAACTTTATATTTTACATAATACAGTTTTCCCTGTATGTCTTTATATTCCACCTCTTCGTCGCTCAGGGCTGTTTTTGCAGATGGATCCCAATTGATCATTCTTGCACCGCGATAGATCAGCCCCTTTTCAAATAACTCCACGAATACTTTCATTACGGCCTTATAGTAATGATCGTCCATGGTAAAATTCACGCGGTTCCAATCAACGCTGCAACCGAGTTTTTCTATCTGGCTATAAATGATGTTCCCGTACTTTTCTTTCCATTCAAACGCGTATTCAAGAAATTTTTCACGGCTCAGGTCATTTTTATCAATGCCTTTTTCTTTTAGCATCTGCACCACTTTCGCCTCCGTGGCGATCGATGCATGGTCGCTGCCAGGAACCCAGCAGGCATTGAACCCGCTCATTCTTGCCTTGCGCACGAGAATATCCTGTACTGTTTCATTGAGCGTATGGCCCATATGCAGCACACCCGTTACATTGGGCGGAGGTATTACCACCGTAAAAGACGGGCGCTCGTCGGGCTTGCTGTTAAAGTATTGCTGCGCTTTCCAGCGTTCATTCCATTTCTGTTCCGTTATTTCGGGAACATAATTCCTGCTCAGTTCCATAGTTATAAAAATGGCTGCAAAAGTAAGTAATCAGCGCTGTTTTGGCAGGCAAAAAAAATGCCTCCCAAAACCGGGAGGCATCGCATTCTTTTTTGTGCGCTGCTACCAAAGCATCATATGTGTATCCCAACTGGTAGCGGCGCTTGTACCGGTGCTTTCCGTATCGTCGTCACTCAGTCCCGCCTCGTTGCTGTTTGCCGCTTTTTCAATGTCCGGGCATATTGATTCTACCTTTTCTTTGCAGGCATTTACTGTTTCACTCACTTTTTTGCCGGCATATTCGAGGCTGTTCAATTTATTGCCGCATGCGCCTAGCATTGTCATGGAAAGTATCAATATCAGGTTACGCATGTTGTTCTTTTTTAGCGCTGTAAAATTAGAGAGGAAATACAAACTCAAGGTTAATTAATGTTAATATAAGACGAATGTCTCTCCGTTTCGTTACAACTTCTTACAGAAATTTTTTTGAACCCCGCTGCCGCCGGGCATTGTGCTCTAATTGCGTCGCACGCTTCAACTGTCACCGCGCAGCCAGGCTTTTCAAGTGGTTGCCTTATGAGCAAATGGTCAGGGTTACCGGCACATGACCTAAATCATATAGCCGGCAATACCGGATGTTTAATTTTCAGTTTTATAATTGCCTTTTAACCAGAATTATTAACTACACTTATGGCAAAACCTGTTATCGTATGGAAATCGGGTAAACAGTTGTCGGCCCGTTCTGTCTTATCCTGGCGAATTGCGCAAACTGCTGTATGGCTCGTTGGCGCATTTATTATGTTTTGCCTTTTCTTTTTCCCTTCACTCGGATTGTTACTGTTTTGGAATATCCTGATTCCCGTTGCTCCGGCATTGCTGGTTGTTTTCACCGGTTTGTGGCGAAATGTTTGTCCACTCGCAACCACTATTTTATTACCACGCCATCTTAATTTTTCCAGGCGCAAAAAACTTTCAGCCACGCAACTCGGGCAGCTCAATTTTGCGGCCGTGGTACTGTTGTTCATCATCGTTCCATTGCGGCATGCGATTTTCAACAACAATGGTCCAGCCACCGGCTTGCTTATTCTTTCGCTTGCGGTAATGGGTATCGGGCTTGGCCTTGTTTACGAATGGAAAAGTGCCTGGTGTTCCGGGTTATGTCCTGTTCACCCTGTGGAAAAGCTATACGGCGAAAATGTTTTGATGACCTTGCCCAACGCGCATTGCCATGAATGCATGAATTGTGTTATTCCATGCCCTGATTCGACACCAAACATTCATCCCCAGTCTTCCAAAAAGACGATATGGGCGTGTATGAGCGGATTTTTAATAACGGGCGGGTTGCCCGGCTTTATCTGGGGTTGGTTTCATGTGCCCGACGAAACCAGCTTTACCAATATATCCGGATTTCTGGATGTGTACCAACTGCCATTTGCGTGCATGATGGTAACACTCGTGTTGTATGGTCTTCTGTCACGCTATTTTAAAGGAACTAACAGCCGCACTCCTGTGAGCATTTTTGCGGCGGCAGGAGTGTCTTGTTATTATTGGTACAGGATACCTTCTTTGTTCGGTTTTGGCAATTTCGGTCACGACGGGCTTCTTATAGACTTAACGCATATTTTGCCGGCATGGAGTATTAGCGCTATTACTATTGTAACAACGGGTTTCTTTTTTTACTGGCTGGTTATGAGAAAGAAAAACAACAGCAGCTGGGTTATAAGACCACCATTTGGCGAAAAGCAGGTAAGCGGGAATCAAAAGCTTACTGTTTAACATCTTCCTCATTTTTATCGGAAAGCTGCTGCAGCCATATACGCAGTACTTTCCTAACGGCAGCTTAATCTTGCAGCGGCAAAATGATGACCATAGTTACTTCGGCCGAAGAGTGCGACGCAACCGCCGATGCCATGCAATACATAGCCCGGCCCATAATTTCTTTTCTTAAATTGCATGATAACCAACGCTCATGAAAAATTTATCTGCCGCTTTGCTGCTTGCCGGCTCCTGCTTTTTTTCACACGCATTGTTAGCACAGGATACCGTTCGCTATTCGGTTGTTCAGGGTAAAGACATTAAGGGTGTGCAGAAAATCTGGCGGCATGGTGATAATGAGTATCATTATTTTTTTCAATTCAATGACCGCGGACGGGGCGATAGCATTTTCGAAAATGTAACCACCAATGCGAAGGGGTTAATAAGTGCCCTAACTATTGATGGTGTAGACTATTACCGAAATCCATACCATGAAGTTTATTCTGTTCAAGGGGATTCGCTGGTTTCCGTTGTAAATGATCAGCGGACCGCCAAAAAAAATGCAGGTGAGCTTTATGTAAACTTTAATGCGCCCGGTGTTATTGAACCCGTAATAAAGGCATTGCTTAAACAGCCAGGTTACACGGCTGAAGCCTTTAGTGGTGGTAAAGTAAAAGTTGTTCCGCTTCACCAGGTAAATCTTGATTACAAAGACAGTGCTGTTCACCTTTTTCTTGCCGAATTATATTTTGGAGAGAATTCACCGCCGTCGTTTATCTGGCTTAACAGCAGGCAGGAATTTTTTGCAAGCGTTGCCGATTGGTTCTCTGTTATTCAAAAAGGTTATGAATCGCTGAATGATCAATTACTCGACCTTCAGGATAAGCAAGGGCTTGTTTATTATGGCGGCCAGGTAAAAAGTTTGTCTACTGATCTTCCACATGCTTTGGCACTTACTAATGTGAGGCTTTTCGATGCGGAGAATGCAAAGATGCTCGATGATATGACGGTGTTTATCGTCAACGGTAAAGTTACCAACATCGCTCCCGCATCGTCGGTAAAAGTTCCGAAGATGTATAAAACTATCGACGCAAAAAATAAGACTTTGATGCCCGGTTTGTGGGACATGCATGGCCACTACGATAAGGCAGAAGGGCTTAACTATCTCGCCGGCGGTGTTACTCATTTACGGGATATGGGAAATTCAGACCGCCTGCCAACGGTTCGCGATGCAATAAAGAACAATGAGTTGCTCGGGCCTGACATTAGTTATATAAGCGGTTTTATTGACCAGGCGGGGCCGTTCCAGGGACCCACAGGCGCCATCGTAAAATCATTACCCGAAGCGATTGAAGCCGTGCGACATTACGCGAAGCTTGGTTATAACCAGGTAAAACTATACAGCTCTGTCGATACAGCGTGGGTTGCGCCTATAGCTGCGGAAGCACATAAATTCGGATTACGCGTTGCGGGTCATATCCCGTCATTTATGACCGCTGCCGACGCGGTACGTGATGGCTACGACGAGATCACACACATGAACATGGTAATGCTTAATTTTCTTGGAGACACCATCGACACAAGATCGCGCGGCAGGTTTTATGCGGTTGGGCAACGCGGCAATACGATTGATCTCAACAGTAAAGCAGTAAATGATTTTCTCGACCTGCTTGTGAAGAAAAATATTTCGCTCGACCCAACCATGAATGTTTTTGCTGAAATGTTTACGTTGTACCCGGGCGATACAAATGCATCCATTAAACCTATTGTTAGCTGGATGCCTGAAAATGAAAGACAAGACCTTGCAACGCAAACAAGTTTTGCTCCGGTTGAGCAAAAAGAAAACTACCTCGCCTCGTACAGGCAGATGATGGCATTACTGAAAAAAATGTTTGACCGCCACATACTAATCGTCACCGGCACCGATGGCGGCGAAGCTTTTGCATTGGAACATGAACTCGAATTGTATGTGCAGGCAGGCATACCAGCGCTAAATGCTTTGCAGGCGGCTACTTATAACCCGGCCAAAGACTGCAACCTGCTTCAGCAATATGGAATGATAAAGAAAGGTTATGCAGCCGATATGATTCTTATCGATGGTAATCCGGAAACAAACATCAGCGACATACGCAGGGTTGAATGGGTAATAAAAAACAACCGCATGTACGATCCCAAACAACTCTTTGCCTATCGCGGCTGGAGTTATTATCATTGATCTTTTCTTTTGTTTCCGGCTTTGGCACTTATGGCATCGCCTGTTGCGTCGCACACTTGTGCGGCAATGTTCCAGGCATCAAAATGAAATTGAAACTCCGCGCTGGTGCAGTTCGGGTATGTCATACACAGCCTGTGTACTAATTACAACTTCAACCTTTCAATAAGATAAATATAGGGTTGGTGAAAATGATTCACAAAGACATTCGCGCCATCTTTATTGTTGAATTGTTTATAGTAATCTTCATCAGGGGTAAGCACGATGGTATTGCCTGTGCGCACATAGTTATTGCTGGAATAATATTGCGGCGCTTCAAAACCTTTAAGACTTTTGGCCACCTCCTTCGACACTTTTTCGCCGAGATATTTTTCAAAGCATTCCTGTGCTTTTTCCGGGGGACCGGTTAAGCGGTTATACAATGTTTTGTAAGCAATTCTTTTAATAAGCGGTTGTTTTTTGATCATGTATTTGATGCTGTCAAAAGGGTTCACCGTATTAAAATCATGTATCGTTTGAATGGAGAACGGCACTTCCGGAACCCAGTCAGCGGCGTTCACCACGTTGAAAGCCCAGCCACCTTGTGTTGCCGCTTCATATTCATAGGCGAAATACAGGTTGCCAGGTTTTGGCGCAGCGGAGCAATAAGTTTTAAAACGGATGTCTTTTGGCAAGCCATCCAGCTTCTGTTTGTTTAGCAGGTAGGCTGTGAGCAGGTAAGCAATACCGCCGCCCTGGCTGTGTCCCGTAATGATGAAATCTTTTATTCCTGTTTTATAGCAGGAGTCAAGCCTTGGCATAAGATCTTTTGCAATAAACCCTGTCGCCACCAGCCAACCTGCATGCACAGCTGCTCTTGGATCTTCCGCAAGCTGGTAATTAAAAGTGTCTTTATCCGATAAAATTATTTGCCCTTTTGCGGGCACCATGGCAGCGTACAAATTGGCAAGCCAGCTTTCGCTTTCATTAACCGTTCCACGAATAGTTATCACAGCAGTTTTATCGTACACCCAAAGCGACCACATATTCTGTAACCCCATAACGGGTGACCTATATGCCAGTTTGTAATGTTCCGGTTCAGCAATACCGGCGTTGTATGCACTTACGCCACCTGTTCTTGCAGACACATGCATTACTTCTATTAACTCTTCACGGTTATAACCTGGTTTTAATTCCTGGGCTGACAATGGGTTAGCTGTCCATAAAACTGCCAGCAAAAGCAAACTGATAAATTGTTTTTTCATACATTTTTTATTGCAGGTATAAAGAAGCCGCTACCAGTTTGGTAAACGGCTAAAGGATATTTTGAATGGATTTTGCTTATAAGTTCCAACACGACAATGTTGTCAGGGTTTCGCCAGTTCAAACCTGGCCAAAGGAGCCATTCTTGCTTTATTCAATGTAAAACTTGTGTCGGTTGCACTGTAGTTGTCGGACCTTTGTAAGACATCAAGAAAATCTTTTTCCAGTGCCATGTCTTTACACGCCATCATTGTCGACCCTGCTTTACCAAAACTGATCCGTGCTCCGTTCTTTATTTCATACGAGCCGAAAATATTATTGCAACCAGCGTTGCCGGAAAAAGTGCCCGTTTCAGCGTCAAGCTGTATAAATGCCTGCTTTGTCGTTTGCGATGCGTCTACTTTTTTACCTTTCAGTTCTGCCAGTATCCATCTCTTTCCTTCAATGCGGTCATCTGTTTCATTTTTCCTCAAAGCATATTTATCTTCATTGCCACCTGTTATGCGTTTGCCGTTTTTGTCTAAAAGAAACAAAACATTTTCTCCCACTTTGTAAACCTGTATTCCGCCGTCCCGGCCTTTAATGGTAATGTTAGATCCTGTGCTGTCCCAGGTAAAGCTGCCTTTGTCAAAAATGGCCTGGTCGCTCTTGCCTGTATAAACCTGGTTGCGTGTAAAAGTATTATCCCTGGCCAGTGTAATAGTGGTCGCGATGCCATCGCAATCTGCACACGCAGTCATGCCTTTGTAAACGCCGTACCAGTCCAAAGCATTTTTGCTGTTGTGTCCGTCACCTGCTTGCGTTGCGGCCATTGCGACGCTTTGCATTGCCGGCTGAGCAGCGGCTTTAGTTGCAGTGTCAGGCACCTGCGCGGTTTCATCCTGTTGCGGGCTGTTACATGACAAAAGCATGCATGCCGATGCAATGGTTAAAAAAATTGATTGTTTTTTCATCACTCGATTGTTAGGTTCACCGTAAGATAAAAAACAATGAGAAGCATTTGATTATTCAGGTAAAAACTTTTTTTAGCCCGGCTGTATCAGCGCTGTTATGCTTTGCTTGCGTCGCACTCTTGTACGGCGTAACACTCCGCAGCAACGCAGCACAGCCAATTTGTATAAAAAACCTGTTGACTTATCTGAAGCGCCGGTTTCTACCGTGGGCTGAACTGGCCAAAATGCCAGAGTATTCCCGATGGGTCATGCAAAAAACATTCACTGCCCCACTCAAGTCTTCTAACCGGGGTTAATCTCACTCCTTTATATTTTGCAGGGAGATCCAGTGCGAGCAGTTCTTTCCAGTATCGATCAACATCGTCTACTTCTAAAAAGATCATGGTGTTGTCTATCCATTCTTTTACATAAGCTTTCTGTAGGTAAAACCCAACTTCGCCTGTTTTGAATAAACACATGTTGGGCGACAATTCGATCTCCTCGAAGTTAAGATCGCGGTAAAAATGTCTCGACAATTCGTAGTCTGCAGCGCCAATAAACGGCCTTATGGATATTGCGTTATGGTTCATCTGTACTTTATTTTGAGTTTATGAAATGTAAATTGATTTTGTCTAAACTATTCCCGGCGCTGAAGTGTGCGACGCAACAAAAGCTTAATCGGTTTACTTCAGCCGGGCTCCAAAAAATGTATCCGCACTTATGCTTTATATATTTTAACGATAACTGATTTTGAAGCAGGAGTATTACTCGTATGCGCAACCGCATCAATATGCACCAATGCATTCGCTTCGGGAAAATAAGTCGCTACACATCGCTTTGCGATCGGCACAGGCACTACAATAAAATTTTGCACGCTGCGCATTTCTCCGTTAAAATGGCTGCTGATGTTTACTACGTCGTGCCTTTGAAAACCTGCTTCCTTCATGTCATTTTCATGCATCATCACCACGCGCCGTTCGTTATGGATGCCACGATAGCGATCGTTCATACCATATACAGTGGTGTTAAACTGGTCGTGGCTTCGTATTGTCATCATGATGTATTCGCCGGTCTTCAGATTATTGCTGTTCATGGGCAAAGCACTGAAATGTGCCTTGCCCGTTACGGTGTTAAATACCCGTTGTTTTGCGGCGTTAGGTAAGTAAAACCCGGATGGCTGTTTTATCCGCTCATTATATTTTTCAAAACCCGGAATCGTTTTTTCCACCAAATCACGTATTAGGTTGTAGTCGTTTTCCAATGCACGCCAGTTCACGTTAAACCTGTCGCCCAGTGTGGCATGGGCAAGCCTGCAAACGATCGATACTTCACTCAATAAGTGTTTCGATGGCGGATTCAACACGCCCTTGCTCATTTGCACAACACCCATGGAATTTTCGCAGCTTACAAATTGTGGCATGCCTTGTTGCATATCCGTGTCGGTACGACCCAAACAGGGCAATATAAGCGCCTGTCTTCCGTGTATTAAATGGCTACGGTTCAGTTTTGTAGAAACGTGCACTGTAAGGTTTGTTTTGCGTAAGGCATCGGCAGTATAAAGAGTATCTGGCGCGGCAGACAAAAAATTACCGCCCATCGCGAAAAAAAGTTTCAGCCTGCCATCGTGCATGGCATTTATGCTGTTCACTACATCATAGCCATGATTTCTTGAGGTTTTAAATTGAAAGACGTCTTCGAGTTTGTTGAGAAAACTATCCGGCGCAGATTCCCAAATGCCCATGGTTCTATCGCCCTGTACATTGCTATGGCCGCGTACCGGGCAAACACCGGCACCCGGCTTTCCTATGCTTCCTTTTAGCAGCAACAGGTTTACGATCTCTTTGATATTATCAACGGCATTCTCATGCTGCGTTAATCCCATTGCCCAGCAAATGATAATCTTTTCTTTTTGCGCAATCATCTCCGCTGCTGCTTCAATCGCCGCTTTATCAACACCTGTTTGTGCTATGCAGGCATCAACTGAATGTTGTTTCAGCGATTTAATAAAATAGTCATAACCTGAAGTATGCGCCTCTATAAATGCACGATCGAAAACTGTTCCCGGCTGTTGTGTTTCTGCTTCCAGCATCATCAGCATAATGGCTTTCAGCAGGGCAACATCTTCATTGATGCGCACCTGCAAAAAAAGATCTGCAAGTGCTGTTCCTCCTGATAACAATTTCCCCGGGTTTTGCGGGTTTGTGAAATGTAGCAGTCCCGGCTCTGGCAACGGATTTATTGCAATGATCTTTCCCCCGTTCTGTTTACATTTTTCCATTGCCGTTAACATGCGCGGATGATTGGTGCCGGGGTTTTGCCCGATCACGATCAGGAGTTCA
Organism: Chitinophagaceae bacterium UBA7600; assembly: GCA_002478885.1. Classification (GTDB taxonomy): domain Bacteria; phylum Bacteroidota; class Bacteroidia; order Chitinophagales; family Chitinophagaceae; genus DLKC01. Next base: position 26,505 of record DLKC01000076.1, read on the forward strand.
GCATCATGAATGTCGTCGAGCGTTACTGTTCCTTTGCCTACACCGATCGTTTCGCTTAAAGCTTTGCCGCTGCTTTCATGGCACATGTTGCTGCAGTCGGGCAGGTTGTTTGTGCCCGTCATACGGACAAACAACTGGTACAGGAATGCAGCTTCGTTGCTCGTTCTGCCCGATGTATAAAACGCAGCCTCATCAGGGTTTGACAAGCTATTTATTTCAGCCGCGATCATTTTAAAAGCATTATCCCAGCCGATGGCAGTATAATGAGTAGCTCCTTCTTTTAGCAATAGCGGCTCCGCAAGCCGCCCTTTTTTACCGAGCTCAAAATCAGTCCATGTACCCATTTCTTCAACACTGTGCGTAGCAAAAAAATCAGCACCGATCGCTTTCTGCTGGGCTTCTTCCGCGATTGCCTTAATGCCATTTTCGCAGTATTCTCCTATTCGCGATCGCTCATCATCGGGGTCGGGCCAGGCGCAGCCCGGGCAATCGAAACCTCCTTTCTGGTTCAATGCGAGGGAGCTTTTCAATGCATTGGCAACCGACATATACTGCAGCATTTGTTTCATAGAAGAAAATACGGCAGGCAGTCCCGCCGCCTTGTTTTTAAAAGGAGTCTGGTGCAGCTTTTCCAAATGCAGAGGTGTAAGCGCTATATCGTTAAAATTTTTTTTAGCGGACATTGCACTAAGTTAAATATTGAATGCCATCTAATTTGCAGGAAGAAATTATTAGGGGCCTGGCTACATAGCTGCCATTAGGCTTTGCTTGCGTCGCACCCTTCAACGGAGGTGCCGCTGTGAAGCAGAGTGAGGTTGTTTTTGCTCAACCTTGTTATTGGTTATTTTTTAAAGTCCAATCCCGCTGCCTTAAGTGCCTCGCGCAATTTGGGGATAGAAGAAGGACCGATGCCATGCAGTGATAATATTTCTTTTTCTGTGTAGGCGGCAAGCTGTGCTACATTGCCAATGCCTTTGTTCTCCAATGCACGCCTTGCCGGGGCACCTAATAGAGACAATAATCCATCCGCCGGTTTTCTTTCCTGCTCACATACCGGGCACACCGGGCAATCGCTGCTTTTATAATATTGATGCCCTTTGCTACAGGTGCGTAATTGTTTTTTTGTGGTTGGCATTGTTCACGGTTGAAGATTTCTGTACAGGAGCAGGTAATAATGAGTTGATAATGATCATTTTTTCTTTACTGCCTTCGCATCAACTTGCTGTAAACGGTACTGTACCATCTTTTTCACGAGAGCGGTAGGAATTTTTCTGTCATAAGGAAATTGCACAGCGCCTTTCGATGACTGATACGAAGAAAGCTCTTCTGCAAAAGCTTTTAGCGGCCCCGGAGTGGGGTAAAAGCCCGTGTGTTCCTTGTTGGCTGCGTAATACACAAGCACGGCGCCCTGTTTAAAAGCGGGCATGTTATAGCTGATGACTTCCTCTGCCTTCGGCACTACTTGCTTTATTGTCTTCCTGAGACCTTCGAGGATAGCTTTGATATTTTCCGGCTGATCGGATAGGTATTCATCAACGGTGAGATATTTCTTTGATTGCATGGCAGTGATTATTTATTGCTCAGAATTGTTTAAACGCTGAAGAGTGCGACGCAACCGGCGTTGCCACGGTTACTGCAGCCCGGATCAAAAAAGTCAACAGGCGTTGTTGGTATTCTTACCGGCCAGTTCGGCAAACGTATCACTCTTATCTTCGTCGGTCCTGTCTTTACTGGGAAAGTCTTTTTCAATACTCATCTTTAACTTTTCGTCGCCAAACTGCACGGTGTGGTAAATGCCAACCTCATCCGTTGTCATCCACGTTGAAGCGATGCCTGCAGGAATGCCCACCATCACCGAGTTGCCCGAGAATGTTGCTGTTGGTTCCTGTGTGTTGGTAATCCGGAGTTCAAAAGTTAGCGCGGCACCGGGGAACGAAATGGATCTTTTTACAGCATTCTTATGCTGCAGTTTTTCAATATCTGATTTGCGAAGCCTGTAGCGAATGGAATTTTTATCGATGCGCACTTTCATAGAAAAATATTTGTGGCAAGTTATAATAAATGTGTTTTCGATTTAATTTTTAATTGTTGGTACCCGTGTCTCAAAATTGTATGCCCGCATTGTTCTTTAGCCAATGATTTCTTCTATTCGGTTGTAAACATTAAAGCCTGTTTCTTTCATAAATCCAATAACCGCAATGCTATTTTCTTTTGCGATCGCAATGGCGAGGCTCGTTGGCGCACCGATCGATACAATTGCCGGAATGCCTGCTGCCACTGCTTTCTGCACAAGTTCGTAACCTAGCCTTCCGCTGAATAATACGATGTGATGGGAGAGTGGCAACACATGCTGCTGCAGCATGGCGCCCACAAGTTTATCCATCGCGTTATGCCGCCCAACGTCTTCGCTTATGTGCAGCAGCGTTCCGTTTGAAGTAAATAAAGCGACGGCATGTGCGCCGCCCGTTGTTGCAAAAAGGCTTTGTGCATTGTTTAATTGCGGCAGCATTTTTTTTAAAACAGCTGTGTGAAGCCTGAAGTCATTGCCCGCTGCATTTTGTGATTGACCGGGAACAGCAATAACTGCTTTTCCGCAATAGCCGCATGCCGATGAAGTAACAAAATTTCGCTTCTGTGTAACCGTGTCAAACACTACATGTGGTGCTAGTGCTGCAATCAAAGTATTCTCATCGGTATGTTTTAACGATGCGATATCGCTGGCTTTTGTTATAATGCCTTCGCCAAAAAGAAAACCGGCTACAAGATGTTCATCGTCGCCGGGTGTGCGCATAGTTACCGAAAGAGTTTCTGTTTTGCGTTCGTGCTCCGGGCCATGAACCAACAAAATCTGCAGCGGTGTTTCCTCGATCAACACATCTTCTTTTTGTGAAAAAGATGTTGCATTGAAACGGGTTATATAAATGCGTTTTGTTCCTTCCATGTGATTTTAAATTTTTAGCCGGGCAGTTGAACAGTAATAATGCTTTGCTTGCGTCGCACAGTTGTACTGTTGTGCTTCGTGGCTACAACCAATTGCCGAGCCGCTTCAGGCTTTCAGCGTTATGAACTGCAGCAAAAATATCGGTAAAAGGTAATGCTGCACGCATGCCCGCCACTTGTGGCTTGTAATCTTCATAACCAGCCAGCGGATTAAGCCAGATCAGTTTTCTGCATATTTTATGAATGCGCTCCATGCTCTCTTTCAGCAGTTCAGTATCGCCGGCATCCCACCCGTCGCTCATCATAATAACGATTGTTTTTTTGTCAATTACCCTGGGCGCAAACTCCTGTACAAACTCGTGAAGGCTTTTGCCAATTCTTGTGCCTCCGTTCCAACCTTCGTTTTTATTACTTAATATTTTCAAGGCGTCGTGAAAATCATTTTGCCTCAACAACGCAGTAATATGATGCAGTGATGTGCTGAACGCAAATGTTTCAACGCGTCGGTATACATGTTGAAACGCATACATAAACTGCAACAGAAAGCCGGCATACAATTCCATCGACCGGCTGACATCACATATCAAAACAAGTTTTGTGCGGTTACGTTTTGGGTTGCGGTAGGCTAGTTCAAGTAATTCGCCGCCGCGGCGCATGTTACGCCTGAGTGTTCTGCGCAGGTCAGGCAGATTTATTTTATTGCTTTTTTCATAACGCCTGCCTGCTTTGGCCGCAAGTTTTTTTGATAAAGCTTTGATCAGCCTGAGCAGCTCGTCTATTTCATCATCAGGTATGTTTGCAAAGTTTTTTTTCGATAAACTTTCATTGCTGCTGTACGAGGCCACTTTCTCCTCTTCGTCGTTTTTGTTGCCGTTGAGCCATGCTTTAAGAGATTTAAAAGAAGCATCTTTATCTTTTGGTTTCAGCACTTGTTCCCGGACAGTTTTTACTTTGGAATCAACTGCCTCACCGATTTGTTTCCAATACGAATTAAAAAGCTGCTCAAATTCCTGTAGCTGGCTTTTGGTTTTGCATAACACCGATTTTAAAGCAAGCCTGAAAATGTCTCTGTTGCTGTAGTCGATAAAGGTCAAGGCCTCCAGTGCTGTTGCCTCATCCTGGACACCCAATACAAATCCTTTTTGCCGCAGGTAACGGCAAAACTGAACAATGTTCTTTGATAGAGATGTCTGGCGTGTAATAAGCATTTTACCAGTATGAATAGTTTGTTGCCAGTTAATGGCAATAGATGTTACTACAGTCTAACCAATTTTAGAAATAATGCCTGTCTTTTCCATCAACTCGCTGAGCGACATTTGCACATGTCTTGTATCTCTCCAATCTTTCAAAACAACACCGAGCGTTTGTTCAATAATGGTTTTGTCGAGGTGGTCAATATGCAAGCCAGACAATGCCAAAGCCCAGTCCAATGTTTCTGCAACGCCGGGCGTTTTCTCGAGCTGTAATTTTCTAAGCTCCTGCATGAATGAACAAATTTGTTCTCCAAGCTTATTGTCAATCTCAGGTACTTTGCTTTTTACAATCAGCCATTCTTTTTCAAACTCAGGGTAATCGATATACAGGTAAAGACAGCGCCGGCGCAACGCCTCACTTAATTCCCTTGTGCGGTTGCCGGTCAAAATCACCTGCGGAATATTTGTTGCTTTTATCGTGCCAATCTCCGGAATAGTTATTTGCCAGTCGCTCAGCACTTCAAGTAAAAAGCTTTCAAACTCTTCGTCGCTTCGGTCAATCTCGTCGATAAGCAGCACGGGCCTTTTGTCATGTGTTATGGCCTGCAGCAGCGGCCGTTTCATCAGGAATGCATCGCTAAAGATTGTTTTCTCTTTGTCGCCAACACTCTCGTTGTTATGTTCAACCATTTTTAAATGCAGTAATTGCCGTTGATAGTTCCATTCATACAAAGCGTGCGTGGCATCGAGCCCTTCATAACATTGTAGCCTTATCATATCAGTTTGCAGGGCTTTTGCCATCACTTTTGCGATCTCTGTTTTACCAACGCCCGCCGGGCCTTCTACAAGCAATGGCTTGCTTAGTTGAATGGAGAGGTACAACGACATTGCCACTGCATCATCCGTAATATAGCCCTGCTCGTTCAGCATTTTTTTTATGTCGGTCAATTGTATCATTCGGTCGTTATTTTTCCAGGCAATAAATATAATTTTTTTGTCCCGGCTTTAAAGCATTACATCAGCTTTCGTTGCGTCGCACTCTTGTACTTTTTGAACAATGGGCGGCACGGAAACCATGCGAACAAAAACAAAACAAGGCGGTATCAATACCACCTTGTTTTGGATGTTTTGCAGCAAGTGCTTTATGCAACAGCCTCCAAAGCTTTTCTCAAATACACTTTGGCCAGATGTTTACGGTATTCTTCTGAAGCGAAATGATCGCTCATGACAGTGATGCCTTCTGCTGCCGCTGTAACTGCAGCTTCAATTGACGCGGCTGATTCTGCGGCTGAATCCCGGAAGGGAACTTCTCCGACACCCGTAAAAGCGATGTTGATTTTGCCATCTGCCTTTTTCATTATAGCACAACCAACAATCGCAAATCTTGAGGCGGGCTGTGAAAATTTCTGGTAGCTCGTTTTGGTGCCTTCAGCAGGAACAGGTATGCGGACTTCTGTGATGATCTCGCCATCTTCCAGCGCAGTAGTAAACAAGCCCTGGAAAAAATCCACGGCGGCAACTCTGCGGCTGCCGCTGCTACCTTTGGTTATGATGGCAGCATCTGCTGCCAGTACTAACGCGCCCCAATCGGCAGCGGGATCTGCATGGGCAAGGCTTCCACCGATGGTGCCGTGATTGCGGACCTGCACATCGCCAATGAGTGCAGCGGCTGTTGCGAAAAATGGCAGTTTACTTTTAATAAGATCATCGGAGGCTATAGTGCCATGTGTTGTGCCGGCACCGATAACTATTTCTCCATCTTCTTCTTTAATGCCTTTCAACGCATCGATCTTTGAAATGTCAACCAATTTTGCAGGTTGGTTTAAACGGAGTTTCATAGCTGGAAGCAGGCTATGCCCACCGGCCAGTATTTTTCCATCACCTGATGACAGGGCTGCAATTGCCTCATCAACGGTGACTGCTCTTTGATAATCGAATGCAACTGGTATCATAATAACTGAATAATTAAAAATGAATAATTACAATTTTAAAAGCTGAATAATGAACTGCGAGTACAAGAGTGCGACGCAACGATGTTTAATGCCTGCACTGTTGCCCGGCCCATTATGATTCAACTTTATTTTAAAGAACTGCTATTGCTGCATAGCACGCCAAACTCTTTCTGAAGTAAGTGGCATGCGTATATCTTTTACTTTATGGCCGCCGCTCCACAACGCATCGATGACTGCGTTTACGACCGCCGGCGTTGAGCCGATACAACCTGCTTCGCCTGCACCCTTTACCCCAAGCGGGTTGTGCGGACATGGCGTTACCTGGCTGGCCGTTTCAATCATCGGGAAATCGTCTGCACGCGGCATGCAATAGTCCATATAAGAGCCATTGGTAAGCTGGCCGTTTTCGTCATATTCAGCACCTTCGAATAGTGCCTGTCCAACCCCCTGAACAACGCCGCCGTGAATTTGCCCTTCTACGATCATGGGGTTTATTATGTTACCCACATCATCCACTGCAACAAAGCGTGTTAATTGCACCTTGCCTGTTTCTTTATCTACTTCTACCACGGCGATATGGCAACCGAAAGGATAAGTGAAATTGGCGGGATCGTAGAAACTGCTGAAGTCGAGACCAGGCTCAAGGCCAGCGGGGTAATGGTGCGGCACATAAGCTCTTAATGCAATATCACTGAACGGCGCCGAATGGTGCGTGCCTTTAACTACAAACCGGCCTTCGACAAAATCTACGTCTTCAGGGTTTGCTTCGAATTTGTGCGCTGCGATTTTTTTACCTTTTTCAATTACTTTCTCCAGGCTCTTTATAATGGCAGAGCCACCAACGGCAAGGCTTCTTGAGCCATAAGTGCCCATGCCAAATGCAACAGCTTCACTGTCGCCATGCACAATTTCCACGTCTTCCATTGGTAAACCGAGTTTATCGGCGACTACCTGCGCAAAAGTTGTTTCGTGGCCCTGGCCATGGGAATGAGCCCCGGTATAAACGCTGATTTTTCCACTGGGCTGCACACGTACGTGTCCTACTTCATACAACCCGGCTCTTGCGCCAAGTGACCCCACCACTGCGGAAGGTGCTATACCGCAAGCCTCTATGTAAGTTGAAAAACCGACACCCAGCAATTTACCGTTATTAGCTGCTTCCTTTTGTGCTTTGCGGAAATCTTCATACCCAAGCATCGCCAATCCCTTTTCTAATACGCCATGATAATTTCCACTATCGTATTGCAAGGCAACCTGGGTTTGGTAACCAGGTTGGGTTACACCATCGAAAGGCGGAATAAAGTTTTTAAAGCGGAGCTCGGCAGGGTCCATATTCATTTCATGAGCTGCGAGGTCGAGCAGTCTTTCGAGCAGGTAAGTGGCTTCAGGCCTGCCCGCACCACGATATGCATCCACTGCAGTTGTATTGGTAAATACGGCAACGAGATCGATGTTGATTTTTGGAGTGGTATATAAGCCCTGTAACAACGTACCATGCAGGTAACTGGGCACACAGGATGCAAAAGTTGATAAGTAGGCGCCCAGGTTTGCATAAGTCTTCACTCTTAGAGCGGTAATGTTTCCACTGGCGTCAAAACCCATGTCAGCTTTTGTTATATGGTCGCGGCCATGCGCATCAAGCAAAAAACTTTCACTCCTCGTGGATGTCCATTTCACCGGGCGGCGCAACTTATGCGTGCACCAGGTAAGTAATGCTTCTTCAGTGTAGTGGAAAATTTTGCTACCGAAACCACCACCAACATCGGGGCCGACGACCCTCACCCTATGTTCAGGAATACCAAGTACGAAAGCGCACATCAGTAACCTGATAAGATGCGGGTTCTGTGTACTGGTATATAAAGTGTATTTATCGTTGTACTGGTCATAGCTTGCGTTATAAGCCCTGGGTTCAATTGCATTTGGAACAAGACGCTGGTTAACAAAATCAAGCGTTGTAACATGCGCTGATGCTGCAATGGCTGCATCAACTTCTTCAATCGGGTTACCCAACGCCCAGTCAAAGCAAATGTTGTTGGGCGCGCTGTCGTGTACCTGAGGAGCCCCGTCTTCCACCGCTTTTGAAGCATCAACAATGGCTGGCAGCTCTTCATATTCCACTACTATGGCTTCTGCAGCGTCTACCGCCTCGGCCTGTGATTCTGCAATCACTATAGCAATGGCATCGCCCACGTGTTTTGCTTTGTCAGCCACGAGCAATGGGTGCTTTGGTTCCTTCATGTGGTGGCCATTTTTAAAGTTGACCTGCCATCCGCAAGGCACACCATTTACATTCTCCACATCTGCGCCAGTGAAAATGGCTACCACGCCGGGCATGGATGCCGCTGCATTGGTATCAACACTCAATATTTTGGCGTGGGCATATGGGCTGCGAACAAAACTTGCATAGGTCTGCCCTGGTAAAATAATATCGTCTGTATACTTCCCATGCCCTGTGATGAAACGTCTGTCTTCAACTCTTTTTACTGATTTCCCTATCAGTCCATGTGTAGTACTCATACAGTAACCTCCTTCATTTTATGGGCAGCATACTGCACAGATTTAACAATATTGTGATAGCCCGTACAGCGGCAGAAGTTTCCTTCAAGACCTACCCTTATTTCTTCTTCTGATGGGTTGGGGTTGTTTTGTAAAATGTCTGCAGCAGTCATAATCATTCCCGGCGTACAAAAACCACATTGCAGGCCATGGCATTCCCGAAAACCTTCCTGTAGCGGGTGAAGTTCGTCATCGCTGGGCGCTATGCCTTCAATGGTGGTTATTTCGCAGCCATCTGCCTGAACGGCCAGCATGGTGCAGCTTTTGGTGGCTTTGCCATTTACATGAATAGTGCAGGCGCCGCAACTGCTTGTATCGCAGCCCACGTGAGTACCGGTCAGGCGAAGCACATCGCGCAAATAATTCACCAGCAATAATCGTGGCTCAACCTCGTGGCTAAAAGCCACTCCGTTGACAGTAACATTGATTCTAATGCTCATGGATTTTTTATTTTAAAAATTTGTGTGAGATTAAACAACGGGTATAAAAATTTTCGAATACCGGCTTTTTGTTTTCATGGCATCGCCTGTTGCGTCGCAATCACTTCATCGTCCTGTTTTTTATGGCAACAATTCCTTTTCCATATTGCTGAAAAATTGTTTGCTGAGTGTGTTGGCCACACCGCCAATCAAACGCTGGCCCATGGTCGCCAGCATTCCCGATAATTTTACATCCCCGTTAAAAGCTATCGCCGTTTTGGTCTCTTCCAAAGGAGTAAGACTTATTTCTATTGCCGCACTGGCATTGCCTACTTTGCTGTTTTGCTGAATTTTTAAGGTAAACCCTTTTTCCTCCATCACATTTTCCATCTGAAGATTTCCGTTAAAAGCCGCACTTACAGGACCGAGTTTAACACCAAGAGTAGATTTAAATGTTGTATCGTCAATCTTTTCCAGTTTCGTTACTCCTGGTACAATGCGTGCAAGCGTATCTGTGTCCATTAACAATGCCCACACCTTCGCCGGTGAAGCTTCAACAACATGATTCCCTGTTAGCTGCATAATTAAACATTTGAATAATAAAAACCTGGCAGAATTAAGCCCGGCAGAACAATCGTTTTTATTTTTAAAAAGGGCTATTAAGGTAGCGAAAAAGTTTATCGGCGTTTATTTTTTTTCTTATTATTCCTTTTATTTTATCTCAAACGCTTAAACTCTGAAGTTGGAAATTTAATAAATAAAAAGCCGCGGGATCTCTAAAGACCGCCGCGGTTGTTTGTACCCCGGGAGAAAAATATATCAGCTGTTGGCTTGTTATTAATTGTTGCTTGCGCCGGCGTCTATCCAGCAAACAATCGCATTTTTTTGTGTGTTGGTAAGCGTGGTGTTTTCCGGCATGCCTCCACTGATCACTTCAGACCTTATGGTTCCTCTTGCGCTGTAAACTGCAGCGTAACTGGTCAATGCGCCGGGCCCCTCATGGCTTCCCGTACCATGGCAACCTGAATTGGTTGCACAATAGGTATTAATAAGCGGTTCCACATTAGTTGTATAGGTTTTTTCGGTGCTGCAATCTTCTGTAAAAGTGGTCGACGTTGAGGAAATTGACTTGCTGCACGCATAAAGCGCTAGGCAAAATAATACGGTTGCTGTTCTTCTTTTGTTCATGCTCTTTATTTTAAAATATAACGGCAAGTTGCAGACAGAATTTCGCCTAACCGCAGCGCTGCCCTGCCTTTGAGGTAAACGATCGATTTTTTGAGGTTATTAACGTAAGTGTTAAATGTGTTTAAAAACGGACGCGTTGGTATAGTGAATTGTTACCTGTGCTTTAAATAGTGCGTTTGTTAAATTTAAAAGTGCTGCAGTTATAATTGGTGATAAAACCAGGGAGCGTTAATTTCATTGTTTATAACCGGCAAAAATTCTGGTCTTGCTTACAGATAATCATGGAAGAAAAATAAATTATGTAAGGCTTGCAGTAACCGACAGGTGCAACCTGCGCTGTTTCTACTGCATGCCCGAAGAGGGCATTGATTGGCTTGCCCGAACCGAATTGATGAGTTACGAAGAAATGCTCCGCATTTGTTCCCTGCTTGTTAGTATGGGTATTGAAAAGATCCGCATCACCGGTGGCGAACCATTTGTGCGCAAAGACATCTTGCAATTATTGACCGCTTTATCCAAGCTCCCCGGGCTTCAGCATCTAACACTTACAACCAACGGTGTGCTTACAGCACCCCACGTTCCGGAGTTGAAAAAAATAGGCGTTCGATCTGTTAACCTTAGTATGGATACGCTTGACCGTAACCGTTTTTTTTCCATAACGCGAAGAGATGAGTTGCCTGCCGTTATTGAAACTCTCGAACAACTGCTGCGCCACGACATTGAGGTAAAGATTAATGCCGTTGTGATGGACCGGAGAAACATTGAAGATATTATTCCATTGGTTCAACTTACAAAAGAGTTGCCTGTTTCGGTGCGCTTTATTGAAGAGATGCCGTTCAACGGCGAGGGAAACCACTACGACCACCTGCACTGGCATTATATGCGTATTCACCGAAAAATCGAAGAAGCTTTTCCCGATATTCAAAAACTGCCCGATCCGCCACATTCCACGGCTTATAATTATCATATCCCCGGGCACAAGGGCAATATTGGTATTATCGCTGCTTACTCCAGGACCTTTTGCGGAACGTGCAACCGTATAAGGCTTACACCGCAGGGAATGCTTAAAACATGCCTGTACGACGAAGGTGTGCTAAATGTAAAGGATCTCATGCGAAACGGCCTTGCCAATGATGCAATCGCCGCACAATTGATCACTGCCATTCAACACCGGGCAATCAATGGCTTCGAGGCCGAACGCTTACGAAAAGAAAAAAAATCTGCGCACGAAAGCATGGCTACCATCGGCGGATGATTTTTATGGGTCCGGCTTTTACACATGCATGTGACTTTCATTGCGTCGCTCCATTTAACCACATCGCTCCGTGCAGCTAAAGACGGCTTATGCAGCAGCCGTCGGTCAATAAATGCAGCGCAGTTCAAATCAATTATTTCGGCATAAATTCACCCTTTACTATTCATCATTCCAATGACAACAGTTGAGCAGGCAGAGAAAATAGTTTTAGCTACCGCAAAACGGTACGGCACAGAAAATATCTATTTTGAAGATGCAGTCGGACGTGTACTCGCCGAAGACTTGGAAGCAGACAGGCAACTCCCGCCTTACAACCGTGTAACCATGGATGGCATCGCTGTTAAACATGCCGCGATCGAAAACGGCATTAAAGCATTCAATATAATCGCAACGCAGGCAGCGGGCGAGGTTCCCATCGAAACAGAGAACGACGGCGATTGCGTGGAAATAATGACTGGCGCTGCTTTGCCTGACTTTGCCGACACTGTTATTCAATATGAATGGCTGCAAATCGAAGGCAATTGCGCAACTATTAAAGCGGATACACCCGGCATAAATAAAGGAGCTAACATACATTGGAAAGGACGTGATAAAAAGCAGGGCGAAGCAGTAGCGTCTGCCAATACGGTTATTAGTCCGGCACTTATCAGTATGGCGGCTTCAGTTGGTAAAGCACACCTGGCAGTCAAAAAACTACCAAGAGTAGTGATCATTTCTTCAGGCGACGAGTTGGTTGAGGTGAACAGCACACCATCAGATTTCCAGGTTCGCCGTTCCAATAATTACACGATCAAAACCGCACTGCTGCGTTACGGGCTGCATGCCGATATGATCCATATTCCCGACGATCCACATATTACCCGGCAACAGGTGGCCGACTGTCTTGGCAAGTACGATGTGATGATGCTCAGCGGTGGCGTTTCAATGGGTAAATTCGATTATATACCTCAGGCGTTGGAAGACAGCCAGGTTAAAAAGCTGTTTCATAAAGTGCAGCAACGGCCGGGAAAACCATTCTGGTTTGGCAGTCACGAAAATGGGACGCTGGTTTTTGCTTTTCCCGGCAACCCTGTGTCAACATTCATGTGCCTGCACCGTTTCTTTTTTACCTGGCTTGACCAGTCGCTCGGCATAATCAAAGAGCCGCAATATGCGGTGCTTTCACAGGACTATACATTCATGCCATCGCTTCAGTATTTTCTGCAGGTTAAACTCAGCATGCAGAATGATGCACGGTTGTATGCCCGGCCGGTGACAGGCAATGGCTCCGGCGATTTTTCCAATTTACTCGATACGGACGCATTCATGGAACTTCCGATGGAACGGAATAATTTTACAAAGGGAGAAGTGTTCAGAATATGGCCTTTTGCCAAGTAGGGAATAACAGTGACTTTTTGAACCAAACACTTGAACAGGTATTAAACATTCTTGCGTCGCACGCTTGTACTTCAGTGCTAAGCTCAGCAAGATTAACACTGAAAGCATCTTAGCATGTTCGTAGTCATTTCAATATTCCGGTTTTGACGAGGTTTAGGAAGACCTTGAAGTGAGTGACACAACAAAGCTTAATAGTAGTAACACAGCCAAGTACAAAAACACATGAACGATTTTACGCATTTAGATGACAAGGGAAAAATAAACATGGTCGACGTAGGTGCAAAAACTGTTTCGCACCGCACGGCTACTGCAAGATGTATTGTGCATCTGCCCGCCGAAGTGCTTAGTAAACTTTCCGGGGGCGATATTCAAACAAAAAAAGGTTCGGTGTTTCAAACAGCGATCATTGCAGGTATTATGGCGGCCAAAAAAACGGGCGACCTTATTCCCTTGTGTCATCCGCTTGGGTTGGAGCATTGTAATGTGCATATATCAATGAATGGACAAAATGAGCTGGTGATCGATTGCACGGCAAGCATTACAGCGAAAACGGGTATTGAGATGGAAGCGCTTGTTGGCGCATCCATTGCCGCGCTAACGGTGTACGACATGTGTAAGGCTTTGAGCCACGATATTGTGATAAAGGAAACAAAGCTGATTGAAAAAACAGGAGGTAAACATGATTTCAAACGAGCATAAAAAGCACAGTGATATTGCCCGGCCTTCGTTGGGGAATTTTGGCCGGAACGAGTTCGCTATTGTGGGAACAACCTGTGGCAATATACAGGCGCTTGCGGGCGATGTGATGAAAGCGCTGTCGCCAAAATATAAATGCGCTTATATAGATGCCGAGCACAGTGACAAGAACGACGCGCTTAAATCGCAGGACGCTTTTGTGAAATACACAGACAAAATAAGCTTCAGGGAACTGCAATATAAAAATGAACCGGATAAATTTCAATTTCACCAGCTATTCAACGAGACCGATCTTATATTAGTGAACGGCAATCATAACGAGGCTGCTGCACAAATAGTGGTGATCGATAAAGTGAAAGAGGCCTCCTTGCTAAAAAGAGTGAAGCAACTGAACAATGTGCAACTGATACTGCTCAACGATAACGTGGATGGCATTTTTGATTTTGTAAAACAAGCCGTTCCGGGCTGGCAGTCGCTACCCATGTTAAGCCTGTATGAAACAAGTAATATTATTGATTTCTTTCAAAACCGGTTGACTAAGAATTTACCTGTATTGAACGGACTTGTTCTCGCCGGAGGCAAAAGCGTGCGTATGGGTTTTGATAAAACATCTTTAGAGTGGCATGGCAAAGCGCAGCGTAACTATATTGCGGATATGATTAGCCCACTTTGCAGCAATGTTTTTATTTCATGCCGCGAAGACCAGCGGGAAGCAATAATGGGTTATGAGACGATCACCGATAGTTTTGCAGGGCTGGGGCCCTATGGGGCCATACTTTCCGCCTTTCGCTCAAACCCCGATGCAGCCTGGCTTGTAGTGGCAAGCGATCTTCCGCTGATGGATGAGGCAACGCTGCAATACCTCGCCGACCGCCGCGATGCTTCTGCAATAGCCACCACATTCGAAAGCCCGTTTGATGGTTTCCCGGAACCGCTGATCACTATATGGGAACCGAAAGCTTACGCAATTCTTTTGTCATTCCTGGCGCAGGGTTACTCTTGCCCGAGAAAAGCGTTGCGAAACAACAATGTTCATATTATTAAAGCCGAACACCCGGAAAAGCTGATGAATGTAAATACACAAGACGAATTAGAGAAAGCGACGGCATTGTTGCAAACCAAAATATCTTCGTTATAATGAATGCAGATCTCCTGCGATATAGTTGCCAGATAAACCTGCCTGGCTTTGAAGAAGCAGCACAGCGAAAATTGCAAAATGCGAAAGTGCTGGTGATCGGAGCCGGCGGACTGGGATGCCCCGCCGCTCAATACCTCGCCGCCACAGGTGTGGGAACATTGGCGATCGCTGATGATGATGCTATTTCTATTGGTAATCTGCACAGGCAAATACTGTATACCCCCAATGAAGTTGGACAGAAAAAAGTGCTTGTTGCCGTTGAGAAACTGCAACAGCAAAACCCACAGATAAAAATATTGGCGATCAGCTCCCGGATAAATTCCGACAATGCGTTGGACATCCTCAAAGACTTCGATGTTATACTCGACGGGACTGACAATTTTGAAACCAGATACCTTGTTAACGACGCATGCGTCTTGCTCGGGAAGCCGTTGGTGTACGGAGCGATCTATCAATACGAAGGGCAGGTAGCCGTCTGGAACCTGGCAAATGCTGATGGCACAAGAACGCCCCATTACCGTGATGTTTTTTCCGATGTGGATGCTGCTCAAATTCCTAATTGTGCAGAAGGTGGTGTTATACCAACACTCGCAGGTATTATCGGTTGCATGCAGGCGAATGAAGTGATCAAATACATAACCGGCACCGGCGAAATACTTGCCGGCAAAATATTAATGTTCGATGCGCAGAATATGCAAAGCCGCATTGTGAAGATCGGGAGCGTGAGTAAAACCAAAGTGACTGCTATAGCTAAAACTCAAACTGTCCCGCTCGTTTCGGTTAATGAGTTTAAAGCATTGATGAACGATAATAATATCGAACTGGTGGATGTGAGAATGGATGAGGAAAGGTTGCGCTTCAATATTGGCGGAAAACATATTCCCATTGCCTTATTGGAAGAACGCTTTCACGAAATCGATGCCACTAAAAAAGTGCTGTTCTATTGTGCTTCAGGCAAACGAAGTGCTGAAGCCGTAAAAAAAATGATGAAGTATAACAGCAATGCTGATGCTTATTCTTTAGATGGCGGTATGAAGGCGTGGCAGGAAAGCGAATACGTAAAATGAAAATTGCTAATGCCTGCTTCGTTTAGCCCGCTGATTTACGGATGTGCGGCAACCCAAACCTCTCCGTCTTCAAATATTTCCTTTTTCCAGATGGGAACAGTTTGTTTCAGCGTGTCAATAATATAGCGGCAGGCTTCGAAGGCCGCATCACGGTGCGCAGCTGCAACAGCAATTACTACGGGTACTTCGCCAACGTTAAGCACACCCGTTCTGTGATGTACGACAACGCTATGCAAAGGCCAGCGATCAAAAGCATGGTCTGCGATCTTTTGCATTTCACTTATCGCCATTTTTTCGTACGCTTCAAACTCGAGCCGTAACACAGTTTTGCCTTTTGTTTTATTCCGAACCGTTCCGATAAATACGTCAATGCCGCCACACTCAGGCGACATAACGCTTTCAATGCAATACGAAATATCCAAAGCGACATCCAGAATCTTTATTTCTGCTTTCATTTTTAACCTCCGCTTACAGGTGGAATAATGGCAACCTCATCGTGCATGTTTATGGGCTGTTCCGCGCCAGCATATTCATTGTTTACCGCGATCATGTAAGATGCGATCTGTTTCAGCCGTGGATATTTTTGTTCCAATAATTTTTTAAGCGCGGCAACAGATGGCTCATCGAGTTCCACAGGCATTGATGATCTGCCGAAAATGTCTTTTACAATGCCAAATGCCAATACCTCAATTGTCATGTTGTTTTTTTTGTACCGGGCTGCGGCAACAGAATGCTTCTTTTGTTGCGTCGCACACTTGTGCTGCATAACAGCATGCAGCAAACCTGCAACAGCCTAAACAAAACTAAATAAACATCACAAAGTGAAGCAGGTTAAATTTTCCCTTCGTTTATTTGGCATAATTTCATCAATATGATAACGGCCATTGTTCTTGCTGCAGGTCTTTCAAAGCGCATGGGTAAGGCGAACAAAATGCTGTTGCCCTACAAAGGCAAACCGGTTATTGCAGTCACGGTTGACAATATTGTTGCGGCAGGCGTCAGCGATATAGTTGTTGTAACCGGTTTTGAACAAGAGAAGATACAGGAAGTGCTTAATACACGTCCTGTGCGAATTATGAGCAACCCCGACTATGAAAAGGGTATGACAACGTCCATACAAAAGGGCATCGCACATGCTAAAGGCAATGGCTACATGATTTGTCTTGGAGACATGATCCATATCATGCCGGGGGAATACACATTGCTTACACACCGGTTTAACCAGGCTTACACCGCAAATAGTGCTTGTATTGTTGTGCCGTTTTACAAGGCCGGAAAGGGTAACCCGGTAATTTTTTCCCGGCATTATCATAATGATATTATGAGCAACACTGATATGGAAGGTTGTAAAAACATCGTACAGGCCAACAAGCAAAACATCGTTGCAGTGGAAATGGAAAACGCCCATATTCTTAGCGACCTTGATTACCCCGAAGACTATGCTAAGCTCAATAATGAATAAGGCGTTGAAGCGTGCGACGCAACAATTGTTGCCCTGTTGGTAAAAGCCGGGATCAAAAAAATATGTATCGCTGTACTGGGGTAACAATAAATCTTGGTTTTTTAATTTAAATAAATACTTTAGTTTAGACATTGATTAATTCCCTTACCCCCAAGGCAAAACCGATGTTTTTGAAAATTAGAACGCTCGTACTCCTATCCCTTTTATTTTTTTATGCGGGTGCACAAACGCCTGAAACAGTTCTGTCGGCAGGTGCCGGTGTGGTTGTTTCCCAGGGTCAATATTATGTCGACCATTCCTGTTCTTTCAGTTTCGATAAAATAAGCGATACAACTTCCCGGAAAATATTGTTAAGCGGCCAGTTGGAGAACGTGGCCGTGCAGGACGATATTGATTGTTACTGGATAAAATTTGTACTGGCCAACAAGGATAATAACAACAACGAGTGGCTGGTTGACTTTGGCAGCTGGACACATGTTCAGGCTTACTATGGTGATGATGTGCGGGGTTACCGGCAAAAGACCGCCGGGGTAGTGTTGCCCTATTCGCAGAGAGACTATGCCATTGGTGGAAGAAGTCTTGTTATGCTTGACATTCCCAAAGGCAGCGAGCTAACGATGTACGTGCAATTAAAAACAGGCATTGATTATATGGAAAGGCCGGTAAACCTGTCCTGCTCGGTTTACTCAAAATCAGCCGTGATCGATACCGAGAACATAAAACAAAATGCACTCTACTTTTTTACAGGTCTTTACATTGTGATGTTTCTCTATAACCTTTTTGTGTACTTTACTATCAGGGAAAAGAGTTATCTCTATTATCTATTCATTATCTTTTTTGCATTGGGCGCCTGCTGGCAAAATACAGGGTACTCGATTGTTTTCTTAAAAGATATTAGCTCATTTCCGGCGCAAAAAACAAATGCAGATGTTGTGGTGTCTTCGATATTTGGTATTGTGCTTATATTGTTTACACGCATATCGCTGAACGCGCAACAAAGCTCGCCGCGTATCAATAAAATATTTTCGGGCATTATTGTGGCGTTGGTGCTGGTAGTAATACCTGTTTTTTGGGGCAACTCCTTGCTGGCAACCAATCTTTCTTCTTTGCTTGGACTTATAACAACAGCGCTTATTATTGTAACATCTGTAAGAGCTTACAGGCAAAAGTATCCTTCATCAGGGCTTTTTCTTTTGGCCAACGGTATTTTTATGATCAGCATTTTTGTCTACCTTTTGTTGCTGATGATTGGCGTAGGCAACACGGTGCTGGTGGGTTTTTTGCTGCCATTGGGATCTGCGCTGCAGATTATATTTTACTCAATGGCCCTCGGTAACAGCATCAATGTATTAAAAAGGCAAAATGCGGAAAGCCAGGGCAAGATAATTGAACAATTAAGGCTTTACAGCGAGTTGCAGGATAAGATCAATAAAGAGCTCGAACAAAAAGTAGAGGAGCGAACCCGTGAGTTGAAAGAATCGCAGCAGCAAATGCTCCAGCAGGAAAAACTGGCCTCGCTTGGTGAGGTAACCGCCGGTGTTGCCCATGAAATTCAGAACCCGCTTAATTTTATTATGAATTTTTCTGAGCTGAACGATGAGCTTATTGAGGAGATGGACACTGAGGTTAGTGACGGTAATCTTGACGCAGCCAGGCAACTGTCAGGCGAAATAAAAGAAAATATGGAAAAAATCCTGGTCCACGGCAAAAGGGTTGATTCCATTGTGAAAGGTATGCTGCAGCTTACCAGGACAGATCCCGGGCAAAAAGAAATGACCGACGTTAACGCAATGTGTGAAGAATTTATCGGACTTAGCTTTCACGGGTTGAGGGCGAAAGACAAAAGCTTTAATGCTTCTATGGAAAAGCACTTTGACTCCGCAGCGGGCAATGTTAGCGTGAACAAACAAGATGTAGGCCGGGTGCTGCTGAATCTTTTTACCAACGCATTCTATGCCGTTAATGAAAAACAACAAGACCACCGGGAGGGCTACACGCCACTGGTTACGGTAACAACAAAACGAAACACCGACAGCCTTGAAATAGTGATACGCGATAATGGAAACGGCATTCCTCAAAAAGTGCGTGATAAAATTTTTCAACCATTTTTTACCACAAAACCAACAGGTAATGGCACCGGCCTCGGGCTCTCCATCAGTTACGAAATTATTAAGGAGCACGGGGGAAGCATCAAATTCAATACAGAAGAAGGCAGCTTTGCGGAGTTTATTATTACGCTTCCGGTGTAGTTTATTTTTCTGGTCAGCAGATATTGTATTAGTGTTGAAATAATTTGGTAGCCGGCTGTTTGCGATGCGGTCATCGCCTGTAGCGATTGTGCAGGCTTGTCCGGCATCAACCACTTCGGCGGTTGGGCCATAAGTCAGCAGGGAGGGAATACCGGGAGTATTTGCAATATTGTAAAACACTTTCGGTTGAAGTACTGCGATGTTCCTGGTTTGTTCTGCAGTACAAGAGTGCGACGCAAGTGCAGCTGCCCAAAGCATCAAAGCCGGCTACCAAAACGTTAAAAACGCAAAGCATTTTATTCATCATTCATAAACAACCTCACATTTTATGAGCCAGTTTGACTTTCCCCGCATTAACTTCCATGGCAAAGCGTTTCTTGATACGCCAACGGCAAACAATGGATACATACCTTTTATCACTATGTTCGATCAGAGTGAATCAGGTGTGTTCGTGCCTCCAAGAATTTATTTTGACGACCAGCATCAACCTCCACAGGGTTTTCCCATCCTTAAAGACAATAATAATGTGCCGTATGTGCCCATCCCTATAACGCTTGATGACTTTCAACAATGGGCAACAACGCCCCTTGGTTCATACCCTGCGGATGCCGGCTATTTGGATTATTACAAAACGCTTGGTAACTATAATATGAACCCTGGTTACTGGAATTATTATGGCGATTTAAGTATAGCCACAAAAGATGTGTTTGTAACGGGGTTAACCATTAATAATGCCGATAACAAACCCGTTACATATACAAAAGACAATATTGCCGATTGCACCGACCCCATTGCATCACTTTTTGGTGCAGAGTTTTCATTCAATGATGACTACTTTTCTCCCAAAGCAAGAACTACCGCCTATATGTGCGATGTTGATTCTGAAGGGCAATTGTGCACGCAAATATTTTGCAGCCAGGCTGGTTTATACTTGGCGAACAACAATAGTAATACTACCTTTTTTAAAGGAAGGCCAGTAAAATCGACTGTTCATTTTATGAACATTAACCGGGTGCTGAACTACGCCGAAAAAATACCAATGGGTGGCTCCGCAACCTTTTATTCGATGTTGGAAGTGGATTCAGACAGCGAGATAATGCAGTTGATTAAACCACATGTGAAAGGCGAAGTAGGGGGACTTTTTATTAAGCTGATGATTCACGAAGTTTTTGAGGTGAGAAATCCTGACTATTCAACAATGCCGGTTAAGCAAATCAATACTGTAAGGGGCAATAAAATTCCTGTTCCCAAAAACCCTGCGAAAGTTTCCATTACCGGTTCCATTACGCCATGGTTCAGCGGCGATATGAAAACAAATTCTATCAGCAGGATCATGAAAAATGCGGCTGCTGATATATACAATATTGATTTTAGCAATAACAAAATAGATCCGGCCTACCCAATACCTAAGGGCAGTCCTGCACTGGGAATTCCAACATCGGTAAATTTAGGGCCGGTGCCCTTTGTAGTGCAGCCTTTCTTGTCTTTGCTTACGCTTGATCTATCCAATATGCTTACGGAATACGGCGCTGACCCGGGAGAGATACCTTCCTTTGCCGGGGCTACCGATATACCACCCTTTGAAACTTTTCATACCTACGATTATGGGCAGTTGGATATTTACTTTCAGCCCGATTCCGGAGGTACTCCTGTGTTAATGGGCAGTGTAACGCATGGCGATAACTATAGCATGGATAGATTCCTGGAGAACGCAGGGATGATTGATCTGCCGTTAACTGCAATAAATTATATGCAAGGCTATTTTTATATGCAAACCGGAACAAAAAGGCTGCTTACAGAAAACGACCTGTACATACTCACGGACCAGCAAGGAATGTATGCAGAACAAAACCAGCAACAAGCCAATCTTTATATGGTTGACGGGCTGCCACTGGTACCGTGCACAATTAGAGCATTTAATAGGGGAGTGCCCATAAGTGCCCTGGAACCCGTAACAATAACGGTACAGGGAGCAAACATGAGTACGGGTAATGTGACCAATTATCCGAATACGCAAATTTATGACGGCTTGCAATATACCTTCCCGGTTGATACGGAAGGTTGCACCACGTACGTGTTCCCCACCAACACCGATGAAAACTTTCCCACAGCACCTGGTACGGCCCCCTTTGTCTATTTTGCCATGAATGCGCCGATTTTCGTTTGCCGTGTGCTATCTGCCGAGCCCGAACTTGAGCCGTACTTAAGTGGTCAGCAACCGGTAACATGGGAGGTTATATTTAACTATGTTCTGCAGTTGTACAAAACCGTATACCCGATAATGGATGCTGAGTTACCAATAGAAGAATCTGTCTGGAATGATGCGTTTATTCAAAGTAAAATAAGCGAGTTAACCAATTTGAACAACTGGAATGAACCCATGTTTATGCCATTGACCCGCGATATGTCGGCAACACAGCGGCAACTGTTGCAAATGTGGATCGCCCAGTCTCAGCAAATAAATAATCAATTTTAAACCATCACACATGAACAGATCAGTTTTAAATAACCTGCTCTTTATCGTTTTCATTGGTCTTTTGTGCCAGTGCAACACGCCAGCCAAAGAAACTGCAGCAAAGCCAAAGCCGAGGCTTGATGCACTTCAGTTAAAAAGCGTAAAGCCTTCCAGCCTTGGCATAGACACAATGCCGTTATATTACACATTCGAGCCTTTGCAACTCAATTGCCCCATACCCGCATTACAGTCATTTGTATTTGCGCATGCCAATGGATACTGGATCTTCATTGGTGGAGAGAAGAAAGGTTTTCATGGTACCGATAATGATCCCCCGCCATTCAAAGCAAAAGTGGCGAATGATTCTATATGGGTGATCGATCCCGGCGGGCAGCATAGCTGGAGCACGGTGGTGCCTTCGTCACTCAGCATGGTGCTGAGCGCTACCAATGCAGCGTATACGCAAAATGGACAATCCCTCTACATATGTGGTGGCTACACCCGCAGCGATCCTGATGCGCCAAATTTTAATACCACCTCCAATACTTTTCTTGAGATCAATCTGAGTGCGTTAATAGGTTATGTGCAAACGGGCGGTAATGGCAACCCGCTAAGCAGCGTAATCACCAAACAAATTCAAAGTCCGTATGTGCAGGTAACGGGTGGCGCATTAATGCAGGTTGGTAGTTATTTTTATCTTATCGGTGGACAGAATTATAATGCGGAGTATAATGCCGGAACTACCGGGGATTACACCAATGCTATCCGCCGGTTCAGCCTGCAGCAGCAGGGCGGGAATTGGGTTATCGCCGATACGGCCTCTTTAATCGATCCTGTAAATCTTCACCGCAGGGATATGAATGTTGTGCCCGGCCCCGGCTCAAACAATTTTGATGCAGTGTTATATGGTGGGGTATTTACAAAAAATGATCTTGCTTACAGGAATGCCGTTTTTATTGGCGGGCTCACAACGGGCAATCCAACCATCAGCATAGATTCTACCGAGCAGATGGCCAATCAATATACCTGCGCATTTGCGACCTATGCCACCAGCGCATATTCCCTTGTGTTTACATCGTTTTTTGGGGGCATCAGTTACGAGATCTACAATAAAGACAGTGGCAGGATAGTGGTGGGAGATCAAGGTGTGCCAATGCCATTCTCCAATATTGTTTCAACCGTTGTGTCAGATGGCGTACATGGTTCTTATGAGTTATTGCAGGTACCCCCGGCAGGCCCCTTGCTGCCCGGCTACATAGGGGCCAATGCCTGCTTTATTCCGGTGCCGGCTTTTGAAATGCAAAACAGGGCTGGTTTACTCGATCTCGATAAGATCAACAGCGATACAACATATAAGTGCCATATCGGCTACCTGTTTGGCGGCATTGTTTCCGACGGGCCAACGTCAGGCACAACGCCTGACAAATATGTGCCTACCTATGCCAACCCGGTATTGTATAAGGTTTATTTGAATTTTCCACCGATGTGATTTTTTATGAACCAGGCATAAGTTTTTCATAGCATCGACAGTTGCGTCGCACTCTTGTACCAAAGAAATGCCCTGAGCTTTTAAATAAAATAAAGTTGGTGCAGGGTTTACGGTTCACGCATTGACGCCCTGGGTTTTGCAGTACAGGAGTGCGACGCAACGATGCCTGGTAAAGAGATAAAGCCGGGAACGCATATCCTTAAAAAACGAAACATGAGAGGTTGCCTGCAATCGTTATCCTTCTTTTTTTACAAACACTATTTTGCTGCGATCTGCTTTAAACATGTCATCAAAAAATTTTACCAGTACCTGGTAATCTGAAGCAGGAAAGCGCCCTGCTTTTTGCTGGTATCGCCTTGTGCAACTGATGGAGGTTTCCGTTACATTAAACCTGATGCTGTAACTACCGAACTGGTTATCGACATCAACATTCTTTGGCATGGATTCAACTTTAAAGCCGGCCGGTATGGTTATGTCGACTGTGTCGATGCTTATAAAAGCATATTTATAATCAACCGGGTAAACCCTTTGATCGAGATTTTTAAATTTGCCGTTGCTTTTTGAAAGTATGTTGGGCATTACAAAAATCCGCTTGCCCGATACAGAGGCATAATTATTAGCCACCAGTTCTAATTGCTCGTCAATATAAGGTTTCTCAGACTTTACTTCGGTATAGTTGAAGCTGGATACATCGTAGTCGGGCAGGTCTATACTCTTTTTAAGATATTCCAGTTGCTTATCTTTTGGATAGAAATTGATCACGTCATGCAGGTCTTCCTGCTCCATGCAGGTGTAGCGTGCTGTTACGCTGGCCTTAAGCTTTCCCGCTTCATCGAGCTGTGCGCTTATATGCCGCACATCGGTATTGTCAGCTCCTTCATATCGCGTAGTTGCTACCACATGGCCACCTTTTTCATCAATAAGAATAGCGTGGCGATTACCGGTGAAAGAGCCGATAAAACCAGCAGCCCTTGTTTGACTGGTGCACTCAAGCCATACACTGTCTTTACCCGTGATTACGCAAACCGTGGCATGGTTAAACTGGTTGCTGGGGAAGTCGGTGATAATATCATTCTCGTCTTCGCCACCCCTGATTAAAACATACCTGGCATTTAACCCCGCTTCTTTTAATATGGCTACCATGTAGTTCGATAAGGCTTTGCAATCACCATATCTTTTTGTAAAAACGTAATTGGCATCAAAAGGCTGCCAGCCACCAATGCCTAACTGAACACTTATATACCTTGTGTTCTGCTGCAAAAAATTGTACAGCACTTTTATTTTTTCTTTTTCGTCTTTAATACCATCGGTGAGTTGGTGCACCTGTTGTTTTACAGCATCGGGCAATACATCCCGGCCTTTGAGTAGCGAGTTAATAAAAATGCCAAAATTCTCCCATGAACTCATATTGCCTTTATAACCCTGGATCTCGAAATCGGATGGTGCAACCAATACGGAAGGCCTCAATTCCTTCCACTTCGGTGCAACAGGCTCAGCCACTTTCGCAGTAATGTTTTTTATTTCCCAGGTATAGGTTCTTTTATCACCACTCTCGGTTATTACCGGCTGTTGGGTAATATTGTTTAGTTTGTACCTGAGTGCATAATTCTTTGGGGCAACGATCACAAATTTGCTATAGGCAACACTCAAAATATTGCTTTGCTGTGGCGTCCAGTCGGGAATATCAAACATGCCATCGAGATCGTCTTCTTCTTCATATTCCACGGTGTAAGGATAACTGCGATAATAAAAATTGTGCACTTTAAATCTTGTATCAACCATCAGGCTTTCGTCATCGTTGCCGCTCAGGTCTTCAATATCTTTTTTCTTTACATTTTTTAGTGTTTTGCCGGAAGCGTCGAACAGGTTACCATCGATGTAATTTATATCGTGAAACTTGTCGTAGTAAGTGGCGTACGCCGCGTATCTTTCTCCTTCTTCATTCAATATGCTGTATGCTGTTTTGCTGTACACTTTAGCCCTGCCGGGTTCCTTTATTTCGAAACGCAATTCTTCATAACGCTTTACTGCATTGGCATTTTTTAAAAGCGAATCAGGAATAAGTGAAATGCTGTAGTTCTGTGCAAACAGTTGAAACGGCAGCGCAAATAACAACGGGGAAATAATCTTTCTCATAATCGGTTTGGTTCAGTGCTCAAATGTGAATTGCACAGGATACATGCTGTTCACGGTTAAATATTTTTATGTGCCCGGCACCTGTAAAACAATGAAGCTTTCGTTGCGTCGCACTCTTGTACCGCAGAACATAGGTCTTAAAGACCAGGGTACAGGAGTTCAATCGTTTCGATATTGCCCTAAGCCTCTTCCGGGCTCCGTTGTTTGCAGAATGCCAGGCCGGGAATTGAAATGTGTGATGCCGGATTAGCCGGGCACTATCGCACAACCGGCGATACCATGCGTATTGCAGCCTTACACAAGAACTATTGCTTTTTAAATACGATCTGTTCAGCCTGTTTTTTTACAACGTAAGCAAAAAAATCTCTCAACGTTTGGTAATCGCCGGGTTCAAAGTTTGCCTTCTTTATAACAGTGCGGCACCGCAATTGAATTCTATCGCCCGACACCGCGATGATGTATTCAAACATGCCTTCGTCTTCGTTTAATTTTACCCGGGCAGATTTCGGTAATTCATCAATGACATAACCTTTGGGAACTTCCATGTTAAGTATATAGGTCTCATCAGAACAATAAGGCATTTCAACCGGGTACAAACGTTCAGCTGCTTTAAACGGATTTTCCTTATACGCTTCGGCAAGCAGTGGGTTGAAATAGAAAATATCGTCGTCGCCGGGGCT
This sequence comes from Chitinophagaceae bacterium UBA7600, assembly GCA_002478885.1. Taxonomy (GTDB): domain Bacteria; phylum Bacteroidota; class Bacteroidia; order Chitinophagales; family Chitinophagaceae; genus DLKC01. The sequence goes on from DLKC01000076.1 coordinate 52,757, forward strand.
TATCTTAATATCGTATTTAACAGTAATGGGCTCAGCAGGAATTTTGAGTGAATCGATCTCTGTGTTGCTTAATTCAACATCAATAGAGTAGGCTTTCTTTATTTCCTGGAAATAATCGTTCTCTTTGGTCGACTTCAGCTTTTGGCGCATATCCTGCGATTCAAATTTTCCCAATTGGGTGCTGAAGGCGGCAACGATTCCGTTGTATTTTCCGGTGCTGTCGACATCGTTTGTCATAAAAACGGTAGTTAGTTTTGACTCCATCAGCGAATCGGCTGACAGGTCTACGATTACCGGCAATTCAGCAATAACCCTTGCGTTACCATTGTAACATTTTGCCGGCAATTCTTTAAAAGACATATCGGGGTCTGAGGCATCGAGCAGGCACGATTTCCCGTCAATAATCACCTGCGATATAACGTAATTGAATTTGTTCATGATGGGATAGAGGTCGTATGTTTTTCCATGTTTTCGGGTGCTGAGCAATACTGGGTGTGCTTCAAAGCCGGCGGAAAGCATCATGGCAGTGAGCAGCATATTAATGTCGGCCACATTTCCTTTTTTTGCCTGGTAAGTTTTTTTGATGGGCTGTGAAATATATACTGCATAATTATCGGTGCAGGTAAAATGATCCCTTACAAATTCAAATATTTTTTTCCCTTTTTCCTCGTTTGTTGTTGCGCCTGCTGTAGCTTTTTTTATATCATCATTCAGCCAGTTATTTTCCTTTTGAAGGTCGGCTGCAAAATCCTCGTCTTTCAGTAGTTCATCTGCTACTTCCTGCCAGGAACTCATAATGGTTCTCATTGGCGCATTGGGAAACCTTATTGCTGCAAGCTGGAATTCCACTTTTGCGATATGATTGGAAAGCGTCGTGGTAAACTCTTCTTCTTTAAGTGAAGGCACATTTTCAATAGCCCACGTATGATGTATGGTTTGGCTATTGAAACGATAGCTATTAAAATTATCGTTGGTAATATAAGATGTGTCTGTTGCTAATTGTAAATAGCCTTGCTGGAATTGTACAAAGTCGTAAAATTCCGGGAGTGCCACGCTATATTCAGACCAAAGTTTGGGATAATCCTTTTGGAAATACCATGGTTCAATGAAATAGGCAGAAGGGGAAGTAACTTTATACTTAAACTCTACAATCGATCCTTCTTTTAAATTTGGGAAAGTGAATTTATAAACGATCTCGTTATCGTCCTTATCTTTAAAAAGGCTGCCTTTATCGACTTTTGTCACCATCACATTCCCATTTTCGATATTATAAGTAGCTGCGCTAAAATCATCAAGTCTTTCCTCAAAATTTTTGCTTTGGTAGATGGGGATCTCTACGGTTGCAAGATCAAAGCCATTTTTGTTCATCAGCCTTATTCGTGCATGCCTGCTGAAAACAACCGATAGGCCCCCTGTATTTTCTTCGTAGTGTGAATCGCCCACATCAAATAAATAGAGAGCATTGGCGGAAGAATCAACAGAATAAACAATTGGCGCAAAATCGGTGGGCTTGACATCCCCATATTTTATCGCCGGGCGATATGGGTTGGCATATGTGGCAAGATGGAGCAGTACCAGGGCAAGAGAAAATACAACGGGGGTTGTTTTCATAAATAAATCACGTTTGGTTGTAGGGGAATCGTGCCCCGCAATTAAATAAATAAGGTTATTTTGACAAAAATTATTTTGATTCCCGATAATATACATAGTCTTTTTGTAAAATCAAAGGCCCGGCAGCTGGGTTTTGATTTTTGTGGTATCGCAAAGGCGGTTAAGCTTAACGATGACGCAAGAAGGCTGGAATCCTGGCTTACAAAAGGAATGCATGGAAGCATGCACTACATGGAAAAATATTTCGATCAGCGCGTCGACCCTGCCGTGCTGGTACCCGGTGCCAAATCGGTAATAACACTTATGCTGAATTATTTTCCATCGGTAACACAAAACCCTGCAGCTCCTAAAATTGCTAAATACGCATACGGCAAAGACTATCATGAAGTGATCAAAGAAAAACTCAATCAGTTCTTGTTTGAACTGCGTGAAAATATCGGGGAAATAAATGGCCGCGGTTTTGTTGATTCCGCGCCTGTGTTGGAGCGTAGTTGGGCAAGGCGAAGCGGCCTTGGCTGGATTGGCAAAAACGGCAACCTTATCAGCAGGCAGAGCGGTTCTTTCTTTTTTATTGCGACGCTTATCGTAGACATAGCGCTGCAATACGATGACGTATTTGCAAAAGATTATTGCGGCACGTGCCGTAAGTGCATCGATGCATGTCCGACCGATGCCATTCTGGAAAACAAAATTGTCGATGGCGGTAAGTGTATCAGCTATTTCACTATCGAACTAAAAGACCAATTGATTCCTTCCGGAATGCAGGGCAAATTCCAGGATTGGATGTTTGGGTGCGATATATGCCAGGACGTTTGCCCATGGAACCGTTTCAGTAAGCCCCACCACGAACCAGCATTTACGCCAATCCCGGAAATACTCGACCTCTCTACTTCAGACTGGGAGGAGATGACCGAAGAAGCTTTCCGCAAGATTTTCAGGCATTCGCCACTCAAGCGTGCGAAGTTCGCCGGCCTTCAAAGAAACCTGAAATTCATAAAAGGAAAGTAATCTGTTGAGCCGGGCTGCAGTAAAACAACTAAGCCATTATTGCGCGACGTGCCGGCTTATCTGGCATCGCGCTGTTGTACTGAAGTAGAATCGGGATCGGTATCCGAACCTGTAAAGTTCTTTCCGCCCAGGACTACAATCATTGCTTGCGCCTTACTTCGCAGATACCCGGTAGATACCCGGTAGATAAGCCGTAGTAAAAGCGCACAAACTGCAGGCTGAATTCGTCTTATTTTCTTTTTTAATAGCGTCTCTCTTGTATCCATATCCTCCGCATTCAATTATTCCTTAATTTAACCGGATGCTTTTGATGAGGGGCCTGGCGTGAATAAGAACAGCAGCATAAAAGGAGTGATCCATAAAAATAGTAAAATTTCTAATCATTAATATTCACTAAACACTACCCATGAACCAGCAGGAGTATCTTCAAAACCGCGTTTACGACCAGGTTAAGTGGCTGGATGCTAAAAGCGCATTCAACCAGAAAATGTACAAGCGTTTCAGGCTTGGCGAAATTGTTGCCGCCGCAGCTATCCCGTTCCTGGTTGGCTATCACGACCTGAATCCCGTTTTCCCATTTGTCACCGGGTTTCTTGGTGTGCTCATCGTTGTGCTGAAAGGTATTGAACAATTGTATAAATTTCACGAGAACTGGCTTTCTTACCGTACAACCAACGAAGCCTTAAAGCGCGAAATGTTTCTGTTCGAATCGGGCACAGATCCATACAACGGCACCGATGCTTACCCCATATTTGTAAAAGCAATAGAAGGAATATTGCAGCAGGAGAATAACACGTGGAAAGTAAACGTATCTGTTAAGCCCGATGCGCCACAGGCCGAATAGTTTTTAAGGGGTTACAGCGTTAACAAATTAATTATGGTTGCCGTAAGCATTTCCGGGTTTTCATTCTTTTTCTTGCTGATCTGTATGCTGCAGTACAAGCATGCGATGCCGGATAGGCCGGCACTTTGCGCAAGAAAAGCCGCATTGAAATAAATAGCCCGGTCAACAATTGCTTTCTTATGGCAGTAACGCGCAGTGCCAGTCACGCATAAATTCATTCACCATCTAAAAATATCATTATGACAAAAGCAGATCACCTCAGCAATAAGACCGCTCCCAAACGTATACTCGCACTGGATGGCGGCGGCATACGCGGCGCACTCTCGCTTGGTTATCTTCAGCGGATTGAAGATGTGCTGCGCCTGCAACATGGCGGCAGTAAGAACTTTCGCCTGAGTGATTACTTCGACTTAATAGGGGGTACGAGCACGGGTTCTATCATTGCCTCCTGTCTTGCCACTGGTATGTCGGTCGCAGAGATCAAGTCGATGTATATGGATCTCGGCGATAAGATCTTCGGTAAGAAATACAAATGGTGGAAAATCTTTGAAATAGATGATGTAATAAAAGCGGGCTATAAATCGCAACCGCTGGAAGAACAGTTGCAGAAAGTGTTTGGCACCGATACTACCCTGGCAAGCGATAAAATTTTAACCGGCCTCTGCATTGTTGCCAAGCGTGCCGATACCAACAGCGTGTGGCCCCTCATCAACCACCCCGATGGTAAATATTATAATAGCGCCGAAGGCACCAACAAAGATATTTTGCTGTGGAAAGCCGTTAGGGCAAGCGCTGCTGCGCCTACTTATTTTCTGCCGCAGATGATCGAAGTGGGCGGCGGCATGCATGAAGCTGCTTTTGTGGATGGCGGCGTAAGCATGGCAAATAATCCCGCATTGCAATTGCTGATGGTGGCAACTTTAAACGGCTTTCCGTTTAAATGGAAATGGGGAGCAGACAACATCCTGCTGGTTTCTGTGGGCACAGGCATGAGCCGCTGGAAAAAAATTCCTGCCGATGTAAAAAAGAACAACTTGCTTAACTGGGCGTCTCAGTTGCCCGACATGCTTATGCAGGATGCAAGCTGGCATAACCAGGCTTTGCTGCAGTGGTTCTCTAACTCGCCCACCGCCTGGGAAATAGACGGCGAGATCGGTAAACTCGAAAATGATTTTATCGGCGCTGTAAAAAAAGACAAGGGCCTCATCAGCTACCTGCGTTACAACACATGGCTCGATGCCGGCACGCTAAGCCCGCTCATGAATAAGCAATACACGCAAAAAGAGATCGACGGACTGGTCGAAATGAGCAATGCCGATAGCCGCTTCGAACTCTATGACATTGGGGTCAAATCAGCGGCAACGCAGGTTGATGAAACCCATTTCCCCGATTCCTTTAAGCTGGTAGTTTGACCGGAAACAGTTGAATACGGCAATAAATATCGACGACGGTCGTAGTTGATCGGCTGCCTGGTATTTGCTGTGCACTACGGTCGCCGGTTGGACATGAGATGGTGGGCCCTGCTCCTGAGCAATGGGCATCGTCCCTTGCGTCGCACACTTCAACTTTTGTAACTTTATGCAACTTGTTTGTGAGCAGAAAATACATTTACACAAAGATTTAAACGAATAACCTATGGCAGATAAATCCTGTTTCGTGGTAATGGGCTTTGGAATAAAAACCGATCTTGCTACAGGCCGTAAACTCAATCTTGATAAGTCTTACGAAGCGTTGATAAAACCTGTTATAGAAGCCAAAGGCATACGCTGCCTTCGGGCAGATGAGATACGGCATTCGGGTTCCATTAACCTGCAGATGTTCCAGCAGTTGCTGTCTGCCGACATAGTAGTGGCCGACATCTCCACCGCCAATGTGAATGCGTTTTATGAACTTGGCCTTCGTCATGCGCTGAAGCCGAAAACTACCATCATTATATCAGAATCTCAATATGGGTATCCCTTCGACCTCAATGGCATAAACATAAGCAGCTACACCCATCTCGGCGAGAATATTGACTATTTTGAAGTAATGCGTTTTCAAAAACTGCTCGGCGAAATGCTCGACAGTATTTTAAAAGATGCCACACCGGATAGCCCCGTGTATACACTGATAACAGATCTTATTCCACCAATGCTTAACGACCAGGCCGCTAATCTTGTCGACAGGATCGGCGATGTGCTCACGGCAAGAACGCAGGCAATGGAAGCAGAACAGGATCCGGACATACAAACCCTTTCACTAAAGATCAAGCAGGCCGAAGCATTTTTAAAGGCTAAAAATTTTCCCGAAGCAAAAGCCGCATTTGCCAATGCACTTCGCATGCTTTCTGAAGAAGACAATCCAAAGCTGCTTGCCAACAATGCTTATCTCGTTCAGCGGTTGGCATTGTCCACATACCAGGCCAAGCAACCAGATGAAATATCAGCGTTAAAAAAAGCGCTGGTATTGTTAAAACAGATCGATCTCGACCATACCAACGATACAGAAACTGTTGCGCTGGCCGGTGCTATTGAAAAACATTTGTACGAGCTCGGCGACGGTATTGATCACCTCGAAAATGCGGTGCTTAGTTTTCAACGTAGTTACTACCTGTTGCATAACCGTTATCACGCCATCAATCTTGCCTATCTTTTTCACCTGCGCGCTTCAACGGAATTGGATACGACCGAAGAAGAAAGAATTGCCGACAGGGTTTGGGCAAACCGTATGCGCCGCGATGTGTTGGAACTTTGCACTGCCGATGAAGCAAAATTGGCAGAAATGGAAAAGCAGCTTACAACCTCAACAGGCCTGGCCAGCGACGATCAGCATAAAATGATCGCAGAACAAAGATTCTGGATTAATGTAAACAGGGCCGAAGCATGTTTCGGGCTTGGAGATACGCCCGGCTTCCAGGCTGCCATTGCAAATGCCATTCTTATTCCCCATGAAGACTGGATGATGAAAAGTTTTACCGACCAGCTTGAACAGCTAAGGAAACTGGTGCAGTAACTGCGGGCATCGGTAATAAAGAATAACACCGGTGTAGAGTTAATCCTGTGCATGTTCCGCAGTGTTATTCAGCTGAAGTGTGCGACGCAAGTAAAGCCGCCATAGAAAGCGAATGCCAGGCTCCAAAAAATTAAATCACCTTATTTTTCCATCTTCCGCTTCGCATGTATAAGTAGGCGCAGGTGAAAATGAACAGCCAGTAGATCCACTCGGCCATCCATCCAATCGCGAGTGACAGGTTCAGGTATTCCAGCACATAATAGGCGTACAACGAGTATAGGATGATAGCCACGATTTCTATTGCGAGGTTAATTTTTGAATTGCCGGTACCAAGTACGGCATTCAGGTACACCGTTGAAAAAGACATGATGATGAGTGCCGTGGAAACCACGCGCACCACCGGGATAGCTTCGTTAATAAATGTTTCGCCCTGGCCATACACCTGCAAAAAATAGCCAGCCGTAGTGTTGAGCAGTATAAAAATAAGGATGCTGAAACCCGTGCTGAGTTTGATAATTTTCATCATAAGTTCCGGCACCTTGCTTTGTAAGCCCTGCCCGATAATATTACTCACCATCGAAGTGGTAGTTGATGCGAATGCCCAGGTGATGCAGCCAAACAAACCAAAAATATTTCTCATGGTGTTAGAGATGGCTAGTTCTCTTGCACCATGGTGCTCGACAAGTATGTAAAAAAACTCCCACGATGCAAGGCTGATTACATATTGAAGTATGACGGGGGATGATTGTTCGAAAATCAATTTTACTTTGGCAGCATCATAGGCATATTTTTTAAATAGCTGTAATTGTTTGCCAACTCCTTTTCGCTGCATTACAAAGAACACCACCACAAGCCCGGTTATTTCTGAAAGTATGGATGCATATGCTGCGCCGTCGAAACCGAGAGCCGGCAAGCCGAAATGCCCGAAGATTAAACCATAGTCAAGCACAATGTTGGCAATGGTTTCAGCAAGTGTACCCGACACAAGCAGTTTGCTTTGATTGGTGCCCACAAGCAACGCGTTGCGCATCTGGTAAATGTACAGGAAGGGGAGGCCCCATATCCTGATGCGAAGAAACTGAATCGCGATTGCAACATCTGTTGGATTGTGCAACGATACGCTGAGCAGGGGCGGTGCAAGTAAGTAAGTTACCACGATGCTGAAAGCGGCAAAGAACAAAGAAATGCGAACGCCCTGGTTAAAAATATTTCCGATCTCTCCTGCACGGTTTTCGCCGGCCCGTCGCGAAATAAGTGCCTGCAATCCGTTATTAAGACCAAAGCCAATGGTTGCAAACACGAGGTAATAAACACCTGTTATGCCCGCAATAGCGAGTTGCTGTTCACCAATACGGCCAAGGAAAATATTGTTGGTGATAAAGTTTAACTGGGGTATTAAAATAGCAAAAGCAACCGGCAACGCAATCCGGAGAATATGTTTATTGCTGATACCAACCTTAAGCTCAATATTTGATGCATCCTGCGCCATAGAGGGTTGCAAATGTACAATGCTGCAGGCCGATAGGCAAAACTGGTATGGGTGAACATACATTCAGTGGCCGCTGAAAATTGTTTGAAGGTTAAAAAAGCAACACGTTCATCTCTGGTGCATCGTTTTTCTTGATACATTATTTTTAATGCGGTTTGTTTTCCACTATGCAATTAAAGGATATGCCGGTGCCAATCGGTGGCGTAACACACCCATCATTCCTTCGATAGTTGTTCGATCTTCAACATCGAACAACTGCTGTTCAAATGCCGGTTAATTATTATAGTACGATCTATACCAATGATGCCTCAGGCTTTCGTAGTGCAGCTGGGTTGGTTGTGTTATTCACCTTATATGCAAAACCATTATTGAGCATGGTTGTTATGGAGCAGGAATACTATATATCATCAATTCAACTTTTGTGCATGAATGCCGTATCGCCCTTCCTGAAAGACTTTGAAGGAACAGAAAAAAATCAGGTAGCTTTAATAAAATATCAGGCATCCATTACTGCATCATGCAGTTGTTAAACAAAAAAAGAAAGTATGGCCCTACAGGTACAAACCACAGTCTTGCAAAATATATTCAGAATATTGTTAGGTGCATTTATGATATTGGCAGCCATCGGCCATTTAAGTTTTCAGCGCGCAGAATTCCAGGCACAGGTTCCGGATTGGATACCATTGAACAAAGACTTTGTGGTAATTGCATCCGGTATTGTAGAGATGGCATTGGGACTAAGCATCATCTTCTGGAAAAAGCAACGGGCTAGCACAGGCATCGCACTCGCCGTATTTTACGTATTGATCTTCCCCGGAAATATTGCACAGTATATCAACCACACGAATGCTTTTGGTCTCGATACAGATACAAAAAGGCTGGTGCGTTTATGCTTTCAGCCAGTATTAATAATATGGGCATTGTGGTGCACAGGTGCATTAACAAAGCTTACCCGCAAACATGCATAATAAAAAATATTGTGTAACAGGCTGTAGCATTTCATAGCATCTTCGTTGTGTCACTCACTTGTACGCCATAGCTTTTTTCGGCGACTTTACCTATACGGTTGGTTGGTTGGGAGCAGGAATGTGATGCTCTGTAACTATTATTTGTGTTAAGGGGAAAGATAAGTAACGCATAGGCGCCGGTCAGATACCCGCGCCAGCGTGTGAATAGGGATATTCTTCGACCAACCGGTGCTTATAAGTATAATTTTCAATATTTTGTGTACAAATACAGGCATGAAAAAAATACAATATTTTTTTATTGCGTTATTGCTGATGGCTTGCATCAGTTGCAACAACGCAAACACAACAACCTCTGCAACAGGCAGCACCTCTAACGCAGTCGTATATTATAATGGCGACATTATTACAATGGAGGGTGATTCTGCAAAATACGCAGAAGCCATCGTTGTAAAAGATGGTAAAATCGCATTTGTTGGAAGCAAGGAGGGTGCTGTTAAAGAGGCGGGTGATGGACATACAATGACTGACCTGCAAGGCAAAACAATGTTACCTGGTTTTATTGATCCGCATGGGCATTTTATTAATGCGCTTTCTATGGCATCGCAGGCAAATTGTTCGCCGCCGCCGGTCGGCCCTGCGTCAGATGTTAGTGGAATAGTTGCATCGTTAAAAGATTTTCAGACAAAGAAAAATATCCCAAAAGGCCAACTCATCATGGGTTATGGCTATGATGATACCCAAATGCCCAATGGAAAATTACTCAACCGTGATGATCTTGATGCTGCCTTTCCCGATAATCCCGTAATGGTGATACATGTTTCCTTACATGGCGCTGTATTAAATTCAATGGCATTAAAACAATTCAACTTTAGCGATAAAACAGTAACCCCGCCCGGTGGTGTTATTGTGAGAAAACCAGGTACCAATGAGCCTTATGGCTTAATCATGGAAACCGCTTTCCTGCCTGTGTTTGCCAATCTTCCCAAACCTACGCCAGAACAGCAATTGCAGCAATTGAAAGAGGGACAAATGATCTATGCAGAAGCGGGTGTAACAACGGCACACGAAGGCGCCACACATAAATCTGATTTTGAGATCATAGAAAATGGCGCAAAACAAAATGCATTATTTATTGACGTAGTTGCTTATCCTTTTATCACTGACATAAAGTCAATTTTACCTGGTCATCCATTCGCTGAATTTGGGTCTTATAACAATCACCTGAAATTAGGAGGCGTAAAGATCACTACAGATGGATCCCCGCAAGGGAAAACGGCTTTTTTTACCACACCTTATTTAACAGGCGGACCTTCAGGTGAAAAAAACTGGAAAGGCGAGCCTACATTTCCGCAGGACTCATTAAATGAATGGGTTAAATGGTTATACGAAAATAAAATACAACTGATCATTCATGCAAATGGAGATGGCGCGATAGACATGGTACTGAAAGCACATGAAAATGCATGCAAAGCATTAAATCAGCCACTTGATGCCGACAGGAGAACAACAGTGATTCATTCGCAGTTTGTGCGTAAAGATCAATTAGAAAAATACAAGCAATACAATATTATTCCGTCTCTGTATGCAGAACATACCTTCTTCTTTGGGGATGCTCACATTATGAACCGTGGTATGCAACAAGCTTCTTTTATAAGCCCGTTAAACACAACTTTGAAGATGGGTATTCCGGCAACCAATCATACAGATTTTAACGTGTTGCCAATTGATCAGATGATGGTCATATGGTGTGCTGTAAACCGTACAACCCGCTCCGGTGTTGTGCTGGGGGCAGATGAGCGCATTACGCCATTCCAGGCTTTGAAGTGTATTACCATTAATGCGGCGCATCAATATTCAGAAGAAAACAGCAAGGGTTCTTTAACTGCCGGCAAACTTGCAGACCTTGTTTTACTTGATAAAAATCCTTTAAAAGTTGATCCGCAATCGATAAAAGATATAAAGATTGTAGAAACGATTAAAGAAGGTAAAACGATCTATAAGAAATAAGGCCCGGTTTGTTAACAGGCACTTGTATTTTTAACGCGGCCTGATTTGCCGGCCTCGCTGCCGGCGTCATCACCCCGGTATATGTTCAGCATTCCCGATTCTTATTCTTTGGGGACTGATTTGGGGACCCTTGTTTGTAGGAATACTGTCTGTTTTTCCTTCTGACGATTCATCAGAAACATTTATTGGCACGGGCTTCAACATAAAGGCGCTGTGTTCCTTGCTGCAGGAAATGATTGCAGCGCTCATTGCAGGAATTAATAACCGGAATACTTTTTTCATGATTAATAATTTTACGGATTAAAGTTGTCTAAAGATGCACAGGTGGTCAATACCTCATTGGGTGATTTTGAGCGATACGCCAGCCCGTCATTTTGAAATATGTATTCCCCAGGCTATCAGAAAAAACAAATGCATGTAACTGCCAGGCAGGGCCGCTTGAATATGTAATGATATAGCTGCCGTGCTGTTATTGGGCATGTTTTCAGCCATGGCTTAGTAATTAGTGACATAAATTTCCGATCGCTGAAGTGTGCGACGCAACAAGCGATGCCGGTTGCGCTGCCGCCGGTACCATAAATTTCTTCCGCCCTTTTGTCAACCAAAATCTGTTTTCAAAGCTTTAATTTTAGTAGTATTATTTGCTGGTATGAACTATAGAAGGTTAACGATCTTATTGTTGTTTTGGGGCTTTGTGTTGCCGGTATTTTCACAACAGGATTCGGTTCTGCTGGAGAACAGCGCCGTTGCAAGGAAGTTTTATTTCAGAAGAGACAGTGCTGGTTTTTTTACGGCGGCATTTGTTAACAAGGCATCGGGTAAAAATTATGCGAATCCGGGCACGGAGGAATTTAATATAACGGTAAATGATAGTTTGCTGAATGGAAAAAATTGCAGGTATCTGTCGCATAGCCTGCAGAAAACAGGAGACACGACTGTACTTAGGGTATTACTGCAAACCACATTGCCAGGCGTTTTTGTGCAACTCGGTTATCAATTGTTCGCGGAGATTCCGCTCATCAGGAAACATGTTGGCGTTATTAATAAAAGCAATCTGAAATTGCGGCTGACCAATCTCGATGTAGAGCACATGAACTTCCAGGTGGTTGATAAATACATGAACGAAGTGCATGCAAACTATGGTAGCTTTCTCACCCGCGTGCCTTATAAGGCTGATTATAACGATGCCGCTGTAATGCTTTATAACACCATTGCAAAGCAGGGCGCCATCTTTGGTAACGAAGCACCCAGCGTTTTAAAGAACACGGAGATATATTCTTCCAAACATGGATTGATACAGGTCGGTATGCGTCATATTAATGAAACGTTTCCATTTGAAACCAACCTGGCACCCGGCGATACATTTACCAGTCCAGGTGCGTTTATTTACGTCTTTAGCGCGGATACATGGGAGGAAGGTTTTGAAGGAAGCTTTGCAAGCTATACAAGAAAATATGCAGGCATTCATCTTTTTACGATGAAGGACAAACCCTTGCTGATGTACAATACCTGGCAGCCTTTCCAGGCGGCCATGGATGAACAACTGATTAAGGATTGCGCCGACAAGTTAGCGCTCGCCGGCGCCGATCTTTTTACCATTGATGCGGGCTGGTATAAATATTTGGGTGATTATGATACCGACCCGGCTAAATTCCCCAACGGGCTAAAACTTGTTGCAGATTACATACGCAGCAAAGGCATGAAGGTGGGCTTGTGGTTTTCTGCGGCGGGTGTTAATGGGGGCAGTAGTGTTGCATTGCAGCATCCCGAATGGCTGATAAAAACGAAGGACATGAAAAATGCCAACCTGCACGACACCAGGAGGGTTACCGATAGCTCAGGTATGGATGGCGCACTGCGAACCATGTCACTTGCCTCACCGTATTATGATCACATGAAAACCGTCATCAGTAAATACGTAAATGACCTTCAGCTCTCTTATATAAAACTTGATTTTGCCATTGCCAATTCCGCTTACTTACACGATCCCGAACAATCGGGCGATTATGAAAGCAATGAACAAAAGCTTTACCCTGACAGGGCTGCTTCGTATTACAGCAACTATATGCGCATGCTGCAACTGATGGATGAATTGCATGCGGCTTTCCCTGATTTGCTCATCGATTGCACTTTTGAAGCATGGGGCCGCTACAATGTTTCTGACTATGCTTTGATGCAGCACGGTGATTATGACTGGATCGTAAATTTTGATGTGCCGCCGCCCGATGGCCCAATCAATGTGCGGCAGATGAATTACGATCGTGCCCGTGTAATTCCCTCCGCGACGATGAACATTGGCAACATGCAGGTGAACTTTACCAATGCGGAGTATGTATATTTTTCACTGGCATCATCTAATCTCTGCATGATGGGCGATGCAAGAAAAATGACCGGTGAGCAGATCGCGTTTTATAAGAAGTGGAATGCCTATTTTAAAAGCTGCGAAGCGAAATACCAATACACGCAGTACCACCAAACCTATGATGTGTTTGATCGTGCAACAGATAAGAATTGGGATGGCTGTTACCGTATCAATACCGAAAAACAGGCCGGGCTGCTGTTCTTCTACCGCAATAACTCCAATGACTCAGCGCGGAATTTTACTATTCCGTTCCTGCAACCGCAAAGCCGGTACAGGATATATTCGTTTGAGAAAAATAAGACCATTGCTATCCTTACCGGTGAGGAGTTGAAGCAAAAAGGCATCACGGTAAAAGCCCCTGGTAAGTATACTGCTGTTGTCCTGGAGATTGAAAAGGAATAAACTTTTATAACCGGGAGTAGAAGAAACTGCGCCATCGTTGCGCGATAGTGCTGGCTTATCTGGAATCGCAAACTTCTACGGCAGGCATAAACACTGTTATATTTACTTCACTGCACCTGCATTTTTCATGAGTTTCATAGCGGTGGCTTTAACGATGTCTTCCACATCGTCGCTGAATGGTCCGGGAAAAGCGTAGTAGATCATACTGTCATCGGCTTCGTAGCCACCTTCCTTTAAAATGCGTTTGTTGGGAATATAACACTGTACTTCGTTGCAGTAACCAGCTACGTAAAGATTTTCGTCTTTAAAGATTTTTTTGAGATCAAGTGAATAGTCAACCACTACTTCATCGGCCAGTGCGAGCAAGGTAAAATCATTGCCAAAGCGAACGACTTGCATGGGATAATTTAGCGTTGAGTTTGCCCAGCCCTTGTTGTATGCTTCGAGCATAAGTTTTGCCCTGCGCTGCCGATAAATATTTGTATCGACAATTTCTTTTTGGTAAACAGAAACGTCCTGTAGACGAAAATGAAGTACGGCAACATCATAGCCGGTTTTGATAGGCGCACGTACGGGTTGCATGTTTGCACTGAGCACTTTTTGCACGGCGGTTGCCAGCTCTTTTCCGTGGGCTGCAGCATCTTTCAGATTAACACGCGGCTCGGGGTTTTGATCACCGGCGCAGCCCATCAGGAAGAAGGCTGTGACGCCGGGGTTATTCTTTTCGATCTCTTCCTGCGCATAGCCAGCATAATCACCGTTGATGGCATTTGCTTCTTCTACAACGGTTGTATTGTGGCAGGCATAGCCAAAGAGCACGGCAACTATTTTACCATCAGCATCGGCGACCTTAATTACGGGCACATCATGATCGGTCGGCCCGTTCGGATGAATGGCGCCGCGCCGGTTGATGGCAAAGCCAGCTTCTCCATGGCCGCTATAGAGGGTGGCTTTGGACATATGATTCATAGCATCATCAATAACCGCAACGAGGTTTTTGGTCAATTGCTGTGTATAGGAGGAGACCTTTTGCTGGCTCGCAAAATCAAAGTCATAGATCACATCAAGATTTGGCCATATCATCGGGCCTGAATGGGTGTGCGAGGAATTAAACAATAGCTGCGAACGGTCGATGCTGTATTTCGTTGCTGTTATTTTGCGCACGTCTTCCACGATTTCATGTGAGAGCCCGAGTAAGTCAACGGTAACGATAATGATCTTGCTGGTTGGGCTTTCTTCTATCACGATTGCCTTTGCAGAAAGCTTTTGCGCAACGGCGTCTCCGGGTTGCTTACGGTTTGCATAACCGGTGAGCCAGATCGGGAGGGTAGGGGTAATATCAATCCTGGCGATGCCAACTTTTAGATTGTCTTCTTTTTTGACCGATGTGTGCTCTCCTGGCCGGGCAAATGCAAAGGAGATATTACAAAAGATCGCGACTGGCAATAATAAATTTAATGAGTGCCTGGTTATTAGCTTAAGCATGTAGCGGTTGACGTTTAAGATGAGTTATTTTTAAAGATACAGGAATAATTTATTGGCTATACTTCCTGCTTCGTATAAGGTCACACTTATCAAATGATACTTGTTTTCTGACAGGCGAGGTGTTGTTGTTCTGTATGGTTGCTGTCAATGCCTGAATGCGCACATGCCAAGCTTACGTTGTTGCTGCAGGCCTTGCTGCACCTGGAGATGAACGTACAAGTGTGCGACGCAACCGGCGATGCCATAAAATGCAAAAGCCGGGTCCCAGATAAAGAACACGGCTTTTGTATTGATTAATTCGATTTGTTATTCCACCGTTACGCTTTTGGCCAGGTTGCGCGGCTTGTCAACATCATAGCCTTTTGCAACCCCAATATGATAAGCGAACAACTGCAACGGAATGGTGCTAAGCATTGGAGCGACGATTTCATCTGCAGGAGGAAGAATGATGACATCTTCTGCAAGGGTCGGCGACACCGCATCTCCTTCTGTGACGATGGCAATGATGCGGCCCTTGCGCGCTTTGATCTCCTGCATATTGCTCACCACTTTTTCGTGGTAAGAATCTTTGGTGGCGACAAACACAACGGGCAGTGTTTCTGTTACCAGGGCGATCGGCCCATGTTTCATTTCCGCAGCCGGGTAACCTTCTGCATGTATATAGGAAATCTCTTTTAGTTTTAATGCACCTTCCAGCGCAACAGGGAAATTGTAACCGCGGCCAAGATAGAGCGCATCGGTAGCATCTTTGTATTTTTCTGCAAGCGCTTTTATGTGATCATTTTGTTCCAATACAAGTTTCACTTTCTCGGGTATTTCTTCGATTTCTTTACAAAGGCTCATGTAACGCTCCTTGCTGATCGTTCCTTTGGCGTGTGCAACCTGTAATGCGATCATGGTTAAAACAGCAAGCTGTGCAGTAAATGCTTTGGTACTTGCGACGCCGATTTCGGGGCCGGCATGTGTGTATGCTCCGGTATGCGATTTGCGGGCAATGGAAGAGCCCACAACGTTCACAATACCCATGATGATCGCGCCTTGCTCTTTGGCTGTTTCAATGGCGACCAGGGTGTCTGCCGTTTCCCCGCTTTGAGAAATAGCAATGATCACATCGCCTTGATGAATAACCGGGTTGCGATAGCGGAATTCAGATGCGTATTCCACTTCTACAGGAATACGGCATAACTCTTCGATGATATATTCTGCAACAAGCCCTGCATGCCAGCTTGTGCCGCAGGCAATGATAATAATACGTGGCGCATGCATGATCTGTTCTGCGTATTTCTCAATGCCACTCATTTTGATGGTGCCATGCTCTGCATCAAGACGGCCGCGAAGACAGTCAAATATCGTTTGTGGTTGCTCAAATATTTCCTTAATCATAAAATGGTCGTAACCGCCTTTTTCAATGGCTGCCAGTTCCATATCAAGCCGGGTAATGAAAGGCGTTTGCTTTTCATTGCCGAGGTTTTTGAGAATAAGTTCATCGGGTTTTACGATCGCGATTTCATAATCATTTACATAAACTACTTCTTTGGTATATTCAATGATCGGCGATGCATCGCTCGCAAGGAAGTGTTCGCCTTTTCCAATGCCAATAACAAGCGGGCTCCCTTTTCTCGCAGCAATAATTGTTTCCGGATCGTCCTTATGCACAAGCAGTATACAATAGGCGCCCACAACACGGCGCAGCGCAATGCGCAATGCCTCTTCCAGGCTGCACTCGTTGTTTACCTGTATGTCGTCAATAAAATTCAGGAGTACTTCCGTGTCGGTATCACTTTTGAAAATATAGCCTTTGGCAATCAGTTCTCTTTTTATTTGTGCATAGTTTTCGATAATGCCGTTATGGATCATGGCTATGTTGCCACTCTGTGATAAATGAGGGTGTGCATTTCGGTCGCTTGGCTCTCCGTGTGTTGCCCAGCGCGTATGGCCAATGCCTATATGGCCACCCAGATTGGCGCCAACAATTGACTCTTCCAGGTCGGCAACCTTGCCCTTCTTTTTAAAAACATTCAGCTGGTTGTTATTTACAAGCGCAACGCCGGCGCTGTCGTAGCCGCGGTATTCTAATCTCTTCAAACCTTTTATGATGACAGGATAAGCCTGCCTGTGCCCGGTATATCCAACAATTCCACACATAGGTTATATTTTGATTCGCTTGCAATATCTGCTTTTTATTTTTTTTCGGTACCATATTAATGTAATAATTATGCAATCAAAACTGCCATAATGGAAAACACATTCAACTTCAATGATCAGTATATTCTCGAAGATGGCCGTACTATCCTTATGCCACTCGACGAAAGTGATCATATACATCTTTTACCTTTTTCATTAAACGAGCCTGACCTGTGGAAGTATTCACTGGTTAGCGCCGCCGGCAAAGAAGGGCTCAGTAACTACATGCAGCTGGCCCTCGATGCCCGCACTGTGGAGAGAGAATATCCTTTTATCGTGTTTGATAAACAGGCCAACGCATACGCCGGCAGTACAAGGTTCTATGATATCAATTTTCCTTTCAAAACATTGCAGCTTGGGTACACGTGGTATGGGAAAGATTTCCAGGGGTCTGGCCTCAACAGGCATTGCAAATATCTCTTGCTGTCTTTTGCATTTGAAGATCTTCATATGGAACGCGTTGAGTTCCGCGCCGATAATAACAATGCAAGAAGCATTGCAGCAATGAAGAGTATCGGTTGCAAGGTCGATGGTGTGCTGCGTAGCAACATGCCCAAGCGTGACGGCGGGCGGCGCGATTCTATTGTTCTCAGTATTCTTAAAGATGAGTGGTTTAATTCCGTAAAAGAAATGCTTTGGAATAAACTGAAATAATGTTGGTACCCGGCCCCGAATCTTCGTGGCATCGGTTCTTGCGTCGCACACTTGTGCATTAGACCAATGCGAAGCACTGGCCTGTACATATCCTCTGGCATGATTTGTGAATCGAACTATTGAACAAACATTTTATTCACCACTAAAATGCCAACCTATGTTACGCTGGACTGTAATATTTTTAATCATTGCCATTATTGCCGGTATTTTTGGTTTTGCAGGAATCGCTGCAAGTGCAGCCGGTATTGCTAAAGTAATCTTCTTTATTTTTCTCATCCTGTTTGTGATATCGCTCTTTACCGGCAAGAGAAATGTTGGATAAGCTGATCAGTAATGAGTGCGTGAATACTTCCTGTTTTCATCGTTGGTAAATAAATTTGGCGAAACTAAAATAATTAGTACCTTGCGCTAAATCGATTAGTTATGAGTTATGCAGGAAAAAACCTGCGTTACCTGCGCAAATTGCGTGGATGGACACAGGAAGAATTTGCAAATAAACTTAAGATCAAACGTTCTCTTGTTGGCGCTTACGAAGAGGAGAGAGCCGAGCCAAGGCTTGATGTTCTCGAGATACTTTGCAATATTTTTAAGCTTAGCCTCGACGATTTGCTGTTAAAAGATCTCACAACGGCAAAAGGTCCCCAAAGCTATCTCGAAAAGCGCAGGCAAATGAAAATGGTTGCTGAAATACAGGTTATACATTTTGTTCCTGTAAAAGCAGCCGCAGGTTATCTTGCCGGTTATGCCGACCCTGATTTTATCGATGAGTTAAATACTTTCACCCTGCCCATGCTTGCTCCGGGTAACTACCGTGCCTTTGAAATTGTTGGCGACAGTATGTTGCCAACCCCAAGCGGCAGTGTTATTGTAGGTGAGCGTGTAGGAAGTGTGGAAGACCTTAAGTCAAATAATACCTATGTTGTTGTTTCCCGTGGCGAAGGCGTGGTTTATAAAAGAGTAATGAAAAACAATAAACTAAAGAACAAGGTTACACTGATTAGCGATAACCCCCAGTATGCACCATATAACGTGAATGCGGAAGACATCATCGAAGTATGGCAGGCGCAAATGATTATAACAAAGGCCAACACCCAGCAGATGTGGGACGTTAACCAACTCGCAGGCCTTGTTACCAACCTGCAGGAACAGGTGAAAAGCCTGAAGAAAAAAATAAGTTAAAAGAAACTTGTATCTGGTGATTGTGGCCGGCTTTAATAGCCGGCCATTTTTTTGCCTGCGGCTAAAAACTCCTTTTTCGCCGGCTCATTTATAAAGATTTCATTCCATTTCGTATCGTTTGCACAAGGGGGCAAAAAAAGTTATGGTAAACTACTGTAATATAATTACATTTAGTCAGGTGTTTTTCATAGGTTAGCAACGGCCGGCTCTTTCCAGGGCTGGCCTGATTTTTTACAGCCGGCGCCTTACTCGCTCATGGTCAGCCTGTTAAACAGGTAAATAGCATCATCTTCTTACAATGAATTTCTGAGGGTAAGTTTAAACGGCACTTCAACATGTTCCCGGCTATCCTGCATAATAAGCCTTGCAGCCATTTTACCCATTTCAGCAAAATCTGTTGAAATGGTTGTAATACCGTCAAGAATTATTTTTTTTATGGGGGTTTCATTATAAGAGACCACACCAACATCAGTCCCGGCTTTCAGGTTCATCAGCAACAGGCGTTCTATCAGTTTCACAAGATCATCTTCCATTACAGAAATAAACACCTCACCTGTATGGATTTCCTCTTCCTTTATATTGCTTACTACTTTATAATTAAAGGCATAGTCCTGGCAGAAGCGATTAAATCCGTCGACTATCTCTACCGGGTAATAGCTGCTTTTTGGAAAAATTATTTTAAGCGTGTGATAATTGCTCAGGCGCTCCGATGCATTTTCAAGTGCTTTGTAAATGTCTTTGGCAAAGTTTTCATATACGGCCGAATATTCGCCGGTAATGCCTGCAACCTGTTTGTCAAGCAGTATCAGTTTGTGTTTTGGAAGGGTGTTGATCACTTCGTGTGCTTTCTCTCCGCCCTCGATAAAATGTGGTATGATAACAAAGTGAGTATAATCTTCAGTTTTATTGGTTAGCAGTTTGCGGAACAGTGCAAAGTCGTTATTGTAAATATAAAAATCAATAGCAGCATTGTTGCCCAAAGCAGCCACCATTGAATCGTAAATAATTTTTTTATGGGCACTTAGTTTGTTAAACAGCAGGCAAACATTGTATGCCTGCTCAAGCGCCGTACTTTTTATAAAATAGCCTTTCCCAGGCACCGAGCCGAGTACCCCGATTTTTTTCAGGTAGCGATATCCTTTTTCCGCGGTATCTCTTGATATATCCAGCTCAAAACTCAGGTCGTTAATAGAAGGCAGTACATCGTTTTGTTTTAATCTTTCCTGCTCAATGCCTTTTAATACAGCATTGATCAGTTGCTGGTATTTCGGTGTTGCCGAAAATTCATCAATGCGGATAATATCATAAATACCTACAGGTTTCATCAGTCGGGTGAGCTTATCTTAAAGTTAAGCTTACGAAACTATGAAAAATTATTGCGTAATCGATACGCATTACCTGGTTAGGATGAATAGTGTAATTTTGGGTATGCCAGGAGAAACTTTAGCGAATATCGTCAACACAGACATCTACCTTATCGACCAGATAATAAAAGGGCGGTACAAAAGCGGGGGCAGGTTATTGGATGCAGGCTGCGGGGGAGGCAGAAACATTTCGTGGTTTGTTACACAGCCGGGTTTTGAAATTTATGCAACAGATATCAGCCAGCCCGCCATCGATCATTTATCGCAGCTATATCCCGGTATAAAACGGGAGCATGCAATTTGTGCCCCGATTCAGTCTTTGCCCTTTGACAACTCGTTTTTTGATCATGTCATCTGCAGTGCCGTACTCCACTTCGCCGGTAGTGCGCAAGACTTTCTGCAAATGTTCTCTGAATTGTGCCGCGTGTTGAAAACCGGCGGAAGCCTTTTTATCAGGATGGCTTCAGACATTGGAATAGAGAATAATATCGTTGACATCGGGGATGGAAGATTTGCATTGCCCGACGGTACTGACCGCTTCCTGTTGACAAGGGCACTGATAGAACAACTGCTGGCTAACTTTCCGGTAGTCCTGGTGGAACCGGTGAAAACAACCAATGTACAGGACATACGTTGCATGACTACACTTATGATCCGGAAATCAACATCATAAATGCTTAAACGAATCAATAGTTTTTCTGCAGTATTGTTTGCTGAATAGTGAGATGGACGTACAAGGGAGTGACACAACCGAAGTTGCCATAGGCACTGCTGCTGGTCAACGAAAAAACATACCCGCTACAACCCGGTAGATCTTTCCATAGCTTCTGTGTACCGGTTGCCAACTATTTCAATACGTGCAGAGGCGGTTTCTATTTCCTGTAATTCCTGTGTCGTTAATTCAATAGCAGCGGCGCCATTATTTTCTGCAAGGCGGTGCAACTTGGTTGTACCAGGTATGGGAACGATCCAGGGCTTTTGTGCAAGCACCCATGCCAATGCGATTTGTGCTGGCGTCGCATTTCTTTTTTCTGCAAAAGCATGAAGCAGGTCGAGCAATGCCTTGTTGGCGACACGGGCTTCTTCGGTATATCTTGGTAGTATATTGCGAATATCGCCTTCGCCAAATTTTGTATGTTCATCCATTTTGCCGGCAAGAAAACCCTTGCCAAGCGGACTAAAAGCAACCAGCCCAATGCCCAGTTCTTCAATGGTTGGAATAATTTCTTTTTCGTGCTGCCTCGTCCACATAGAGTACTCACTCTGCAGTGCACTAACAGGCTGCACTGCATGTGCACGGCGGATGGTATTGGCGCCGGCTTCAGAGAGGCCAAAATATTTTACTTTGCCTTCTGCTATCAGCTCTTTTACCGTGCCGGCAACATCCTCAATTGGCGTATTTGGATCAACGCGATGTTGATACAGCAGGTCTATTACATCCACGTTCAACCGCTTTAAAGAACCTTCCACGGCTCTCCTGATATGTTCGGGTTTACTGGTCACCCCAACCATTTTTCCATCCTGTATATTAAAACCGAATTTTGTTGCGATTGTTACCTTATTGCGAAACGGTGCCAATGCCTCACCCACGAGTTCCTCGTTGTTATAAGGGCCATAGACTTCTGCAGTATCAAAAAAAGTAACCCCTTGCTCTATAGCTTTAGCCATGAGCGTGATCATATCTTTTTTTTCGGGGAACGGCGTGTAGGAAAATGTCATTCCCATACAGCCAAGCCCGATTGCTGAAACTTCCAAACCTTCTTTTCCAAGTTTACGTTGTTGCATAAGTATATTTTTTCCGTTTGATGAATTGGTTTTATGTGCCGGGCTACATTGCTCTTGTTCCGTCTTATCCGGCATCACACACTGCAGCGGTGTGTTGCTTGCTCAACACACGCGGTCTTTTTCGTTATTTTATTTTCATGCCGGGAACAAGGGCTTCGGCGGCCACGAGTTCAAGTGACTTAACCATGTCTTTTGTACCGGTTTTATATTTTATAAAATGTGCTGTTTGTAAATGTGACTTGTAAGCAAGTGTGTCGGCATATATTTCAAGTATGGTAATATGTGCAGGGTTGTTTTTTTCAGACACCGCATATAAAGTAATCACCCCGGGTTCAACACGCACAGATGTTTCAATCTCTTCTTTCAGCAAAGCTTTATAGCTTTCCAGTTGCACTGAATCAACTACAATTTTTGCCAGCCGTACCATCTGGTTTTGCGATTGTGCTGGTACATTAACGCAGCAAAACAATATTATTGCAACTGTTAGGAGACCTATGGTCGGCAACCTTTTATATTTTGTATTCATATTTTATCACTTAATTGTTATTCTGATGATGAAGTGCTTGCGGCGCAATCCCGTACGTACGTGACTGTTATGAAATACTGCAACTTGTAGGGTGAAATTTACCAGGTAAAGTTATATTGACAAATAAGAGCTCCATAACTAAAACCAAACAATCAATTACGAAAATCAAACATTCCTGAACTTGAGCGGGCTTAATGCCACATGTTTTTTGAAGAAGTTGTTGAAGTGCGTTGTTTCTGCAAAACCCAGTGCGTAGGCGATTTCTGACACATTCCAGGCGCTGTGCTTCAACAGTATTTTTGCTTCGCGTAAAATGCGTTCGGCAATAACTTGGGAAGTTGTTTTTTCTGTGCTTTCTTTTACAGCGCGGTTGAGATGGTTTACATGAACATTTAACTGCTCAGCAAAATCGGATGCGGAGCGAAGTGCTAGTTCTTTGTGGTTTTCATCGATGGGAAACTGTCGCTCCAGTAACTCCAGGAACAGGTTGGAAATTCGTTTAGACGCATTCATGGGTTGCTTTTCAACCTGTGCGCAGGGTAGCTTCATGGCGAAATGCAACAATTCGAAAAAGAGATTGCGCAGTGCATCGTATTTATGCCGGTAATCTGAGCCAATCTCGGCAAACATGTTTTTATATATAGCGGTCACCTTGTTTACCTGGTCGTCGGTTAACTCAAACACATGGGTGGCTCCCGGTTGGAAAACGGAATACTGATCAAGGTTGCCGAACTGGTGAAAGAAATCAGGTGTAAATAAACAGAAGAATCCACGCTCTATCCTGTCTGTGTATTCGCAACTGTAAGGGATTTGCGGATTGGAAAAAACCAATGCCTGCTTTCGTATTTCAACAACCGCATCTGCAAAATGCATGTTGTAGTTGCCCAATACCAGCATGATTTTGAAATAATCCCGCCGTGCGTAAGGAACAGGCTTTGCATTCGGTCCCACAAAAGGTTCCAGTTTAAATACATTGAAATGCCCGATCTCCTTGCGGATATCCACGGGTACGCCTCCGAATTTCCTGGTATAGAATTCTTCTATGGTTTCAATATTCCTCATCTGCCACAAACTTACCGATTTCATGATTGAAGTTAAAGTTGGCGATATTTCCTGTGAAACGAATAGGTGAGCGTCGTGTTCCATAAAAAGTCGCTACTGCCAGGGATATTTGTCTGTATGGTCTTGTTGATAAAAACGGTCATTGAAACCGGAACCTGTTTTTTCGAAACCGTAACCCCGGCGGTTAAATAGCAACCGTCATTCGCGTCCATTTTCAAATAGTACACCTGGGGATTAAACGCAAGCGATACTTTATTGCTGAGTTTTATATTCGAAAAACTGCTGTTGATCGTAACGAAATGCGTGTTTTTTGTCGTTCCGGGATCAATGCCGTGTGCGTACATATAATACATGCCAATACTGATGTACTTCGACAGGGAGTAACCTGGCGATAGTTCGCCGGCGAGGTAACGTTTTGCCACGGTTACTTCTTCTTTGCTATCTCCGTTTGCCGGCAACGGCGTGCTGCTGTAGGCAATGCCAAGGTGAGTGCCGGTGCTCATCCGAAATTTTCCCTTGTTTAAAACCTGGTACCGCGCCCAAAAAATAAATCCCCACGGTTTGCCGGAAAGCGAGAACCGGAGGTCGGGGTCAAAACTAAACCTGTTTTTCCCCATCGATAGACTAAAAATGGCTGCGGGCTTGCCAAGTGTAAACGTTGGTATCACAGAAATGCCATTGTTGGTAAGGCTTAGATTCCCGGAGATGTGGCTCACCATTTTTGCACTGTCAGCGCTTTGGGTAAAGGCCGCGTGTGTAAACACCAAAAGGGAAAAAGACAATATCGATTTTTGTAAAGTTTTCTTCATTAACAGCGTGCTTATATTTTCAGGGAGCAAAGCAACCACATCAGCAAAGCTTTACATAACGAAATTCAAATGGATCATTACGATTTTCAAACAGGTACTGTTGTGCCCGGCTTTTTGAAACGCTATTGGGCATCGTTGCGTCGCACACTTTTACTGTCGCACTTTTGGCAACCAGGTAAAAGTCGGCTAAGTGTCCTGCTGCGTGTTTCTCAAATTGCTTTTAATGACAGTTACCCGAGGTTTAGAGTGCTTGGTTACCGCCCAGCTGCAAAAGAGTGCGACGCAACAGGCGATGACAACAGCAATGCTGTTTGCTGCAAAATAATCAGCTTCATTTGAAGCAATTACTTAAAGCTCGCTTCGCTATTTTTTCCTGCTAAAGAAGAAAACGGGTTCACCGGAAATAAAATAAAGCCCGCCGGTTTTGCTTCAACTCCTGCCACAAAATGAAGTGCAGAAAATAATGAAGCATTGTTTGTAGTGCTTTGCTTAACCAAAACAATTCCTCATCAAAAAAGTTACAACCATGAAAAAGAAAATGCTGCCAGCATTCGTCTGTCTACTCATTGCAAACTTAGTATATGCGCAGGGAGGAAGAACCGACTCTGCTTTTGGCTTAAACGGTTATACGTCTATTGACCCGTTACTTGGCGGCCCCGGCGACCAGGCATCCCTGCATGGCATGATCATCACCAAAGCAGGAAAACTGCTGATGTATGGCTACAGCTCTGCTCCGGGAACATCATACGAAGCCATGGTGCAGTTAAAAAACACCGGTTTTGCCGACAGTAAATTTGGTGTGAATGGCACAGTGAATTATTTCACAGCGCTCAATGTTCCGAACTACGGCGTGCAGGCATTGGCGCAGCAACCTGATGGAAAAATCATCACCGTTTCTAACTTGACTTTTCCCGATCAGAATGGATTCCCTGCTCACGACGAAGCGTGGATGGCGAGGTATAATGTAAATGGTCAGCATGACCTGAGTTTTGGCGGCCAGGGCTTTTCTGGTGACATCTATTTTTTCGACGATACGCATAAGAGATTTTTTATACAAAGTACGGCAATACAAGCCGACGGGAAAATACTATTAGCCGGTTATACACTTGACAATTCTTACTATCCCGCTATTATCGTTAAAAGATATAATGCAGATGGCTCGCCAGATGCCAACTTCGGCACAACCGGCACGTTTGGGGAGCAAACAGGAGCCATAGATTTTCGTACTGTCTACCCGGGTTGGTGGAACTACGCAGCGAAAATATTGGTGCAAAAAAATGGTAAGATACTTGTCTGTGGTAATGGTGCTCCCATTGGCGGCAGCCAGTCAGGATTCATAGTAGCAAGGATCGATTCTACAGGGTTGTATCTCGACAATACATTTGGCACAAACGGGTTGGCTTATAAAACTTTTAATTCGTTTGATGGCGCTGCGTGCAACTCCATGGCCATACAGAAAAATGGAAAGATCATTGCCTTCGGTGTAAACTATGATTCAAACGTGGGTGCTGTATATGGTATGATGAACTTTAATACCAATGGTAAACTTTACACGGGTTTTAATAGCACAGGAATGCTTGTTATGAATAATATAGCGGGTAACGCCCAATCGGTAGTGCTGCAGAAAGATGGAAAAATTGTTGGGGCTGGTGACAGGTATAACGATCAATTCGAGGAGCTTGCGACTTTGGTAAGGGTAAATACCAACGGGATTATCGATAACAGTTTTGGCACTAATGGAATAGTAACAGGCGATGCGGGTAAAGTTTCCATTTTTAAAGATGTGGCGGTTAATTCACTGGGCAATATTGTTGCAGCGGGTGACGGCTATTCTCCAAACGGAACCGTGTTCGTTGCTTGCCGTTTTTTAAGCAGTTTGAGCTTGAACATGGCAGAGGCAAACGATATATCAAATGTGGAAACAAAGCCTGGGCCAATAGCTGCCGCATTCATCTATCCAAACCCGGTGAAAAGCAATGCCGTTCTTACTTATACGATCGACAGGGATGAAATAGTTTCTATCTTACTATACGATATGAGTGGCCACCTTGTGCAAACGGTGCTTACCAATGCCACAAGATCTGGTGGAACCAATAAACAGCAATTCAATATTCAAAATTCATTGCCTGCCGGCAACTATCTGCTCACTATTACCACGAAAACAAAACAGGCGGGTATTAAGATATTAAAACAGTAAGGCCTCCATAAGCCGTTATTATCGAAACCATCTCGTAACTAAATGAGGTGGTTTTTTTATTGTTGTTTTGCAGCAGGGGCTTGTTTCCCTGGGGTCTGTCGGGCGGCGGCAGCAGTAATAAATCAATTCTTAAAAGGCGCTGGTAACTTTTCAAGGTATTCTTTTGAAAACCCTTTTATAAATAATTTGTGCGACTTTCTTAAGGCTGGTTAGCCCAATCATTTTATTCCGTGCATAAAGCAATTGGATCCATGTCTTTTCCAGGTGAACACCGGTTACAGGCTTGTTTTAAAGTACGCGGCTGCTGGCAATTGATTGCTGTTACACTGCGTTGCGTTTGCTGCCTGTAGAAATGGATGGCAATTGGATTACCGATCGCCTGGGTGCCTCGCATAAGCGGCGTTGTAATTAAAAGATTTTCATTCTAACGCCTGCCGGACTGGTTGTGTTGAATGTGCCTGTTGCCCAAAGCAAAAGGCTGCCTTTTTGAGACAGCCTTTTGCCGAGTTATTTATCTGTTATGGTACTGCTTATTTTATCACTACCATTTGCCTGGAGCCAAAGAATTTGCCATTAACATAAAGCGAATAATGGTAGGTGCCTGGCAAAAGCATTGCTGCATCTACATTCAGTGTTCCTTTGCCGCTTCCTGAAACGGTTGCCTGTTTTATTGCTTTGCCGCTTTTATCTGTAATTACAATTTGTGCCGAAGTATACTTTTCAGGTAAACTGTAGTTAATAATAGTGGCGCTTTTTAATGGGTTGGGTATATTTTGCTCGAGCGAAACGCCCGTTATATTGATCGCTTGTTGACTGCTGCTGGCAGTCGCTGATGTTTGGCCGTTTAGCATAGCCTCTAGTTTGGAAACCCGCTGTTCCAGTGAACTGTTGGCGTTCTGAAGGTCGGTGATGGCATTTTTTTGCGCGTCATTTAATTTTGAAAGCTCCTGCACAGCTTTAACCAGTGGTACAACAAACTCGCTATACGTAATGGAATAAAGTCCATCAGCGGTTTCAGGCTTGTGTATACCACTGAATTCATACCCCGTTTCGGCGGCGGCCTGCTCAACATCCTGCGCAACAAAGCCCGTCATCAATTTCTTTTCAATGTCATACCTGCCCCTCCAGTCATTCAGCGGTTGCTTTCCCTTGTTCAGCATTGCATCTTCACGGTGAATATTTAAATTATATGTAACAGGCTTCAGCTTGTTAATGAAAGCAAGCCCGGGAACGTTCTCTTTAATATTGTCCTTTATTCTTCTGTCGCTGAAGCTGGACCATTGGACCTGCGCTACCATAAAAGATACGCTGGAGTTGCCGCAGGTTACGCTGTTGCTTGCGCCATAAGTATTTCCTGCCAGGTAACCCAGGCACATGCTGTTATCAGTACTGTTGGTTAATCCTGAAACTGCTCCTATAGACGTGTTGTTATAACCGGTTTGGTTGGCCTGCCCTGCTTCATATCCTAAACCGGTGTTTTGAGCGCCCGTCGTATTGGCGTCAAGGGCAAACGCACCAACTGCTGTATTATCGCTACCTGTTCCTGTTGCATTGCGAAGCGTGTACGAACCAAAAGCTGTATTATAGTTGGCGCTGGTGTTTGAATAAAGCGCGTTGATGCCGAATGCGACATTACTGCTTCCTGTTGTGTTTTGGTACAGCGAAAAAGCGCCTGTGCTGGTGTTGCTGCCACCTGTAGTATTTGTGGTAAGCGCATAATTGCCGCTTGCGGTATTGTTGCTGCCTGAAGTATTTGCATAAAGTGCAGCATATCCGCTTGCTGTATTAAAAGCACCTGTAGTGTTCAATGCTCCGGAATAGTACCCTATAGATGTATTGGCGTTGACAATATCCCCGTTTAGGATGCGGTTATTACCAGAGTAGATACTGCCGTTATAATAAATGTTTTTCCAGGAAAGGCCGCTGCTGCCAAGGTTTCGCACCTTGTTGCTGTCTGGTACAAGGCTTGCGTTCACCTTGGTTGTTGCATTTAAATTCGATAGGGAGGTGTTGGCTCCGGCACCACTAACTGGCACCCATGCGGTTCCGGAATAAATATAAAGTCCGGGTGTGCCATTGGTTTGAAAAATTAAAAGGCCGGTTGCCGGCGTTGCTATTGCATCGCGTTGCGCTTTTGTCATACGCGGTGCAAGCATACCCTTTGTGGTAGAACTAATATCGAGTATGGCCGAAGCATTCGGGCTGGTTGTGCCTATCCCAACGCTCCCATTTGCGGGGAAAATATTCTGCGCGTTGATCTTATCTGCCGTAACAAATACTAAAGTGGCCAGAGCGAGTGCGCGTAAATTAATGTTCATTTCAATTTGGTTTTAGTGTTTTTAATAACACAAAGCAACAATTACAAAGAGCCCTTAAAACCGGAATTCATCTTACGGCAGAAAATACAATCAAACCGGCAGCCATCATTTTATTTCCGGCAAACAGCGGCAGTATGCAAAATGATTTTTTGCTATCCGGCAGTTGATCTGCTATGATGCTTTACTTGCGTCGCACACTTGTACTGCAGTATATAAATCAGCAGGTCATGCGTTGCCTGCTGTATTGCAGTTGTTGATGGGTGCGGGGTTAACCGCACAAGAGTGCGACGCAACGATGTTTAACAAGGTTGCTTCAGCCGGGTTCAAAAAGTATTGAATTTAAACCGCGCTCCCGGCTCCATTTTAAAAACCAGTTATAGGATTATTTGTGCCGCTTATTGTTTCAGCGCCACCAAAAATGTGTTGTGAAAAACAGGGCCTTCAATCAAGGGTATGTTTGCACTGTAGTAAAAAATACAGAAAATAAAATCAGTAGTAATGACAACTTCAGAAATGGTAAGGGTATACATAAACCAGCTTTGCGCAGAAATCGGCTGCACACCGGAAAGCATCTACAGCAAAGAAAACAACTCTTGGTTTTTTACAAGGGGTTCCGCATCTGTAGAAGTTTTTATGACATCGTATGAAACGGTGGTCAAAACGGTGCGCACGTTTGTAAGATGTTTTTCACCGGTTTGTGCAATACCTGCAGATAATCAAAAAAAGATACAGCTGTACGAAGAGGCGCTGCAAAACAATACAACATATATGGGTTTAAAGCTGAGCATTGTTCCGGAAAAAGGTTTTGTATATGCCGTTGCTGAAAGAGATATAGAAGGAATGGACTACACGGAATTTAAAACCCTTATCAGCGACCTCGGCTACTGGGCCGATCAGTTGGATGATCTGTTGCTTCAGCGTTTTGGCTCAGCAGCGTCTTTGAACTAAACAAATGAATTACGTTATATAAGGCCGTTGCGATACTTGTAAAAACACCACCCCTTTAAGCACTGCCTGGTTTATTTAATTAAAGTACTATGTTACTCAGTCTTTTTTTCGACAACATGAATGCTTCGCTGGAGCTGGTACTCATCGGGGCTTTCATCTTTGCTGTGTATTGGCTGGTGCTGCGTAAACACAATTCGCTTGGTTTAAGAATGCTTGTTTTATGCACGCTGCTGTTTGTTGGCTGTTGTGTGTGGCTTTATAAAGATGAAGCTGATTTAAGCAAGATCCTGAACAGCGGTGAACAGCATATTGCCACCGTATTGGAGAAAGAGAAAACAGGCAATAACGAGTTTGAAGTGGAAATATCCTTTACTGCAAACGACGGAAAATCTATAAGTACCAAAACAAGCAAATATATTTCGAAGGAGGAGTGGGATAAGTTTGAAACCGGCAAGCCATTATCTGTTATTTATGTTGCGGCTTCAAACGGGACCTATGTACAGCAAAGCATCATGCGTTTTAAGGAAGATAAAGTCTACCTGTATTATTTCTCCGGGTTCTGGTTGGTGCTAGGTATTGCTCTCTACACCTGGCTGCGGAAATTTAAAGTGGGTGTTGATGAAGAAACAGGAGCGGAGTGGGTAGAGAAAGAAGACGGCGCCATTATACTCGACGAGCGAAAGTCGAAAACCGCCGGCGTAATAAAAAGGATGAACATTTTTTCAAAGCTGCTGCAGGCATTTGGTAAGTAGCGGCTGCTACGCCTCAACACAACCGCATTGTTTTTTCTTTATTGAACAAGTCAGTTTTTATATCACAAACTTCATACACTAACAATGAAAACAACAATCAAAACAGGTATTGCAACACTAATGCTGCTGTCAGTAATTTCCTGTACCAAAGAAACAGTCAGCAGCCCTTCTGCCGCGTCGCAGGCATCAGATAATTCCGATGCGGTAGCAACATTCACCATCGGTCAAAGCTACCATGGCGGTATTATATTTTATATCGACTCTTCGGGGCAGCATGGTTTAATTGCTGCAACATCAGACCAGGGCACGGGCATCGCCTGGAAGAAAGGCGTGAACACTGTAACCGGTGCAACTGCCACTGCTGTTGGTAAAGGAATGGCCAATACCAATAAAATTGTGGCTGCCCTTGGCACTACGGGTAGCTATGCGGCGCTTTTATGCTATAACTACAGTGTGGGTAGTTTTAAAAACTGGTACTTGCCTTCAAAAGATGAACTTAATTTAATGTACCAGCAAAGTGCGGTAATCGGCGGGCTTTCCGGCGGCAATTACTGGAGCTCTTCCGAAGCTGCAAAGGGAACTGCATGGGACCAGGAATTTGGGGGTGGTTTTCAGTTTAAAGACAGTAAGTCTTTCACTTTAAATGTTCGCGCCATTGAATCTTTTTAATTTTTATTTACCGAACTTAAGCGTTTCAATTGTGCATCCTTGCGTCGCACTCTTGTACAGTGGAAACATTTTGGAGCAATGCGAATAAGTGTTATTGCTGTCTTAGCCTTTTTGCGGTGTCGCCTTTCATTATATAGTACAAAACTTCTGTTGCGTACCGGCTTCCCCAAACCCTCGTTGAACGGAAAAACTTTTTCAATCCTTGCATGCCACCGCATACAACCTGCCTTACAAGTACGGCTGTCAAAGCAAGTGTAGAGCATCCCGGCAGGCGAAGCGGCTGGGGTGCTTTATCGTTGTTGCGCATTGCGGTAAAGTACAAGGGTGCGTCGCAAGAAAAGCTTAATAGCATTGATCTGCCGGGCCAATAACATACTTTGCTAAGCAGCTTATTTTTTTTAGTTTGCAGTAACATCTTATCATGAGGATAATCAGCTTTTTTGCGGCATTATTTTTCTATCAATGTTCCCCGGCGCAATGGTTTAATAATATTACCACGTTTACTACGCAAAATGGCTTAAGCAACAACACTATTACCTGCCTTCAGAAAGATGAGACCGGGTTTTTGTGGATTGGCACGCATGAAGGTTTAAACCGCTATGATGGTACGGAGTTTATTAACGTGCTGAGCAATGAGAAAAACAATTTGCCATCGAACAACATCAGTAAAATTTGTTTCATTGATAAAACAACGGTGGCCGTTGGTACGGATGCGGGATTATGCTTATTAAACACGGCAACGCTATCGGGACAAAAAATTGACTTACCGTTTAATACAAAATTTCCCAACACGGGTTATTACGTGGAAGACCTGTTGTATAAAAAAAGCGACAAGGAATTATGGGTTTCTACCATTCATGGCCTGTTTGTATTTAGTGACCAGGGCAAGCTGCTGAAGAAAATGATTACTTCAGATGAGGGATTAAGTAAAGGATATTTTGCCAGGTATTTATTTAAAGATGCACATGGGGATGTCTATTTTTTTTCTCCGCAGAAAGCAGGGTTTTATTACGCTAATTTTGCCCGGCAAAACCTTGTTGCGGCAGAAAAGAAAATTCCCGGTTTTAAGCTGAACGATTTCATCCGGGATAAGTTTTATTTGGTCAGTGCCCAAACGTCTGATCATGAAGCTGTTTGCATTTTGTCAAAAACAGCAATTACCGGCAATGATGAGTATATAAGTTACGACAACAGCTTATCGGGCCGGAATTTTATACAGAAGATAGTGGTAAGCATTCCTGCTCAAAAGCGGCTTTACAATGCTTTCCCCTTAAATGATTCTGTGCTTTTGGTGAACTCGTTTTTTGGAGAGCCTTTATTGTATAACAGTAACAATAATACGATTCGTTTGGCGGCAGACCATCCGTTATGGTTTACGTCCTGGCCCGATGGCTTTGGTGCTTACCTGTACAAAGACGAAACTAACTTATGGGTTGGCACTTCAAAGGGCCTGCTGCAGTCGTCTTTGAAAACCAATTTGTTTAAGACTAATACTGCGCTGACCAATGTAGTGAGCAATTACTCCGGCCTGGTCTCCTACGACTACGGTATTTATGATAATAAAAAATTATGGCTGGCATGTATGGGCGCCGGCCTTTTTAGTCTTGATACGGTTCGCAACACGGTCGACGCTTTTTTTGGTAAGTCTACTCCCGAAGCTTACAGGAAAAAAGTAGTAAGCACGGCGGTTTTTCCTTCCGGAAAAATGATGTGGCTGTTTTCTGTGTACGGACCAATCCTGGTGAATCCCGGCACAAAAAAAATAAGTCTCGCCAATGGTATCGCGAAAGACGCTTCTTTTGATGATGAAGCTGGATATCCGATGAAAGACAGCAGGGGTAATATATGGACGACGCTGCCAAATGGTATTTCAAAATATGATGCAGGGAAAAACATGTTTGTAAACTATAAAACGAAATACGGGGGGGGAACATTTCCACTGGTAAGAGCCTATGCAAAAACCGAGGACGGAGAAGGGAACATATGGATGGGGAGCGGTGATACACTTGTTAAATTCGACCCTGCGAAAAACGTCTTCTCAACCGTTCTGCTCGCAAAAGATGGTAAAGCGTTAAGATCGCTTGGTTCTTTGGCGAGTGATGGCGGCGATCTGCTGTATATGAACGTAGCCGGAGCTTTTGGTATTTACCATATTTCTACCAGTAGTATTGAGCTGTTTACCAAGCAAACGGGGATTATTTCCACCGCCATCAATGATATAGTCAGCGATAAGGATGGAAATGCATGGATTGCCACCGAAGGAGGATTGGTGTTTTACAACAGGCAGAAAATGAAGTTTTCTTCATTCACAAGGGCTGACGGTTTACCGGATGACGAAGTGATTGGTGTAAACTTCGCTGACCCGGAAAAGAAGACTTTGTTTTTGGGATTCGCTAAAACCTATTGCCTTTTTGAGCCGCGAAATTTTCTACTGGACAAGAAAACCCCCGACAATGTAATTACACACATAGAAGTTGACGGGGAGTCGTTTATTCCCGGCACGGAGCAGGTGTTTTCCTACAAGCAAAACAGCATTTCTTTTAATTATACAGGTATCAACTACAACCAGGGCCAGCAAAACAATTACGCCTGCATGTTGGAAGGGTTCGACCAGGACTGGAAGTATCCGGGCAAAGAGCGTAAAGTGAATTATATAAACCTGCCCCCGAATAAATATGTCTTTAAAGTAAAGAGCGCAAATCACCAGGGAGAATGGAATGAGCAGCCTGCCATTTTTGAATTTGAAATTACGCCGCCTTTCTGGCAACAATGGTGGTTTCGTATCCTGGTCATAAGCGGAATAGTTTTCGGTGTTTACTACCTGGTGAAGAGGCGGGATGACTCCATACAAAAGGATAATAAGATAAAACTCCAGATGAGTGAATTGCGTATGCAGGCGCTCAGGGCTCAAATGAACCCGCATTTTATTTTTAACAGCCTTAACAGCATCCAGAATTATATACTCAGTAATAACACCATTGATGCGGCTGCTTATCTTTCGAAATTTGCTAAGTTGATGCGCCGCATTTTAGATCAGTCGAAGCACAATTTCCTGCCGCTCGGCGAAGTGATGGAAACACTTAAAATGTATGTTGAAATTGAAGCTTTCCGCTTTAACAATGAATTTAGTTATACGTTTAATGTAGAAGACAACGATGATTTGCTGGATGCAAGAGTTCCGCCAATGTTATTACAGCCGTTCGTGGAAAATGCCATACTGCATGGGCTAATGCCAAAGGCCGGCGAGAAAAAATTAATGATTAATTGTAGCCTTATTAATGCTGATGCGGAAATCATCATCGATGATAATGGTATTGGCCGTACACAGCTTAACGCAAAAGCTGGCCATACTTCACAGGGGGAAAAATTAACGGCAGGCATGCTGGAAAGCCTGCAGCAAATCCAGAATATAAAAGCCTCCATTGAAATTACCGATAAAACAGGAAACGGAATTTCAGCAGGCACCACCGTAAAGTTCATATTGCCATTAAGATAATTTTATGCTACAGATTAAAACACTCATCATTGATGATGAAGCCAATGCCCGCAGTGCAATCAAAAATATGTTGTTGCACCTGGGTCTTCCTGTCGATATCATCGGGGAAGCTGCCAATGCCTCCGAAGGGCTGGAAAAAATAAAATTGCTGCGGCCGGAACTGCTTTTTTTAGACATTCAAATGCCCGGCAAAAGCGGCATCGAGCTGATGCAGGAAATGGACAGTGACAATATCCAGGTGATTTTTGTAACGGCCCACCAGGGTTTTGCCATCCAGGCATTAAAACTGAGCGCTATCGATTATGTTTTAAAACCGGTTGATCCTGTTGATCTGAAAGACGCGGTAGAGAAAGCCTTGAAACAAAAGAACAAACTGGCGACCGGGCAGCTGCTGCTGTTTCAGCAGGCTTTGCAACATCTGCAGTACCCAATGCAGAAGGCTCCGCAAAAACTGGCGCTGTCTACAAGCGAAGGTGTTTTATTTACCGACCTGAAAGATATTATCTGGATAGAATCACTCACAGGCTATTGCAAATTTTATATTCACCAGCAAAAACCAATTGTTGTAAGCAAAAACTTAAAAGAATATGAAGACCTGCTCGCTGACCATCATTTTTTTCGCACACACCAAAGCTCTGTTGTAAATCTTATGCATATAAAAAAATATGTGCGCGGCGAAGGTGGCCAGGTATGGATGACCGATGGCAGCGAAATAGAAGTTGCGCGCAGGCGTAAAGAAGAACTGCTGAGTAAGATGGCCGAGATCAACCTTTAGTGGCGCACCAACGCCTGCAGTATAAAATGGTACCAGCGTCAGTATCACGCCAACATGCAACTCAACCCCTTTTTTGGCATGGAAATAACCCTCCTTGCAGTAAAATACAAGCAATACTGCTGAAAGGCGGTAAATTTTTTTCATTACACGACAAAATGCCGGTAAAATTTTTTCAGTACAAGACAGCCCCTTGCTTAGGCCTTACTTGGTAG
>DLKC01000063.1 GCA_002478885.1 Chitinophagaceae bacterium UBA7600
TTTCCCAGAAATTATCTTTTTTGTTGCCGGGCAAAATTCTGTCTTCGGCGATCACTTTTTTCCATTCGTTGTATGCTTCTTCATCTTTTGGTAATTGTTCTTTTGCGTCGCCTTCAAAAATAGTTACGTATAAACGGTCTCTGTCGAGCTTATAAACTTCGGTCAATAGTTCCCAACTCCACGCGATGGCTTCTGCTTTAAAATAGTCTCCAAAGCTCCAGTTGCCAAGCATCTCAAACATTGTATGGTGATAGGTGTCAACACCTACTTCTTCCAGGTCGTTATGTTTTCCGCTTACACGCAAACATTTTTGCGTATCGGCTATGCGCGTGTTGGGCGCTTTTTTATTTCCGAGAAAATAATCTTTAAACTGGTTCATCCCTGCATTGGTAAAAAGTAACGTAGGGTCGTTCTTCACTACAATGGGGGCAGATGGAACTACCAGGTGTTCTTTTGATTTAAAAAAATCGAGAAACGTTTGCCTTATTTCTGCACTGGTAAGCATAGATTTTATGAAAATTTTGAGTCTTAATTATAACAGGTAAGCGACTATCTTTGCCCGCCTGCGGGTCGGCAAATGTACGCAATAGAATGTACCTTCCATATGAGGTGGCGAAGTATAAACGTGAGCTGTAAAACTTGTACAATTTTTGCAGTTCCGTCAGCCGGGAAAAGGCTGGCGGTGATAACCTGCAAAAGCACCGGCCAATGACGTTTGTTTTATGAAAAAAATAAAGTACTACTATAATACTCATACCCTGCGCTATGAAAAGCTTGAAACACCGCTTCGTGTTAAGCTGCTCAGGGTCTTTGGTTTTATGGCAGCATCAATTGTAACTGCGGGTATTATCGTGTTCATCGCATTCCAGTATATCGAATCGCCAAAAGAGAAATTGCTATCCCAGGAAAACAGCGACCTGCGAAATAATTATTCGCTGCTGCAAGATCGTATGCTGCAATTACAACAGCAGGTGCAAAAGCTGGAAAACCGCGACAACAATGTTTACCGCGCCATATTCGAATCGTCGCCCATTCCCGACAGTGCAAGGTTGAAAGAAATGGAAAAGAGCAAAGAGATACAGCTTGTGCAGGCAATGGGCGAAACTGAACTTGTAAAAGATGTTACCACGCAACTTAATTTTCTTACGCTTCGTACGGCCTACCAGGAAAAGTCTTTCAACGAGATCGACGGCATGATCCGCAATAAAGAAAAATTGCTTGCTGCCATTCCTGCCATTCAGCCGGTGAGTAATAAAGATCTTACACGTATAGCATCGGGGTTTGGTTACCGCATCGATCCTGTTTATAAAGTAACGAAGTTTCATGCAGGTCTTGATTTTACAGCACCGCAGGGCACACCCATTTATGCAACCGCTGATGGCGTAGTTAAAGAAGCCAATTACAATGCCGGTGGATTTGGCAACCATGTTGTCATTAATCATGGGTATGGTTACGAAACATTGTATGGCCACATGGTGCGTATTAAAGCAAGGCTTGGCCAAACTGTAAAACGGGGCGAGGTTATTGGTTATGTTGGCAGCACGGGCAAAAGCACCGGGCCGCATTGTCACTATGAAGTGCATAAAGGCGGGCAGCCTGTCGATCCGGTTTATTTCTTTTACAACGATCTTACTCCCGAACAATACGACCGTCTCTTGAAGCTTGCTGCCGCGGGCAACCAGAGCTTTGACTAACCAATATCGGTTTTTATCGAATGAAATTTATGTTACCAGCTTAGGTACAAATTGCATCTCCTCTTGCGTCGCACTCTTGAACAATCAGTGCCAATGTCAGCAAAGACAGAAAAAACCTAAAACCATTCCGCAACGATAAATCGCTTTGGACGCTGCAGTTTCCGGATTGTGTTCTGCGGTACAAGTGTGCGACGCAACCATGCTGCCCAAAGCGGTGAGGCCCGGCTCCCCCGATTTTTTTCTTTTTAAAGTTTAAATCCAACCCGCAAACGATTCCGTAACTCTTTAACTGAACATTTAGAAAAACATTGATTGCGCAATCAATAAACTGCTGGTCCAGGAATTTTAAAACACACAAAAATCAAAATTTATGTTACGCAACAAAACCAGAACATGGCGTGTTCTGCCTGTAGTGGCATTGATTGGCGCATCAACAATACTGATGTCATCAAGCCACCGCGAAGCACCCATGATCGCCAATGATCCATTGGCCGATAACACCGATGTTTATGCTTTTCGCAGCCCCGATCATCCCACAAAAATTTGCATTATCGCTAACTATAATGGCGGACAATTGCCCTGGGGTGGGCCCAACTACTATGGCTTTGGTGAAAACATTCGTTATGAAATCCACATCGACAACAATCTTGCAACGCCGGGTGACGACATCACTTACCGTTTTACTTTTAAACAGGTGAATGAGGATCCCACAACTTTCTTCAACATAAGACTGGGCAAGCGAAACCTGCGCCAATACTATGATGTAGAGAAGAGTACTGATGGTGGCAAAACGTTTCAGCGTATTTTAAAGAACGGGTTTATTGCTCCTTATAATATTGGACCGCGTTCTATCACTTCACCGGTTGGTTTGGGTGCAGCCTCATATGATGACCTTTTTAAGAAAGCGATCAACAGTGCCACTACAGGTGAACGCGTTTTTGCGGGCCCTGTTGAAGATCCTTTTTTTGTTGACCTCGGCGGCATCTTCGATTTGGGTGATGCCCCAAGACAAAATGGTAAACCAAGCGACGGGCTTGCATGCCTGAATGTATCGAGCATTGCCTTGCTCGTTGATATAAAAGATCTGCAGAAAGATCACAAAGAAGTAAAACAAGCTGCGAATATTCTTGATCCCAATTATGTGATCGGTGTGTGGGCATCTGCGAGCAGGCCAAAAATGCGTGTGCTAAATGGTGATGGAACAGAAACACATTCCGGAGATTGGGTGCAGGTTTCAAGGCTTGGTATGCCATTGACAAACGAAGCTGTTGTTCCTATTGGCTACAAAGATTATTGGAATTCTTTAACCCCATACCAGGACCTTGGTGTACTGAGCACATTCGGAAATTTCTTTTACAATCCTGAGCTTTCACTATATATGGATGATGCACAATTTGGCACGGCTATACCAGCTTTGTC
The DNA here is from genome assembly GCA_002478885.1 of Chitinophagaceae bacterium UBA7600. Classification (GTDB taxonomy): domain Bacteria; phylum Bacteroidota; class Bacteroidia; order Chitinophagales; family Chitinophagaceae; genus DLKC01. The sequence continues at coordinate 3,114 of DLKC01000063.1, forward strand.
GCCACTACGCATACAGAAAAATTCGTTAGGTGCTTTTGGTTTTGGAAACGGCCAGAATGGTCTTTACAGCCTTAAAGGAACTGCTGCCGTAGCCGGCACTGCGCTTGACGATGCAGTGTTTGGAACTCTGTTATTACCTGCGCCTGCGTCACCGCGTTCAGTAGACCTTTGGCCTATTTTTCATACGGGCGTGCCCAATCTTAGTCCTTACCAACTTGCTGTAAATAAAAATGATAATCCACTTGCACCGGGAAAACCTTTTATCAACAACTTCCTGCCAAACGGCGGTGACATGTTAAGACTTAACATGGCGGTACCTGTAACCAAACGCGATGATCCCGATTTCAGCAGCGAGGGTATAGTACAGGCGGCAGTGCTTGGTTTAACTGACCCAAGATTTAATAAAGACACTTCGTTACAGCGCATCCCGAATATGGATGGTTTTCCTAACGGCAGAAGACTTGAAGATGATGTTACACTTATTGAACTCCAGGCCGTAGGTGGGGTTGCACTTGCCGCAATTGGTTTGTGGTATGATGATTATGTTCCAGGCGGCAGCCCTGTTACACCTCAATTCCTGAATGTACTTGGCTATCGCACCGGAGTAGATCACAACGATACCACGTACAGGGTTCAATTTCCCTATGTACAGGAGCCATGGAGCGGACAAAATCCTGATTGCGGCTGTCTTGGCCACCAGGATAATTCAACTTCCAAAAAGCCAGTAGTTGCACAAACAGCAAGCTCACAAGCCGCTGCAAGCATTAGCGGTAAAGTGTCAGCACCTGAATTTATGGTTACTGCTTATCCCAATCCTTTTGCTTCTTCAAGTACGGTTAAATATCGTGTTACCCAGGCTTCGAATGTTACTATCAACATCTTCAATGAGAGTGGTAAACGTGTAAGTACATTGTTGAACAGGAAAGAGGCTCCCGGAACCTACTCGGTTCAATGGAATTCAGGTAGTCTCCCTAAAGGAATTTATTTCATTAATGCATCAGTTAACGGACAAACCGTACAAACCGTGAAAGTTACCAAACAGTAAACATCCATAAAGACAAAGCCCGTGGTGAAAGCTGCGGGCTTATTTAAAATGCTTCCCCAAAAATTACTTTTATGAAAAGGAAATATACTTATGCTGCATTGTTGTTGTTTCTGATTGCATCAGTAAGCCTAATTGTTTTGAAATACAGCGGGTCGGTAAAAGCTGAGCCAACTGTTTACCCGTTGCTGCCACGTGCTGCCATTGCTCCCGATTCAAAGGAGTGGCTAAAAGTAAAAGAAGAAGCTTACAAGTTACAGCAGCAGATAACGGCAAATCCAAATGATGCCAAATCACTCACACAACTTGCTACATTGTATATACAGGAAGCCAGGGTTACCGGCAACTATGCTTATTATGATAAAGCATCTATGAAACTTGTGGAGAATGCTTTGCAAATGGATTCAACAAATCTCGAAGCACTTGTTTTAAAGTCGTTGCTCTACCTATCTCAACACCATTTTGCTGAAGGCCTCGAAATGGCGCAGCATGCAAGAAATATCAATCCATATAACGCATTTGTTTATGGAGTATGTGTAGACGGAAATGTAGAAATGGGCAACTACGATTCGGCCGTTGCTGACGCTGACAAAATGCTTTCTATTCGCCCTGATATCAGGTCTTACTCCCGTGCCTCATACCTGAGAGAGATTTATGGCGATTATAAAGGCGCCATTGAAGCAATGCAAATGGCTGTAAGTGCAGGTGCGCCTGGTGTCGAAGCCACCGAATGGTCAAGAGTGCAACTGGGGCATTTATATGAAAATACCGGAGAAATGAAATACGCCGAAATGCATTACAGCATTGCATTGCAGGAAAGGCCAGGTTATGCTTATGCGCTTGCAGGCATGGCGAGAGTTGCAAGCTCCGAAAAAGATTATAAAAAGGCGCTTGCTTATTTACAGCAGGCAGATTCATCAGTGAACGACTTTGCCATAAAGGAAGCGATTGCTGATACTTACCGGTCAATGGGTGAACAACAGAAGGCCGAGGCAATTGACAAAGCTGTTATCACATCAATGACCAAAGAAGCAGCGAGTGGTAATACAGATGCATCTCTAGGCCATTACGTTGATAGGGAACTTGCATATGCTTACCTGCAGGTAAATGATAAAGACAATGCTTTAAAACATGCAATGCTCGAGTACAACCGCAGGCCCGACAATATTGATGTGAATGAATGCCTCGCATGGGTTTACTATAATCGTGGCGAATATGATAAAGCGCTTACTCACATAAAAACCGCGCTTAAAACAAATAGTAAGAATCCAACACTATTATGCCGTGCGGGTCTCATTTTTGCAAAGGCAGGCGATAAAATCGTTGCAAAAGCAACTTTACAAAACGCATTGATGTCAAATCCCAATATTCCTGAAGCATTAAAAATGCAAAGCCTTGGTGCATTACAAACATTATAGAAGAAACCAATGATTGTGTTACCGGCTTCTGTTTTTTATAGCATCAGTTCTTGCGTCGCACACTTGTACTTCAAAGCTACAAGCAACGACCCAGGTGTGTTAGCTGATTAAACATGTAGGTAAGATATTGTTGATGAACAAGTTTGCAGCTCATGGCTCATAGCTATTCTTAAGTACAAGTGAGTGACACAACGAAGCTTAATATTTATTCAAAAGCATGTAAACAAAATAAAAATGAAAACAGCATTACAACAATCAATACCGGTAAAAGCATTTGCCTGTTCGCTTTTGCTGCTTGTTGTGTTACCTGCTGCTGCGCATCCTGTAAACATTGCCATGGAAAAAGCGCCAACGCAGGATGTTGTTTGGTTTTATATGAAAATGGGCATTCTGCATATTATTCCGAATGGATTCGATCATATTTTATTTGTGGTGAGCTTGTGTTTACTGAGTAATAAAATAAAAGTGATACTGTGGCAGGCAACCGCTTTTACCATGGCGCATTCTGTTACACTTGCGTTGAGCATGAAAGGCATTATTGCAGCACCGCCACCGGTAATTGAACCTATCATTTCTATATCGATCGTGTTTGTTGCCATAGAAAATATGTTGCTAAGCGAATTAAAACCATGGCGTGTGATCATCGTATTTTTCTTTGGCCTTGTGCATGGAATGGGTTTTGCAAGCGCTTTAAATGAAGTGGGCTTGCCGAGGAATAATTTTTATACTTCAATATTGTCTTTTAACGCGGGTGTAGAACTTGGACAAATTGCCATTATACTTTTGGTGTTTTTCCTATTGATTAATCCACTTGGAAAGAAGGTTTTTTTCAGGAAGCAGGTTGTTTATCCTTTATCTGCCTGCATTGCTGTGATTGCTGGTTACTGGACCATTGAGCGTTTGTTTATGTAGCACAAATCTTATCGTAAAGGCTTGAGCAAATAGTCAAGCCCGTTTATTTTTATTTCGTACATCGAATGCAGTAACATTCCAAGTTTTCCTTTTGGAAAGCCTTTGCGCTGGAACCATTCGAGATAAGAGACAGGCAAATCGCAAAGAAGCCTGTCTTTGTATTTCCCATAAGGCATTTTCATTTTCACCAATTGCAAGAGTATTTCCCCATGGTTCATGTTATGTGGTTCGGGCAATTCGCTCATTTTAGCATAATTTTATTAGGCGCGGGATTGTACTACATTCGCAGCAAGTTAATTTTATCTGAACAAGAAAAGCTATCATCATGAGTAAGTCAAATTCAAAAAGATCAAAAACCAAATCGCCCAAAAAAGCAGCACAGTCTGGTATGGTGGTAAAAAATAATCCGGGAGGCTCCTCTTCAAAGTTCGGGTCTATGATCCCGGGCGGTGGCCATATTTCATCTGCCAAAAAAGGCAATTCTGTTTCTGCGCCGCGCAAGGCTGGCGGAAGCTGATAATAATTGATTTATTACCAAATAAAAAGCTGTCACATTTTACGGGACAGCTTTTTTATTTTACCCTTGGTCGTTTGTTTTATTCATGCACTACCATCACCGGCACATGGCTGTGGTAAGCCAGTTGTTTTGTATGGCTCTTGTGAAAAAGGCTATCGAACCATCCCATTTTTTTAGGGATCGTTATGATAAGATCTACTTCTTTTTCAAGCGCCGCTTTATTGATGGCTTCAACGAAATCTAGATTGTCAAGGAAAATATACTCAGGGTTATACTGGTGCAACATAGTGTCGAGCATAAGGCTTTCAAACGGTGTGTCGGGTGTAAAATGTTTATTCTTATGATCGATATTCACGACAAAGAATTTTGCCCCGGTCTCGTCGAGTATTTGTCTTATGGGCGTTACAGGTGTTGATTCCACTACTTTTGAAAAATCGCATGCAAGCATAATCTCTTTGATCTCTGAATAATATGCGCCTGGTGGAACAATAATTACGGGCACTTGTGAATGACGCGCTACATCAATAGCAAAACTGCCTATCAGTGTTTCGGTAAGTTTTCCCGCACCGGTAACACCCATTACAATTACATCGATGTTGTTGTTGCCACAGATTTCGTTAATGTCAACCGACACCATACCGTATTCACTTAATGTTTCAATAGTAATATCTGTTCCAGCGCAGAAAGGCAGCAATACAGTCTTAAATCGCTCGAGGTGAACTTCACTGTTCCTTTTCAATTCATCAATATCAATCACGTCCACAAGGGCCATGTTCGGATCTGTTACCACCGGGGTTTGAAAAGCATTGTACAAAATGATCTTGGCAGCCTTAACCTGTTTTGCAAAACTGATTGCATAAACGGCGGCATTCTTTGCGGTTTCTGAAAAGTCAGTTGGGACGAGGATCGTTTTCATATGTCTGCAATTTACTGTTGTAAAGCTAATCTTCCTGCGAAAATGTTGCTATGATTATTGTCATAATTGTTGAAAAGCCGCGTCAAAATGTTTACTTCTTTTTCGGGCAAAGCCTGCCAGGCTACCCGTTAGGCTTAGATGTTTTCTATAATGCCTGCAATGCCCTGGCCTCCGCCAACGCAAGCGGTAACCATACCATATTTCTTATCAAGCCTTTTCATGTCGTTTAATACCTGCACGGTAAGTTTGCAGCCTGTACAACCCAATGGATGGCCCAATGCAATGGCCCCGCCGTTTATATTAACAATATCAGGATTTAAACCCAGTTCTCTTATTACAGCGAGGGACTGAGAGGCAAAAGCTTCGTTGAGTTCTACCAGGTCAATATCGTTCAGGCTTAAGCCGGTCTGTTTTAAAACCTTTGGAACTGCTGCAACAGGGCCCACCCCCATAATACGCGGATGCACACCAGCTACTGCACTGCCCACCAAACGGCCAATGGGTTTAAGACCCAATTCATTCATCATCTTTTCACCCATTACAATAACAAACGCGGCACCATCACTTGTTTGTGAAGCATTGCCCGCAGTTACAGAACCGCCCAATGCAAAAGCAGGTTTTAATTTGGCCAATGCCTCCATATTGGTGTCTGCCCGTACCCCTTCATCGGTATCTACTACGTAACTGCGAACGGCTCTTTTGTTTTTTTCGTTCAGATAAACCTCTTCCACATTAACGGGAAGAATGCCATTTTTAAAATGGCCGTTCGAAATAGCGTTCATCGCTTTCTGGTGCGACTGGTAAGCAAACATATCCTGGTCTTCACGGCTCACCTTAAATTCCTTTGCCACCGCCTCTGCAGTAAGGCCCATATTCAGGTAATAATCGGGATCTTCTTTTGCAATGGAGTAGGCAGGTACGGTTTTCCATCCTGCTGTTGGCACGAGGCTCATACTTTCGGTTCCGCCGGCAATAATACAATCGGCCATGCCACTGCGAATCTTGGCGGTGGCCATTGCAATACTTTCTAATCCACTCGCACAATAGCGGTTAATGGTGATGCCTGCCACGTCAATGCCTAATGCCTTGGCTGCAATAATGCGACCGAACTGTAAGCCCTGTTCTGCTTCAGGAACTGCATTACCCACGATCAAATCATCAACGCGGCTGGCTTCGAGTTGCGGAACCGACGCCATTAGGCCTTTAATGACCGTTACAGCAAGATCGTCAGGGCGGTAAAAGCGAAAGCCTCCTTTTTTACTCTTCCCAACCGCTGTGCGGTAACCGGCTATTATATAAGCTTCCTGCATAAAATAGATTTTTGAGAAATCAAAATTAGTGAAAAGTTGTTTATGCAACTAAGTGTAAAAGTTAAGTTTGCTTTAACCGGAGTGTAGTTTTGTGCCCGTCTTTTTATTATAAATTCAGCTTTTGTTGCGTCGCACTCTTGTACAGGTGAATCGTCAATCAGCAGTCTTAAACAAACTTATCCATCTCAGGTTAAGTGCTTATAGTTTGTAACAAAAGCAGTACAAGTATTTCCATTTTTTCGATGGTATGTGTATGCGGCAACCGAAAGTTTGCCGCCCATAGTGCTGAAAGTACAAGTGAGTGACACAACGAAGATGCAAGCAGGAAAACAGCTCGTAACAAAACCGGTTTTATTTAACCACAATCAGCTTTTTTGTTTCGGATTGATAAGATCCTGCTTTTATAAAATAGTAATAAATGCCCGCAGTAAATGCAGTGGTATTTACAAAAGCGTTGGATTCGCCAGCGACCTTTTGCGAAAGCACAGGCTGGCCCCCGGCGTTGCTGATAATAAGCATTGCATTAGCCATTTGAAGTTGTTGTGGCAAATTAAAATATACCCTCGTAAAATTGTTGCAGGGGTTCGGTGAATTGTAAAGGGTGCCTGCAGCTATTGTTGGCTGCATCGCGTTTGTTGACGACGCAATTTTTGATCGGGCATAAACAGATTGCTTTGTTAGCAAAGCGAGATTCAGGTTCATATCTAAATTGGCCGCCGCAAGCGGAATGATCTTACTCTTTTTGGGCCAGAAGCCGTCGTATGCTGTGCCCGTTTCTGCGGTGTAGGCAATAATTTTCGACTTTTCGGTTTGTTCGCCATACATCCAATCGTCGGAGCCGCCATTTGCCGTGTAGCCAACTGTTTGAATGGTGGTTCCTTTTGTAAATTCATTGCATTGCACCAGCCTGTTTGCCTGTTGTTTGTACAGGATGGAATCAGGGGTGTATGTCTTGGTACCGTAACCGTAAGGATAAATGAGATAATTACCGTAAGAATGATTGTTTAGGGCGTAAGTGAATTTTATGTTGTCGCAAAATTCTTTGATCATTTTTGTTTCGGGTTCGGAGAATGCCGAGGGGCCACGATAGGTATCGCTCGAAGTATATGGCGAAGAGCCCATATCGTCGTAGCCCCATTCGTAACCGTAATTACGGTTAAGGTCAACGCCATACGACCCATCGTTGTTGTTACGCCTGTTCTTGCGCCAATAGCCTCCACCGTTTGGGTTGGTTGTTTCGTTGTAAACATAACCATCTGGGTTAACGCAAGGGATAAAATACATTTCTGTTGAGTCCACAATGTTGCGCACGGTGGTATCTTTCTTGTAATTCTCCAGCAGGTACCACATAAAATAAATAAGCTGTGCCATTGATTCCGGTTCACGTGCATGGTGAAGCGCCGTATACAGGATTTTTGGTTCGTTCTCTGTTTTAGCAGGGTTGTCAGATATCTTTACGTAATAAAGGGGCCGGCCCTCAGTTGTTGTATAGTTGGCAGAAACGATTTTTTTTGCTGAAATCAGTTTTGGGAACTTCTTTGTCATGCTGTCAAGAATGGCAAGCAGTTCGCTATAGGTATAGTATCCTCCCATGCTGCCCGAAGAAAAATTCTTTGGTTTTGGATAAGTGCCACAATCAACCTGGACGACCTGGCTACCGTCGTCAAATACCGCTTTTGCATTTCCGGCGACATAATAAGCAGCCATATCGTTTATAAGCACATCGTATTTCAAGCCGGATGATTTCAGGATCGCCGATTCTTTCAATGAAATTTCGGTAATGAAAGTTTTGTTATTGTCGTTATAACCATGATCGATAGCTACACCTTTGTGGATAAGCGTTTGTAATCCTCCGGGGCCCGTGTAAATTTTTACGCGGCAGTATTGCTGTTGCTGTGCGGAGCAAAAAAAAGAAAGTGCGAGTAATAAAAGTGGGAATATTAGTTTTTTCATACGATAAAGTTTACAGCCCTGTAGGCTTAACAAGGTATTTAACCGGTGATATTAAACATCGCCCTTGCATCTGGCCAGGCATGCAGACGTTCATATTTTGTAATTTCCATATTATGCGGTGCAGAGAAAATTACCGGCTTACCCCTGAATACCGATAAATTAAAATCATGATCGTCTATCAGTACATCTGCGTGCAGTACACTTTTATCGCCACAAAAGATCCTTCGTTTCCAGTGGATGAATGGAAAATTTTTATCGAGCCATTCATATTTTTCAGGAAGCGAATATTCGAATTCCATTGCAGCGGATGCTATATATACTTCATGTTGATCATTCAGTTCCTTTATAACTTCCCGGCTATGCGCTATTAATGGCAAGTCTTTAAAAAAGCCTTTCTGGTGTGGGTATTTTGCAACCGCATCCCGATGTTTTTCAGGAACAATATCCCTGAGCCTTGCACCATGCAAATCAGCTTTTGTATAGCGTGTTCCGAAATCTCTTTCATACCAATCCAGGAATTGCTGAATGGCATCAGCCATTACCTCGTCCATGTCTATCAAAATTCTCATGCTAGCCTATTTTCAATTCTGCTTATTAAAAGTAAATAATGTTACTGGTTATATATTTTAATTATTCACGCGAACGATCGCGTGGTAACAACACAAAGTGTTGAAGCTACTATATTGTTAAATTCCTGCAGCTTAAAACATCATTATTTGTACCTTCTTTGAGGCCGGGATACCTTAAAGGCAATTAAATCTTTTACATTTGTTTGAAAGCTAAAAAAAAAATGCTTATTTCATAATTCTTTGGATTAAACCAGGAATAGTCAAATTTAACTACTTATGAAATTGCTCACCACCATAAATATCCTGCTTATTTCACTATGCTGCTTTCTACCTGCAAGGGTTGGCAGAGCCCCGGAAAAGAAAATTACAGATGCAAATGAGCTCACCGATCTTAAAGGAGTTTTATATGCAGGTAATTTAAAGAATTGGAATGACCGGCACGTAGATTCTCTATTGTTGGATATTTACTACCCGACAGGGGCCACTGACGACAAAAAATATCCATTGGTCATGTTCTACCACGCAGGCGGCTTTGTTGGCGGTAACCGGTTCAATGTTATGACCATCTGTGATAAGTTCGCCGATGAAGGCTTTATTGCTGTTGCTATCGACTACCGGCTAGGCTACAAAAAAGTGAAAGGGCACGATTGCCAGTCTGACTCTTTAACTTTCAATAACGCTATTTATCGTGCCGTGCAGGATGGCAATGCGGCCATTCGCTTTCTTGTTTCCCGGGCTGATTCCCTGCGCATCGACACCAACTGGATCTTTGTTGCCGGTTCAAGTGCTGGTGGAGAAATCGCTTACACACAGGCGTATTGGTCAGACTCGGTGGTGAAGCAATATTTTCCTGAAAGTTATGCTTTGCTCGGGAGCATTGACAGTTCGGGCAATCGCTTAACCAATAGTTTTAAAGTAAAAGGTGTATGCAGTATGTGGGGAGCAATGGCCCATGCAGATGCGCTTATCGATTCGAATTACAGGGCCATTCCGAGCATTATTTTCAAGGGGCAGGAAGATGGTGGCTTCCCCGACAGCGCCGGCCATTTCGGGCATTGCAAAAACATGCCTTATGTTTACGCCGGTATTGCCGTTTACGATATGCTGCAAAAACAAAATGCGGCCTCGGTCTTTCACTATTTGCCAATGGCCGACCATCCGGCATACGATAATGGATTTTGTGTTCAGCAGGCATCTTGTTTTTTTCATTCGCTTATGCTGGGCTCCGCTTCAAGCGGCAAATTTCTCAGGTACAATTCCAGTTGCCCATAGATATTTCAGGCGAATATTTATTATGTAGCCAGCGTTTGATTCCCTGCGCAGCTGGGGTTGCGTCGCACTCTTGTACGCAAGAACAACTAGGAGCAAGTAGTTAGTTGTTGGCGTGCGATTTTTATTATGCTGTATTAATCGCTGCCAGTTGCGCTACAGTACAAGCGAGTGACACAACCGGCGATGCCACCGGCACTAATGCCGGCAACATAATTTTCTTTTTTATTGCCAATAAAATACAGTTGCAAATTTTTTTGGGACGAAGTACTAGAAAAGAGAATGGCGGCAGCGCAAAAACAACTTTCAGCGTGTTATTTAAAAACATCAGTAGGCCCGCTCTTCGCCGCGAAACATGTTCATGATGGTAAGAAAAATAATTCTTATATCAAGCATCAGTGACCAGTTTTCCATGTACCAGATATCGTGTTCAACGCGTTTTTCCATAAGTATCGGCGCTTCTGTTTCGCCCCTGTAGCCATTTACCTGTGCCCAGCCGCTGATACCGGGCTTTACAAACTGGCGAACCATATAGCGGTTAATAATTTTGCTGTATTGCTGAGTGTGTGCAAGCATGTGCGGACGTGGCCCGATTATGCTCATTTCGCCAAAGAAAACATTCAGGAACTGTGGCAATTCATCGAGACTGGTTTTTCGAAGAAAGGCCCGATCCTGGTAATGCGGGCATCTCCCTTTGTTGCCTGCTGTAAATCGCTTTTATTGGTTACCGCCATTGTTCTGAACTTAAAGCAAAAGAAGATGTCGTTGTAACGTCCTGACCGTTTTTGAACGAAAAACACGGGGCCCTTTGTTTCGAGTTTTATCAGTATTCCAATAATCGGCACAAGCCATGAAAGAACAAAAACGATTACAAACAGGCTAAAGGTTATGTCAAATATCCGTTTCTTCCACCTGTTACCGATGTCTGCGAGGGGTTCGGACCTTATGCCTATTACCGGGAAAGGTTGTTCGTGCAGCAAATAGTACTCACCTTTTATTTCTGAGATAGAAGCCGGTACAAAGCGCAGGCTTACGCAATTATCTTCAGCTTGTTTAATCAGCCTGTTGATCTTATGATGCTTTTCAGGCATAAGTGTTGAGTACACTTCTTTAATGCCATTCTCCACCGCATATTGAATGCAGCTTTCAATTGAGCCAATAACGTTTCCTGAAGGGTCTACACTTAAATTGCCATAGGAAGACCGATCGTCAAAAAAGCCTTCGAAAGAATAAATACCCCGCTCCGTACTAAGCCAATCTGCTACCTCGATGCCCCTGCTATTGTAGCCAACCACCGCAATCTTTTTGGTTATACGGGATTTTTTTATCAGAAATTCTACGATGTAGGTGAGAAAAAATCTGCTTAACAGTAAAAAAATGCTCATTAGTGCATAACTGAATATGATAATACTCAATTTCTCTGCCTTTGAACCGGGGATAATAAATATGTAAACAGACCCTACGACCACGCCATGAACCAGGACTGTACGCCAGGTGGCCCTAAAAACCTCCTCCAGACCGGTAATGGCATTTTTAGGGTACATATTAAATGCCCATGCCGTGGCAAGCCATAAAAGATTAATAATGAAAAGGCTTGCGGCGATAAAATAAACACCATTATTCCCCGGAAGAGGTGAAAAGCACGCAAGCGTGAAAAGAAATGAGTTATTGATTACAAGAAAATCGATAAACAGCAAAGTGTTCCTAAGTAAGAATAGGTAGCGATTGCCCATAGACTTCTTCCGTTTTTGTTTCTGCATAACAGCAAGCAATGCAGAACCGGCAGTTTTTCCGGATATATTGTAAATAATCTGACCGCAAATTTAAAAGAATAACACGAGCTTCCAGGCCTTACAGTATTAAATTTATGCTGCTTTTGAAACATTTTGTCCACTATGGAATCAGCAACCAGTGCTGTTGGGTATCGGAAACCACTTAAAATGCGTGTGTCACCTTATCAGCACCACATATCCATTCAGACTATGCGGATCGCCATTTACATCGGTATAGCGTAGTTTCCATACGTAGGTACCCGGGTTCTGTGCTGAGCCTTTGTACCTGCCATCCCAACCTTTATAAATGTCTGATGATTCAAATATTTTCTGGCCAAACCGGTTAAATACCACGAGGTTCATCGATCTTACGATATCAGGATATTTGATGCGGAAGTAGTCGTTTACATTGTCTCCGTTCGGAGAAAAGGCGGTGGGCATTACCACTTCACACAACTTGCTGATCACCTTTACACTTGCCTGGTCACTTCCGCATCTATTGGTAGCCGTAACAGTGTAAACCCCCGGTGAGAATACGGTAAACGTATGACCAACCGAACCGTCCTGCCATTTTACATTATCAATGAGCGATACGTGCGGGTCAAGGATCATTTTCATTTCATTACACATGAAAGTGTCGGTTAACCTGAGTGACGGCGTTTTCATAACGTATACTGTTATGCTATCTGTTGCAGCGCAACCATTTAAGAGGGCCTTTAAGCCATAAATACCGGCAGTGTTTATGGTCAACTGAGGTGAAGTATCCCCGGTGACCCACTGGTATTGGTAGGTATTTTCAGTGGAGGGTTTTAGGACCAGCTTTGTGCCCTCGCAAATGGTGGTATCGTTACCCAGGGCAATTTTTGGTAATGGTTTGTACTCAACTGCGATTGAATCTGTTTCCACGCAAAACTCATTGGTAGCTTTAACCCAATATTTACCAGCAGTTCCCACAATAAGCGATGTGTCCTTTTGCCCGGTGCTCCAGGTATAGTTGGCTGCAGCCAGATATGGAACAGTCAAGCGCAGGGATTCTTTATCACATAAAGCCGTGTCATTTCCCAGTTTTATAACTGGCATAGGTATATATCTTACCACTATTGTGTCGACAACAGTGCAGCCGTTGAAACTGTTTTGACCCCAATAAATGCCCGGTTCATTTACGTTGTAAGTACTTTTTTTTGATCCATCCTGCCATAAAAACGTACTCGATGTTACACGCGACCCGCTTGTATCAGCAAATGCTTTCAGTTTAAGAATCAGTTGATTTCTGTCGCACATAGAAGTATCGGCGCCGAAATCAACCATAGGCGTTTCATGAATACTTACGCAAATTGAATCCCACACCTTACAGCCATTATTGTTATTGACGGCCAGCAATTTGTATTCGCCGGGAGCGTAAATTGTTTTGATCCGGCTGCTGTCGCCGTCAGACCATTTAATATTCCCGATATGCGAAGGAACAACCAGCAGATGTGGTTTTTTAGGGCAATAGAAGGTATCCTCAGCCGCAAATACCTCTCCGCCGCTACTCTTTACATATACATACCCATAACTGTCAGGCTTCATAAATCCTTTTTTACCTGCAATTACGCTGTAAAGTCCTGGTTCTCTTACATTTATCGAAGGAGTAGTGTCACCCGTATTCCATCGGTAAGTTTGGTAACCAGGGGCGGCATTGATGCTATAAACGCCAAGACAGGCGACTACTGTATCGGGAAAATTCATTTTAGTGACGGCAATTTCTTTGGGTTGTTCTATTGTACCATTGGGAATATTTGGAAAATATGGCTGAAAGCCCATTGGCATATACCGCTCTTTTACCATACAGGCATTTTTAGGCTGGTTAGGATTCCATATCAGGTCAAAATAGCTGCCCGGCACATCCGGATATGTGGCACCTTTTATCCAGATATGGTTGTCTTTACCCAGTCCCAGGTCAAGCCTCCTTGGTGGATATTTTTTAACCATAAAGAGGCTTTTATTGAGGTCGGACTCGTCAAAATTTACCTGGTAAATTTTAGCGTAATTGTCACAAAGTTTCGCATCACCTACAGCAATATAGAGTTTCGAATTATCAGGGGAAAAAGAAAGTGCCGTTACATATTCCTTCGTCAGCGTAATGGTGCGGTAGTTACTCAATTCGCCCGTACTGTTATTAAAATCATATATTTCCACGTACGATGCTGATCCGGATGCAGCAATTCTTTTGCCATCGGGCGATACCGCCACACTGCTTCTTATATTGCTGGCCGGCAACAGTGCGTCGGGCCCGATAATTGATCTTACCGGCGCGTTTATTTTTTCATCTGTCACCAGGAATGCACTGTAATAAGCGGAGTCCCAGGCATGCCCGATCACCCACGTATCTTTTTTATTTGCATGCTTTACCAGCATTACCTTGTCGAGCGGCAATTTCAACAGCGGTTGATTTTTCACCAGTAACTTCCCGGTAGCTGCGGGGTAGTTCATCTCGAGCACGGAATAATAGAGCGCGGAAACGTTAGCATCATTGCAACCTTTTGGCACGCCGGATTCTTTCTCAGAAACTATGCCCCTCGCCGAATACATGTGAAAAAGATAAAATCTATTGGGGTCATCAGAGAAAGGTACAATCTGTACTTTATAATAATCACTGTCACAGGACCGAAGGGTGTCGCCGGGAGGGAAAAGTATTGACCGGTAATTTTTATTCCAGATATTTTGTCCGTCGGTAAGAAAAAGCAAGGCACCGGTTTGCGGATCGGCATAAGAAAAAGAACGCTGGCCTGTATAATCAGGATATTGCAGATTCTTTGGGACACCGGTAAATAACTGCGCGCTGCCGCTTTTAAAGCTGATGCCGCCATTCGAACTGTTCCAGTTGACCCATTGATTTTGAGCCCGCAACGTGCAGACAGCCAATGAGAGGTTGAATAGGAGAAACAATTTTCGCATGGTCATCAAAAAAATAAACCAAAATTCGCAAGGCTTTAAAATACCGGGTTAACGTAAGGCGGGACTAAAAAACAGGCGCTTGCTGCTATGCAGCCATACCGCACCCTTTCATTTTATATCGTTTTGGACGATTCAGGTTTTTCATTTTATTACGCAATTTGGTTTGTATAAAACAGATACCGGATAAAGAATTATTGGTTTCAAAACGCCTTCAAATTCAAGACGTTTTGAGTCGGTAAGATAGCAAACTTTTCAGGCGGAGCAAAAAAAGGGGGCTTAAGAAGTCGTTTGCGGTCTTAAAGGGATAGTAAATTGTCGTTAGAAGTACATAAACCCAACTTTATGATAGCGGCAGGGTGTTTTCCAGCGGCAGTGCTGCTACCGGGCTTTCGTTGTGTCACTCACTTCGGCACCTGGAATACCTTCGGCTTTAAACGCCATGAGTACCGGATGGTCAAACCCTTGGAACATTATTCTTTCGCGGCTACTTTACCCGGCAGGTAGCTACTAAACTGAACTTTTACCATTGGTTTCCCCTTAAGTATGGATGAAGTAGGTGCGCTTTAACTACCAAGCATCTACCGGGTATCTACCGGGTAAGGGCTAAGTAAAGACTTGTGTGTTGTACAAGAACGTTACAGCAAAAGTCATGGTACAATCTAACCAGCTTAACCTTCCTCCCGCTTAAACCGGAACAGGAGAATTTTGAAAACAACCTGTGGGCCTGCGATAAAATACCTTCTGAATAGCCTTTTTGGTTCTGATAAAAATCTATAGAACCATTCCATACCTACTGCTTTCATCCACTCCGGAGCCCTTTTAACCATTCCCGATTCGAAGTCGATTGTGGCGCCTATCGCAATAAAGTGCTTGATTTTTAAAAAGCTGCCGGCATAGCTGTTAATAAATAATTCTTGTTTGGGAGAGCCTACGCCAATGGCAAGTACCGTTGCAGCTGACACGTTAACCAATTCTATGATTTTTTTTATTTCCTGTTCTTCCTTTTCAAAACCAAAGGGGGGTGAATAGTTGCCGACCACCACTGGTCCGAAGCGGGCATTTAATTTTTCCCGCGCTGTATCTGAATGTATATCAGTAGTTCCCCCCAGTAAAAAAATTTTGAAAGCCGGGTCTTTACTATAAAATCCGCATAGTGCGGGGAAAAAGTCTGCTCCTGCAACCGGCATCAGGCGTTCCCGGCAGGCAAAACGCGAAAGCATTGAAATAATTTTGCTGTCGCACAGAATAAAGTCAGCCGTGCGGTAAGCTTCCAAAAATTCCCTGTTATGTTGCAAATTATACAAGTGATCGATATTAGGCGTTACGGTAAACCGTTTTGTATTAAAATCGATCAGCGCCTGTTCAAAACCAGGGTTATCAAATTTGATATTAAGCAGCGACACTTTTGATGATCCCATAATAGTCAGCCTTTTCAAATATGGTACAATGTCCGTTAATGGTTGCATCGATTATTTTTCTTCCATTCTTTTTGTAATGGTCACGCGCAATTGCATAGCCATATTCCGATTTGTCTAAGTCTGGTAATTTCCACCTGGTCCCTTTCGGAAAATAGTTGGGGTCGAAATGACTTTCGTCTTTTTCGTAATTTCTTACTTCTGTTGTTGCAGGGGTGCCTTTTTCCTTAAAGCTGTGATCCAATCCTATTAGAATAACTTCAGAAAAGCCCATATAATATGCCAGTTGCAGACATGCAAAAGTAACTGTGCCCCCGAAATGTGTTGGTCGGGTAAGATCGCCCTGAAAAAACGGATTGAAGGCATAAGATTCCTTGAGGAAATTACAATCGTTCAATTTTTTATGGAAGCGCCAGTTAACGAATTTTTGCAATGGCAGCTTGTTTATATCCTCCCCAAACTGCTCCAGAACAAGGTCTTCAACACAAACCAGGAAATTGGGAATAAAGCCGATCTTATCAAAATAAATATAAAATCGGTTCATGCACATGGTAAGCTCTCCCTTTAACGCTGAGAGATCCATGTCTTTAATGCTGGGGCCGTTTGCAATCAGAAAAAGGCGTTTACCCTGGTATCGGTTATGGTAAGATAGTAAGATGCGCTTATTATGTTTGGCTGCCCCGCCCACAGTCCAACTGAACAAATAGAGAAGTTCTTTGACTCTACGTTTTATGGCCGGTATAATTCGGGATAAAGTAAATCTTGAAGCTGTTTTCTGAATCATTTACACATCAATTTTAAGTTACTTTAGATCATCTGATTTCATTGAGAAAGTATTGCTAAATGCTAAAAAGAAAAAAGAAATACAGTAGTATATCGTATTTAAATAATAGAACCCAAAAAAGGACTCGGTAACGGATATCAGGGAGAAATACATTAAAAAGCCAGCCAGCACACAAGACTTTTCATAATTCTCTTCCGATTTAAACTGTCTTTTGATTAGACCAGCTATTTTTAGGAGAACCCCATAAAGAACAATCAATCCGAAATACCCATAATCAAATAACACGGAAAGCGCTGTATTGTGAGGGTGAACTAATTCCGAAGCATCCTCAAAACTCGTAAAGAAATTAGACCATAAAGTTGAGGCTCCAGATTTATAGTGGCCATATATTCCATATCCGAAAATATGCATTGAATTAAAATGTAGAAACTCATTTAATGAAATCAACCAAATAAAAAAACGTGCGTTACCAGTGGCTAAATCCTCGCTCGATCGTGACAGAAAAGAAAAAAAATCATACCCGGACAATATGGGAAGCAAGGACGTTAGCAAAAATGGACCCAAAACAATAATAAATGGCCATAAGAAAATATGCTTTATTGCATTCCGCTTAACCGACCAATACAAGACTGCGCAAACGATAACAGGATAAATAAGTGCAGACCTTGAATCTGTTAGTAATAGCGAAATGATGGTTATAAGAAGTGATATCCACAAAGTCCTGGAGCGGTACCGCAGAATAACCATATACACTAGTATGATAGTAAAAATTCCGCCCAATAAAGTAGCGTAGCTGTTTATGCCCGATGCGAGCGGAAATTTTACCCTACCCACATCGATCCCCCAATATTTTAAAAATATTGATGAATTCGTGCTCACCGCGGCGCCTGCCTCACTATTTGGCCCGGGATCGATTTTCAGCATCCAAAACAAAAGGTTAATAGCAAAAAAAAGAACAAATGGCAATACAAGGAACCGGTAGATATAAACGATCTGATTTTTTTTCGCACTTATTTGCGCAATAACCTGAAACATGAAGAACAAAAATCCACAGAAAAACAAAGTGGTAATTAACAGTGAAGTATATGTAGTTGTCGGGTTATTGTTCCTTATCAACCCTATAAGTAGAAGCAGACACAGCAATAAGAGAAGCTTGCCTTTAAAAATAACGGCGATTTCCTGTCTTTTTTTTACCAATTGATTTTTTAAAAGGAGTCGATAACCTGTAAAAAAAAGGAGAAATGTTGGAATGAATTTAATTACTACATTATCTGTATACCTGTTCAGATAAAGTAATGCAATAAAGTAAGTAAAAACTATTTCCCACATTGCTAGCTATTTAATAACTGATTATAACACTTAACATGCGAAATAAAATTTTTTTTGTAAGTGAAGTTTAAAGATGTTTCAAATGCACCATCTGAAGTTTCGAGAAAGCGATCATTTACAAAACGTATTCCATTCGCCAAATCATCGACGTCTTTATACCTGGCCAGATATCCATTAGAAGAATTCACGATTTCATTTATACCTCCGACATTAAAGGCAACTACAGGTGTTGCATAACACATACTTTCCAGGATTGTATTAGGGAGGTTGTCCTGCAGTGATGGAAGCACAAAAACATGACAGTTCTGATAATGTAACTTCATTTTATTTTCATCTACAGGGCCATGGAAGCTAATCTTTGTTAATGGGTTAGTGAAATATTTTTCAAAATCATCATTCATTTTTCCAACAATATGTATCTCATGCTGAAAAGGCAATGAATTCAAGGCTTTTGCCATAAAATAAAATCCTTTTCTGTCATTATCCCTGATTTTTTGGCCAATAAAAAGAATTTTTATTGGGCCAACGATGGCTGTTCTCTTCGGCAAAAATTCTGCTGAAATATCTTCATAGCAGTTTGGTATGACATAAACCTGCTTTCCTTTAATTATGTCTGAATTGCGGGCCCGCCCAGCGAGCCATTCAGAAGGTGAAACAAAAAAAATTTTGAGTTTGCTGTATGCGTTCCTTTTTAAAACCCATTGGCCTTTTACATTATCAACAAACATCTTAGGAAATCCCCATTTTTTTGCATCCTTGTTCATAGGGCAATCGAAACAACCGTTCCTGTACCTGTCACACAAATCATAGTTATAGTTACAATTACCAGTAATCGCCCACATATCGTGTAATGTGTACAAATACCTTTTTTTCCTGGGCAGCATCAATGGGTGAAGGAGCCTGACGTGGTGAATATTGTGAATATGAATTATATCCGCAGTTTTAAAAATCCTGCTTCTTGTTATAAATAAACCATTTAGACTATAAATATAGTCCAGGCCAAAAAGTTTTAAAAAAAGATTTAGTGCATAGTCTATGTATTTGAATTTATAAAATTCCAAAACATAATCATGACTACTGCTTTTATCCCTGACAAGCAGATTCGCATCTATTCCATTTTGCCTCTGTGCTTCAACAATACGTAAAGCAGCTATCCCGGCACCATTAGCGTCTGTAGCAGTTATATGTAATACTTTCATTAGAAAATTGCGTGATAATCAATACGATCAAAAACTTCCAATTTACCCCCGGCAGTGGCGTTGTAGATTTTACGGTTATCCATCTCGTACATCTTTTTAGCCTTTTCGTATGAGAGCTCCATTCTTTCAACCATCGGATCGTGCCATCTTTTTCCTTTTCCGAAATAGTCCTTGTTGAAGTGATTTACGTCGTCATCAAGTGACATTATTTCCGTCCCCTGTATTTTAACACTTTCCGGTATTTTATACTCGTGATCAAAGCCTATCATGTAGACTTCCTTAAACCCCATATAATATGCTAACTGAAGAGACAAGTAGGAGACCGTACCTCCCGTCCATACCTGCCTTAATGCATTCTTTGAAAAGTTCGGA
Source organism: Chitinophagaceae bacterium UBA7600 (assembly GCA_002478885.1). GTDB lineage: Bacteria > Bacteroidota > Bacteroidia > Chitinophagales > Chitinophagaceae > DLKC01. The sequence continues at coordinate 22,828 of DLKC01000063.1, forward strand.
AAATCTTTATAGTCATCATACCTGAACCTGACATTCAACCAATTCACATCATTCCCTTCTTCGAAGCAATATCTGAGATAATTTCCGAAAAATTTTTCCGGTCCCCGCATAACATTGATCTCGTCTTTTCTGTCTTCGGCAACAAAAATGTCTTCTACAACATAATAGGTTGGCAGAAAGCCCATGTTGTCCATATTTGTGTAAATTGCGTTGACACCGAATGTGATTTCATTCTTCAGTTTTGTTAAATCCAGTTTGTTTAATGAAGGTCCATTCCCTATTATGACACATCGTTTTCCTTTATGAATGTTATGAAAGGAAGCAATCTTTTTCTCGTTTTTTGATAAATAGACATTAAAATTCCCTCCCATCCTATATCTAAATGATCTCCAGAATTTCGTAAGCAGTGGCACATTTGGAGTTCCTTTGGCTACTAAATGCGAATCAATAAAGATGTTGTAAACGAAATAGTAAAATGGTTTCAATATTTTTTTCATAAAATTCAATTGATGATGATTCGTATTAAAGAAGCCAGTACCAACAGCAACGCTGGCCAAAAAGCACTGCCTTTAAAATATTCAATAAAATGTTTATTTATAGATTTTAAAGATAACATAACACACCACCAGTTATTAATTACCAGATTTGAAATGCCTTGTGCAACAGGAAAAGCCAGGTAATCAATTTTAGGTAATAGTACCCAAATCAATGACACATTAATAACCGCCGTAATTATTGCCGGCTTATAGAACGGTATTTTATTAGTAGTTACAAATATTTGCGAATGCATTGCATGGTGCCTTTCAAGAAACAAAACAAAGCTCATTAACATCAGGATCCTGTAATCAACCAGTGTTGACTTGGAATTAATTATATCAAGCCCCCAGTCACCCAGAAAAAATATACCAACCAAACCGGCGACGAGTACAAAAAGAGACTTATTCATTGCAGATGAAGTAACGACTGAGAGTTCATCAACCTGATTTTTTACTCTTAGTGCAGAAAACTTCGGGAGTTTAGAATAAAACGGAGCTTGCGAGAAGGCAGCAACGGTAGTAACGAGTTTTAATGAAAGCAAATAAGCGGCTAAACGTTTAGTATCGGAAACATTGGCGTATATTAAACCGGATGCCTGGTTTAACCCGGTTGAACAAAGTATCAAAATGCCCGATCTCCAAGCGGGTCCCCAGCACCAAAGGAATACATCTTTATCGAAAGAAAATATCCTGAATTGCCTGAATTTTTTATTACAAATTGACCGCTCAATATAGATATCCCTGGCGATAAGCAGCAGGCTGAAGAACAATTGATTCAGCGCTAAAATCCAAAGATTTAGGCCAAAATACACAATTGCGATAGATGACAACGTGTTCAGGGCATTGTTGATAATATCCCACCTGTTAATGATGACAATATTGCCGGTTCCTATGATGAGTGCGTCGAACTTTTTGGCTATGAATCCAAAGAATACGCTGAAGGCATAAAGTGCATATGCAGTCCAAAGCGAATCCTGTTGACTGGTTTTCAGGATTATTTTCGAAACAGGGGGATAAGTGAATGAAAAGATTACGGCCACAATAAGAAAACCAAGAAAAAAATAGGTAGTGTTTATTGTTCCATAGACCTTACCCATCAACGACCAGTTTGGCTTTCCATCGCCGGAATGTTTATGTTGCCCATCAACATCTGCAAGGCTTTCAAGCCCGTTGTAAGCGAAAGAAACCACCCGGGAAAAAGTGGGGTAAAATCCAAAGTCGATTACTATGATGAAAGAATTGATCGTGAGCAGCAAGTACCAAAATGCTATCTCGTTTACATCATATTTTACAAGGATAAGCGGGGTTAATACCAGCAGTTTAAGACTGCTCGTAAGCATGTTACCCCAAGTCATTATGGTAGGAGAGTTCCAAAAACGATGTACCAGTTGTTTCATAATTTGCCCGTGATGCCCTCCAGTTTGCCATGCAATAATTTATAAACCTGGCCAAACCCTTTTTTTGTAAAATGAATATTGTCGATCGTATTTTCCATTATTTCTTTTTCTCCCCATATTTTAAGATCAATAACATTGGCAAGATTCTGCATCAGCAAAGAGTCGTATTCGTTGACCAACTTTTCTATATTGGCAGGCCGTCCTTTTGTAAAATTGCCTTCCCAACCTTTTACAAAATGGTTGGAATTTATCCACACGAGATTTTTTATTTGTTTCAATTCCGGGATTACTTCGTTGGAAAGATACTCCTTTGAATAGAGGGTTACCGTTTTTTCACCCGAATAAACCACATCGTAGGGTTGATTGTAATATGAACGATTTTCGGTTCTCAATTTTTCAAAAGCAGCGGATCCCCGTTTACTCTCTAACAGTTTTTCAATATTGCTCAAAGGCCGCGGTGAGAAATCGACCACACCACAATGGAGCAAAACAATATCATATTGCCGGATATCTTTGTTTTTTACACACTCAAGAAAATCAATAATCGTGGTATATTTTTCCGGGCAGATATAATATTCCACATTGAAATTCCAAGCCAGCGTCCTGATATATGAATCAAAAGGGGTTTTGCCTAATTTGCTAACTACGTTAAAGCCTCTTGAATCGGTGTATACAAGTATTTTCCTGCGTTTTGCATTCTTTAATTTTAGAAACTGATTACAGAGCTTGAAAATGCCCGATAAAATTTTAGCTTTCATCGTGGCTTAATTTTCAGGATTGCGAATGCTGTGTTGACGTTCCAGTTGCCGTTGTCAGACTTCATTATTCTGCAGGGCGTAATGTCATCAAACATACTTAACGGTGCGCCTGAAATGTTTTTAAACGTTACCGGGCTTGAAATATCCCCAGCCTGGCGAATACTGTCGGGTGCACAAATAAATAAATAGGTACCTGTTTTATCTCTACGTAATTCCGTTATATATTCAGAGGACGACGCAAGATTAAGTGCCGCAGCCTCTTTGGTACTTATTGTATTTTTGAAAAGACCGGGATGACCGCTTATAAAATCAAACAACTTTAGATACTGGTCTGTGTTTGCATAATACCGCTGGCTGTAATTATTTTCCACGTTGGAAGAAACCAACGCATCCCATGGAATAATTGCAGCACTGCCAGCCAAATACGCCTGAATAATAAATTTTGCATTAGCAGTCATATTATCTGACGCATAGGAAAACACCTGGGTTTTTCCGAAGGCAGTTGCCTTTTTAACTATGCCCCCAATTTTTCCTGTTGTAAGTTCTTTATTGGACGGAATTTCTGCAATGCCGCCATCGAATACCTTATAGATAGGGGAGTCCCAATTGCCATTATAATTGTTGGTAAGAAATTTAAACGGCCTTTTTGCATAAGCTGAAAGGTCAGCTTTCCATGTGGTTAAAAAGTTGACCACAGATTGTGACTGGAATTGCCTAAACTCTTTTTTTAACTGTGCCACCAGCGGTGATCCGGCATTGGCTCCGCTTGTTTTCAGGAATTCCCGGTAATTTGACGCTCCACTCAGCGATTCGTTTTTGCTTTCCAGGTATTTGTTAAATGCCGTCATGCAATAATCGCAATAACAGCCACCCCACTCTGCAGCGTGGTCGTTGAAACGGGCATCGTCCACAAAAACGCCGTAAGCTCCCAGATCAACAATATTCTTTGTTTGCGTATAAAAAGTTTCTTTAAAAAGTGGGTTATTCACACAACCCCAATAGGGGTTTTTGACCTTCCATTTTTTCATCCATGGTGCGACGAGCGGATTGCCATTGATATCGAGGATCCGAGTCTTTGCCGTTGTATAGCCGGCAGAGTCGGGTGTTTGCGGATTTATTGCCAGGCTATAGGGGATATTAAGTTGCTGCAGCTGTTGCAACTGAGTTTTGTTGTTGCAATACATCCAGTCAATTCGTGTAACGTTGAAAGCTTTGGCAATTTTGATTGTGCTCAACGTATCCCTGTCATCCTTCGGATGGAACCAACGCGAGGAAAGTACAACATCGGCCTGGGATCGAGCGGGACGACCCAAGAGCATTGCGGATACAAAAACCGCAAGCATAAGTGTGTGTGATGCTGTAAAGCTTTTATTCAGTTGCTTCGTTATCATGTTCACTGTACATTCTTTTCAACCATTAACACTATAAATACCGAAAGTGCCGACATCGTTACTGCAGTACAAGTGTGCGACGCAAGCGAAGCCCATGCCTGCACTTCAGCCGGGTAACTGCTAATCAAGATCTTTGAGCACATTACTTATGCCACCGTCAATACAGATATTCGCGCCGTTTATGAAACCGAGCTCATCCTCTGCAAGCAGCAATGCAAGTTTGGAAACCTCTGCCGGCTTGCCTATGCGCTGAATCGGGTGCAGTTCATTCAATTTCTGCACCATATTTTCATCGTTATTAAAGCCATCGCGGAGCATTTGTGTGTCGATTGCAGCGGGACTGATGGAGTTAACCCTTACCAAGCCCTGCAGGTCGACCGACATTGCTTTTGTGAGCCCTACCAGCGCACTCTTTGAAGTTGCATAGGCTATGAACTTCTTTTTTGTTAATTGTTGGTGTATGCTTGCTATGTTGATGATGCAGCCATGTGCACTTGCCAGTTTCTGCAAAAAATGCTGGCTAAGCAGCATAGGGCCAGTGAGATTGACATTTAAAGTATGGTTCCAATCCTGTATCCTGATTGCGTCGAGGTTATCGAGTATTTGTACAGCTGCGTTGTTGATAAGTACAGACAATTGCGGTACGTGTTCATCGAAATGCTGATCCATCTGTTGTTTATAACCAGGGTCGTTGCAATAAAGGTTGAGATCGAATTGGATAAACAGATCGCAATATGCTGATTGGCTATTTCTTACATCCAGCCCAATAACGCGGTAACCCTGTTCTTTAAAAGCCTTTGCGAGGCCACTGCCAATACCGCCAAGTACACCGGTAATAATTACTGCCTTTTGCATTATGAGATGTTTAAAAAACCAAATAATAACTCGATTGCCTTCATTGATGCCCGTCGAACAGCTTCGATGGTATTTGAGCCATTGTGTGTTCCAAAAATGCACTGCTCGAACTGGCGAAGCGGGCTACCGGCAGGAAGGGGTTCTGTTTCAAATACCTCCAGTGCAGCTGATGCTACTTTGCCGGAGAGCAACGCATCGGATAAGGCGGCTTCATCAATGAGCGGGCCTCTTGACACGTTTACAATATGTACGCCATCTTTAACTAAATTGATGGTTTCCCTATTGATGATATGTTTTGTAGCCGGCGTTAAGGCGCAGGTAAGTATGATGAAATCGGCTTTATCCAACTGGTCTGGAAAATTTAAAATCGCCTGTATGCCTATTTCTTCTGCTGTTTTTTTGGCGTAAGGATCGTATCCGTTTACGATGACATCGAAGCCGAGCAGGCGCCGGGCGGTTGCAAGGCCAATATCACCTAGCCCTATCAAAGCAACCGTTTTGCCTGACAGCGACATACCAGCAGGTTTTATCCAGTTACCCTTTCGAACTTCGCGATCTATGCGATAAGTCTGCCGGGCGAGCCCGGTAAAATAAGCAATAGCAACGTCGGCGACTTCGTTACCGAACATTTGTGGCGTATTTGATATTGGAATATTTAATTTTTTTGCTGCAGTGAAATCTACATTATCTACTCCGACTCCCCATTTAACAGCGGCTTTTAGTTTTCCAGCTTTGCCCGCAGCAAACACCCTTTCCGTTGCGGGATCATCGCCTATGATCCATGCATCCATACCAGGGAGAATATTGAGCAGTTCTTCTTCTGTTAAGGTCTGCACAACATCCGGTGTAACGAGCTCTATTCCTTTAGCCTCGAAAAAATGCCTGAATTCGTCCACCCTTCTAAGCATTGGCGGGCATGTAATTAATACTTTCATTTTATAAGATTGATCTCGTTTTTTTAAAGAGGAATTCTGCTACCGAAAAATTGAGTTCGATATCGATGTCCTGCGACTCAATTTCTGGTATTTCAAACAAGAATGGACGGTCCCCGATCCTGTTGTGTTTGCGTTGCAATATCTCTTCGGTAAAAATGTACATGCAGGAATTTTCTTCGAAGACAGGTGGCAAATCCTGCGTTCTGAGCAAGATATTGTGATTATGGTTTATAGGCCTTGCCAATTGGTCCCAATAACGGACTTGTCTTCTCGTAACGGAAAATAAAGAATCGTATACCGGATAAACGCTTAAGAATTTTTCAATACCATTTGTGAGAGACTGGCTTGTAAGTATTGGATTGGTACTATGCGTTTGCAGGTAAAAATCTGAAGTAACCTGGCGAACGATGTTCAACAATACATCATTCATTGGTATTGCCCCATCACGCAGGTGTTCAGGCCGTTCCAGTAACAATACATCCGGGAAATGCTTCCGGGTTTGTTCCATGATATCGGGGCTGTCGGTATCAATAATCACTTTATCAATTGCTTTGCAGCCCAGTAACGCTTCGATGATATGATGAAAAAGTGGTTTACCGGCAAAATCCCGGTAATTTTTGCCCTTAACTCTTTCACTGGAATGTCGCATCGGTACCATTGCGACCATTTTGTATTTATCCATTGCTATTGTTTTTATATTGTTCTGGCAGAAAATCGGTTGATCCACCTTTTAAAAGGACATTCTAATTCAGCTTTCGACGGCGCTATATATTATTCGTTCTCCGTATTCGGGTTCTTTATTTTTTTTCTTCAGTTCATTCGGATAATAAAAGCGTTTCCTCAATTGTGCATCAACTTCATTTTTTTGCCGAAATCCAATATATGTTCCGAGAAATTGCATGGTCCTGAATTGTACAATGTCTCTAAAGTTGAGGAACAATTTTCTTTCGTGGAAAGCATGAAAAACGTCGATGACAATGTTGATAACCGTGAGTCGTATGAAATCGAATAAGTTCATCGACTGGTTGGGCAATATTCTTTTTAATGCGATTGCTTCGCGCCTATACCTGTTCTTAATTTTCGAGGCATTTTCTTCATGAACATGCACTATAGAAGCGTGGGCTTCATACACAATTTTCCATCCTTTTTTCTGGATTTTGAGGCCCCAGTCGAGGTCTTCCAGGCCCGTTAAGCTTTCATCATATGGCTGTTCTTCCCAGAGCGATCTTCTTACGATAGCATTCGCATTATTGCAAAATGGGGTGAGTTGATTGTAGTTGGATTCTTTCGGAAACCATTTATTCATTAACTGAAGCTCGGAATACCTGGTGTTTTCATTACCGGTTTGCCTTCCGTAAACGAGGCCGACTTTTTCGTCTTCAAACGGCTTTAACATTTTTTCAATCCAGTTTGTGTAGAGCGGATAAACGTGTGCGCTGGCAAAAAGCAGGTATTTACCCTTTGCAGCACTGCAGCCAATGTTCAAAGCCCTGCCAAAGGAAAAATCCCCGGACCTGATGCTGATTACAGAAGCCCCCATTTTATGGGCGATATAAGTGGTGGAGTCAGTGGACCCGGAATCGACTACAATTATTTCAATGCCTGTAACATTCTTTTGTTTATTTATTCCATCTATTAAACGACCGATATGTTTTTCTTCATTATATGATCGAATAATAATGCTGCAGATTATGTCATTTTTCATCAGGTATATTTTAAACAACACTCGACTTAAAGTATGCTCTTCGACTTTCGGTTCTTTTTACGGGATTCATCGTTGCCATATCCGTAACCATACCCGTAACCATAGCCATAACCATACCCATACCCATACCTGTAAGAAGCTCCTTTTTTTACATCATTTACAACAATATAAAGATTGGAGAACTTACCGGTGCCAACAATATCGTTGATAATTTCCAGGTTGCCTTTAAATGTGTACGCCTGCCGCACCACATAAAGATTTACGTCGCTGTGCTTTGCCAAAATCTGGGCATCGGTTACCGCACCAATCGGTGGAGCGTCTATGATAATAATGTCGTACAGTTCTTTCAACTGGGCAAACATTTCGGATGTTTCCGTCTTCATGAGCAATTCAGCTGCATTGGGAGGAACCGGCCCTGAACTAAGCAAATGAACATTAGGGCTTTCCGGTAATACCTTTATAAAATTTCTTACCTGTTCACCTGAAATGACGTAATTGGAAAACCCGGTGCTATTGCTTTGGCCCAGCATACCCGAAAGTTTGGGTTTACGGAGGTCCAATTCCATCAATAACACTTTTTTACCAGAGAGTGCATAAACGTGCCCAAGATTTGCTGCAATAAAAGATTTTCCTTCACCTGTTATTGATGAGGTAAGCAGGATGATCGGGCAGGATTTGGTTCCTATCACAAAATCCATATTGGTTCTGAACATGCGAAACTGCTCAGCAACAACCGTGCGGATTTTTTCTTTTGAAGTAATGATTTCTGCTCCTTCACTGTGGCCTATTTCTGCCAAAATAGTGCAATTGGTATGATCTGTTATATCATTTTTTTCGCGAATCTTAGTGTTGAGTGTATCCTTAAGCATAACAAAGGCAGTCGGTAATCCGAGCCCTAATATCAGTGCAAAAGCCAACACCATTGTCTTATTTGGAAAATAAGGTTTGTATTCTGTTTTTGGACTTTCAATAACACTAGCACTCGCAATGTTGGAAGCTCTTGATATGGCTGTCTCTTCTTTTTTCTGCAGCAGGTACAGATATATTGCCTGTTTTACGTCCCGTTCCCTTGACAGGTCAATGTATTCTCTTTCCTGTCGTGGCACACTTTGGACAAAGGATGATAGCTGTGTATTTTCAGAAAGGATTCTCTGCTTGCTGATCTCCATTGCTTTTTGCTGATTCTGCAGACTTTTTACAATGTTGGCCCTAACAGCAGTTATTTGCAGATCCAGGTTATTCAGAATCGGGTTTTTATCTGTTGTTGAAAGTGCCTGCTGTTCACGTATAGCAATCAAACTATTGTACTGTTGTATCAGTGCAATGAAATTGGGATCTGGATTAAGCGTCGCCGGCACCGCCCTTGAATTTGTTTTTTCATCCTGTACATAAGCCAGCGTGCTTTTGATAACATTCAACTGCACTTCAACCTCGTTCAATTTGTCCTTATAGGCTGTAGAATTGTCGATAAGTGCTTTTGCCTGTTCACTGAGATCAGCAATATTGTTACGCTGCTTAAATCCCTGAATTTCAGATTCAATTTTGTTGAGTTCGGTAACCACAATTCCGATACGTGTATTAATAAACAGCAGCGAACTGTCGATAATCTGGTTTTTCTGATTGAGGTTGTACGAGATGTAATCATCAATGAGTGTCCTTAGTATATCTTCGGCTTTTTGTGGCACATTTGAACTGTAGGTAAGGCTGATCACACTCGCTTCTTTGTCATCTATGGCAAAGCTCATTTTCTCAGCGATGCCGGAAACTACCTCATCAATCGATGATATCCTAAAATGATAGTCATACCCGGGCTCGAATTGTTTCCCGGTTGGATTGACACATATTTTACCCAGTGCAGTTAAAATAGTGTCACCGAATTTTCCTTCACCGGCAAAAGATGAGTCCAGGGATTCGCCTGCCAGGCTGAAATCCATTCCCTGCTTTTTATTGCTGAAGCTGATATCGAAATCTGCACCTGTAATAGAATCGTTTAGCGGGACATAGGTAACGGCAAAAGGACTCTGCTGGTATAATTCAACACTACGCACCCTTCCTTTGCGGTAATAAAGTATATTCAGGTGGTTTTCCCTCGTCATCTTGTCCATAAGATCCCTTGCCTTCAAGATTGCCAATTCGTTGTTTACATTGCTTTTTACATTGAACAAGCTACCAAAATCCTGAAGCATAGAAGAGGAGAGCCCAAACATGGAATTACCTGACTTGCTGTCCTGATCCTGCACCAATACTTTTGCGTGGGCATAATAAAGTGGCGTAGAATACCTGATAAAAAGAAGTCCCAAAACCACACACGCAGCCAATGAAACTGCATACAGTTTCCAATGGTCGATGAACCTGGACAGCAATTTTTTTATATCGAAATCATCCCCGTCACCGGAAAAGCGGTTATTCACTTTACTATTCATTCTCTTTTCGTTATATGCCTTAATAATTTACTCTTGTTGCTATTACGATCAGCAGCGAAAGAAGTGATGCAGCCAGGGCATAATTCCTTGTTTTCGCCATATCGAGGCTTGCGGCCTTTGATTTATCAGGTTCAACATAGATCACATCGCTTTGTTTCAGCCAGAAGTAAGGAGAACTTATTATATCTTTTGAATTAAGGTTAAGTCGTACCATATTTTTTGTGCCGGCTGAATCCCGAATCAGTAACACATTATCCCTTTTGCCGTAAATAGTCATATCCCCTGCCATACCCAGAGCATCAAGCAGGTTTATCTTTTCGTTGGGTATGGTGTAAGTTGCTGGGCGCAACACTTCCCCCATAACTGTTATTTTAAAATTATTGTACCGAACGTCCACCGTTGCTTCTTTATAGAGATCCTTTACTTTTTGTTTGATCTGTTCTTTTGCCTGGAAAGTAGTCATGCCCTGCACATGGATAATACCGACGATGGGTAGTTCAATATTTCCTTCTTTATCTACCATATGTCCTGCAGTAACCTGGTTGCCCAGACTGGTGGTTGAGCTGCTCGAACCTATTGCGGAAACCACAGTATTGCCTGCTGCAAAAAGGGCATTTGATTTTTCATCAAGCGTAAGAATGCTTATAAGCAATATGTCATCGGGTTGAATAAGCGGATAACTAAAATTCTGCAGTTTTGCTGAAACGGGCTTTGAGGTATCTGAAATGTCTTTGAAATAAGGAATCTTTTCGTAAGTTTTACAGGAAAACAATGCCGCGGAAATAGAAATCATTAAGACTGAAAACTGAAATGTTTTTTTCACATCCATAGAACAGTGGTGTTTGTCTCTTTAGTTACTTTTCAAAGTGCGCAAGATAATTCAAATGCCTTTTCAATGCCCATATTAATTTTTCGTAAATAGCTACTAGCCTCATAATCAAGGTATTTTATTGCAGTAATCTTTTCCTACTCAGCTATTCAAAAAACTAATTAAGCCATATTTAGGCAAATGAATACAGGTTGCCATAGATCTAGCGGCAACATATTTTTTTGAGTGGAGTAGCTTAACATGGATACTGAATTCAAACGGGCCTTCGTAGTTTGGTTCCGCTTATGATATTCTACGATTTGAACCTTACTACTTTATTGCATTAATAACATTTGAATTGGCTGCCCTGACATTAGCAGGCGCTGCAAGTTAAAAACGGAAATTCTCAAACCTTAAAGTAAAAAAATTTATTTCTATCCAAATGAGACAATAAATGTGCCTATACCCGGAGCTTAAAAATAAGGTGTTGATTATGAATAAGTTATGGTTTGATAATTCCAGCACCCCAGTCCGGTAATCGGTTAAAGACTATAGGTAATACAGTCTTTGCATTGACTGCAGGTTACAATATGACCAGGTATTGTAACAAAGAGACGCAAGGTTTATCAATGGAAGACCGCAATACTCTATGCCGGGTTTTGCGTTATTATGCTGTGGCAACTGGCTTTAAGATTTCCTTTTAGCCTTACTGGCTGCGGCTGACCATTTTTCCCTTATTTTGCAACCTCTACAAAAATTAATTAAATGGAATACAGCAAACTGATCAGTGTAACGGGCCTTGGCGGACTCTTTGAAATGATTGCCAGCAAGACAGATGGCGCAATTGTTCGTTCATTAGATGACAAGACGAGCAAATTTATCTCCAGCCGCCAACACAGTTTTTCTCACCTTGAGAGTATTGAAGTGTATACGCAGCACGAAAACGTTAACCTGATCGATATTTTCAAATCGATGGATGCAAGCTCGGAGCAACTGCCCTCTGAAAAGGATGCTGCAGCTATTAAAAAATATTTTGAAAAAGTATATCCGGAGATGGATTTCGACAGGGTTTACTCCAGCGACATGAAGAAAATGGTTCGTTGGTTTGGGATACTCAAAGCCAATGCAATAGAACTGAAACTGAGTAACGAAGAAGCAGCAGCAGAAGTGGCTGACGAAAATGAGGCTGATGCGGTAACCGTTGCTGCAGTAAGCGAGCCTGAAAAGCCGAAGAAAAAAGCGGCAAAAAAGAAGGATGCTGAATAAGTCGCATACCAAGCCAGCCTGCCGCATAGCGGACGTAGCGCGCAAGAGTGCGACGCAACGGATGTTGAAATAACTTACTGATGCCTGGGCTCCAAAAAAGTATTATTATGTTATTAAGCGCAGATATAAAAAGAACGGAACGTCATTTTGTTCCGGGTGATTTTAAAGTAACTACCTGGGAAGGGCTGGAACCCTATTTTCGGCTACTGCTTGACAGGCCTATTTCCTCACCAGCCGACCTTGAGCATTGGTTAAAGGATGTAAGCGAAATGGAGGCGGTGGTTAGTGAAGATGCCTGCTGGCGGCAGATACGTATGACATGCGATACAACAGACAAAGAGCTGGAAGAAGCCTTTACTTATTTCTGCATGGAAATTCAGCCGAGATTGCAACCGTATGCAGATAAGCTTAACCGGAAACTGATTGCATGTAGTTTTAGCAGCGAGCTTGACAAACAAAAATATTTTACCTACCTGCGCACGGTTAAAAAGAACATTGATCTTTTTCGTGAAGAAAATATTGCTTTACAAGCTGAATTAAGTGTGATGCAGCAGCAATTTGCTGTGGTATCGGGCAAAATGACGGTTGAGGTGAATGGCCAGGAATATACTTTACAACAGGCTTCCAAATTTTTGGAAAGTCACGACCGTAAGTTGCGCGAATCTGTTTACCGGAAGATACAGGAACGCCGCCTGCAAGACCGGAAAGAGCTTCATGATCTGTTTACGCAGCTTATTGAACGCAGGCATAAAGTTGCTGTGAATGCGGGTTTTGCCAATTATCGTGACTATAAGTTCGTGGAACTTAGCAGATTTGATTACAATAAAGAGGATTGCTACCGTTTTCATGAAGCCGTGAAATTGCATGTATTGCCTATTGTTGAGAAAATTTATGAACAAAAGAGAGCCAAGCTCGGTCTCGATACGTTGAAACCATGGGATATTGACGCACAACCAGAGGGAACGCAACCACTAAATCCTTTTAGGACGGGAACAGAATTGCTTGAAAAGACCAAACAGTGTTTTGAAGCAATACATCCTTTTTTTGCCGACTGTTTGCGGACGATGGACAGGATGAAACATTTTGATCTCGAAAGCAGAAAAGGGAAGGCGCCTGGCGGCTATAATTGTCCATTAGCCGAGAGTGGCGCACCATTTATTTTTATGAATGCGGCCGGCCAGATGGATGATGTAATTACAATGGTACATGAAGGTGGCCATGCTATTCATTCTTTTTTGTCGCACGGTCTTGAACTGAGCGCCTTTAAAGACTATCCAATGGAGATTGCCGAGGTTGCCAGTATGTCGATGGAATTGTTCAGTATGAGCCATTGGCAAGCTTTTTTTAGCAACGACGACGAGTTACAGCGGGCAAAGGAACATCAACTAGAGCGTGTTATTACCATCTTCCCGTGGATTGCTACAATAGACAAATTTCAACATTGGGTTTATGAAAACCCGGCACATACAATTGAAGAGCGTACGGCAAAATGGGTAGAGATACTTAATGAGTTCACACCCGCCAATGTTGATACTGATGGCCTGCAACGATACCGGGAAACTGGCTGGCAGAGACAATTGCATTTGTTTGAAGTTCCATTTTATTATATTGAATATGGCATTGCCCAACTTGGCGCAATTGGCCTGTGGATGCAGTATGAGCAAAACCGCCAACTGGCTTTAACGCATTATATAAACGCGTTAAGACTCGGTGGAACGAAAACCCTGCCGGAACTATACGAGGCAGCGGGCCTGAAATTTGACCTTTCGCCTGACTACATTAAAACATTAATGGAATTCGTTAACCGCGAATTTGAAGAAATAGGGTAATCGCCTGGTAGTGTCCTGGCGAATATTCATAAGAATAAGATCCCGGCAAACTTGCCGGGATTTTATTTGCCTGTTATTTTAATGCAGATTTATATGGCCAGCATTATAAGGTTAGCATTAAATACTCCTAATTTAGTGCTAACCGGTATAGCGAGCATCAAATTCAAAACTATCCACTTATGAGTTTAGAAGAGTCGATACAGCAACCAACTTTTCGCAATGAAAACCTAAAGAGTATGGTAAACATACTTTATACCCAAAGCTGGTTGGAAGAGCGGATAAAAAAGTTTCTGCAACAGGAAAATATTACGATGCAGCAATACAATATCCTGCGCATTCTGCGGGGTGCGAAAAAGCCTTTAAGTACTATGCAAATCAGGGAGAGGATGCTCGACAGAATGAGTGATACGAGTCGCGTGGTAGACCGTATGATATTGAAAGCACTTGTTGAGAAAAAGCTCAATAAAAAGGATAAAAGACTGGTAGACGTGACCATCACCGAGTCAGGTCTTAAACTGCTTGGAAAACTGGATGAAAAAAACAAGGATCTTGATGATATTATGAGCAACCTCTCGGAAGCAGAGATGAAACTGTTAAATCACCTGCTCGATAAATTAAGGGAAGGCTAACCTAAAATCAACATTCTTATATTCGCTCAATGAAGCAAGGCAAACCTGTATTACTTTTCTTTTTCCTGTTTTTTTCTTTTGTTGTTTCCTCTTTTGCCCAGCCCCGGTACGAGTTCAGAGCCGTATGGATCGCCACCGTAAACAATATTGACTGGCCTTCTGCTAAAGGACTCCCCGTTGTTACACAAAAAGCGGAATACATTGCCATGCTCGACAGCCTCCAGAAGATCGGTATTAATGCAGTTGTTGTGCAGGTTCGCCCCGCAGCAGATGCTTTCTATCCTTCACAGTATGAGCCGTGGAGCGAGTTTTTGAATGGTGTGCAGGGATTGCCCCCACTTCCATATTACGACCCTTTACAATTCATGATCGATGAGGCACATAAACGCGGAATGGAATTTCATGCGTGGCTCAATCCGTACCGGGCCGTATTTGATTTGAAAAGCTCGTCTGTTTCACCAACTCATATAACGCGTATTCATAAAGACTGGTTTATTGTTTATGGAACAAAAAAATACTTTAATCCCGGCTTACCTGAAACCAGGCAGTTTGTTACAAACATTGTAAAGGATATTGTTAAGCGTTATGATGTTGATGCCATTCATATGGATGATTATTTTTATCCTTACCGTATTGCCGGCAAAGAATTTCCCGATGCAAATACCTACAAAAAATATGGCAACGGGCTTACAAAAGATGCATGGCGAAGAAGCAACTGCGATAGTATTATTAAAATGATACACGATGCTATAATTGACATAAAGCCAACTGTGCAGTTCGGCATAAGCCCTTTTGGCGTGTGGCGTAACAGAAACCAGGATGCCGATGGTAGCCCAACACAAGCCGGCCAGACCAACTATGATGATCTTTATGCCGATATATTGCTTTGGTTGCGCAATGGTTGGATAGACTATGTTGCGCCACAATTGTATTGGGAAATCGGACACCGTTTGTGCGACTATACCTTGTTACTCGACTGGTGGGGCAGGCACAGTTATGGAAAGCATGTGTATATTGGCCATGGCGTTTATCGCACACAGGAAAATCCAACGACAGCATGGTTTAATAAGAAGGAACTACCAAACGAAATAGCCATGCTGCGTAACAACAGCGCCATACAGGGAAGCATCTATTTTAGTGCAGTAAGTATTTTGCGTAATCCCAACGGATGGGCCGATAGCCTTCGATTAAATGAATACAGCAGGCCTGCTTTGTTACCGCCTATGCCGTGGATCGATACAGTGCCGCCGCAACGGCCCGTTATCGCAGACCTCACTGAAAGCAGTTCAAAGAGCGATAGCAAGTTTACATTAAAAATAAAAACCAACACGGTTAACGAAACAGAACAGGTAAAAACTTTCGCCATTTTTCTTTCGGGCAATTTCGCATCGCTTGGCAATTTACCATTCCGAATAATTACTGCCAATGCTTCTGAAACAATTACCGATATCGTTCAAAGCGATATTCCCGTTGAGTGGAGCGCTTGTTATATCGCAGTAAGTGCTGTGGACAGGGAGAATAACGAAAGCTCCCTAAGCAACGTGGTTCAGTTGGTTAAAACTTCCAAAGGCTGGGTAATACCAAAATAATTCTTTCTTTTATGCAGCCGGCTGTTGTTAGCTATGGCATCGCCTGTTGTGTCACTCTCTTGTACAGTTGGTCCTAAGGTCATCAATGGCGGAGGAACGAAAGCAATTATCATCCTGATAGCTATCTCCCGGATCTAAAATTCCGGTCTTCCTGACTTGTATTCTGCAGTAAAACTTTGTGATCCCGCATTGTTTTTTCTATACAAAAAGCGCAACAAATGTTTAATACTATTACAAGCGCCGGGCCGTAAAATTTAATTCTGTGTGCATGCAGATAAATCCGTGAATATGTCCGGACATTTTTATAAGCGCATGATCTTTTCGAGGTCTTCTTTGCTAACTGTAAGCAAGCCAGCGGCAGGCAGCCGCCGCGTAAGTTCTTTCCAGTTATTATCTGCCTTAAAGATTTTTTTCAATGTGGGCAGAGCTTCGCTGAGCCTGTTATTGTTGGCAAGTGTAATTGCTGTCCAATATTGCATTTCTACATTTTCCGGGAACATTTTCATTGCGGCGTGGTATTCATTCATTGCAGTGACCATATCATTTTTCTCCGTAGCGAGGTCGCCATTGTTCATGTGCTGGTAAGCGATGTAGAGATTATATAATCTTCGCAATTCCTCTATCGGTTGCGGGTTGTCATCGACACGCACATCGATCAGTTTGTCGTTCCATGGCTGGTTATTGGCTGACCCGGGAACAACGATCATAGCAGCGGCCTGCATACCGCGAATATCGCCGCCCACACTTTGCGCTCCATCAAGCGCGGCCAAAACCCTTTCTGCCAATGGCTTTCCGTAAGAAGCACGAAACGCGGCTGCCATTGCATTACAAACTTCATTGGTAAGCATCATATTACTCTGCACGCTAAAATTGGCTCCTTGCATATCGGAGGCATACTGAATGCAATTTTTGCCGGTAAAGCCGGAGACGGCTCCTTTCGCATCTAAAAAGGCGACCTGGCGAACTTCCCGGCCGCCATCAAGTAAGAGCAGGCTATCCAAAGCTTTCTTGGCATCAATGCCCTGCTTCATCAATGCCAGCCCTTTTGGCCCGTACGATTTATCGATAAAAGATTGTGTTGCTACAACACCAACGCCAGCCTCTCCCCAGATTACACTAGTGCCCACGCTAAACCAATGGCTTTGCACCGCTGCGGCCATTTCACCCGTTGTGCTGTCTCTTGCCACTATAGAAAATGTGTGCACCAATGGTGATGCTGACCGGTATACCTGGGCTGAAGCCGTAACCGCTGCGATGGCAGATAAAATAAGTAAGGTTGCTTTATTCATGCGTGTATTTGCATTATTGTTAGTAACAGAATGAAAGTACAGGAAAGCTAAATCAAATCTCCCTGTTTTTCTTAACCAAATTTTTTATTCCCAGCACATAATGAAACGGCGCTCCAGCCGTTTTAAAAAATAAAAAAGTATTTCATTGCAAAAATCTACGCTGTTGTATTGTTAACTATTCAAAAGTTTTATTGCAATGAAAAATATTCTGCACTTTGCCAGTGTAGTGGCTGTGTTGTTTGTTTGCGCTTCCTTCAGGGAAAAACATTATGCTCATGGTACTTATTTTATCGTAGTTGAAAAAAGCAAATTTGAGCTCACCGTATTTGATGATGACGGTTGGCTGGTAAAATACCCGGTTGTTTTTGGCAATGATGACCTGGGCGATAAATTGATGGAAGGTGATCGTAAAACACCGGAGGGGAATTTTACAGTAGTTAACAAAAGGGTGCATGAAAAATGGGATCGTTTTATAATGCTCGACTATCCAACCAAAGAAAGCTACGATAAATTCAATTACAGGAAGGCGCATGGAATTATTCCAAAATCTGCGCAAATTGGCGGTGGCATTGGTATACATGGCGTGTGGCCGCATGAAGAGTTTGCGGTGGATCGCTATGACAACTGGACACAGGGTTGTATAAGTATGAAGAATGAAGACGTGGAAGAACTCTATTCTATGGTTAAGCCCGGAACAAAAGTGATCATTAAAAAATGACGTGACTTCGTTTATTGATCTGCGTTGCGGAGTAATGTTCTTTGTACAAGAGTGCGACGCAAGAGGCGATGCCATTTGCACGAAAGCCCGGCCCAGAAAAATTACCAAGGGCTTCGGCCGCTTGTTTTTACTTTATCTTTAATGATTTCGCTCATGGGTTTTTCGTACACCTTGCTTTCTACCCATGAAATAACATCTACATAGGCGAAGGACCTTGTTTCGAAACGGCTTTTCTCGTGTCGTTTTATTTTCTCTAAAAATGTTTTTAGTTCGGGTTTTAGCTGGCGTGGCGATGCGGTGAAAGAGTGCCGCAGAAACTTGAAAATTTCCTCTTCAACAATGGTAAGGTTTTTCATCCTGGCCATGAAACGGTATGCTGATTTTATGAGGTATTCGAGTATATCAAAATTGCCGAGTTCGTAATGCGCAACAAGATGCATAAGGCGGGCATAGCAATGGAGGTCGATACGCAGGTCTACCGGTCCGTTGATAATTTTTAAGAGGTAATCGATAGCAGTGTGGTAATCGCCGCTTCCAAAATACAGTGTTGCTATCTTGTAATTGAAAACGAGTACGCGATGGCGATCGATATATAGTGAATACTCTTCCATTTTTTCCATAAGGCCGGGCACCAATGCAAGTCCATCTTTAAAAGTACCGAGCATAAGATGCTGGTTAATACGTGCACTGTTTATATACACAAAAGTGTGAATCCTGAAATTATCATGTACGGACGCCAAATCGGTTTTTGCGTAAGCTTCAAATTGTTTCAGTGTGACTTCGAATTCGCTATAATTACGCAGGTCGAAATGCGCATTCAGCAGGTTGTGCATGCCTTTGATGTAGTGACCGGTTTCAACAGCAATCATTAAGGGCACTTCGTCAAACAGGTCGGTCCACTTGCGGCTGTAACGATAATACATCAGGAAATCCTGGCGAATAAATGCATACCAGCAATAGCTCTGGTACAGGTACAATCGTTCATAGAAATCTGTGATATTTTTGGTATTGGCGGGGAGGTTGTGTTTAAAGAATTCGCGTATACCCTTTTCATCCTGTTCATTTCTTGCGTGACCGTTTTTTACGTACCAGTTATAAAGCAGTAATGCAAGGTTGGATAACTTGGTAACACGGTCGATGTGTTCACTTATATCGGAAGCTTCTCTTGCAAGTATCTCTGTTTTTTCCAATGTGCTTCTGGTGATATGCAGTGTTTCAATTTTCTTTTCAAGTGATAATACGGGAACAAGAAAATTGTATTTGTGGTTGGCTTTTGCGATCTCCTTTGCTTTCTCCAGCAGTTTAAGACTTTGCAGCTTTAAACCTTTGTTGTAGAGCAGGCGCGCATAGTCTAAATGCTCGCTTAATTGCAGGTCAATGTTCTCTGTACTTTTTAAGAGCCGCAGACTGGCAAGCAATTGCTTATTCAGGTGCGATTTTAAATTGGCGAGCTGTGGTTTGGTGATTGGTGCGAGTTTTTTCAGCAGTATTTTCTCATCGTAGTCGGGCATTTTGTCCAGCGCGTCGAAAAGCCGCACTATCCGAAGGTCTTCCTTGGAGGAACTTCGTTTGATATATAGCTTGAAATGCCTTTTTTCAGCTTTTTCCAATGAGCGGATCAGCTGAAAAAGCGCATCAGTAAAACGGTTGGACATCATAATAAAAATCTCCCAAAACTCAATACCATAAAGGGTTTCGTCTATTTAATTTCCTTTAGGCATCATTAAAATAACCACAATTTGAATTTTCTCATGTAATTAACCCTTTTACATTTGTATCAGGAAGTTAATAAATCATACGGCAGGCAATCGGTAGACAGGCAATCAGTATATAAGCAAACAATCAAGAGGCCGTAGAAAACAGCGTAGTGCTGTTCTAAAAAGAATTTTGAAAATTTTCATATGGCAAGCAATCGTTAGAGGCCAGTCCGTTTCTACGGAAGGGCTTTTTTCATTTAGGCAGGCGAATATATATCAACTGTTTAAATTTTGATCTTTTTTCGAAAAAAATTTCGCTACCTCCCCTGGAAGGGTCATCGCCCAGCTGTTCTTCCGGCAATAAATATTACTTTAAAAAGACTGTTACACTTTTCGTCCATTGTTGCGGGGCATTTTTGCAGAGACTTGCGTGGCCTACACCATCGTATTCCACCAGGGTTTTATTTGAAGAAGCCAGGTTAGCGAATATTTCGTCGGTTTCCTGTTTAAGCACGCGGTTATCTTCCTTGCCCCATTGCAGCAATACAGGGCAGTTGATCTTTTTTACATATTCCGCAGGCTTATGCGAGAAACTCCATACCCCTTCTTCGGTACCGCCCCAGAAAGTAAGCAATGTGCCAAGCGGTTCAGCAGGCAGGTTCATATTTCGCACAAAACCATCCACTGCATCGTGCATGGTAGCGAATGGCATTTCGAGAATTATTTTCGAGGGTTGAATGGATACATAATCGCTCATCGCAGTTGTAATGGTGGCTGCGCCCATCGAAATTCCATACAACACAATATTTTTTTCGCCGCTGCTGCTAACATAGTCATAGGCAGCTTTTACGTCTTTGGCTTCCTTAATGCCAACGGAACATTCACTTCCTTCGCTGTTTCCATGTGCCCTGAAATCGATCATGAAAAGATTCCAGCCCATATTATAAAAGGCAGTGGCCTCGGGTATTAAACCACTACGGCAACTGCCATGGCCATGAAACATTATGATGGTTCCTTTCGGTGCAATCGTATCGCCGGGCCTGTGCAAAACACTCCAGCAGGCAAGTTTTACGTGATCTTCCGTAGTTATTGTAACCGTGTCGTGCGGAGCTTTCAGCGAGTCGGTAACAATGCTTTTGGCCATGGGCAGGCCAAAAAGAACGGCGCTTGTTCTATCAAGAAAACCCATTTGATGAAATGGCGCCGCGTGATAGTCTTCCACAAATCTTGTGAAGTGATAAGCTTGTATTGCGCAAATGATATTGAGTACAACAAAAAGTATGAGCAGCAGATATGCGAGCCGCCTTAAGCGTTTTTTCATGTACAAAAATTTGACGGGCTAAATTAGTGATAAAATCTGCCGGCAATCATATGCAATGATGAAGGGAATTTTTTATATTGTTAGTGGTCACCTGCACCACAGATCATCTTTGCTTGCGACGCTCCGTTCATCTTTTGCTGCTTTGGGCATCTGGCGCGAATGCTGATGGCCGTTTGCCAATATATTTACTGCAGTACAAGTGTGCGACGCAACGGCAGCCTGGTCGCAGCAATGTCGCCGGGTAAAAAATGAAAACTGAAAGGCTTGCGTTAGCCCTTCAGCTTTATAATATGCATTGTTTTTAAACTAAATACTTGCCGCTCCAAAATATTTTTGCAGCACCAGTGGAATGCTGATGCCTGTTTCTGTTTGATTATTTTCAAGAATGCCGGCCATAATGCGTGGCAGCGCAAGCGAACTTCCGTTCAGGCTGTGCACCAGTTGCGTTTTGCCTGAGGTATCTTTAAAACGGCATTTTAAACGGTTGGCCTGGAAACTTTCGAAATTGCTGACACTGCTTACTTCGAGCCATTTTTCCTGTGCTGCGCTGTAGATTTCAAAATCAAAGGTAAGTGCACTGGTAAAGCCCATATCGCCGCCACAAAGTTTTAGAATGCGATATGGCAATCCCAGTGATTGTACCAAACGCTCAACATGGTGAACCATTTGTTCAAATGCTTCGTAACTGGTTTCGGGTTTTACCATTTGTATGATCTCCACTTTTTCAAATTGGTGAACGCGGTTTAAGCCACGCACATCTTTACCAAAACTGCCAGCCTCCCTTCTAAAGCAGGGTGACCATGCCGTCATCTTCAGTGGAAGATCTGATTCTTTTAAAATTGTATCGCGGTAAATATTGGTGACCGGCACTTCGGCCGTTGGAATAAGGTAGAAGTTATCTTCAGTGGCGTGATACATTTGCCCTTCTTTATCGGGCAACTGCCCCGTGCCATACGCAGAAGCTTCATTGACCATGAATGGTGGAATATATTCCGTGTAGCCTGCGGCAGTATTGTAATCCAGGAAATATTGAATTAATGCGCGCTGTAGTTTTGCGCCTTTGCCTTTAAACAAAGGGAAACCGCTGCCGGTGATTTTAGCGCCGGTTTCAAAATCGATGAGGTCATATTTTTTTATAAGATCCCAATGTGGCAACGCGCCTTCGGGAAGCTTAACATCATCGCCACCGCTGCGAACCACTACGTTGTCTTCAGGTGTTTTACCCGGAGGAACCAATGCAGATGGTAAATTGGGCAGCTGAATCAATTTTTCCTGCAACGCTTTCTCCGTCGCATTCATTTTTTCTGTAAGCGCTGTTGTTTGCGCCTTGTTAGCCGCAACATCCTGCTTCATCTGTTCTACTTCTTCTTTTTTCCCTTGTGCCATCAGTTTACCGATCTCTTTGGATGCGCTGTTTATTTTTGATTGCGTATTATCAAATTCAGCCTGTAATTTTTTACGATCATCATCCAATGCAATAATCTCTTCGACGAGGCCTGCATTTTTGAAATGCCTTACTGCTAACCGCTCTTTAACCCATTCAGGATTCTGGCGCAATACATTTACCTGTAACATTATTTCTTAAAAATTTTTGCAAAGATAGCTTTTGCATTTACTCCCTTTACCTTTGCCGGCTATGAATATTGAGGATGACCTGCAGCAGCGCTGGTGGAACCTGGAGGCAAAACTTGTTGAGCGTTTTGGAAAGAAGCCGGATATGGAAGCAATTCTGTTCCTTATTGGCCTGCAGGAAACAAATTTTACCAGTACAAAAATTACGAAAGAACAAAAACAAGACCTGATGCATGTTGCCGTATGTACCTTACTTGCGCAAAGCGGGTACTATGAACTGCACAACGTTGATGGTGATGGCTGGCCGCATTTTAAACAGCTAAAAGATCTTCCGGTTAATGGCTTAACTGAACAAGAAAATTTTTTGAAAGACCATATTTTGCTTTACTTCGAACAGAACGGATTTTAAAAGCTCATCATGAAAAAAATAATTTTAATTCTCGCATTGTCTATTGTCGCTGTAAACTTGTTTTCGCAAAATGCTACCAAAGCTAAACCTGCCGCAGCTGCCAAACCTGCAACAGCAGTTAAGGGCCGCCTGGTACTGATTACCACCGATTATGGCTCTATTACGGTAAAACTCTATGATTCAACACCGCAACACAGGGATAATTTTATTAAACTGGTAAAGCAGGGTTTTTACGACAGCCTGATGTTTCACCGTGTTATCAATGAGTTTATGATACAGGGAGGAGACCCTACCAGTAAATATGCCGACAGTACGGCGATGCTTGGTGCAGGTGAAGCACCTGGCGACCGTATACCTGCGGAATTCAACCCGGCCTATATTCACAAGAAAGGCGTACTTGCCGCAGCGAGGGATAATAACCCTGAAAAGGCAAGCAGTAACTGCCAGTTTTATATTGTGCAGGGACGAAAATCAAGCGATGAGGAACTTAATAGTATTGAGTGTAATGTAAGGCAAGGTGGAGACTTGTTATTCCGGTACACTGAAGCGCAAAGAAAAATTTATAAGACTGTTGGTGGTACGCCATTTCTCGATCAGAATTATACGGTATTTGGGGAAGTAGTGAAGGGGCTCGATGTAATCGACAAAATTGCAAAAGCGCCTACGAATTCAGGGGACAGGCCGGTGAAGAATATTCGCATGAAAATGAAAATGCTCAACTGATTATATTTGGAGAGAGCTTCTTTGAACTGTTGACCAGAGCCCGGGCCGCTGATGTGTGCGACGCAAGTGGTGATGCCACGCTGACGGGTAGCCAGGTCAAAAAATAAAACAACAAGGGCAACATGCCATGTGAACTTAGTTTTTAATCGAATTTTTTATTCAATATTTGTAATCAAAAATCGCACTGTATGAATTTTCCTTCCGATGTTAGATACACCAAAGAACATGAGTGGATAAAACTTGTTGATGGCAATACCGCAATTGTTGGTATTACAGACTTTGCGCAGAAAGAACTCGGCGATATCGTTTATGTTGATATACCTGCAGTAGGCAAAACTTTAAGTGCCGATGAGGTTTTTGGTACCGTTGAAGCGGTTAAAACAGTAAGCGATCTTTTTCTTCCCGTTGCTGCAACAATACTTGAAGTAAACAGCCAACTGGAAAAACAACCCGAACTGGTGAATACAGATCCGTATGGCGACGGCTGGATGGTGAAAATAGCTGTAAGCGATGTTGCAGCTGTTGAGGCATTAATGGATGCAGCTGCCTATGAGAACCTGGTTGCCTGATTTTTGCCGCAACAGCCAGATAATTTTTTACTCCTCGTTTATAGTAATTGGTCTCCCGGACCTTGCCGGGATGTTTTATAGATTCAACCAGGAAATCTGTTGGCGGTGTTTTGTCGTATTGACTTGTGCACAAAAAAATCTTTGGCCGGGGAATTAACCACTGACAATGCAGGACTCAAAAAAATATACTGAAGCGGAACTGGTGTCGTTACTAAAAGAACGGCAGCAGCCAGTGTTCAGTTATTTGTATGATAATTATTCCGGTGCATTGTTCAGTGTAATTAATGCTATTATTCCGGACAAGGACACGGCAGGAGATGTGTTGCAGGAAGTGTTTGTAAAAATATGGAAGCAGTCAGCAACCTACGATGCAACAAAAGGCCGGCTATTCACCTGGATGATGAATATTGCCCGCAATGCATCGATAGATATGCTGCGCAGCAAAAATTACCAGCACAATGCACAAAACCGGGAATTAACCGGCAACGTATATGAGCAAGTAGGCACCACGGTCACCAATATCGACCAGATTGGTTTGAGGAAATTGGTTCACACCCTGAAAAGCGAGCAAAAGGTGCTTGTTGAATTGTCTTACTTTGAAGGCTACACACAGGATGAGATTTCCAAAATGCTGAATATACCTTTGGGGACCGTGAAAACACGGCTCAGGGCCGCGTTATTGCAATTACGTGAATTAGTTAAAAATTAAAGTGAACATACAGGCATACATAGAAAGCGGTATAATTGAAAGCTATGTGCTGGGGCTTGCGGATGCTGATGAATCTGCAGAACTGGAAATGCTTTGCCGGCAGCATCCTGAAATACAAGCAGCGTTGACCAACTTTGAAACGCAAATCGAAAAGCAGGCTTTCAATAATGCGATCGCTCCGCCACCGGAATTGAAGGACCGACTTATGGATATGCTTGAGCAGGATTTTAAAGAACAAAACGACAGCAAAAAAATACCCCCGCCGATAGTAGAAATGAACAACATACAGAATGCCGGCACCAGGCAAAGTTCTTTCTGGAGATATTTTGCCGCTGCCTCCGTAATTCTGCTTATTGGCAGCGCTGCCTTAAATCTTTATCTCTACAATAACTATAACGATACAGCTGCCAGGTATGAGGCTTTGCTTGCCGAACGAAACAACCTGCAGGCGAGCAATGGTGTTTTTCAAACCCGGCTTAACGGGCTCGAAGAAAGTTTTCGCATCATCCAAAACCCACAGGTGCTTGCTGTTAAGCTCCCCGGCGTAAATGGACACACAGAAAATATTGCTGCAGTATATTGGGACAGCCAGACCAAAGATGTGTATTTAATGCCTACCAAAATGGATAAGGCTCCGGAAGGCAAACAATACCAACTGTGGGCAATAGTTGATGGCAAACCTGTTGATGCCGGAATGGTTGAAGATTGCAACGGCCTATGTAAAATGAAAAACATTTCCAAGGCGCAAGCCTTTGCCATAACGCTTGAGGACAAGGGTGGAAGTCCTGCCCCGCATCTCGAAGCGCTTTATGTTTACGGCAATGTAAATGGCTAAAACCCCATCCCGTTTTTTCAGTAGAATTTTTTTGGAATCCCGGCTAAAGTGCATTTGGCGTCTTTCGTTGCGTCGCACACTTGTACTTCTGTAACAGCACCCAGCAGATCTTTTATAACGATTGATGCATTGCTGAATTGCGTGGCCATGCAGTTCAAACTTATATTATTTGTAAAACAGACATGAATTACTAACTTTCATGAAAATAAATATCATGGCAGATAGCTCCTTTACCGGCAACGAATCAACACCGGATTATGTTCCTACCAGTGATGAAAAAACGCTGGCTTTATTATCGCACATCCTTACATTTATTGCACCTTTTATTGCCCCGCTGATCATTTATCTTGTAAAAAAAGACGAGTCGAAATTTATAGCTGCACATGCCAAAGAATCGCTTAATTTCCAAATCACTGTTATCATTATTTGTATTGTGCTTTTTATAACTGTGATCGGTATATTGCTTTTGTGGGCGATCGGCCTTATTGCGTCAGTTTTGGTAATTGTTGCAACCATCAAGGCGAGTGAGGGAAAACTTTACCGGTACCCTTTCAGCCTGCGATTAATAAAGTAGTGGCCGAGATTTAACGTACTATAAATAGCGTTGCTCAACCCGTTGAACAACGCTTTTTCTTTTTTTGACTAGCGTGGTTATGCTGCGCAGGGCTATGGAGTACAAGAGTGCGACGCAACAACAGCCGCCGGTTTGGTAAAAGCCGGTATCAAAATTGCCATTTCACCCTTCTTCGAAGTAAAATGGCAACAGGCTAACAATTTTTGAATGTTGCGGGTTTGCTGGTTAGTTATTGCTTCTACTTATACGAAGAAATTTTCAATAAACGGCACAAAAATTTAGTGGTTGTGTGGACATGTTTGTGGATAATCGTTCAAATACAGTGCGGGTTTGAACTGCGAAATGTGGAAAGCCGATTTTCCACAAGCTGTTAATATCTATGACTGCATTTTTCCGATTTGAAAGGATATTTTCGTCAACTGCTAAAAAATAAAAACGATGGCAAAAAATAATTCCCAAACACATAAAACCAATAACTCCATGCAAAAACCAGGCGCCCAAAACGGCTTGCTATTCGACCGCCGTTTTACAAAGGAGGAGGTGACTCCTTTCGACCAGTTCGAATACGATTACCGCACGAGTATTATCCGTAATCCCAACGGCGAAGTGGTATTTGAAATGAACAATGTTGAAGTGCCAAGGCAGTGGAGCCAGATAGCAACAGATATACTTGCGCAAAAATATTTCCGTAAAGCCGGCATTCCGCAGCCGGATGGTTCATTGGGCCGGGAAACCTCTGTAAAGCAGGTTGCTCACCGTATGGCTAATTGCTGGAAGGTATGGGGTGAACAATATGGCTATTTTGCCTCTGCTAAAGATGCACAGGTTTTTTATGATGAGTTGGTTTATAGTATTCTTAACCAGGCTTGCGTGCCAAACAGTCCGCAGTGGTTTAATACTGGGCTTCATACAACATACGGCATCACCGGTAAACCACAAGGCCATTATTATGTGGATGCCGTCGATGGTGTTTTGAAAAAATCTCAGAATGCATACGAGCGTCCCCAGCCGCACGCCTGCTTTATATTGAGCGTAAGCGACGACCTGGTGAACGAAGGTGGAATTATGGATCTGTGGACAAGGGAAGCAAGAATATTTAAATATGGGTCTGGTGTGGGAACTAATTTTTCCCAGATACGTGGGGAAGGTGAGAAGCTGAGTGGTGGCGGTACATCCAGTGGCCTGATGAGTTTCTTAAAAATTGGTGACCGCGCTGCAGGCGCCATTAAAAGTGGTGGCACAACGCGCCGTGCTGCTAAAATGGTTTGTCTTGATCTCGACCATCCGGAAATAATGAAATTCATTAACTGGAAAATGGAAGAGGAGAAAAAAGTAGGTGCTTTGATTGCCGCCGGTTATGATTCACATTATGAAGGAGAAGCTTATTTAACCGTATCAGGACAAAACTCTAATAACTCCGTTCGGGTACCGAACGAATTCTTCAAAGTGCTTGAAGAAGACGGCGATTGGGAATTGAAGGCCAGGACCGATGGCAGGGTGATGAAAAAAATCCCTGCGCGTGAAGTTTGGAACCAGATCGCGTATGCTGCATGGCGCTGTGCTGACCCGGGTACGCAATACGATACCACGATCAACGAATGGCATACTTGTCCAAAAGGTGGTCGCATTAACGCATCAAACCCTTGCAGTGAGTATATGTTCCTTGACAATACTGCCTGCAACCTGGCAAGTGCCAACCTGATGAAATTCTTCGATACAGAGACCAATACGCTGGACGTAGAAGGTTTTGAATATACCTGCCGGCTCTGGACAGTGGTGCTTGAAATATCTGTGTTAATGGCACAGTTTCCATCAAGAGACGTAGCACAATTGTCTTACGATTACAGAACCTTAGGTCTTGGTTTTGCCAACCTGGGGACAGTCTTAATGGTAAGTGGCATTCCTTACGACAGCGAGCAGGCACGCGGCATTGCAGGCGCTGTAACAGCGATCATGACGGGTATCGCCTATAAAACATCTGCAGAGATGGCCGGCGTAATGGGTGCATTCCCCCGCTACGAGGAAAACAAGGCCGATATGTTGAGGGTAATGCATAATCATCGCGCTGCCGCTTATGATGCGTCTGAAGCCTATGATGGTTTAAGTGTTAAGCCTGTTGGCATTAACGCCAAATATTGCCCTGATTATCTATTAAAAGCCGCAACAAAAGCATGGGATGATGCAGTACAACTGGGTGAAAAATATGGTTACCGTAATGCACAGACAACCGTAATTGCCCCAACCGGGACAATCGGTCTTGTAATGGATTGCGACACTACCGGTGTTGAGCCCGATTTCGCCCTCGTTAAATTCAAGAAACTAGCAGGTGGGGGTTATTTCAAAATAATCAACCAAAGTGTTCCGGCAGCATTGAAAAATCTTAATTATACAGAAAAGCAGATCGACGCCATTGTAAAATATGCTGTAGGTTCTGCAACATTTGAAGGTGCCCCTTTCATCAACCCACAAACGCTTAGTGAAAAAGGTTTTCTCGCTGATGAAATCAAGAAGCTGAATGAAGCAGCGAAATCTGCTTTTGAGATCAGCTTTGTGTTTAATAAATTCTCATTGGGTGAAGCTTGCCTGGAAAGACTGGGTTTTAGCGCCGACCAATACAATGACTGGAACTTTGACCTGCTTGGGGCATTAGGTTTTTCAGATGAAGAGATCGATACTGCCAATGACTATGTATGTGGCACAATGACTGTAGAAGGCGCACCAGAACTAAAGCCTGAGCACCTGCCCGTTTTTGATTGCGCTAACAAATGCGGTAAAAAAGGCGAAAGGTATATTCATGCACATGGCCATATCAAAATGATGGCCGCCTGCCAGCCGTTCCTCAGCGGTGCGATCTCAAAAACGATCAACCTGCCGCATGAAGCCACTGTAGAAGAAATTGCAGACTGTTATATGCTTAGCTGGAAACTGGGCTTAAAGGCCAACGCCTTATACCGCGATGGTTCTAAGTTGTCGCAGCCGCTCAGTAATAAATCAGACAAGAAGAAAAAAGCAGACGAAACAAAAACAGAAGAAGCTGAACTTTCAACTGTAGAAGCACAGCCAGAGAGCAATATCGTAGACCTTGGTAAACTCACCGTAGAAGAATTGCTCGATGAGGTGCAGAAGCGTATGCAGGAAAGCAGCGATACTTCATTAAAACGCCAGCTTTCAAAAATCGTTGAGCGTAAATCATTACCGGCAAAACGTCGTGGCTTTACGCAAAAGGCAAAAGTTGGCGGACAAGTGATCTTCCTCCGCACCGGCGAATACAACGATGGAACGCTTGGCGAGATCTTCATTGATCTTGCAAAAGAAGGTTCAACGCTTCGCAGTCTTATGAACTGTTTTGCCATTTCTATTTCCGTTGGGTTACAATATGGCGTACCGCTGGAAGAGTTCGTAGAGAAGTTTATATTCACCAAGTTTGAGCCTGCCGGAATGGTAGATCACCCTAATATCAAAACAACTACGTCGCTTGTTGATTTTGTGTTCCGCGCCCTTGCTTATGAATACCTTGGCCGCACTGACCTGGTTCATGTAATCGACAGGCCCGAAATTGCCAACACAGGTGACGAAGAGATTACTCTGATTGGTAAACCCGAACTGAGCAATGTAAGAGTTACTGCCTCTGCAACTCCCCAGCCACAAAGGGCACAGAAGCAGGCGGTAAAAGCTGAAGTTGGTTTGGATGCCGTAAATGCAGCGGCCAAAAACATGCAGAGCGACGCGCCTGCCTGTAATGTATGCGGGCATATTACGCTAAGAAGCGGCACTTGTTACAAATGCCTCAACTGCGGCAACAGCATGGGTTGCAGCTAAATTACTGCCACCCGGATTTTGGATATGAACCGTTTCATTTCTTGAAACGGTTTTTTTATGCCAGCAATTTTTTGGGGAGCCGGGCTTTCGCTTTTCAAGGCATCTGCTGTTGCGTCGCACTCTTGTACAGGTAAATATACGATCGACTGTAAAACGGCCACACATGTGCTTTTACCCACTCCCCGCTGTATTGCCGATTAAAGATGGGACCGTACAAGAGTGCGACGCAAGCAAAGCTGCCACAAGTGCCACTGCCGGTAACCCTTCCCTGCTTTATATGTAAAGAGCAATACCTGTAAAGCACTGCTCTTTTGCTGTTGGTTTTGCAACCATGCTTAACCGCAGTTGCCTGCGGTATTTGCGTTTCGGAAAATCAGCCACACAGGGTGCGGCCATATGCACGTAATACCTACCCACTTGCATTATTCGTGCAATACTTTGTTGTCTTTATCTATGAACAATACTTTATCTCCTTTAATAATCCTGGCTTCGCCATTATCGAAACTGTCGGCGAAATCGTATTGGGGGGAAATGTGATAATTGCCCTTGCGGTCGATATAACCCCACAGGTTCCTGGTGTTGGAGACCGGTGCCAGGCCTTCGGCGAAGCTTCTTGCCATTGGATAGTGAAAGTCGATCACTGTTTTTCCCGCATAATCTATGTAGCCGTAATTATCGCCCTTCATTGCGGCTGCGAGGCCGTCGTGGAATGACTGTGCATCGTTGAACACAGGTTCAGTAATGGCCTTTCCGGTACTGTCGATGTATTGCCATTTATCGCCTTTGCGCACTGCAGCATAGCCTTCCCTGAAACTTAGGCCTTCGTCGTATATGAGCGGAACGATAATGTTACCGTCATGATCTGTGTATCCAATTTTGTGGTCTTTGCCTACCAGTGACATGCCACAAAGGCATTGGTCAACGAAGTCGTAATTCTTTGCCCATTTTTGTGCATTGACAGTAAATGTTACCGGTAACATCAGCAATAGAAGTAAGCGTTTCATATAAATAGTTTTGATGTTTATTGTGGAAATCTGGTACAAGGTAGCAAGTGCAATAACTAAGTTTTTATGAATTGCAACAGGTAAAAGACTGATTTGAATCAGTTTCGGCTGGCTTTTTTTTGATTATTATTGAGTAACCACGAATCGCTCTTATATAAGTACTGATACAATAGCAGTGATTAAAAAACCCCGGTCATTCGACCGGGGTTTTTTAATCAGATGAGCCGTTTACGGCTGTTAAACAAGGTTCTTTTTTATGTAGGCGATGCTTTGGGTGATGCTATCGTAGGGCGAGCCAGGGCATTTGTCCTGTTCCACATAAAAATATTTCATACCTCCGGCTTTTGCAGCGGCGAAGATTTTTTTGAAATCAATAACGCCATTGCCCACTTCGGTAAAGGCATGGGCCGATGTATTGTCCATATCCTTCACATGCCACAACGGAAAGCGGCCGGGGTTTGCCTTAAACAATTCCACTGCATCGTGTCCCGCTTTTGTTACCCAGTACAGGTCGAGTTCCATTTTAACGAGATCCTTGTCTGTTTCGTTCAGGAGTATATTATAGGGCAACACGCCATTTTGAGCTTCAAATTCAAAATCGTGGTTGTGATAACAAAACTGAATTCCGGCTTTCTTACATCTTTCAGCAGCCTTATTAAACTGGCCAGCCATTTCTTTATAATGGTCGATGGAACCTCTCTCATCAGGGAAAAGATAAGCGCAGACCATGTACTTAATGCCGGCTTCCGCAGCGTCGTCCACTGCTTTGTCCCATTCATGTAAGATCGTTCCTTTTGTTTCTGCGCCATTCATCTTCTGGAGCCCGAGCATATAGTGGCCGCTGGGTACGATCAGCCCGTTTTGCTTTAAAGTAGCCGCAAAAGTTTTGGCATCCATTCCATAGAAAAGCTGGGTGCCGGTGTAGGTGGCCGTTTCCACCGAATTAAAGCCAATCTGCGCAACTTTTGCCAGCGTAGCCTGGGGGTTATCTTTCATTGCATCACGAACGGTATAAAGCTGCAGCCCTATATATTTCTGTTTACCGAATTCAGCAAAGGCGGATGAGCTGGCATACAAACCGGCAGAAGCGACTGCGGCGGTTTTGAGAAAGGAACGTCTTGTAGTCATGTTGGTGGTATTTGAAATTTTAAATCAAGCATCTTATGGCTTGTGTTGTATTGACGCAATGAAAGTAATTAAATTTTTGACACAGGTTCCGCCACAATATTTTTCACAAAGGAATGACTGCAAAAATAAAAACAGCACATCGCCGATGTGCTGTTTTTATGTAAATGTTTTTATTTTTTATCTGCCGGTGGGTTGCCAGGCGGCTGTGGCCTTCTTCCCTGCTGCGGTTGCTGTGGCGGTCTTTGTTGTTGCTGTGGCCGCTGCTGCTGTGGTCTTTGTTGTTGTTGCTGTCTTTGTTGCGGCCGCTGCTGTTGTTGCTGTTGCGGTGGCTGCTGTGGCGTATTTGGCCTTACCGGTTTGCGTTGTTCGGGCTGCCTGCCGGTATTGCTGTTGCCTGCCGGTGGTTTAGGCCTTTGCCTGTTATCATTTTCCCTTTGTTTTTCTTTCCTGCGGCGGGAAGATTTTTCAAGACTGTTCAGGCTTATTTGCCCAACCACATCAACAAAGGCGTGTTCCGGTTCCGTCAATTTGTTGCTGCTGAGGTCTACAGGCTGCAATTCATCAACTCTTTCGCTCCTGGCATTGATTGATAAGATTTCCTTCACTCTTACGATCGACAGCGGGTAATGCTTGGAACCTTCCGGCAAGGTGTACCACATGAGATTACGAAAAATGTCGCGCTTTATGAGTGAAGCGTTGCCTTTTGTGGTGTACAACACTTCTGCATTATCGGGAAAATGCTGCAAGGCATCGAGGTAGGTATCGAGCTCGTAGTTGAGGCAACATTTCAAGCGCCCGCACTGGCCACTGAGTTTTGTTTGGTTGATGGACAGGTTCTGGTAACGTGCCGCCGTGGTGGTAACACTTTTAAAATCGCTGAGCCATGTGCTGCAGCAAAGTTCACGTCCGCAGCTGCCAATGCCTCCCACTTTTGCCGCTTCCTGCCTTATACCTATTTGCCGCATTTCTACCTTCACTTTAAATTCTGAGGCATAGATCTTTATCAATTCGCGAAAATCTACCCGGTCTTCGGCAGTATAAAAAAAAGTAGCCTTTTTACCATCACTTTGAAACTCGATTTCTATCAGTTTCATCTGCAGGTTTAAATGTCTTGCGATGGCGCGGCTTCTGCTGAGTGCTTCTTTTTCCCTGGCTTTATTCTGCAGGTGCAGCTCTATATCCTTTTCTGTGCTACGCCTCAATATCTTTTTAGTATCGGGGTTCATTTCATCGAACCCTTTTTTCTTCATTTGAATACGTACCAGTTCGCCGCTAAGGCTTACTTCCCCTACATCAAAACCATTAACGCCTTCAACGGTAATGTATTCCCCTTTTTCGAAGTATTGCAGGCTGTTATTGCGAAAAAATTCTTTGCGGCTTCCTTTATTAAAACTTACCTCTATTATTTTGCAACTGCTCTCGGGGTCGCTGAACGGTAGATTCATTAACCAGTCGTGCACGTTCATGCGATTACAGCCACCTGTGCTGCAGCCCCCGTTGCTTTTACATCCATTCGGTTTCCCGGTTCCACATGTACCACAACCCATAGTATGTCTGATTTATTAATCTGTGATTTGTTAATTCCTGAAGAAGATTTGCTGGCAGGCTAAAGAGGTTTTTCCGGGGCTTCCGTTATGTCACTCACTTGTACTTAAGAATAGCCATGAGCTGTACGCAGCAAGCTCAAATGTATCCAGGTATGATTATTAAAATCTTTTAAGTGTGCCAGAAGCTCAAATCCTGCTGCCCATTGCTTAAAAGTACAAGAGTGCGACGCAAGGGACGATGCCATTTGCCGGCATGCCCGGACCACTACAAACCTTCTTCCTCAATTGGTCAAAAATAGGGCTTTGTTTTGAATGATGTGGTACAATTTGATTGTGAGGGCGTGAAAGAGCATTTTGGCGTTGGCATTGCGTTCTACATAATACGTGGCTTTATCGAGCTCTTCAATAATAACCTGCTGCTGGCTTACGGAGGATATTTTGTTAACGCGCAGCGCAAAATCTTTTTCCTGTTCGCTCATGGTATGCAGATCGCCCATAACACGCAGCCTTATGCTTTGCTCGAGCAGGTGGTTAAAATAAAGCAGCAGTTGTTTTTGTTTTTCGCGACCGAGTGCACTTACTTCTGACACCCATTTTACCTGTTCGCCCAGTTTGCGCGTGAGTGTAAAATTGAGCCAGTCGCGTAAAAGGCTTATCCAGTCTTCGCCGGCGTGCTGAAGCAATTGCATTGCCTCGCGGTAGTTGCCTTCGCAAATGGCAGCGAGTTGGGCAGCTATTTCGGGTGTGGTATTCGCCCGGGTGACCAGCGCATCCTTAACAGCGTCGGTTGATGGCAGGGGCACTTTTACCAGCTGGCAACGCGATAAGATGGTTGGCAGAATTTCTTCTTCGTTTTCTGCAACCAATATAAATAATGTGTTTGGCGGCGGCTCTTCTATCAGCTTTAAAAGCTTGTTGCCTTCTTTGCCAAGATATTCCGGCATCCACATGAGCAGTATTTTGTAGCCACTCTCAAAACTCTTAAGGCTGAGTTTGCGGTTGATATCGTTGCATTCATCTGCGGAGATGTTACCTTGTTTGTTTTCGGCACCGATTGACTGCAGCCAGTCGTAAGTGTTGCCATAAGGGTATTGCGTGATAAATTCCCTCCAGTCGGTGATATAGTCGGTGCTTTTTGGCTTTTCACCGCTTTTGCCGGAAGAGATCACCGGGTAAGCATAATGAATATCGGGGTGAATGAACTTTGCCGCTTTTGTGCAGGCCGGACATTGTCCGCAACTGTCGTTCAGGGCCTTCGGCGTTTCCGTAGCGGCTCGTTCATCGAAGCCGAAAAGGGAGGGCCCTGCCGCTGCATTTTTATTCTGTACTTTTTCGCAAACGGTGTATTGGGCAAAGGCGAGTGCAAGCGGCAGTGCACCGCTGCCCTCCTTGCTCAGGAAGATCAGGGCATGGCTTAACCTGTTTTGCTGCACCATATCAACGAGGTGCTGTTGTGTTGCCGATTGCCCGATCACGTCTTTGAACTGCATAGGGCGAAGATAAGCCCCGCCTGTTAAAGGAGCAACAGGGTCGGATGGGAACGTTCTCTAACCGGCTTTTACCAACTCCCTACCAACCATCTACCAAGTATGTACCAAGTATCTACCAAGTAAGGCCGGAGTTAGAGCGGGGGACGTGAGCCGTGAGACGTCAGACGTGAAACATGCCTTGTACTGAAAAAGCTATGCCTTTTAAAGAAGCAACGGAATGGGATGGTGAAGGTTCTCTAACCGGCTTTTACCAACTCCCTACCAACCATCTACCAAGTATGTACCAAGTATCTACCAAGTAAGGCCGGAGTTCGGGCGGGAGACGTGAGCCTTGAAACGAGAGAAGTCAGACGTGAAACATGAAATGTTTTGTATTGAAGAAACTTTACAGGGTTTCGGGTTAAAAAAGGGTTTGGCTTGACGGGATTCAGCGATGTGCACCGGCAAATTTTATACTGTGACTTGCTGCGAAAATGTTTTCTTGCAGGAAATGGGTAGGCTTGTTCTGAAAGCAAAAAGGGTTGAGCCTACGCTTCAACCCTTTTTGCTTATTTTATGTGTAAAGACTAATTCAGGTATTTAGCAATCTCGTCGCTGTCTGGTGTAACCTTGCTGTCGAAGTGAGCCAAAAGGTTGCCATTTTCGTCGATGATGAATTTGTTGAAGTTCCAGCTTATGGTTGCATCCAAAACGCCATTCTCCGATTTGCTGCAGAGGTATTTGTAAACGGGCGTTGTATTATCGCCTTTAACATCAACCCTTGTGGTGAGCGGGAAGGTTACTCCATAATTTTTCTGGCAGAATGATTTTATGTCTTTGTCGTCTTTGTATTCCTGGCCGCCGAAGTTGTCAGAAGGAAAACCAACGATCACCAATTTATCCTTGTGCGCTTCGTACAATGCTTCCAGCGCTTTATACTGGGGTGTGAAGCCACACATAGAAGCGGTGTTCACGATCAGTATCTTCTTTCCTTTGAATTGAGAGAAGTCGATGGTTCCGCCATCTAATGACTTAATGCTAAAGTCGTAAATGGTTTTGGCTTTTGCCACATCAGGATTGTCGTTGTTCATTACTTCATTTGTTTTTGCGGTGGCCGCAGTGCAGGCGATAAATAGCAGGGAGGCAAAGAATAGTTTCATATTTTGTCAGTTAAAGTGGAATAATCGTAAACAATACAAATGTAAAAATGTTTAAACAACGTACTGATTAAGATTTGTCGCATTGCGGAAAATTCCCTTTTCCTTAAAGATCAGATGGTATAAGCGACTGTAGCGATGCTGAGCATGCTGCCGGTGGCCGAAAGTATCGCTTCTCCGCAGGCTTCGAGAGTGGCACCCGTAGTTATAATATCATCTACCAACAGAATATGTTTATTCCTGATTGCTTCATGGTCTTTTAAGACAAACACGCCCTGCATGCTTTGCCAGCGGCCTATACGATCTTTATGTGTTTGTGTTTCGGTGAAAACGTTTCTTTCAACCGCATTTAGCAAAATGGGTTTAGGCCAACAGGCGGTTATGCCTTTCGCGATTATTGCGGCCTGGTTATAACCGCGCCTGCTTTCTTTCTTCTGATTGAGTGGCAAAGGAATAATGCAGTCGATGTTGTTGAATCTTTCTGAGGCTGCGAGTTGTTTGCCTAACTGTTTACCGAGAAATATACCAATGTCTTTGTTGCCTTTGTACTTGAGTTGCTTTACCAGGTGTTGTAGCAAGGAATGCTTGGTGAAATAGTAAGCACAGCCTGCAGCAGCAATTTTCAGCTGGCCATAAAATTTTCTTTCAACCGGATTGTCGGCGACATCGAGGAAACCGGTTTCCGGCAATTGGTAAAGACAGGATACGCAGAGAGGGCTATTGTTGTCAAGCACATCTGAGCCACAACCTTCGCAGGTGTGGGGAAAGAAGAGGTGAGCGAAATCGTTGACTATGCGGGTTGCTTTCTGCAGCATGCAGGAAGATAAAAACTCTTTGCTAAAAATGCAAGCAGCGTTGCTGCCATATAGCGTTGCAGTACACGCTGTGCGACGCAAGGGAAGATGCCACGAAGCCTTTTTGCCGGGCTAAAAAAGATATTGATACAATTCATCTACCCGGCCCAATGCTATGACCTGGATCCTGAATTGGTTTTTATCGAACCCTTTTTTGTTAAACTTTGAAACAACGATTTTTTCGAATCCAAGTTTTTCAGCCTCGGCTATGCGTTGTTCGATTCGGTTTACCGATCTTATTTCACCGTTTAAACCCACTTCACCAGCGAAG
The DNA here is from genome assembly GCA_002478885.1 of Chitinophagaceae bacterium UBA7600. Taxonomy (GTDB): domain Bacteria; phylum Bacteroidota; class Bacteroidia; order Chitinophagales; family Chitinophagaceae; genus DLKC01. Next base: position 60,614 of record DLKC01000063.1, read on the forward strand.
CAGATGTGCTGCGGCAGGGGCACATCTTCATAAGAAGAAAGCAGCGCACAAATGGTTGCGAGGTCAATAGAAGGGTCTTCAACTTTTAAACCACCGGCAATATTTACAAATACATCTTTTACGCCGAATTGAAAGCCGCCGCGTTTTTCCAAAACGGCCAAAAGCAATTGCAGTCTTCTTGAGTCAATACCCGTGGATGTTCGTTGCGGTGTGCCATAAACACTTTGCGTAACGAGCGCCTGCACTTCGATGAGTAAAGGGCGCAGTCCTTCCATGCTTGCAGCGATTGCGCTGCCACTCAGTTGATCTTCTTTTTGGTTGATGAGTATTTCTGAAGGGTTCAATACTGCACGCATGCCATCGCCCGTCATTTCGTAGATGCCCAGTTCAGATGTGCTGCCAAAACGGTTTTTGAGTGTGCGAAGTATGCGGTATGCGTAGTGGCGGTCGCCTTCGAACTGCAGAACGGTGTCGACCATATGTTCCAGCAATTTTGGCCCGGCAATGGTGCCATCTTTTGTTATATGGCCGATTAAAAAAACAGGCGTGCCTGTTTCTTTGGCGAAGCGCTGAAAGGCTGCCGTGCATTCCCTTATTTGTGTGATGCTCCCGGGTGATGATTCAACAAACTCAGCCTGCAGTGTTTGTATGGAATCGATAATGACAAACTGAGGTTTCAGTTTTTTGATCTCCTGGAATATAGTGTTCACGCTCGTTTCGGTAAGCAGGTAAAAATTATCGTTGTTTATTTTTAGCCGATCGGCGCGCATTTTTATCTGCTGTTCACTTTCTTCCCCACTTATATAAAGCGTAACGATTTCATTCATCTCCAAAGCGTCCTGCAATAGCAACGTACTTTTACCAATACCCGGTTCACCGGCAACAAGCACAATACTTCCGGGTACAATACCACCTCCCAGTACACGGTTCAGTTCAACATCTTTTGAAGTAAATCTTTTTTCTTCTTTTGATATAACATCGCTTAATGCAACAGCGGCTGCAGTTCTTTTTGTATCGTTATAATTTTTCCAGCCATCGCCGGTATTCTTACCGCCGGTTTTGTCAATCACTTCTTCCATAAACGTATTCCATTGGTTGCATGAAGGGCATTTACCCAACCACTTGGTACTTTCGTAGCCACAGTTACCGCAGAAAAATGCTGTTTTGATTTTACTCATTTGATAAAGATAAAGCCGTAAAACCGGCACCCGTTTTTTGTTTTAAAAGAAGTGTTTTTGTAACCATCTTTTTGTGTCCTGTTCAACAATCGTTGCGTCGCACTCTTGTACTAAAAAATTTGCATCGGCAAAGATTTCCCCGTAATGCCATCTTTTGGTGCCTTGTATTCGTGTGAAGTTTAAGAACCGGCCATGCACATAAAGGTTAAACATATTGAAGTATTTACACGCTGCGATCAAATTTAAAAAGACGTTGACCAGGACAGCGGCTGAATCGGGCACCTGTCAAAAGCAAAAGGTCGGCAAGAATGCCGACCTTTTACTTACTAACCCATTAAATTCTGCCACTAAATTACAATAATGGGCTACATTTCAAAATTATTTTTTGCCCTTGTTGAAAACTTTAAAGAATTTAACCTGCGCTGCCGGCATTATTGATCAGGAACAGGCAGCGCGGAATTTTAATGTGATTATTCCTGTAGTTAAAGATGCTCTTTTTCAGCAGCATGCTTATTATTATTTATTATATGTGTTTAATTGAGGCGATGGGTGCCGCTATTTTTAAACTATAACCCTTTTTTAAGGTAGGGGTAAAGTTCGAATCAGTTATTTTGTTGTTAATTATTAGGAGTGGGTATATGATTATACTATTGGATAATACATATATTCCTTCGCGATATTGAACTATTGATAACAAAAACTAATGCACATGAGAAAATTCCTGCTGGGCTTTGCAGCACTGCTTTGCTTTGTCATTGCTAAAGCCCAAACGACTACTGTAACCGGAAAGGTTACCGACGAAAAGGGCGCCGCAATTGCCGGCGCTTCTGTTATTGAAAAGGGTACCAAGAATGGTACCGCAGCTGCAAATGATGGTACATTCTCCCTGTCGGTAAAGCCAAAAGCTATTTTGGTAATTACTGCACTTGGTTTTGATTCCAAAGAAGTAAAGGCAACTGACAACCTGGCCATTACACTTAATCCTGACACCAAGGCTTTAAGTGAAGTTGTAGTTACGGGTGTTGGTACTGCTACCAGCAAAAAGAAGCTTGGTATTTCTGTAGAATCAATTACAGGCGACAAGTTGCCTTCTATACCAACTGCGTCTTTGGACCAGGCAATCATCGGTAAAATTCCCGGGGCCCAAATCTCTTCTGTATCAGGTAACCCTGGTGACAAAGTAAATATCGTTTTAAGAGGTATTAACACCGTGCAAGGCGGAACAAGGCCGTTGGTATTGTTGGATGGAATTGAAATCCCTTTTGAAAACCTGACTACGATCGATCTTACGCAGGTAGAAAGAGTTGAGGTAGTTCAGGGTGCTGCATCTGCCACATTATATGGTGCGCAGGGTGCAAACGGTGTAATCCAGATCTTTAGTAAGAAAGGATCAAAAGGCAGGTTGAGCATTAATGTTTCCTCAAGCTATGGCCAGAATTCCTATATCAACGCGGGTAATTTTGGTAAAGCATCTTTACATCCTTATTTAACTGACGCTAACGGAACTATCGTTAATGCAGGTTCCAATTCAGGTTTAGGATATGAAGCCGGCGACCCGGTTGCAATAGATCCAATCACAGGTATTGTTCCCGGTTCAAACTCCATTTCATACCGTTACGGATCAAATATTCCAGGATTATCAACTGCTACCCCGGGAGCAACTGAAAACTATACCCGTTATGGTATCCTTGATCCCCGCAATAAAAATGATCAGCCGTATAAAAACGGTCTTCAATATCATGACCATTTTGCCGAAGTTTTTGAAAGCGCTCCCTCCATTAATAACACTATCAGTTTAAACGGCGGCGGTGAAAAAGTTGACTTCAACTTTGCGCTTTCCAACAGCCAGACTGCTTCTGCGCTTCTTAAAGACAATGGAACTTTGAACAGAACCAATATGTCATTGAACCTGGGCGTACAGGTCACTAAAAACCTGCATATCCGTTCAATCACCAACCTGGTTTACACAAAGAATGATATGCATCCAGGTCTTGGAGCACCGGGTGGAGCTTACTACGGACTGGGTACATCCAATGCCAACGTAGGTGCGGTTTACGGGTTTTTGAACACATCACCTTTCTTTAGCCTGATGGACACTATTTTGGGCGGCCATTATTCTGTTTACCAGAGAGCGAGTTTTGCGAGTGTAAACGCCGGTAACCCCTTCTTCAGACTGGAGTATACTGCCGGAGACAGCAAGCGTTATGACATTATGCAGAATTTTGAAGCTACTTACAAGCTTAACAAATACATTAATTTCAATGCAAGATATGGTCTTACCTATAAGACTGAAAACGATGTGTGGACATGGTATAACCAATCTCAGAATGCGAATGTTGAAGACCAGGCATCATGGGTATCCTGGTATGCTCCCGATGAGTTTGGTGAAATTGACAACTGGCAATATTCCAATAAAAAACAGAATTTGTTTGCCAGTATGATTGGTAAAGTTGATTTTGACAAGGACCTGAATATTCATATCCCATTGCAATCAACCACCCAGGTATCTTACGATTACCGCAGGAACGACTATAAAGAGCTAGACACATGGGGACAAACCCTGGCATTAGATCCTCCATTTACATTGAACTCCACTCAAAGCCAGCACGTTTCGGTTGACTATGTGGAGCCTTTTGTAACGTATGGTTACCTTGTTGATCAGAAATTTGACTTTGGTAATTATGGCGGTCTCACCGGTGGATTCAGAACTGACTATTCTTCTGCATTTGGTGCCGGTTCCAAGCCATTCACCTTCCCACATTTTAACGCTTATATCAATATACCAGCATTTGACTTCTGGAGCAGTATCTCCAAAGTGATTCCAAACTTTAAATTAAGAGCTGCCTATGGTAAGGCGGGTATACAGCCTGGTCCTTTCGACAGGTACCCTGTTCTTAACCTGCAGCCGACCGGTGATGAGAATACTTACACTAACCAGACCGCTTCAAAAAATCCAAACCTGGATGTGGAAGTTTCCTCTGAAAAGGAAATCGGAACCGACCTTACTTTCAACCTGTTTGATGGTAACTGGTTAAGATCAGTAAATGCATCATTCACCTATTGGAAAAGGCATACTGATAATGCCATCTTCAATCAGAATGTACCACCTTCTACCGGTGCAACCCAATTGCTGACAAATGCGATAGCATTGTCATCCAAAGGTTGGCAGCTTGGGGTTAACATACCAGTAATGTCTTCCAAGAACCTTACATGGGATTTCACTGCAAACTTTGGCCACCAGGAGTCTTTGATTGAAAGTGTTGCCGGTGGCGATATTCCGCTGACAAGTGGTGCAGGTAGCACTGGCCTTGTTCTTTCTGCCGGAAGAAAAATTGGCGAAATCTATGGGTACAAAGCTTTAACCAGTGTTTCACAATTAAGGGCAGACAAGACACCTTTTATTGCTGAAGCAGATCAGGGTAACTACGAGATCGTGAACGGAAGGGTTGTTAATAAGACCACGAAGGCAATATTCTTCTCAGACGAAGCAGAGTCTTTAGGCGATCCAAACCCGACTTTGACTTCTTCCTTTATCAATTCATTTACCTGGAAAGGTTTCCTCTCGTTTGGTTTCCAGTTTGATTGGGTAAAAGGTTCTCACCTTTACAACCAGACCAACGAGTGGATGTATCGTGATGCGATCAGCAGCGACTTCACAAGGCCTGTAACCATTAATGGTGAAACCGGTGCCTGGACAGCTTATTATGCTTCTGCTTATTATGCATTGGGTAATACACCAAAAGGTGTTGGTAACAACGTTACAAAGGACTTTTTCTATGAAGATGCTTCTTTTGTAAGACTTAGAAACGTTTCTTTAGGCGTTGATTTTTCAAGATTCGCAAAGCGTGATTGGCTGAAAAAATGCCAGTTGGTTTTCAGCGGAAGAAACCTGCTGACATTTACAAATTACAATGGAATGGATCCTGAAATCAGTTCAGGAGCTTCAAACTCAGCTTTCGACAGGGGTATTGACCACAGCACAATCCCTAACATGAAATCTTACCAGGTTACACTCAACCTTGGATTCTAATTTGAAAAATCTTAAACTTATTGAAAATGAGAAAATTGAATTTAAATATCAAAACCAGGAGCCGAAATCACAGACCTCTTATCTATTCGGCGGCACTATTGTTTTTGCTGTCTTTTGGTGCATGTAAAAAGCAATTGGATGTGCAAAATCCCAACTCTCCAACTTTTGGAGGTAATGTAAACTCAGTGGCAGGCCTTGCCAAATATGCCAAAGGCGGTATCTACTGGAATGGTTTTAACTATGGCGATGGTTGGCTGGGTGACAGTTATTTTTCGTTGCCCTGGGGCTATCATGAGCTGATGGGCGATATGGTTGGCGGTGGCCAGGGTTCCAACAACCAAACCACTACCATGGGCGTTCCTGATAAGTTTATAGCAGACCCCACCGATCCTTCCAATACAACGTTTGTTAATACTACTCCCCAGGTATCTATTATCAGGTCATTTAACACGGCTGCTGCTACGGCCAGTGCCAATAACGCCCTGTACTACCAGTGGACAAACATGTATGCGATGATCAATGCCTGCAATATCGCATTGGAAAATATGGGAAATATTTCCATGACTGCTGACCAGGCAAGCACTTTCAGCGCGTGGTGCTATTGGTGGAAAGGATTTGCCTACGCAGAGTTGGGTACCTTATATTATGCAGGGTTGATTGTTGATCAGTCAAATACCATCGTAAACAAATATGTTTCAAAAGAAGAATTGATTGTTGAATCTAACAGGAACCTCGACCTGGCTGCAAGTACCTTAAGCGGTATCGGAAACCAAGGTGACTATGCCGGAGTGATGGCTCAGTTAATTCCCCAGCAATGCCAGGCCGGCCTTGGCATGCCAATGTCTACTACTGAATGGCTCCATTCCATAAACACCATGAAGGCCCGTAATATTCTTATGAACCATCTTGCCCCGTTTGTTAATGGCAATCCTGCTGCTTCCATCAGCAAATCTTCCATTAGCCCAATGTCTGCAAGCGACTGGAGCGCAGTAATCGACCTTTGCAACAATGGTGTAAAAGAAGGTGAGAATGTATTTACAGGAAGAACTTCCGGTTCCAACTCGTTCTTTAATCCAACATGGGGTTCTGTTGCTTCAATGCTCTCAGAAAGCAACCAAACAACTACTTATAAATTAAGTGAAAGATGGGTGCAGCAATACCATGAAGGTGATAAAAGACTTGCAAACTTTACCACAGCCAACGGCACTTTTTATGGTGATGCCAACACCAATACAACAAGGTATAGCCTTGTAGATGCTGTTACCGAAGGGCTTTCTTTGCCCCAGATACTTGGTACAAGAGAAGTAGGCCAGCTTGAAATCTATATCGGACCTTCTTATGAAGAAAATCAGCTGATGCTCGCAGAAGCAAAGATCAGGTCGAATGATATCGCAGGCGGCGTGGCTTTAATAAATGCTGTAAGACATTTCCAGGGTGCTAACGTTGCCGACCTGAGCGGTTCATTAACGCTGAGCCAGGCAATGACTGAGTTAACTATGGAAAGATTGGCTGCTCTTGCAATGCGTGGATTGTCTTTCTATGACCTGCGCAGGTGGGGCTGGACATATGCTATCTCCAGCGGTGGTGGCAGGTACGGTTGCACCATTCTTTATGGTGGTAAAGTGTACACTAACGGAACTATCGATTATAATTTCATGGACTACTGGGATGTTCCTGCTGATGAGACAGATAAAAATCCCCCATCAGAAGACAGTGCTCCTGTAAGGAACGCAAACTATTAATGGAACGGTAGGTAAAACTTCCGGGCTGTTACGCCTTGAAACTGAACAATTCAGTAAACAGACCACACAGCAATTCCAAAATGATTGTTTTTTGCTTCTCATGTGATGACTTAATCTTTAATGCAAAACAACATGGCCCCGCATTTTTATGCGGGGCTTTTTATTAAAGCATCTTTTTAGGGCCAGCTTTTGTACCAATGGGCATCGTCCCTTGTGTCACTCACTTCGGCGCAGGGGCCAATATGCTGCTGACCGGGTATGCTGCGACCGCAATGTTGACCGCCTGTTTTAGTGCTGCACTATCAAAAGAAGTACAAGTGTGAGACCCTTAGTCGTTTCGCTCCGGGCAAGCGCAGGTAAAGCCTCACTTTGTTACGCAACCGGTACAAAAAAAATTGTTTTCTTCTCTGTGCCGTTCCTACATTAATTGCCGATTCAATAAAAGTCCTTTTAAATTTGTTGCATGTACTATTATCTAAAGGCACTGCATATCATTTTTGTAATTACCTGGTTTGCGGGCATGTTTTATATGCCAAGGCTTTTTATTTACAATACTGAAGCAGGCGAAAAAGATGAACTTTCGAAAAAGGTATTGCGTGAGCAGTTTTCGATAATGATGAAACGGCTGTGGTATGGTATTACCTGGCCATCGGCCATACTGACTTTGATATTTGGTCCCTGGGTTTTATTGAATGGCCCATGGATAAGCGTACTGTCCACCCCGGATGGTACCTGGCTTTGGATAAAACTTGTTTTTGTTTTGTTGCTTTATGTATATCATTTTACCCTGCACATCATCTTCAAGCAGGAAATGAAAGGCGTTTTCAAATATTCGTCCCAGTCTTTACGCATGTGGAATGAAGTGGCAACTATTTTTTTAGTAGCCATTGTTACCCTTGTTACGGTAAAGCAAACAGAAAGCTTTGTGTGGTCGCTTGCCGGACTCATTGGTTTTATTTTTGTTTTAATGAGTGCCATCAGGATATATAAGATCATCAGAACAAAAGCGCCGTAAGAAAGGCTGCATTATTCAATCAATATCTGGTATTGTATGGAGCATATTAAGGTCGTTGCATTTGATGCAGATGATACGTTATGGGTCAATGAACCTTTCTTTCGCGAAACCGAAGATAAATTCGCCGCGTTGCTGGAAGACTATCTCCCACATCACAGCATCAACCAGGAATTATTTAGAACGGAGATTAGCAACCTCTCCCTTTATGGTTACGGTGTAAAGGGGTTTATGCTTTCAATGATAGAGACTGCCCTGGCTGTTACAAACAATACGCTGGATGTTGCCATTATTGAAAAGATCATCGCTTATGGAAAGGAACTGCTGGATAAGCCCATTGAATTGCTTGAAGGAGTAGAGGAGGTGCTGCATTCGTTGAAACCTCATTACCGGCTTGTGGTTGCAACAAAGGGCGATCTTCTCGACCAGGAGCGAAAGCTGCGTAAATCGGGCATTGATCATTATTTCCACCATATTGAAATAATGAGCGATAAGAAAGAGAAAGATTTCGAGAAGCTGATCAGGCATCTTGACATACTGCCGTCCGAGTTTTTGATGTTGGGCAACTCTTTAAAGTCGGATATTTTACCGGTATTATCGCTTGGCGGACATGCCATTCATATTCCTTTCCATACTACATGGGTACACGAAGAGATCGGTCACCGTATTGAGCATGCGAATTTTGGTGAGGTAAAAACCGTTAAGGAGATACTGCCCCTGCTAAGGCCTGGCCTGGTAAATGACAACGCGTAGCAAAATAATTTTAAATGCAGGTATAACCAAAATCGGTTGCGATGGTCTTTACTTCATTCTCCTCAATAGTAATCACGCTAAAGTCTACAGCATTGCTGTAAGCAGTATTGAGTTGTATTTTCTTTTTAAAACTGTCAGGCAGCAGCATCAGCAATTTTTCAGCTTCGCTTTGCGCTTTTTTATTACCTGCAGTATCTGATAATATAAACCGGTACATACTATCTGTTGCAACCGAAGATTGATAGTTGCGAATGTCGAATGCAAAGAGTTTTTTTATGGTATCGGCAAAAACAAGTAAATGTTTCAGATGCTCTTCCGGGCAATCTGTTACATTTTGTGAGCGCACGATCAACAGGTAGCTCCCGGGCACTATTTTCCTGATCGTATAATTTCCCGAATCATCGGCAGTGGCAGTGTACTTTATTACAGAATCCAATCCATACAGTTCCACTGTTGCACCGGCGTCTGGTTTGCGTTGTACATATTCATTATAGTTCCATGTAGCGTTTCCTTTTACCTGGCCATCATCGCCATTAATGCTATTGTTACCTGTTCGCACAACATTCATATCCCTGTCAAGATAAAATGATTCAGTCAGCACTGTTTCATCATCGTCTGTGTTTATTACCGAATAGCTATGAGTGATTTTATAACGCGCTGTTTCATTTTTGTTTGAGGCATTGCTGTCGTCTTTGAGTGTATCAAGCGCGGAGAAACTGATGGACTGGTAGCTTTCCGGCTTTTTTAGATGTTGCTTTAGATACATCTTAACCGAGGCGGCGGCTTTCTTATCAGAACTGCCGGCGCAGGAGCCAAGGCAAATGGCTGCAAGGGCAATAAGCATACTGTGTTTCATTGGAACCAGGTATTAGCATAAACAGCGTGCTAAAAACCGTGCCTGTTTAAAACGGCGGTCAACTGTGGAATCTGTGCAGAGCAGCAATGTCCATAAAAAAGGAGCGCTGTGACTTCGTCGCAGCGCTCCTTTTATTGGTGGTCTCACCAAGAATCGAACTTGGATCTAGAGTTTAGGAAACTCCTATTCTATCCATTGAACTATGAGACCATTCCCCATTTTTTCCCCACAGGCAAAATTTTGGAGAGCGCAAAAATAACAGATTCTCCCAAACTCACAGCAATTTAAAAGCTTATTTCTATTGCCATTGCTGCTTTAGGCTTTAAAAAACGGCAGCGAACCAATGTGCTGTTTACTATTCAAAAACAACCAAAACTTCACGCTGAAGCCAGTTCCAGGGCTTTTCCGTATTTGTTTTTGCGCCAATACACGCAAACCTACATTCTCCTATCTTTGCCGCTCTTAAAATGAGTGTATGAAATTTTACAACCTCTTAATAAGGTATCGTTTCTGGTTAAGCATCCTGGCAATTGTACTTGCCATTGCCGTGAATATATATGCGGGTTTCTGGCCATCGTTTATTCTTTATTTTATAGCTGTTATAGGTCTTTTCTCCCATTTTTTTATCGGCCCTATGAGGCTTATACAGGAGCCGATGGAGCAGGGCGATGTTGAGGCCACTCAAAAGATACTTGACATGATTTGGTTTCCAAATCTTTTATACAAGCCCATCCGCTCTACCTACTACACCGTAAAAGGTAACCTCGCGATGATGAGCCAGGATTTTGACAATGCTGAAAAATTCCTCAAAAAGAGTTCTGATCTCGGCGCCCCAATGCCCGAAGCAGAAGGCGCAAACAAATTACAGCTTGGCATGATGTCGCTTCAAAAGGGTGATCTTAAAAACGGCGAAGCTTATATCCGTGCCGCCATTCGCTCTGGTATTGCCGATAAAGAAAGCGAAGCTGTCGCCTACCTGAGCATGTGCCAGATCTTTATGAACAAGCGTGAGTTCCGTGCTGCAAAAGATTTCTTCCGGAAAGCAAAAGCCTGTAAGCCTAAAACAAAGCAGGTGCTTGACCAGATAAAAGAGATCGAAAAATATATATCCCGTATTCCCGGGTGATTCTTTTTTTGGTACAGGCATTTGCACTCATGGCATCTTCGTTGTGTCACTCACTTGTGCGCCGGTAATGCAGCGCAGCAAATAAACAACTTGTTTCCCTACCCTTTATTTTACCGGCAGCAGGTAGTTATAACCTTCATCATTTTTAAGCAAAATTTCCATTAGTTTTATTCAAAATCTGCTCATGCGCTTTTTGAAATGGACTGCCATTGTGCTGCTGCTTTTAGTAGCCATTTATATCCTTGGCCCACACCCTTCCACACCTGTTTATTCAGCCACAATGCCTGTTGTGCCGTCAACCGGAGCAGCGCTCGAAGATTATATAAAATCCAATGAGGCAAAACACAAAGTAAAACCCGACAATGAGGCAAGGATTGTTTGGGCAAACGATTCGCTGAAACAAAAGACCGCTTTTGCCATTGTTTACCTGCATGGTTTTTCTGCATCGCAGGAAGAAGGCGACCCGGTACACCGGGACATTGCGAAAACATTTGGCTGTAACCTTTACCTGTCAAGACTTGCAGAGCATGGTATCGACACGATCAGCCCGATGATCAACCTCACTGCAGACGCGTATTGGGAAAGCGCGAAGGAGGCATTGGCAATAGGGAAACAATTGGGCGATAAGGTTATTCTGATGGGCACTTCAACCGGTGGCACCAATGCCTTGCAGCTTGCAGCAACCTACCCGGACGATATTTTTGCATTGCTGTTGATGAGCCCGAACATCGCGATCAATAACGATAAAGCATACCTGCTGAATAATCCATGGGGATTGCAAATCGCAAAAATGGTTACCGGTACCGACCATATCACCGCATCGGATAGCAGAGATATTTACAAGCAATACTGGTATTATCAATACCCGGTACAGGGAGCCATTGCTTTACAGGAGATGCTCGAAACTGCCATGACACCCGAAACATTTCAAAAAGTAAAGCAGCCAACATTGCTGCTGTATTATTACAAAGACAGCATTCACCAGGACAGCGTGGTTAGTGTGCCAGCTATGCTTAACATGTTTGAAGAACTGGGCTCAGGCATCAAAGTGAAAAAGGCTGTGCCCAATGCAGGTAACCACGTGATGGGTTCTTACATAAAATCCGGTGACCTGCCAACGGTCATGTTTTCCATAAAAGATTTTATGCGCGACCAGTTGCGTATGACCGTTGTCAACGACAGTGCTATTAACAGGCTATCTAAATAAAACCCTGCATGTATGGCTGGTGAAACAAACCTGGATAAACTTTTAAAATCGATGAAGCCCCGGCTGAATGAAGGTGAATTCGTGTTTTGCGTTGTCCAGGATATTGTGCAGGTAAACCTGCATGATGCTGTTTTCTTTTTGAGAGAGGCTGAAGGCTATACCGTTGTATTGAACAGGCAGGTTGCCGATAGCCTGGCACTCGACTATAATTTTGTTGCTTCCTGGATCACACTTACGGTTCATTCTGCATTAGACGCCGTTGGATTGACGGCAGCATTTTCAAATGCGTTGGCACAAAACGGCATTAGCTGCAACGTGGTTGCCGGTTATTATCACGATCATATTTTTGTTGCTGTAAAAGATGGAAATGCTGCGATGTCAGTGTTGAACCGGTTGACTGTATAAACCTGTTTTTTTGCCTCCAAAATGAACAGAACGTACAAGTGAGTGACACAACGATGCTGCCATGAAAAACCGGAGCCGGCTACCAATAAATTTATTCAATCGTACGTACGATCTCACCGAGTTCTTTGTCTACCTGTCCATACTTACCGTACTCTACTACCCGGCCAATTTCTTTTCCGTCTTTCATTACGATAAAAGTTGGTGTATGGGTGACATTAAATACCGCATGAAGATTGTTTAAAGTTTTTTTATTGCGGTCTAAGCCGATTAATGTGATACTGCTGTCAGGGTAACCGCTTTTATCGGCCAGCCGGTAAAAAACGGGCAACAGGTTTTGGGAATCTTCACACCAGGTGCCGGCAAAAATAACGACCTGGAATTTGGCGGCATTCTTTTGAAATGCAGCAATGGCGGCTGCGTCGGCGGCTCCTAATTTCATGTTTGCTGCAAACCATTTGAACGCAGTATCGCTGGCAATATCGGCGCGGGTTAGTAATCCTGTTAATACCTTTTGGCCGGAAGTATCATAGCTTATGTCGAATTTTTTTGACTGTGCGTTGAGAGGGTTACTGATGCTTGCGTAAAAAACCAGGCTTATAAATGCGAGCTTTTTCAGATGTGTTATCATGCCCCTAAATTAACTTTCACTTCAAGAAGAAAGGAGCGGAACTTTGTTAAAGATTGTATAAGCTGCATATGCAAATCTGCCTTTTGCCGGTTATCTTTCAGGTATTGTTTGGCGCCTTCAATGGAAAACTTTCTATGGCGCAGGAGGAAATAAATCAACTGTAAATTCTTAATGTCTTCGGGCCGGAACAGCCTGTCGCCCTTTCGTGTTTTGCGGGGTTTTAAAATATCAAATTCATTTTCCCAGTAGCGAAGCAGTGACTGGTTTACGTGAAACCATTTCGCGACCTCACCCATGCTGTAATATTGTTTTTTGAAAAGAATATCATCGTCGGGAACATCAACCATTACCAGTTCAGCATCCATTTCTTTAAAAGACATCCTGCCTCTTTTGCCTGAGGGCCTCGTTGCCTCTTTCTCTTTTAAAAATGGCTCTTTTACGGTTGTGGTAACTTCGGGTTGTTGTTCTGCGGTGCTGCCTGCATTTTGGGGCATGGACTCGTCAGCGGCCTTATCAATGATTTCGTCTCCCGGCTCTTCTATTGCAATATCTGAATAGTCTGCCAGTGGAATAATATCATCTGTGTCGTAATCTTCAGTGTGGTACTGTGTAAACCCGTCATTGATCTCGTCATCGTAATAAGAAACGGTTGATGTTTGTGGTATATGTGCTGCGTGTTGTGCTACGATATCATCAGTGATCTTAACGGCGGTGTCACCTATAATTTCCGGGCCTGAGGCAGGTTCGGGTTCATAAAATGGCATTGGTTCAGGTTCCGGTTCTATTTCGGGCCCTGGTTTTGGCAAAGGTTCCGGTTCAGGGCCTGGCAGCGGTTCAGGAGCAGGCTCAGGCAGCGGCGTGGGCTCAGGTTGCGGGGCAGGGTTGGGGGTCGGAGGCGGCACAGGAACGGTTACCGGATCGGGCTTTGGCAATGGCACCGGTTCAGGTTGCGGCACCGGATCTGGAGCGGGGGCCGTAACAGGTTCTTTTGCCGGTAATGGATCGGAACCTGCAGCGATAGTTTTTGCCGCAATGCTTTTTTCTTTTTCCGACACAACCTTCTTACCCGGTTTTACCTCAGGTGTTGCTTTTTCAAAAACGGAAAACAAGTCTAATTGCTGCATATTGTAAATGTAGTGATCATTTACAAAGCAAATAAAGTGCCTTAAGTTAGTGTGCAGAAAATGTGAGCCTGTAAAATAATTTCATCCTTGTTGTTAACGGCTTTATATTGCCATGGCTTACCGGCAGGCATATCACTTCAAAAACTGACTGAATGGATAATATGGAACTTTCCTTTATTCTCAACGAATTTGCAGAAGACAGGGATAACTATTTTCGGGCCATTGCGCCGCCCATTGTTCAAACAAGCAATTTTGCTTTCAAGACGGTGGACGAACTCAGGCATTCATTTGAAGATGAATATTCCACCTGGCTTTATAGCCGTGGGCTAAACCCAACCGTTGAAATTCTGCGTAAAAAGCTGGCAGCGCTTGATGCAGCCGAAGATTGCCTCGTATTTAACAGCGGTGCAGCAGCCATCTTTGCATCGGTGCTTGCCAATGTAAAAAGCGGCGACCATATTGTAAGCGTAAAAGGTGTTTATACGTGGGCGCAGAAAATGTTCAACGATATCCTGCCAAGGTTTAATGTAAGTACCACTTATATTGACGGAACCGATATTCAACATTTTGCCGATGCCACAAAACCCAATACCGCAATTTATTATCTTGAGTCGCCCAACAGCTGGACCTACGAACTGCAAGACCTCCGCGCTGTAGCAGCACTGGCAAAAGAACACGGCATTATAACCATTTGCGATAACAGTTACTGCACACCGGTTTTTCAAAAGCCCGTTACATATGGTATTGACCTGGTACTGCAATCGGCTACAAAATATATAGGTGGGCACAGCGATACTGTTGCAGGCGTATTGTCCGGAAGCAAGGCAATGATCGAACGAATCTTTAACAGCGAATACCTCAATATCGGCAGCGGCATTCAACCGTTTAATGCGTGGCTGCTTATACGTGGGTTAAGAACGCTTCCGGCAAGGCTCGAAAGAATTACCCGAACGACGCAGGCCATCGTTGATTTTCTGAACAGTCACGACCGCGTGGAGAAAGTGATTTTTCCTTTTAGCAGCGATTTTCCCCAATACCAGCTTGCCATGCAGCAGATGAGTGGCGGTTGCGGACTGCTCACTTTTGTGATTAAGGCCAAAGATGTAACAACCATCGAAACTTTTTGCAATTCGCTGAAACATATTTTTATGGCCGTCAGCTGGGGCGGCCACGAGTCGCTTATTATTCCCAAATGCTCAGGTATGAAACGCGAAGATTTCAACCCTGCCTCGCAGGAGCACCGGCAACTGCGGCTTTATTGTGGCCTGGAAGATGCCGGTTATATTATTGCAGACCTGCAGCAGGCATTCGACGCCATAGAGCGCGTTGAATAAATTTTATGGGCCAGGCTTTTGTAATTTAATAAAACATTCGTTGCGTCGCACTCTTGTACTTTTGAACACCTGGCACCGGCTCCCGTAATAACGGTGCTGGCGGCCATAATGTAATACCAGTATAACGCCTAATAAAATCGTTCATACCCGTTCATAATATTTTGATCAGCAATGAAAAGATGTTTCAGTTACTTTTGTTTTATGGGAAAAAGACTTTTAGGGCTGCTTTTCTTACTACTGCCAGCCATGATTTTTGCACAAGAGAAATGGGATCTCCGGCGATGTGTCGACTACGCTATGAAAAACAACATTTCTGTTAAGCAAGCCGATGTGCAGGCAAGAATAGCCGAAATACAGGTACTACAGGCGAAACAAAACAAGTGGCCGACAGCAGGCTTCTCAAGTAATATTGGTTTACAGTTTGGTCGTTCTATCGATCCGACAACCAACCTTTATACCAACCAGGAACTGTTGTATAACCAGTACCAGTTGCAGGGCCAGGCACCGATTTATAGTTTCGGAAGGTATAAAAACCTTCAGAGCTCTGCCGAATTTAATGCACAGGCTGCCATGTTTGACAAAGACAGAGCCGCAAACGATGTTGCATTAAACGTAGCGTCTTATTACCTGCAGGTGCTGGCTGCCAATGAGCAGGTAAACATCAGCGAAATACAGGCACAGCAAACAAAAGCGCAGTACGACATCACGCAAAAGAAAGTGCTTGCAGGAGCTTTGCCTGAATTAAACCTTGTTGAACTGGAAGCGCAACTGGCGACCGATAGCAGTAATCTTATTGCAGCCAAAACCACGTTGGAACAAAACAAGTTATTGTTGAAGGCACTTTTGAATATAGACATGGCTGCGCCGTTCGATGTGGATACACCTCCTGTCGATAACATTCCTTTAGAACCCATTGCCGAGATGCAACCCGATTATGTTTACCAGCTTGCATTGAACACACAACCTGAGCAGAAGGCGAATGACATGAGAATAAAGGGAGCAGAGAGCGTTATTAAGGCTGATAAAGCGCAGCTTTACCCTTCGCTTGGTGGTTTTTATTCCCTCGCATCAACATTCAACAGCAAAGCCCAGGGTATAACAGGATCTTACCAGGCTAACCCTTCTATCGGCAAAGTTGATGTGAATGGGACTATTTACCATGTTTATCCTAATGATCCGCTTACTTTAAATACATATGGCAAAACCAAATATTTTGATCAGCTGAATAACAACTTTAGCCAAAGTATTGGCATTGGTATTAATGTACCGATCTTTAATAACGGGATCTACCGCAATACCTATGCGCGGTCTAAACTTGATCTTGAAAGCCTTAAGCTTCAAAGAGATAAATCAAATCAAACACTTCAGTCGAATATTTACACTGCTTATACAAATGCTGTTGCAGCGTTTGAAAAATATATAGCTGGAATAAAAACGGTAAGCTCTTCCCAAAAGGCTTATGATTTTGCAGCCAAGCGATATGAAGTGGGCCTGCTTTCTACTATTGATCTTATCACCAACCAGAACAATTTATTAAAAGCAAAACTGCAGCAGCTGGCCAACCATTACGACTACGTTTTTAAAATGAAAGTGCTGGAATTTTATAAAGGCCAGGGTGTTAAACTTTAACCGAACTATTCGCCGGCTTTAGGCAATACAGTATTTACAAAACATAAACCGGTTTTTTACAATTAGAATAAATCATCATGAAGAAAAAATTTAAATGGATAATTATCATACTTGTTGTAATTATCGGCGTATTAATCGGACTTAATAAAGCGGGTGTAATTGGTGGTGATGAAGGAACAAAAGTTACAGCGGAGCAGGCTGCTTACCGCGATATTACCGAAGTGGTAACTGCCAGCGGCAAGGTGTTCCCGGAGATAGAAGTAAAAATAAGTCCCGACATTTCAGGTGAAATTGTTTCGTTGAATGTAATTGAAGGCGATACCGTTAAAAAGGGACAGGTGCTTGCAACCATTTACGCAGATATCTACGCTTCACAGAGAGACCAGGCCGCGGCTATGGTTACCCAGTCAGAAGCGCAGGTTGCCAACTCAAGTTCGCAACTGAACGCATTAAAAGCAACGCTCGACCAGGCCGAAGCAGCATATAACAGGCAAAAAACATTGCTTGATCAAAAAGTAATATCACAATCAGAATTTGAAACAGCGCAGCAGGCTTATCTTTCTGCAAAAGCCAACTATGAAGCCGCCAAACAAAGTATACGTGCAGGCCAGGCCAATGTTCAAAGCGCACAGGCAAGCCTTACCAAAGCCCAGAAAGATGTAAGCCGCACAACCATCACGGCTCCGATGGATGGCGTTATCAGTTTACTGAGCGTTAAAAAGGGCGAACGAGTTGCCGGTAATAGCTTTAATGTGGGTACCGAAATGATGCGTATTGCAGACCTGGGCAGTATTGAAACACAGGTTGATGTTGGTGAGAATGATATTCCAAAAGTGAAACTCGGCGATACCGCACTTGTTGAGATCGACGCGTTCAACAACCGTAAGTTCAAGGGCGTGGTTTACAAAATTGCCAACCCTGTTACCAGCACATTAACCTCCAGTTCCTCTTCAACGCAGGTTACCAATTACCAGGTGCATATCAGGCTTATCCCCGACACTTATAAAGACCTCATCGTAAAAGGCCAGCCTTTTCCTTTCAGGCCAAATATGAGCGCCAGCGCAGACATTCAAACGCAAACACATAAAAATGTTTTGGCAGTTCCCTTAAATTCCGTAACGACCCGCGATAAGCGCAACAATAATTCACCCAGTGGTGGCAGTTCCGATAACAAGACCGATGATGTAAGCAAACTGGAATCGGCAGCATCAGATTCCGACATTGTGGAAGTGGTGTTCGTGGTAGATACTACTGGTATTGTTCACCGCAAGCCTGTTAAGACCGACATTCAAGACATTAACTATATCGAAATAAAAGAGGGCATTAAGGCAAATGAAAAGGTGATAACGGCGCCTTACGATGTAGTGAGCAAGCAGCTTAGAGACAGCGCCAAAGTAAAAGTGGTTACCAAGGATGAACTCATCCAGAGCTTCAATACTGCAAAGCCTTAGCATAATAAACTTTAAAAAAAAACGGAAGCAATCGCTTCCGTTTTTTTTATGTTACCAACTGAATATCTTTACCGAGCTTCCGTTGTGTCACTCACTGGTGCGCAAGCAACAATACTCAGCATCGCTCATATTTCCAGTTCCTGGCTTTGCCTTCGCTCATCCATTCGATGGCGGTTTCCAACCGCTTGGTGCGTGTTGCTTCCGTTTTTGCTTCAGTAATCCATAGAATATATTCCTTTTTATTCGACGGGCTGAATGCATCGAAGGTCGCCTGGGCTTTTTTATTCTTTTTAAGCGCAGCGAGCAGGTCATCGGGGGTTTCAGTAACCTGCGGAACAGCTGACTTTTTCTTCACTACTTTAACGCCGTCTTCATTTAGCGTGGCCGCTTCTCTTATATAAGCGATTAATATTTTATCGGCGGGTAAATCTTTTACCGAGGTAATACGGTCAAACTGCCCCATAGAATTGTGCCCATCTTTATTGAACAGGCCCTGGGGGTCTTTCATCAGAGAGGCTTTCCAAAACCCAAAGGCACAGTGTTGTTTGAAAGAAGCCATATTGCAAAGGATGGCGCCCTTGTAAGAATAGTTGGGAAAACTCCATTTCATGGTTTCTTCCACGCCCGGACAAGCCTTGTGCACAAGGGCTCTAAGGTGTTTTAATATCGGCTTCGCAAAGTCTTGTGATTTTTCAATATATGCGTCGATGCGCGGATCGGTTGTGGGCATGGCAAAATTTTTTGTTGGACGAATAAGTGGTTAGTGCAATTTAGAAATTTGTTGGAGATTTTTGTTCTTCCATCCCGCTGTGTAACGAAAAGAAATAAGGCAATGAACCTGCTCCATATTGTTAGGTACGCTGAAGTGTGCGACGCAACAGGTGTTGCAATGCAATACGAATGCCGGGCACATAAAAACAAAAGCCGCTGAAAAATCAGCGGCCTTTGCACTTCAAAAAATGAAAAATCTATAACTTTTTAATCGAGATATTCCGGTACCATACTTCGTTGCCATGATCCTGCAACGCTATGTGGCCCCTGGTGAAGGTACCCCAATTTGGCATGTCTTTAAATTTACTGCCTGCGATAAGTTTTTTCCAGTTGTCATCCCACAGTGTTGTTGAAACAACCTTGGTTCCGTTGAGATAAAAATCGAGCTGGCCTTTGTTGGAAACGATCTCCACCTGGTTCCATTCGCCCGGTCCCTTTACGGTTTCGGGGCTTGCGGCAATAAGATCGTAAAGGTTGCCTGCACGATGCTTTGGAATTTTTCCATCGCTGTGCCCGTCGTTATCGAGCACTTGCATTTCAAGACCTGTGTTCCAGCTTTCTTTGTACTTAACAGTGTCTTCGTTGATGTAGAAGATAATTCCGCTGTTGCCGTTTTTAGCAATCTTCCATTCAAGCTTCAGGTCGAAATTTTCAAATTCATCGTTACTTACAAGATCGCCGCCGCCCTTTGTTTGATATCCTTTATTGGCCGATACGTCGAGGTGGATGGCAGCACTGTCAACATTCCATGCAGCGCCGGGAGCCGTTTGACCGTAGCTATGCCAGCCGGCCAGAGTTGTACCGTCGAAGAGTGGTGTCCATGCTGCTGAAGTATCAGTTGCAGCCGGAGCTGCAGCAACCGTGGTATCCGTTTTTGTTTCTTCTCCGGTGCCTGAGCCACAGGAACTAAAAATGGCAGCAGTAAAAGCAAATACAATCGTTTTATTCATTTTATTCTATTGAGCATCTTTAAGTAAGAGGATGTATTTAACCATTGCTTCAGCATCGGCTTGTGATACAGCTGCATGTGGGGTCATAGCAAGGGAACCCCATACGCCCGAGCCACCGGCAATAACTTTATGGGAGAGGTACGCTACGGCTGTGTCAACACCTGCGTATTTGTTCGATACATCGAGGTATGCGGGGCCCACTAGTTTTTCCGCAGTTTTATGGCAGGTAAGGCAATCGTTTTTTGCGATTAGTGCAAGGCCTGCTTTGTATTCCGGAGTTTGTGTTACGTCAACTTTTGCAGGGGCAGCTGCTGCTTCGTCCTTTTTTTCCGTTGAATCACTTCCGCCACATGCGGCCATGAATGCCACAAGGGCAACGCTGATAAAATACTTTTTCAATTTGTTTCGATTTTGTAGGTGATATAATGAGGTGCAAATTTATTGCTGAATGCCCAAAATACTGCGATTAAAATTTTCGTCACTGCCTGTGTTCGCGAAATCGTCAAACGCTTTTTCTGTTACGCGGATAATGTTGTTGGCGATAAACACCGCACCTTCTTTTGCTCCATCTTCCGGGTGTTTTAAACAGCATTCCCATTCCATTACAGCCCAGCCTTTATAATCATATGCAGCCAGTTTGCTGAAGATGGATTTAAAATCTACCTGCCCATCTCCCAGCGAACGGAAGCGCCCGGCCCTGTCGATCCAGTTTTGATAGCCACCGTATACGCCCTGTTTCCCGGTTGGGTTAAACTCAGCATCTTTTACATGAAACATTCTTATACGTTCATGGTAATTGTCGATGTATTCAAGATAATTTAAGCATTGCAAAACAAAATGCGAGGGGTCGAACAATAAACATGCACGCGCATGGTTGTTTACTTTTTCCAGGAACATTTCATAAGAAACGCCATCGTGCAAATCTTCGCCGGGGTGTATTTCGTAGCAAAGGTCAACCCCGCTTTCGTCGAATGCATTCAATATCGGCAGCCAGCGGTTGGCCAATTCTGTAAATCCTGTTTCAACAAGGCCTGCGGGTCGTTGCGGCCAGGGGTACATGGTGTGCCAGAGCAATGCGCCGCTAAATGTAGCATGTGCATTTAATCCGAGGTTCTGCGATGCTTTGGCGGCATATTTCAATTGTTGCACTGCCCACTCCTGTCTGGCCTTGCTGTTACCATGA
Source organism: Chitinophagaceae bacterium UBA7600 (assembly GCA_002478885.1). Taxonomy (GTDB): domain Bacteria; phylum Bacteroidota; class Bacteroidia; order Chitinophagales; family Chitinophagaceae; genus DLKC01. Next base: position 81,993 of record DLKC01000063.1, read on the forward strand.
ACAGCCGCCGGAGCGAAGCCATCGAACTGGGCATCGTATGCAGGATGCACTGCAACCAACTGGCCTTGCAGGTGTGTAGAGAGCTCTGTTATTTCAAGGCCGCATTCGTTTACCAGGCCTTTTAATTCATCGGCGTAGGTTTTGCTTTCCGCGGCTTTTTGCAGATCGATGCAGCGTGCATCCCATGTTGGTATTTGCACACCTTTAAAGCCAATACTTTTTGCCCAGAGGCAAATTGATTTAAGGTCGTTGAACGGTGGCTGATCGCCCATGAACTGGGCAAGAAAAATTCCAGGTCCTTTTACAGTAGTCATGACAAGAATCTTTTATTTTTTGTTACAAACTTTTGTGCTGTGGGCATCGCCTGTTGCGTCGCATTACGTTCATCGGCCGGTTCATTGCTGATCAAAGGAAAAAATGCTTAAGCGTTAAACGGCTTTCTGCCTTTTTGCCTTTTCAATGATGTTCTGCAGCACAAGTGTGCGACGCAAGCAAAGCTGAATAGATGGCCATAAGCCGGGCTCCAAAAAATCATTGATTGGCGGCTTATATTACTCCACAATATGTGCTGTCCATTTTTCTGTTGATTGCGCGGAAGCAACTACGTTGTCGATGAATGCCATGCCTCGAATGCCATCTTCAACGCCAGGGAAATCGAGCATTTCGGGTGTTGTTGAAGTGCCGTCGATCTGAGCAGAAAGCGTTAGTGCGAAGTTGCGGTATATGTTTGCAAATGCCTCGAGATAACCTTCGGGATGGCCACCCGGAGTGCGGCAGTTGTGCGTGGCAAAACTTGATAACCGGCCTGGATAATTTGCGCCTGCTCTAAGTATTTGGGCAGGAGCGTCGAGCCATTTTACCAATAAGGTATTGGGTTCGTGCTGGTACCATTCGCAGCCGCCTTTTTCGCCATATACACGAATGCGTATGCCATTTTCTTCGCCTGCGGCAACCTGGCTTGCCATTAACACGCCTGTTGCGCCATTTTCCAGTTTCAGTAATACGTTGCCATCGTCGTCGAGCAACCGCCCTTCCACCATTGCATTAAGGTCGGCGCACATATGCGTGATCTTTAAACCGGTAACGTATTCTGCAAGATGAGCGGCGTGTGTTCCTATGTCGCCCATGCAACCGCTTTTACCACTTCTCTTAGGATCGGTGCGCCATGCGGCCTGTGCGTTGCCTTCGCGTTCGCTGAGTTTGCTTAGCCAACCTTGCGGATATTCTACCCACACTTTTCTTATTTTTCCAAAGGCACCTTCGCGCACCATCGCCTTCGCCTGTTTTACCATAGGGTAGCCACTGTACGTATGTGTAAGGCACAGGATGCGGCCTGTTTCTGCCTGTTTTTGTTTCAGTTGCTTTGCTTCATCGAGGGTAAAGGCGATTGGTTTTTCAATTACCACGTGAAAGCCGTGGTCCATAGCCATCATTGCGGGTGCAAAGTGTGCAAAGTTTGGCGTAACGATGGTAACAAAGTCCATACGTTTATCTTCCGGCAGCTGACTTTCTTTTGTGATCATCTCGTCAAATGTGAGATAGGTTCTGTCTTCGGGAAGAAATAACATTTTGCCCGAGTCCTTTGCTATTTCGGGATTAATACTTAATGCACCGCAGCATAATTCAATAAGGCCATCCATATTGGCAGCAAGGCGGTGAATGGCTCCGATGAAGGCATCTTTGCCGCCACCTACCATTCCCATTCGTAATTTTCTGTTCATGGTGAAAAATTAATTTTTTGAGAAAGAGGCTTTAAAAGTAAAAAAAATTACATTTACCAACGCGGATTTGCCAATGATTAATTTGCCTGACTCTAATAACGGTTATTAGCTTTCGAAGGTTGTAAAAATTAATTTTTTCCATTGCGTTTTTTTGACGCATAGTCAGTATTTTTAGCGCACGTTTATTTAATAAGTGTATTTTTTACAAATATTCACATAAACCTCAAACAACAATCTAACGAGTATGTCAGCTATCCACAGTAAGCAGCTTTTTTTAGCGAGCCGTATTGCCCTTATTGCTACTGCAATGACCTTTGCCTTTCGTGCATCTTTGGAAGGAATATGGGGCGACGCCTTCAGCCTTTCAAAAGAACAGATAGGATGGATCTTTGCCCCCGCCTTTTATGGATTTACGCTTGCCATGATCTTCGGCGGGCCACTGTGTGATGTTATTGGAATGAAGAGATTACTCATTCTTGCTTTTATCGGCCATGTTGCAGGGGTTATCGTTTACCTTACAGCAAAAGATGCAACCATGTTATTTGTTGGTACACTTTGTATCGGCATAGGTAACGGTATGGTGGAAGCAGCCTGTAACCCGCTTACGGTAACATTGTTCCCAGACAACAAAACCACCATGCTAAACAGGTTTCACGTGTGGTTTCCAGGCGGTATCACAATTGGTGGGTTAATATCTTACCTGTTCCTTGAACAATTGCATTTAGACTGGCATATACTTATCGCCACGTTATTTATACCTATTGCTATTTATGGCTTTATGTTTTTCAAGTTGCAGTTCCCACAAACAGAAAGAGTAACAAAGGGTGTAAGTACAGGGAAAATGTTTTCGTCCTGTTTGAGTCCCTTATTTATCATCATGATCGCCTGTATGTTTATGACTGCTGCGACTGAGCTGGGAACCAATACATGGATCGTTGGACTATTGCAGGGCGCTGGTGTTTCCGGTATACTCATTCTTGTTTTCATCAACGGATTAATGGCTCTCGGAAGGTCTTTTGCCGGCCCGGTTGTGCACAGGCTTAATCCTAACGGCATGCTTATTCTTTCAGCGTTGCTTGCATGCATTGGCCTGTTTTTATTGAGCAGGGCAACGGGTTATGCTGCTTTCGGTGCAGCCTTTGTGTTCGCTGCCGGTATCTGTTTTTTCTGGCCTACCATGCTTGGTTTTGTATCTGAATATCTGCCTAACACCGGCGCATTAGGGCTGTCATTAATGGGCGGAGCGGGTATGTTTTCTACCTCACTCATTATTCCAATGATGGGTAAATGGTACGATGATTTTAAGGCCGCTGCAGTAACTGCCGGTTCGGCAACACCCGATGCCGATGCAGGATCAAATACTTTTGTAAAAGTTGCCATAATGCCTGCAATTCTCGTGGTTGTTTTCATTATTATTTACGTGGCGCGCAGGAATGAGTATAAGAAACAAAGTGTTCAACACGCATAGCATTACCGCCCTGCTGCAGTATTTATATTAACCAACAAAAAAGCTTCATGTCATCTATCAAAAGAAGAGACGCCATCAAAAATATTGTGGCAGGATCCGCTGCTATTGCAGCGGCTCCGTTACTTACATCTTACAGTCCTGAAAATAAAAAAGAAATAAAATTGAAAGGTAACATCAATCACTCCGTGTGCCAGTGGACATACGGTTTTCTCTCCGTAGAAGAGTTGTGCAAAGTGGCAAAAGATATTGGCATTCCGGCCATTGATCTAATGGGGCCCAAAGACTGGCCAACCTTACAGAAATACGGTCTTTACAGTTCCATGTGTTATGTAGCTGCGGGCTCAAGTCTGACCAGCGGATGGAACGATAAAGCCAACCATCCCAAGCTTATTAAAGATTATCTTGAAACGTTCCCGCTGATGGTGCAGGCCGGTTATAAAGACGTAATTTGTTTTAGCGGCAACCGCAATGGAATGAGCGACTATGTCGGCCTCGATAACTGTGTAACAGGCTTACAACAAATTTTGCCTGAAGCAGAAAAGAACGGGCTCACAGTTCATATGGAATTGCTCAATAGTAAGATCGACCACAAAGATTATATGTGCGACAAAACGGCCTGGGGCGTGGAGTTGTGCAAACGGCTTGGTTCAAACAATTTTAAACTATTGTACGACATCTATCACATGCAGATCGATGAAGGTGATGTGATCCGCACCATAAGGGATTACAATCAATACATCGGACATTACCATACCGGCGGCGTTCCGGGAAGGCACGAGATCGATGAATCGCAGGAGTTGTTTTATCCCGCCATTATGAAAGCCATTGTTGAAACAGGCTACAAAGGTTATGTAGCCCAGGAATTTATTCCCGCTGCAACAGACAAGATCGCATCATTAAAAAAAGCGATCCAGATCTGCGATATTTAATATTTATTGTTCCGGCTGCACCAATTAACCCGGCTTTACTTGCGTCGCACTCTTGTACTTTCTGTTCAGTATTGAACAAGGCGTTGAAGTGAGTGACACAACAAAAGTTGAGGGCAGCTACAAAAGGCCGGCCATCAAAAACACCAAAAACTAAATACTCAACACACATCCGGTAAACGGAAAAAAATTAAGCTATGGCAGATAATGTTTATGATGCAATCGTGATCGGCTCAGGCATCAGCGGAGGCTGGGCAGCGAAAGAGCTTTGTGAAAAGGGTTTAAAAACACTCATGCTCGAAAGAGGCCAGGATATTAAGCACATAACAGACTACACAGAAGCAACAAAAGAAGCATGGGACTACCCGCACCGCGGCCGTAAAACCCAGGCAATGATCAAAGATTACCCGGTACTGACAAGGGACTATCCTTTGAATGAGATCAATACAAGCTGGTGGGCAAGCGACAAAGATTCTCCGTACACAGAAATAAAGCGCTTCGATTGGTTTCGTGGCTACCATGTTGGTGGCCGTTCTTTATTGTGGGGAAGGCAAAGCTATCGGTTAAGTGATTTCGATTTTGAGGCCAATGCAAAAGATGGTATTGCCATTGACTGGCCCTTACGCTACAACGAAATTGCTCCTTGGTACGATTACGTGGAGAAATTTGCAGGCATAAGCGGTAACAGGGACGGCATTCCTAACTTGCCCGACGGACAATTTCTACCGCCCATGCAAATGAACTGCGTAGAAAAAGATGTGTCAGCCCGTTTAAAAGAGCATTACAAGGGCGTTCGCAATATGATCATCGGACGCACGGCGCACATCACTGACGTGCAAAAACACCAGGCCGATCTTGGAAGAAACAATTGCCAGTTCAGGAACAAGTGTTGGCTTGGGTGCCCGTTTGGCGGTTACTTCAGCACGCAGTCTGCCACGCTGCCGGCCGCGCAACAAACGGGTAATCTAACATTGAGGCCGTGGAGTATTGTTACGAAAATCATCTACGATAAAGACAGCAAAAAAGCCACCGGTGTTGAAGTGCTCGATGGGGAAACGATGAAAACCTACGAGTACAAGGCAAAGATCATTTTCCTCAACGCTTCTGCATTAAACAGTGCATGGATATTAATGAACTCTGCGACCGATATATGGCCCGATGGTTTGGGCAGCAGTAGTGGCGAACTGGGGCATAATGTGATGGATCACCATCTTGGTGTTGGCGCTTCCGGTATGGTTGACGGGTATGAAGACAAATACTATTATGGCCGCCGTGCCAACGGTGTTTACATTCCGCGTTACAGAAACCTCAATGGCGATAAAAGAGATTACCTCCGCGGGTTTGGTTACCAGGGTGGGGCGAGCCGACAGGGTTATAACCGCTCGTCTGAAGAATCATTGATCGGTGCCGATCTTAAACAAGCGCTAACCGAGCCAGGTTCGTGGATGATGAACATCGGCGGTTTCGGCGAAACATTGCCGTACCACGAAAACAAAATAACACTCGATAAAACGAAAAAAGATAAGTGGGGCCTAAACGTACTCGCCTTCGATGTTGAATACAAAGACAACGAAAAGAAAATGCGTAAAGACATGATGGATGATGCGGTAGAAATGCTGGAGGCCTGCGGCGTTAAAAATGTAAAAGGCCGCGATGGCGATGGCACCCTTGGCCGTGGCATTCACGAAATGGGCACAGCACGCATGGGCAAAGATCCAAAAACATCTGTGCTCAATAAATGGAACCAGGTTTGGGATGCGCCAAATGTGTTCGTTACCGATGGCTCATTCATGACAAGTGCAGCCTGCCATAACCCATCATTGGGTTATATGGCGTTCACTGCACGCGCTGCCGACCATGCCGTAAGCGAGTTAAAGAAAGGCAACCTTTAAACATGAAAGTCTGGAGCCCTGCTGTGCAGCGTTATTCAGCTTTTGTTGCGTCGCACACTTGTGCCGCAGGTCCATTCTTCAACTTTTAATACAATAAAGAAAAGGAAGCTGTAGTTTTAATAGCTGTGCAAATACAGCTTCAGTTTTTTAAAACCAGTATTAAAAATTAAACCAGATTATTTCAAAGACCCCTTAATCGCACGTAGATGTTTTTTATTCCGCGCGGCAGGGAAAAACACTTATAGTTATGGCAGATAATGTTTATGACGCAATCGTGATCGGCTCAGGTATCAGTGGTGGCTGGGCAGCAAAAGAGCTTTGTGAAAAGGGTCTCAAGACAATCATGCTTGAGCGTGGTAAAGATATTAAACATGTGGTCGATTATCCCGAGGCTTCCAAAGAAGCATGGGACCACCCGCATCGCGGCGAGCGCACGCAGGAAATGATCAAAAACTATCCGGCATTAAAGCGCGATTACCCGCTTAATGAAAGAAACCTCGATTGGTGGGCCAACGACCAGGAATCTCCTTATACAGAAGTCAAACGCTTCGATTGGTTTCGTGGTTATCACGTAGGTGGGCGCTCCCTGATGTGGGGACGTCAGAGCTATCGCTGGAGCGATCTTTATTTTGAAGAGAATGCCAAACAGGGTATTGCTGTCGATTGGCCTGTACGGTATAAAGATATTGCGCCATGGTACGATTACGTGGAAACATTTGCCGGCGTAAGCGGAGGTCCCGAAGACCTGCCCCAGTTGCCGCATGGTAAATTTTTACCACCCATGCAAATGAACTGCGTGGAGAAAGATATCGCCGATCGCTTTAAAGCAAAATATGCCGAACAGCGCCATTACATTATGGGGCGCACTGCACACATAACTGATCTGCAGGAACACCAGAAAGCTTTGGGAAGAAATAATTGCCAGTTCCGCGATAAGTGCTGGTATGGCTGCCCCTTCGGTGGCTATTTCAGCACGCAATCCGCCACATTGCCGGCCGCAATGAAAACCGGAAACCTTACGGTAAGGCCATGGAGTATCGTTACAAAAATCCTTTACGATAAAGACACTAAGAAAGCAACCGGCGTTGAAATACTCGACGGCGAAACCATGAAAACATATGAATACAAAGCAAAAATCATATTCCTGAATGCGTCTGCCCTTAACAGTGCCTGGGTGCTGATGAATTCAGCAACAGATATTTGGCCCGATGGGCTCGGCAGCAGCAGTGGCGAGCTTGGTCACAACGTAATGGATCATCACCTCGGTGTTGGTGTTGGCGGCTATGTGGAAGGTTACGATGACAAATATTACTATGGCCGCCGTGCAAATGGCATCTACATACCACGCTACCGCAATTTCTTTGGCGACAAACGCGATTACCTGCGTGGCTTTGGATACCAGGGCGGGGCAAGCCGCCAGGGCTGGGATCATGATGTGGCTGAATACAGCATCGGCGCAGAATATAAGCAAGCATTGACCGAGCCTGGCGTATGGACATTTGGTATGGGTGGTTTTGGTGAAACACTGCCTTACCACGAGAATAAGGTAACACTCGACAAAACAAGAAAAGATAAATGGGGCCTGAATATTCTTGCCATCGACGCTGAGTTAAAAGAAAACGAACTCAAGATGCGTAAGGACATGCTGGAAGATGGTAAAGAAATGCTTGAAGCCTGTGGTGTTAAGAATGTGCAGGGTGGCGATGCAGAACCCTATCTCGGCCGCGGTATTCATGAAATGGGTACGGCACGTATGGGTAAAGATCCCAAAACATCCGTGCTTAATAAATGGAACCAGGTTTGGGATGCCATGAATGTTTTTGTAACAGACGGCTCGTTCATGACATCGGCTGCCTGTCAAAATCCATCGCTCACTTATATGGCTTTCACAGCACGTGCTGCAGACTACGCAGTAAGTGAATTGAAGAAAGGAAATATTTAGATCGGTGATTTAAGCATGGCTGATTTTGTGATTTTATATCAGCTATCAAAAATCAAAAAGCATAAGTGAGTGACACAACCTATGATGCCGTGGAAATGCAAAAGCAGGTGAACAAAATGCGCATCCAAAAATCGTACATCATAAATAACATAGTATGCCGGGCGATTCTTCCAGTGTGAATATTAATTCAGGCGGCGTTGCTAAAAACAGCTTCGATGCCATCGTTATCGGTAGCGGCATCAGCGGTGGCTGGGCAGCGAAAGAGCTTTGCGAAAAAGGTTTGAAAACCCTGGTGCTTGAAAGGGGTAAAGATGTGGTGCACTTAAAAGACTACCCTACCGCCACAAAAAATCCATGGGATTTTGAGCATCGCGGAAACCTGCCTGTAAAGAACTTAACAGATGATCCCGTTGTTGCCAGGTGTTATGCCTACAATGAAACCACAACACACTTTTTTGTAAAAGACCACCAGCATCCATACATACAGGAGAAGCCGTTTGACTGGATCCGTGGCTACCAGGTTGGCGGCAAATCATTATTGTGGGCGCGGGCCACACAGCGCTGGAGCAAATACGATTTTGAAGGGCCCGCAAGAGATGGCTACGCAGTTCCATGGCCCATAAGCTATGATGAACTTGCACCATGGTATTCACATGTAGAATTGTTTGCAGGCATAAGCGGACATAAAGATGGCCTCGATACGCTGCCCGATGGTGAGTTTCTTCCTCCATGGGAATTGAATTGTGTGGAAAGCGATATGGTGCAAAAGATCAATTCGCTTTATAAAGACCGCACTGCCATCATTGGCCGTTGTGCACACTTAACCAAACCCAATCAGATACATATTGACCAGGGGCGCAATCAATGCCAGGCAAGAACACTGTGCGAAAGAGGGTGCCCGTTCGGCGGTTATTTCAGCTCAAATGCATCTACGTTGCCTTGGGCGGCAAAAACGGGTAATCTTACACTTCGCCCCGACTCGGTTGTTCATTCTATCATTTACGACGATAAAAAAGGAAAGGCTATCGGTGTGCGTGTTATTGATGCGCATACAAAAGAAGCAACAGAATATTTTGCAAAGATCATTTTTGTAAATGCGGCCTGCTTGAATTCGAATCTTATACTGTTGAATTCAACTTCGTCCCGCTTCCCGAATGGGTTTGGCAACGACAATGGATTGCTCGGAAAATATATTTGTTTTCACAATTACCGCGGTACGTTGAACGCAAGTATGGATGGATATCTTGACAAATATTATTATGGCCGCAAACCAACAGGTGCCATGCTCCCCAACTTTAGAAACGTATATAAACACGATATGGATTTTATGCGTGGCTACATGGTGCATTTCAGCGCCGGCCGCGGTCAGTCGTATCCAACGGGTAACGAACCAGAAGTGGGCGGCAGCTATAAAGATTCAATGACAGAAGCAGGCGGTTGGGGCGTATTCATGATGATGCAGGGCGAAACCATTCCAAAGGAAACAAACCATGTAAGGTTAAGCCCAGATCAGAAAGATGCATGGGGTATTCCTCAATTGATCACGTCTGTTGGTTATGATGATAATGACGAAAAAGTGCTAAAAGATTTTCTTGAACAGGGCGAAGAGATGCTTACGAAAGCCGGCTGCAAAAATATTTCCCGGAACGACAGCAAACAGGCGCCTGGTCTCGACATACACGAAATGGGTGGTGTGCGCATGGGTAGCGATCCCAAAACGTCGATGCTGAATAAATGGAATGCCTTTCACAATTGTAACAATGTATTTGTAACAGATGGCGCATGCATGACTTCGACAAGTACGCAAAACCCTTCGCTTACCTTCATGGCCATAACAGCACGTGCAGCCAATCATGCGGTGGAAGAATTGAAGAAAGGAAATATTTAGAAGGCTGATTTAAAATGTCGGGTGTATGATTTATTCTGAATACAGAGCCTGCAGTAAAATTAGCGACCAGAGATTTTTGAAACAGGCTTTAGCACAAACATTGAGCTGTTGTTGCGTCGCATCTTGTACTATAGATCGTTGCCTCAGCAGCCGCACCAGGTTATGGGGCACAAGTGAGTGACACAACGAAGACGAGTGATGAACAAAATGCTGGAAACAAAATAACCTATCCTAATATCAGAAATTATAAATAAAATAAATGCCGGGAGATTCATTACATATCAATTCAGGCGGCGCTGCCAAAAACACCTACGATGCGATTGTTATCGGCAGCGGCATCAGCGGTGGCTGGGCTGCTAAAGAATTGTGTGAGCTCGGGTTAAAAACACTCGTGCTTGAGCGTGGCCGCCCGGTTGAGCATATTAAAGATTACCCCACCGCCACTAGAGCGCCGTGGGAGTTTACCCATCGTGGACAAAGCACCGCGCAGACGGTAAAAGACAACCCATTTATTTCAAGGGCTGCCGGCTATGGCGAAGACACGGAACATTTTTTTATAAAAGATAAAGATCATCCTTACATCCAGGAAAAACCCTTCGAATGGATACGTGGTTACCAGGTTGGCGGCAAGTCGTTGACATGGGGCCGTTGCACACAACGATGGAGCGATTTTGAGTTTACCGGCCCTCAGCGGTTTAACTATGGATGGGATTGGCCTATACGTTACGCAGATGTTGCACCCTGGTATTCACACGTGGAAAAATTTATTGGCGTCTGCGGTAATAAAGACGGCCTGGAATCAATGCCCGATGGCGAATTTCTTCCACCGTTTGAATTGAATTGTGTAGAGCAGCATTTGAAAGAAAGCTTCCTGAAAAATTATGGCGACCGCCATCTTGTGCATGCCCGTTGGGCGCATCTCACAAAACCCGAACAGGTGCATATCGACCAGGGCCGGGGCCAATGCCAGGCAAGAAATTTATGCATGCGCGGTTGTCCGTTTGGTGGTTATTTTAGTTCTAACTCATCCACATTACCATGGGCTGCAAAAACGGGCAATTTAACCGTAAGACCTTTCTCAGTCGTGCATTCCATTATTTATGATGAGCAAAAGCACCGGGCTGCCGGCGTTCGTGTTATTGATGCGGAAACAAAAGAAGCAACAGAATTCTTTGCCAGGATAGTTTTTGTCAATGGCTCTTCGTTGAACAGCAATCTGATCCTATTGAACTCCACGTCAAACCGTTTTCCCAATGGTTTGGGAAATGATAGCGGCATACTTGGCAAATATATTTGTCACCACAACTACCGCGGCTGGATGAGTGGGAAGATCGAAGGCTTCGAAGACAAGTACGTGTATGGCCGCAACCCTACAGACGCGATTATTGCTAACTACCGCAACCTGCATAAGATCGATACAGATTTTGCAGGAGGATACACAACATATATGGGCGCTTATCGCGAAAGAGGCGACGGCGACCGTTGCCCTGAACAGATCGGCTCAACATTTAAAGAAGCAATGACCGAACCAGGCCAATGGCATGTTTACGCCTACCTGCAGGGTGAAACGATCCCGCGGGAAACCAACCATGTAAGGTTGAGCAAAGATGAAAAAGATCAATGGGGTATTCCGTTGTTGATTACCTCCGTTGAGTATGACGATAACGACGAAAGGCTACTCAAAGACTTTTTTGTGCAAACAGAAGAGATGCTTACAAAAGCCGGCGTAACCGATATACAGCATAACGACAGCAAATGGCCTCCGGGGCTCGATATACATGAAATGGGCGGCTGCAGAATGGGTAACGATCCAAAAACATCAATGCTCGACAAGTGGAATGCATTGCATCATTGTAAGAATGTGTTTGTAACAGACGGCGCATGCATGACGAGTACCGGAAATCAAAGTCCGAGCATTTTGTACATGACATTAACGGCGCGTGCCGCCAATCATGCGGTGGAAGAATTGAAGAAGGGCAATTTGTAATAGGTCGGATATTTTGGGCCCGGCAGTGGAATAATCATTGGGCTTTACTTGCGTCGCACGCTTGTACTTCCTGTTCAGCATTGGGCAGAAGCCGAAGAATGTGATGCCAGATAGTCGATAGGCCGGCACTATCGCAGCGGGTGATGATCGAAGAACGGGAAGCTGGAAAAATGAATCAGACATCAGACAATTTATAAAATCAGAAATAATATTTTATGCCGGGCGATTCACTCAACATCAACAATAAAGCGGTAGCTCAAAATACTTACGATGCCATTGTGGTAGGTTCAGGTATCAGTGGTGGCTGGGCCGCTAAGGAATTAGCCCAAAGAGGCTTGAAGGTGTTGATGCTTGAGCGCGGCAGAGAATTCGTGCATATTAAAGATTATAAAACAGCAGGCTATAATCCATGGGAATTCCCCCATCGTGGAAGGCCTACGCAGGAGCAATTAAAACCAAGGCCTGTCATTGCACGCACCTGGGGCAAATCCGAAGGCATAATGGATTATTGGGCCAAAGATTCAGAAGCGCCTTATACTGAAATAAAGCCTTTTAAATGGTGGCGCGCTTACCAGGTGGGTGGCCGCTCAATTTTGTGGGGAAGGCAGAGTTACCGCTGGAGCGATTTTGATTTTGAAGCGAACGCAAAAGACGGATGGGCTATCGACTGGCCGGTTCGCTATAAAGATATTCAGCCGTGGTACGATCATGTAGAGAAGTTTGCAGGCATCAGTGGTTCTATGGAAGGCCTGCAACATTTGCCCGATGGACAATTTCTGCCACCGATGGAATTGAATTGTGTAGAGAAAGATGTTTCAGCAAGAATAAAAGATTTTTATAAAGGTCAGCGCCATTTGATCATTGGGCGTGCTGCCCATATAACGGCGCCGCATCCCGACAGGGAGCAATGCCAGTTCCGCAACCGCTGTTGGGAAGGTTGCATGTTTGGTGGCTATTTCAGTACGCAGTCATCCACGTTGCCTGCCGCAATGAAAACCGGCAACCTTACCGTAAGACCATGGAGCCTTGTCTCAAAAGTGTTGTACGATAAAGACACGAAGAAAGCTACCGGTGTTGAGATTGTTGACGCCGAAACAAACAAGACCTATGAGTTCTATTCCAAGATTGTTTTTCTGAATGCCTCGGCATTAAACAGTGCGTGGGTGTTGATGAACTCAGCCACCGACATATGGCCTGATGGTTTGGGCAGCAGCAGTGGCGAACTCGGGCATAATATCATGGACCATCATTATAACCTTGGCATTAGCGGCGATGTGGATGGCTACGACGATAAATACTATTATGGTCGCCGTGCAAACGGTTTCTATCTTACAAGGTTTGCCAACTTATACGGCGATAAACGCGATTACCTGCGCGGCTTTGGTTACCAGGGTAGCGCCAGCCGCGGCAGTTGGAGCAGGGATATTGCTGAACTCAGCATTGGTGATAAATTTAAAGATGCGCTGACAGAGCCCGGTCCATGGAAAATTGGCATGGGAGGTTTTGGAGAACTGCTGCCTTACCACGAAAACAAAATAACATTAGACAAAGACAGGAAAGATAAATGGGGTTTGCCGATTCTTGCGATGGATGCGGAGTTGAAAGATAACGAAAAGAAAATGCGTAAAGACATCCTCGAAGAAGGTAAAGCCATGTTCGAAGCTGCGGGTATAAAGAATGTGGTTACACATGATGGCGGCCACGAGATCGGCGATGGTATTCATGAAATGGGCACGGCACGCATGGGCAACGATCCCAAAACTTCCGTATTAAACAAATGGAACCAGGTTTGGGATGCACAGAATGTTTTTGTAACCGATGGTGCATTCATGGTATCCTCAGCTTGCCAAAACCCTTCGTTGACTTACATGGCATTTACGGCAAGAGCGGCGAACCATGCGGTGGATGAGTTGAAAAAAGGAAACATTTAAATTCATGAAATACCCGGTGGCTATTTATAAGGGAGCATTTGTGAGCGAGGTTTTTGAATAAGCATTAAGCTTTCTTTGCGTTCCTTGTCCCAGTGAAAATAATTCGGAATCGCTCGCTTATATTTTTGGTTGCGTATCGGGCAGAATGCGCAAGTGAGTGATGCCGGATAAGCTGGCACTGCCGCAACAGGAGATGATCAAAGACAGGGAGCTTGTAATAAAAATTATAGATCAACAAATCAGAAATCAGAGATAAAATTTATGCCGGGCGATTCACTCAATATTAATAATAAAGCAGCCATTCAAAATACGTATGATGCGATTGTGATTGGTTCCGGCATAAGTGGCGGATGGGCTGCAAAAGAGCTTACGGAAAAGGGATTGAAGGTTTTGTTACTCGAACGTGGCCGTCCGCTCGATCACATAAAAGATTACACAACGGCAACATACAGCCCGTGGGACTTTCCACACCATGGGCGTGCGCCGTTGCAGTATAAAAAAGATAACCCGGTTATTTCAAGAGATTGGGCAATGTATGGCACTGCGGCGCAGGAAGGCACGATGAAATATTGGGTGAACGAAAAAGAATCGCCCTATGTGGAAGCAAAACCATTTGCATGGTGGCGTGCTTATATGATGGGTGGGCGTTCAATACTATGGGGCAGGCAAAGTTATCGGTGGAGCGATCTTGATTTTGAAGCAAACCTGAAAGACAATGTTGCTGTTGACTGGCCGATCCGTTATAAAGATTTAGAAAAATGGTACAATCATGTAGAAACTTTTGCGGGCATCAGCGGCAGTAAAGAAGGGCTTGCGCATTTGCCCGACGGGCAGTTTCTTCCGCCAATGGATTTGAACTGTGCAGAGAAAGATGTTGCAGACAGGATTAAAACTTTTTACAAAGGTCAGCGCCATATGTTTGTTGGCCGTGTTGCCAACCTGACAAAAGAAATTCCGGGCAGAACAAAATGCCAGTTCAGGAACCGCTGCTGGGAAGGTTGCCCCTTTGGCGGATATTTTAGCACGCAGTCATCAACACTGCCTGCTGCAATTGCTACGGGCAATCTAACTGTGCGGCCATGGAGTATTGTTACAAAACTGATCTACGATAAAGATTCGAAAAAGGCAAAAGGGGTAGAAGTATTAGATGCGGAAACCAACAAGACCTACGAGTTTTATTCAAAGATCGTTTTTGTAAACGCATCTGCTCTTAACAGCACATGGATATTAATGAACACTGCCACCGATATTTGGCCCGAAGGTTTAGGCAGTAGTAGTGGAGAGCTTGGGAACAATGTAATGGATCATCATTATATGCTTGGGGCAAGCGGCACGATCGAAGGGTTTGAAGACAAGTTTTATTATGGGCGCAGGGCCAATGGTTTTTATATTCCGCGTTTTGTAAACATGAACGGTGATAAAAGAGATTTCCTGCGCGGTTACGGATACCAGGGCAGTGCAAGCCGGGAAGGCTGGAGCCGCGATATTGCAGAACTCAATATCGGCGGAGCTTTCAAAGAGGCATTGACAGAGCCTGGCGCATGGCATATTGGAGCAACAGGTTTTGGCGAGATATTGCCCTATCATGAGAACAAGATTTCACTGAACAAAGATGTAAAAGACAAATGGGGCTTACCGGTGCTTACAATGGACGCCGAACTAAAGGAAAATGAATTGAAGATGCGGAAAGATATTGTTAAAGAACTGGTGGCTATGTTCGATGTTGCAGGGATAAAAAACGTTACTACATGGGACAGCAAAGTGTACGCAGTAGGCCAGGGAATCCACGAAATGGGAACGGCGCGCATGGGCCGCGATCCGAAGACATCTGTGCTCAACGGTAATAACCAGGTCTGGGATGCGCAGAATGTATTTATAACAGATGGTGCTTGTATGACGAGCAGTGCATGCCAGAACCCTTCGCTGACTTATATGGCGCTTACGGCAAGGGCAGCGGATTTTGCGGTGAATGAGTTGAAAAAAGGAAACATATAGTGTAAAAATGAGTAAGTACTTTTTGGCCCGGGTTTATGAATAAGTATGTAGCTTTTGTTGCGTCGCACTCTTCAACGTTCTGTTGCATATTGAACAGGAAGTACAAGTGAGTGACACAACTAAGATGAGCAGGTAACCAAAAAAAAGCTGGTAAAAAACCAATAAAAATAAGCAATAAGAAATTTTCATTTATGGCAGGAGATACTTTAAACATTAACAACAAGGCAGCAGCAAACAATACATACGATGCCATTGTGGTGGGTTCAGGTATTAGCGGAGGTTGGGCTGCAAAAGAATTGTGTGAGAAAGGTTTAAAAACGCTGGTGCTCGAAAGGGGCAGGATGGTTGAGCATGTAAAAGACTACAGCAACACATCAAAAGACCCGTGGGAGTTAACACATCACGGTGGTAAAACACTTGCGGATAAAAGCAATAGCCCTATTCAAAGTAAGTGCTATGCTTACAATGAAGTGTCGGGGCATTTCTTTGTAAACGATAAAGAAAATCCATACAACCAGGTGAAGCCTTTTGACTGGATTCGCGGTTATCACGTAGGCGGAAGAAGTATTATGTGGGGCAGGCAATGTTACCGTTGGAGCGATCTCGATTTTGAAGCCAACATGAAAGATGGCCATGGTGTTGACTGGCCCATACGCTATAAAGACATTGCGCCATGGTACAGTTATGTAGAGCCTTTTGTTGGCATCAGCGGTTCCATTGAGAATTTGCCTCAGTTACCGGATGGACATTTTATGCCGCCGATGGAAATGAATTGTATTGAAAAGCAGGTGGCAGAAAGAATAAAAAAAGGCTTTGCAGACGGCCGCACTATGATCATTGGCCGAACAGCCAATCACACAGTGAAGGTTGGCGACCGCGGCCCTTGCCAGTTCAGGAATAAATGCCATGAAGGTTGCCCGTTTGCCGGTTATTTCAGCAGTAATTCTGCTACGCTGCCAGCCGCGATGAAAACCGGCAATATGACGCTCAGGCCTTTTTCTATTGTGCAGGAAGTGATCTACGACAAGGATACAAAAAAAGCAAAAGGTGTTCGTATTCTTGACTCGGAAACAATGAAGACAGAAGAATACTATGCAAAAATTGTGTTCATTAATGCGTCAACACTTGGCACAACGCATATATTGCTGAACTCCATTTCTGATGCGTTCCCTAACGGGCTTGGCAATAGCAGCGGCCAGGTTGGCCACAATCTAATGGATCACCATTATGGCGTTGGCGCAACAGGCGAATCGGATGATTTTGCCGACCAGTATATTTTTGGCAGAAGAGCCAACGGCGTTTATATTCCCCGTTTCCGCAACATAAACGAAGCCACAAAACAAAAAGATTATGTACGCGGGTTTGGCTACCAGGGTGGCGGCAGTCGTGGAAGAATAAGCATTGAAGAGGGCATTGGTGGCCAGTACAAAGACGATCTCACCGAACCGGGCAAATGGGGATTTGGCATCGGAAGCTGGGGCGAGCACCTGCCTTATTTTGAAAACAAGGCAACGTTGAACAAAGACAAGAAAGATAAGTATGGCCTGCCAACACTCGATATTGATTGCGAGTTTAAAGAGAATGAAAAAGCCATGCGAAAAGATATGATGAACAGTGCAGCCGAAATGCTGGAGAAAGCAGGGCTTAAGAATATAAGCACTTACGACAGCAACCCGGCGCCGGGCTTCTGTATTCATGAAATGGGCACAGCCAGGATGGGCCGCGATCCTAAAACATCGGTGCTTAATGGCAATAACCAAATGCATGAAGTGGCGAATGTATTTATCACCGATGGTTCATGCATGGCTTCGAGCGCCTGCCAGAACCCTTCCGTTACTTACATGGCATTAACGGCAAGGGCTTGCGATTTTGCAGTGAACGAACTGAAAAAAGGCAATATTTAGACTGCTGATTTGCGATGCCAGGTATTGTCAGAGACCAGCACTGGACGGAACGCACAAGCGAGTGACACAACGATGCTGAATAGCAGATCACAGCCGGCTAAAAAAAGAAAATCTTAACCAACGATAAAACAAAAACAGTAACTATTTTTAAATTTTAAACCATCGTATATTATGAACAGAAGAGATGCCTTATCACGTGTGGCACTTTTAGTTGGTGGTTCTGTAATCGGCGCCGAAGCTTTTCTCAGTGGTTGTAAAACTGCCACTAAGTATGGAGAGAGCCTGAATTTTACGCCCGAGGACATTGCCTATCTTAACGAAGTGGCTGAAACCATTCTGCCTGCCACCGACACGCCTGGCGCGAAAGAAGCCAAAGTGGGCGAATTCATGACAGTGATCGTGAAAGATTGCTACGAAGAAAAAGATCAGAAGACCTTTCTTGAGGGCATGAAAAAGCTTGACGAAGCGAGCACCAAAAAGAATGGTAAATCATTCATGGAAAGCACGCCGCAGCAGCGCCACGACCTGTTGGTTGATCTTGACAAAGAAGCAAAGGACTATGGTAAAACCAAGAAGCCGGAAGATCCCAATCATTACTTCTCACTCATCAAACAATTAACACTGTGGGGTTACTTCACGTCTGAACCCGGTGCTACGAAAGCATTGCGTTATGTGGCTGTTCCCGGCAGGTACGAAGGTTGTATACCATACAAGAAAGGCGATAAAGCCTGGGCTACCTAGTAATTATTATGTTTCCGGCAGTTGTGCGTATGGCATCGTTCCTTGCGTCGCACACTTGTGCCATCACACTTTACTGAGCTGGCGAAGTGCGGTTATGCATCAACTATGTGGCCTTGTAAAAATGCGTTGGCACACAATGTTGATGTATATATTGTTACTTGCCAAACATAAATCAAACCGGGTATGAGTTATTCAAGAAGAAGTTTTATAAAGAATACCGGACTGTTGGCTACTGGTGCAATGCTCGCTTCCAATGGGCTTTTTGCCGGCAGCAAAATGAAAAACTTTGGGTTGCAGTTGTGGAGTGTTCGTGATGATCTCGCCAAAGACCCGAAAGAGGTTTTAAAGCAGGTATCTTCATACGGCTACACACAGATCGAAAGTTTTGAAGGTGCCAAAGGCATGTTCTGGGGAATGTCAGCGATGGAATTCAAAGCGTTGATGGATGATCTTGGCATGAAGATTATTTCGAGCCATTGTAATATCGGCAAAGACTTTGAAAAGAAGGCCGCTGATGCAGCATCGATCGGGATGAAGTATTTGATCTGTCCTTTTAAAGGCCCGCAAAAGTCGATCGATAACTTTAAAAAGTTTGCCGACGAATTCAATGAGAAAGGGGAGATCTGCAGGAGGAACGGGATTCGTTTTGCGTACCACAATCACGGTTATTCTTTCCAGGCAATTGATGGGCAAATGCCACAGGCTGTTATGATGGACAATACCAACCCTGATACGGTGGATTTTGAAATGGATATGTACTGGGTAATAAGCGGTGGCGCCGATATTAAAGAGTGGCTTGGAAAATACAAGAACCGCTTCCGTCTTGGTCATGTAAAAGACAGGAAAAAAGATGTGGCAGCAAGTGTTTCAGATGCCTCCTGCATTTTAGGGACCGGTTCCATCGACTACAAAACCATTGTACCGCTTGCAAAGAAAGCCGGAATGGAATATTTTATTGTAGAACAGGAACTGTGGGAAAACAGCACCCCTTTACTTAGTGCGGAAGCAGACGCCAAATATATGATGGAATTAAAAGGATAATTTGTTCTGAACACTATATAAATCCTGGTTCGTAAAGTGCCGGGATTTTTTATTGGTATTCTTTTCGGATTGGTCAGTAATGGCCCGCCGGGTGGTAGACGTTAAAGCCAAATATAAGGTCAATGGTAATGGCATCACCGTTGAGGTTTGTTCCACCGGGGTTTGCGTAGTTGATCCAATGATATTTACCCTGGAGGCCAATATATAAGTCACGGTTTACATACACATTCATCCTTAGTCCGCCGTTGGCATTGAATGAACCAATCGATAATGGTTTAAGGTATTCGTAATCGTTTTGCGAACCCGAAATGTCAAAACCATCATAGGCCAAACCGCCTGCGAAGCCTGCTTCAAACTTTGCTTTACTAAAAAAGTAATACGAATAGTCAAGCCCAATATAGCCTCCAAAATAGGCATCGCGGTCGTAATAGGAGCCATTGCGTTTCACTGTATAGGTATCCTTACTTTTTGCAAATCGAAATTGCAGCGTGAGGTCGAATTCATGATGCTGATTTCTAATACCAAACTGCCCGCCGACAGACGGGTGAACACCCAATAATGCAAGGTTGCCTGTCGGTATCCAGGCGCCGGTCATCAGGCCATAGGTACCCCTCACTTCTTTCTGGCGGATATCTTCCTGTTTTTTTAATAAGGCCATGAGTTCCGGATATTGCGAACTGTTCTTTTTTATTTCGCCTTCGGGATTCTTTATTTCCCCGGTCAATACTTTGCAGATAAGCTGTTCATTAGTGTCAAGCTTCTTATCTTCTAAAAGCAATTTTGCCCAGGTGCTGCAGAAGTGGTAAAAACCCGCTTTTTGTTTTTGTAAATAGGCGGTGGGGTAACGCTGGTTAAATTCAAAGTCTGTGCTATACCATCTTAAATTATCGAAACTACTGCTATCGAGTTGTGCTAGTGTAAATGTGCCTTGTTCCATCGCAAGCAGCATATAACACACCTGGATTTCAGCAGCTGCCGGGCAAGCGTCTTTCCATATCCCGATTGCGAGGTACATGGAATCAAAAGACTTTTCGCGATACAGCCGTGGCAGCACTTCCATCGCATTTGCAAATACATCGTTGCAGGATGGACGCGCCCTTGTCATTTCACTTTGTATGGATTGTGCTTTTGCGGCAGCGCATAACATACCGGAAAATAATAAGCAGCAAGTCAGTTTTCTTAAAGCAATCATGCTACAAAATAACCACTTTGACGATTGCTTGTTTCAAATGAATTGTGAAGATTACTGTTGATGAAATCGGCCGAGGCAGGCAGCGTAAGCATTCTTTTGTAAGATGGCTGGAGTTTATTATTGCAGGCTGGTGAGCGCCTTCGTATACTGGTTTATATAGTCGTGCTTATGTCTCAACCTGTATTGCATCACAAACCGTGGATGAGGCAGGGGAACTATTTTGTCAAACCATTGATGTTTTTTATTGAGTGCGGTGAGGAATTTCAGGTTCTCTCCTTCACCGATACAAAAACAGCAATCGCTGCTTATGCCAAAGCGCAGTTGTTGCTCCATACAGCTAACAACAAAAGGCGCTATCTTTTTTGCCAGGATTTTGTCGTCGTAATAATTCAGGTTCCTGCCGTTCTTAACAAAGCCAAGCGGGCTAACGGCAGTAATATAGAATCGTTTATAAAATAGTTCAGCGCCACCATAAGCATTGATCATTTCATACATAAACACAGACGAAAGCTCCTGCTTCTTTTGAAACCCGTTTGTTATGCCGCAGTCCTTTTCCAAGCGAATGGGATCGGTGAACGGGATGCCGGTAATGCCGCCCCCAAAGCGGCCCGGGTTAATGCCCATGAGTAAATGCCTGTGATTGCTATCGCTGTAAAATTTCTGATAGAAACTTGCGCAGGCATTTTGTACTTCGGCAGAACGGTGCACATCCAATACTTCCACATCCTTTGGCAGATCGAAAGGCAGGTGAAGAGTGAAAAGAAACGTTGTTATGTTTTCTGCAAAATTCATCCGATGGATTGCTGTGACAGTTTGCTGAATAAATTGCTGAACGCAGAAGCGTGCGATCCCGATTCGCGCTTTCCCCGGACAAGGGCGCAACGAAGGTTTAATGTTTGCACCCTGGCCAGGCCTATAAAAGAATCAATCAGGGAACATTGTTTTATCTATGCCGGGGATAATACGCAGTGCATTTTTATAATAGATCTTCTTGAGAATGTTATCCGGCAGCCCCATGCCATACATTGGCCAGAATGCATGATATTTTTTGTGGTAAGGAAAATATTCATCTTCGGTTTCCAGTACCCGGAAGTATGTTTGATATTCAGATGGCACCCATGAGTCTTTGCCGAACAAAATACGGTCCTGGTATTTATCGAAAAAAGCAGCAGCAGCCCTTGGCTGGCGGCCAAGATCGGAGATGATGGCGCCAAACTCCACATTCACATTGGGCATTTCATCGAGCAGTTTACCGAGCGTTGCGAGATCGCCGCCCAACCAGCCAAAGTGTGCGGCGATGAAGGTTGTGTTTGGATGTTTCTTAAACATGCGGTGCTGCTGTTCAATGATAGAGTCCCAAGGGGCGGGGTTGGTATTGCTTCGCTGGCGATCGGGATGCGTGGCGATTTCAAGCCAGCGTTCGTTGTGTTCATCTTCGGGGAACCAAAAGGCTTTTGGATCCGCAGAATGTATAAGCACCGGTATTTTTAGCTCGCCGCATTTATCCCATACCGGGTCGAGGCGGGGATCGTCCACAGCAATAATCTTTCCTTTCTCGTCTTTGAACTCCATACCAAGGTCTTTGTATATTTTTAAACCACGTGCGCCGGCCTTCACGTCAGATTCGAGCCCCTTCACGGTCTTCCCGGCCCAGCCCGCTTCACCAAAGCCTACGAAGGAAATATTGGTGAAGAAGAGCACACGCCTCGCATCCACCTTTGCAACACTGGCCATGTAGCGTGTCATATAATCCTGATCCTGCAAATCGAAATCGCCATTGCGGCCTGATGAATTCCGGTAACCTCTTCCACTCAGGTTCACCATTACCTGCAGGTTAAGCGAATCCATTTCCGTAACCAGTTTTTTTATGTCCTGGCCGGGCCCTTCCCACTGGTGGTTGTGTACATCGATGAAAGGATATTTTGCTTTTGTTACGATGTGTTTTGGAACGACAAGCGTTGAAACGGGGTCATAGGTTTCAAAATCCATTTTCTTATTGGACTGGCTTTGACATTGCAGTGAATTAAATGCGAGCAGGGAAATAATCATCAGTTGGTTAAAGTGTTTCCGCATACAGCGTTGTTTTTTGTGAAGATAAAAATACAGTGTTCCGCCGCATAACCGCTCAGCATTGTTAACAGTGTTTTCAGGGTTGGTTTTTGTTTGGGTGGCCCCGGCAGCAAACCACTGTTCAGCATTCCTTGCGTCGCACCCTTGTGCAGCAGCACATTCCCGGTCTTACTTTCCCACATCCCGGCTATCATTAAAAGTGCGTGATGCCTGATAAGCCGGCAGCTAAAACAGCATGGAAAAAGGGCTGAAAAAATTTTAAAGGCGGGTATCCAATGCCGGATTACCTTTGTTAACCATTTGGTTAAATTTTATGGTTAAAGTGAAGATAGACGAACGTGCCGAGCAAAGGATTCTTGCCGCGGCAAAAAAAATATTCCTTTCAAAAGGGCTTGATGGTGCACGCATGCAGGACATTGCGGATGAGGCCGGCATTAACAAGGCATTACTGCATTATTATTTCAGGAGCAAAGACAAACTATTCGAAACAATTTTTATGGAGGTAGCGAAGCACTTCTTGCCAAGGGTTTCAGAGATCTTTGAATCGGGTAAACCGCTGTTCGACAAGATTGAACTCTTCTGTGAAACGTATATACAACAAATGAAAGAAACACCCTACCTGCCTTTGTTTATCCTCGGTGAAGCGACCCGCCGCCCGGAAACATTTGTGAAGAAGGTTTTTGGAAACAGGAAACCGCCTGTTCATCTTTTTGTTGCACAGGTGCAACAGGAAATAAAGAGTGGCAATATCAAGCCCGTTCACCCGTTGCAACTGCTTATCGATATCCTTTCGATGTGCGTGTTTCCATTTATGGCAAGGCCCATGCTGGAGCATGTTGCGGGTATAAACAAAAAGCAATTTGATGCCTTTATTGAAGAGCGGAAAAAGCTCGTGCCTGAAATGATCATCGCGTCTTTAAAAAATAATTGAACCAAGAAAACAGTTGTATGAAAAATTTCTTTCTTGTAGCCGGTATCGCAGTGCTTGCATCGTGCAGCAACGGTAATAGCAAATATGATGCTTCGGGCACTTTTGAATCTGATGAGGTGATTGTATCCGCTGAACAAAACGGGCAGTTACTCGTGTTTAACGTGCAGGAAGGCGATAGCCTTGCAAAGGGAGCTGTTGTCGGCTATATCGATTCCAGCAATCTTGTGTTACAAAAAAGCCAGGTGCAGGCCACCATTCAATCGCTTGCAGAAAAGACCACCGATGTTGGTCCTCAGGTACAGTTGCTGAAAGACCAGCTTGCGGTGCAGCATACGCAGCTCGATCATCTTGTTTATGAAAGAGACCGGATGAAAAGACTGGTGAATGCCGATGCTGCCACGCAAAAACAACTGGATGACATGAACGCGCAGGTTGACCAGGCGCAAAAACAGATAAGGGTTACGGAGCAGCAGATCAATGTTACCCTGAATACTACTGGCACTCAAAACAGGAGCATCCTGAGTGAAGCCGATCCATTGCAAAAGCAAGTGGCACAGATACAGGAACAGCTTTCAAAGGCCAGCGTTGTGAATCCGCTCAACGGGACGGTGCTTGCAAAATATGCTGAGCAGGGCGAAATGACTGCAGCGGGAAAAGCCCTTTATAAGATCGCTGACCTTAGTTATTTGAACCTGCGTGCTTATATCACTGGCTCGCAGTTGCCGGGTATACAATTAAACCAACCTGTAACAGTGCTGGTCGACAGCGGCGAGAACAGTTATCGCCATTACAGCGGAACCATTACGTGGGTATCAGACAAAGCTGAATTTACCCCTAAGACCATACAGACAAAAGATGAACGTGCCAATCTTGTATATGCGATCAAAGTGCGGGTAAAGAATGATGGCTATCTTAAGATAGGCATGTATGGTGAATTGCAATTAAATGAAACAGTCCCGGCGAAAAACTAGTGCGATGCCTGCAGTTGTTGTAAATAGTCTTAGTAAACATTATGGAACAAAGAAAGCTGTAATAAATGCAGTGAAGGCTGTTTCGTTCGATGTGGCGAAGGGCGAGTTGTTTGGCATTATTGGCCCGGACGGAGCGGGTAAGACTTCTTTATTCCGCATGCTTACCACGTTGTTATTGCCTGATGGCGGCTCTGCAACGGTTGATGGTTCTGACATTGTTAAAGATTTCAAGGCCATACGCAATAAGGTGGGTTATATGCCCGGCAGGTTTTCTCTATACCAGGATTTGTCGGTAGAAGAGAACATGCGCTTTTTCGCTACCATTTTCAACACTTCCATCGAAAAGAATTATGACCTCGTAAAAGATATTTACAGCCAGATAGAGCCCTTTAAAACAAGGAAGGCAGGTAAGCTTTCCGGCGGCATGAAACAGAAGCTGGCATTAAGCTGTGCATTAATCCACCGCCCCGTGGTTTTGTTCCTTGATGAACCAACCACCGGCGTTGATGCAGTATCGAGAAAGGAGTTCTGGGAAATGCTGAAGCGTTTAAAAGAACAGGGCATTACCATACTCGTTTCCACGCCTTATATGGATGAAGCCAATCTCTGCGACCGGATTGGGTTGATGCAGGATGGCAGATTGCTGTCGATCGGCACGCCGAAGGAAATAACGGGTTCGTTCAAAGAAACCATTCTCGCTGTTAAGGCAGGCGATATGTACCAGCTGTTAAAAAGCCTGCATGATTTACCGGCAATAAAAGATGCTTATTCTTTTGGCGAGTATCACCACGCAGTGATGAGGGAAGGCTTTGATAAATCCGAACTTGAAAAATATTTACAGGAAAAAGGAAATGTTGCTGTTGAAATAAAGACCACGGAACCCGGCATTGAAGATTGTTTTATGCAACTGATGAAGAATTAAATATGGCCAGCGAAAAAATTATCACAACCAGGAACCTCACCAAGCGCTTTGGCGACTTTACGGCGGTTGACCATATTTCTTTCGAGGTAGACAAGGGAGAAATATTTGGTTTTCTTGGTGCAAACGGGGCAGGTAAAACCACCGCCATGCGTATGCTTTGCGGCCTGAGCATGCCCACATCGGGTGAAGCAACCATCGCCGGTTTTGATGTGTATAAGAGCACGGAAAAGATCAAGCGGAGCATCGGTTATATGAGCCAGAAATTTTCTTTGTATGAAGACCTGACCGTAAAGGAAAATATCCGGTTTTATGCGGGCATTTATGGCAAGAGCAATTCATTCATTAAAGAAAAGACCGCTTTGCTTGTAAAGCAATTGCATCTTGAGGCGGAGGCGGACAAACTGGTAAAAGGCTTGCCGCTTGGTTGGAAGCAGAAGCTCGCTTTTTCTGTTGCCATCTTTCATGAGCCACAGATCGTTTTTCTCGATGAGCCAACGGGTGGCGTTGATCCTGTTACCAGGCGCGAGTTCTGGAACCTTATTTACGAAGCGGCGGCAACGGGCATCACGATATTTGTGACCACGCATTATATGGACGAAGCCGAGTATTGCAACCGGGTTTCTATTATGGTTGACGGGCGCATTGATGCACTCGACTCGCCCTTTAACCTGAAGCAACAGTTCAATGCAAAGTCGATGGACGAAGTGTTCTTACAGCTGGCAAGAAAGGCGAGCCGGGGGGAGTAAAACAGCAAATACTGGCCCGGCTGTGGAACAGGGATGTGGCTTTACTTCCCGCAACCGGCGGGACACTTGTACGGTAAAACACAAGCAGCGAAGAAAGTTATTGTGATGGAAATTACTTTCTGTCTTTGCTGACTTCCTGATTAACTGCACAAGTGCGTGATCCCGAATCGTTCCTCCCGGGGCAAGCAATGCCGCACAGGCGGCACTTCGCTTTGCTCAGCAATGGAGCGATCGTACAAGTGTGCGACGCAAGAGGCGATGCCATGAAAAGCAGGAGCCGGTAAACAAAAGTGTTTTTATACATACATTCTTATGAAACAATTTTTCTCCTTCGTAACGAAAGAGTTCTACCACATCTGGCGCGACAGGCGAACTATGTTCATCCTGCTGGGTATGCCCATTGTGCAGATCATTATTTTTGGTTTTGCCCTTACGAACGAAGTGAAGAATTCGAAGATCGCGGTATTTGACCAGGCGCAGGATGCATCGTCGAAACAGCTGGTTGCCAAGATAAGTTCCAGCGCGTATTTTGATATTGCCGCCATTATACATACCCAGCAAGAGATCGACGATGTTTTTAAACGCAATGAAGTGAAGATGGTGCTGGTTATTCCCGCTTCATTTGCCAATGACCTTAAACATGTAAACAATGCGCAGGTGCAACTGATCGCCGACGCGTCGGACCCGAATAATGCCAGCACCCTGATTAATTATGCATCGGTGATCATCAAAGATTACCAGCAGCAGCTGGCGCTAGACAACAAGGTCCCCTATAACATTAACACGCAGGTGCGCATGTTGTATAACCCGCAATTAAAGGGCGCTTACAGTTTTGTGCCGGGTGTAATGGCCATGGTGCTGATGCTTGTGTGCACGATGATGACAGCCATTACGATAGTGCGGGAGAAGGAGATGGGCACGATGGAGGTGATGCTTGTTTCGCCGGTTCGGCCATTAAAGATCGTGATTGCCAAAGCCGTGCCTTATCTCTTGTTGAGCCTGATCAATATTGCCAGCATTTTATTGCTCAGTGTTTTTGTGCTTGATGTGCCCATTAAGGGAAGCCTGGTATTGCTGGTGAGCGAAGGCATATTGTTTACGATCACCTGTTTGTCGTTCGGGCTGCTGATCTCGGCGGTAACCGCATCGCAGCAAATGGCCATGTTTATATCGCTTACGGGTATGTTTTTGCCAACAGTGATGTTGAGCGGGTTTATGTTCCCGATAGAGAATATGCCGTTGCCACTACGGGTACTGTCGAATGCAGTTCCGGCGAGGTGGTTTTACCAGATCGTTAAATCGGTTATGATCAAAGGGCTTGATATAACAGGTGTGTGGAAAGAGACGCTGATCTTAACGGGTATGACCGTGTTCCTGCTGACCCTTGCGATCAGGAAATTTAAAATACGGTTGGCATAAAGTTTTTGTGTTAAACATTATCAAATGCGCACATTACGATTTTTACTGCAAAAAGAGTTCCGGCAGATCTTCCGTGACCCGGGTATCATCAGGGTGATCTTTATGATGCCGACGGTGCAACTGCTTTTATTGCCGTGGGCAGCGGATTATGAAGTGAAGAACATACATCTTGCCGTTGTTGACAATGACCATGGCACGTATGCGCAGCAGCTTATTTCGAAGATCACTTCTTCGGGGTATTTTCAACTGGACATTTATACGGCTTCCTATAAAGACGCGTTGCATGAAATTGAAAATGATGAAGCAGACATTATCCTGCAGATACCCGCCTCGTTTGAAAAGGACCTGGTGAAAGAACAGTCGTCCGCGCTTTTTATGGCGGTGAACGCGATCAATGGCACAAAGGCAGGGCTGGGCTCTTCTTACCTGCAAACGATTGTTGGCAATTTCAATCATGATATAAGACTGAAGTGGCTGCAGCCGGTGCAGACCAGCGCTGCAACCAATATTGACATTACTTCGGTCAACCGCTTTAACCCGCTGATGAATTATAAGGACTTTATGGTGCCGGGTATACTGGTGGTTCTTGTAACCATGGTGGGCTCATTCCTGGCGGCGATGAATATTGTGAAAGAAAAGGAGATCGGGACCATTGAACAGATCAATGTAACACCGATCAGGAAATACCATTTTATACTGGGGAAACTGATCCCATTCTGGGTGCTAGGCCTGATCATTTTAACCATAGGCCTTGCGATTGCCCGGGTTGCATATGGCATTATTCCCGAGGGAAGTTTATTGACTATTTATATTTTTGCCGCGATCTATTTGCTGGCAGTGCTCGGGCTTGGGTTGCTGATATCGACCTACTGCGCTACCCAGCAGCAGGCTATGCTTATCTCTTTTTTCCTGATGATGATCTTTATATTGCTGAGCGGTTTGTACACACCGATAGACAGTATGCCCGTGTGGGCGCAATGGATCACCAAATTTAACCCTGTCTCTTATTTTATACAGGTGATGCGCATGGTGGTATTAAAGGGCAGCAGCCTGCGCGATATACAGTCACAGTTATTTACCGTACTGGGTTTTGCCGCCGTGCTGAATGGGTGGGCGGTGCTGAGCTATCGCAAGCGGGCGTAGCCCGGCTATTTTTGGTGGTAAATGGGTGCAATTTCCCCTATTTTTACCTGCTGTTTTTCATTGGACCGGCATCAATTCCCTCGCTGCCGATGGGTGGCACGGATACTGCAGGGGCTGCACTATGTCACTTTTCTTCTCCCGCCCGATCCTGGGCCCGGAACGCCTTATGTGCGCTTTTACTACGCCTTTAGTATTACTTATGTACCGCTCCGGTATTGGTCAGCTATTGCTTTGGTTGCGGTGGGGGGCCGATAAAACCAGCATTAAGTGCACCGGAAACCGATGAGAAGGGCATTTACAGCCCGGGACCGTTGTATTTTTAGTAACGTTACCCCTGATTTTTAGTAATGCTGCTATTGTTTTTTAGCCGGATCGCTGTTAAATTTGGTATATGGCGAAGCAAGCCGGGCAAATATTAATCACGGGCACTATTGACCAGTTGTGTTTTTACCAGATGGACGGGATCTTTTATGTACGCAAAAAGAGCTCGCTTTCGGGTAAAAGGGTAAAGGGAGACCCCGCTTTTGCCGGCACGATGCGGTATGCGAACCTGCTGGCGGAGGCGGCAAAAATCGCTTCCGGTTTATACCGCGTATTACCGGTTGAGCAAAAGGCGAAAGGATTGTACAAGGTATTGACCGGCAAGGTGATGCAATTATTGAAAGCAGGAAAGAGCGCGGAGCAGGTCGTTGGCCTGCTGCAGGAGTTGCCTGCGCCTGAAGCGCCGGTAATGACGACGGAGGAAGCGCAACAACAGGCGCAACCGGTTCGGGTACCCGCTGTTAATAAGTTTGCCGGGGCTGTCAAGGTTATCGTGCCGGCCAATGTTCCCGCAGTGGAAAATGCGCCTGTGTCGGAAGTGAATTGCTTTAACCCACCTTAGGACACAGCCCAGTCAGCCACTTTAACTTGCATGGGTAACACCACCGATGTTACATGGAGCACTTTCCTGTCTCAGCGTGTCGCTGAATTATAATAACTGCTATCCGGCGTACCTCCCCATTTGTGCCATTGCGGGAAATATTACGTACCCAACGATGACTGGCATTCCCAACTACTCCAGGCACTTTCTATTCATTGTTTTTATTGCTGCAGGGTAATCATTCATTTCTGTAAACTGCCACTCAAATCTGTCAAGTAATCATTGCCAGTTCTATTTCGGGGCGGCCGGCAGTAAGTTTATTGCTTAAAAGCAATTTATGAAAACTAATGCCCGCATCCGCATTCTATCAATACCTGTTACCTGTTTTTTCTGCTTACTTGCCGGCAGTGCAAATGCCCAAAATACTTTTCCTGCTACAGGAAGAGCCGGTATATATACAACTGCTCCGGCTGCTTCCTTACAGGTAAAAGGAGGCGCACGGATCGGCAACACAGCCAATTATGTAAACATAGATAGTGCAACCGGTAATCTCAGTTTTGCCGGAACGTCCGGGTATAGTGTCGCTGGCAACAAATATGCGTTTCAATATTCAGGCAATACGAATTATGGTTTATTTTTCAACTCAACAAGTGTACAATATGAATTCCGAAATGGAAGTGCCGTTCCTGTTTTTACTGTTAATGCGAATACAGGCAACAGTGTATTCAATGGTACACTTAAAGTAGGTGCATATACATTGCCTGTAACTGACGGCAGCAATGGACAATTATTGAAAACAAATGGAGCAGGTGTTCTAACATGGAGCAATGATAATAGTGGCTCAGGGTCTGGCTGGTCACTTACAGGTAATTCCGGCACAAGTCCTTCGACAAATTTTATTGGTACTACTGATGGTCAACCTTTAATTTTCAAGGTAAATAATATACGGGCAGGTTTTATTAATAACAGTACCTATAACACCAGTTTTGGATACCAGGCATTAATTTCCGGCACTACCGGAAATTTTAATACAGCCAATGGATATGCTTCACTACAAAATAATGCGTCCGGCGTTAGTAATACTGCTGCCGGATATTATTCACTTTTTAGTAACACATCGGGTAACAGTAATACTGCTACCGGCACGCTGTCGCTTGCTGCCAATACTATTGGTTCTGAAAACACTGCAATTGGTATTGGTTCCCTAAATGCCAACAATGCAAGTGATAATACTGCTGCCGGTGCCTATTCACTTACAGTAAATACCAGCGGCGCATTAAATTCTGCAACGGGTGCTTACTCTCTTTATTCAAATACCACCGGCAGTAATAATGTGGCAAATGGCGGTAATGCACTTTATTCTAATACAGAAGGAAATTTTAATACAGCCGGCGGCGCCTTTGCAAACTATCGGAATACTACGGGTGTTGAAAACACTTCCTACGGATATTCGTCTCTTTATAAAAATACCACAGGCAACTACAATGTAGCGATAGGTTCTAATGCTCTTTATTCGAATACAAATGCTGAATATAATATCGGTATTGGAGCTTATGCCCTTTATTCAAATAATAGTAGCGGAGACAATAATATAGCTATAGGCAATCGTGCCCTCTATAGTGCCGCAGGCGGAGGCATATTGAATGTTGCTATTGGGGGCCTGGCCCTGTACAATGCTACAGGTTTTTTGAATATAAATAATGTAGCTGTAGGGTATCAAAGTCTCTATCAAAATACGCAGGGCTATCAAAATACTGCTGTTGGAAGAAATGCCTTATACACAAATACTACAGGAACCGACAATACTGCTTTGGGTAATTTTGCCGATGTAGGTTCTGCGAACTTATCAAATGCAACCGCTATAGGTGCTGATGCCATTGTAAATGCAACAAATAAAGTAGTTATCGGAAGTAATACGGCGGGCATGGTTATAGGCGGTTATGCCCCATGGAGTAACCTTAGTGATGGCAGGTTTAAAGAAAATGTAAAAGAAGATGTGCCCGGCTTAAAATTTATTAACAAGCTACACCCCGTGACTTATACCATCAATACAAAAAAATTGGATGAACATATTATGCAGAATATGCCCGATAGTATCAGGGCAAAAAGAATGCAAAGTGCCGAATCTTACGCTAAAGCAACTACCAAAATACAAACAGGTTTAATTGCACAGGATGTAGAAAAAGCGGCAAAAGACTTAGGTTATAGTTTTGATGGCGTAAATGCACCGCAAAACTCCACAGATAACTATAGTGTTGCTTATAGCCAGTTTATTATGCCTTTAATAAAAGCTGTACAGGAGCTTTCCAAAATAAACGATGCAAAAGATGCGAGGATTGATACACTGCAAAAGCAAAATAGTGATCTTCAAAAACAATTCAATGATTTAAAAACCCAGGTATTATCCATTCAGCAAAAGCAGGAAAGTTGCAGCCCATGCAGTGGAGCTGTTTCAGCGCAATCACAATCATACTCAACAACATTAAGTGATGCATCAGTACTCTTGCAAAACATACCCAATCCTTTCACCCATACAACAATGATCAATTACTCCCTTCCTCCAAACTTTGTGCGTGCACAAATTATTATTACGGATAAAACCGGCAAAACACTTAAAACTGTTACTGTTTCGGGGAGTGGCAAGGGGAGCTTAAGGGTAGATGCCTCCACCCTTTCGTCAGGTGCCTATCAATATTCGCTCGTGGTTGACGGAAAGCTGGTTGCGACAAAGCAAATGGTATTGGCTAAATAAGTTTTGGCGGACAAGGAATTTTAAGGTATAAGTGTGCAGACGAAATGAAGTTCAATAGCAGTGCGTTTGCCGGAAGTATAAAAAAATTAACAAGGGATATCTTTTGGCGAGGCTCAATATTACTTAAAAACATTTTATCGTCTCACTTTTTTACACATATTAAGTAATTCAATGTCTGCAAATAAATTAAGCAGGAAGATTTTAATTGTGTAAATATCTGTGCCAGCTTTTCTGATAACATAATGAATAGTTAATCGTATGACCAGCAACTTTTGAAACAATAAACAACTGCTTCTATCATTTAAAAAATTGCATTTCAGTTTTTTTACTAAAACGTCATACAATTCTTCCTTTAATAGCTTTCACTACTGCTTCTGATTTGGAATGTACTTGAAGCTTTTTGTAAATGTTTTTTATGTGACCACTTACTGTGTCAAGACTGATGTAGCAATGATCAGCGATTAATTTGTAGCTCATTCCTTCAACAAGACATTTTAATATTTCTTTCTCACGGTCGGTCAGATCGAAGCTGTTTTTGGAATCGTGTGATGATTGGTTCTTAAACATTTTTAAAACCTTGGTTGCTATGCTGGGTGTCATAGGCGCACCGCCTTCGTAGATTTCTTTTATTGCCGATAGGATTTGCACAGGTGAAGTATTTTTTAAAATATATCCTTCTGCGCCATTACAGATAGATTGAAAAATTTTCTCATTGTCCTCAAAAATAGTTTCCATTAAAATTTTTACATCCGGATGTTTTTCTTTCAAGAGTTTCACTGCTTCAATTCCATTCATCCCTGGCATTTCGATATCCATTAAAACTACATGCGGTTTTGATTCTTCAATATTTCTTAAAAGAGAATTACAGTTCGCATAAGCGCCCACACATTGAAATTCA
The DNA here is from genome assembly GCA_002478885.1 of Chitinophagaceae bacterium UBA7600. Classification (GTDB taxonomy): domain Bacteria; phylum Bacteroidota; class Bacteroidia; order Chitinophagales; family Chitinophagaceae; genus DLKC01. The sequence goes on from DLKC01000063.1 coordinate 115,335, forward strand.
TAGCTTCCGTTGATCAATTGGAAGAGCCCGTCGCGCAGGTTGTGGTTGTCTTCAAATATTGCTACACGAATGTTCATGTCCTTATTTTTAATTGTATTGTTGTGCCGCTGTTTAAAGATGATTCAATACTTAATAACCCTTTCATCTCATCAGCCCGTTTTCTCATACTACTAATTCCGTTCCCATTATATTCCTGTGAAGTGTCAAAACCTTTACCGTTATCACGTATAATCAAAACTATAAAGCGATCTTCATAGGAAAGCTGTATTTCAGATCGCGATGCTGCTGAATGCTTTATTAAATTATTAATAGCCTCTTTAAAGAAAAGATAAAAATTTCTTCGGTTTTCCAGGGAAAGCTTTAGATCATTTAAGGATTCATCAGCACGGAATACATGGTCAATATTCTTTGCACGAAACAGGTTATACGAGAATGATCTCATGCGTAAAATGATCTCTTCAAAAGAATCATGTTCGGGATTAATTGTCCACACGATATCACTCATCGCTTCGATCACTTTACGGGAACTTTCTCCGATTATTTCCAATGCCGCTTTTTGTTTTTCGGGTTCCTGCTGCGCTACCTGGCTAAAAACCGAAATGCTGTTAAGCGTAGAACCAATATCATCGTGCAGGTCATGCGCAATTTTATTGCGAATGGATTGCAACCTTAGCAATTGATTTAGACGAAAACGGTACAGCGAGTACACTCCAACTGCGATTGTAGCAATCATTGCAATGCGGAACCACCAGGTTTGCCAGAAAGGAGGGGTAATAACGAGATGCAGTATAGTTGGTGTTTCATTCCAGGTTCCATCATTGTTACTTGCTTTTACTTCAAACGTATAATCACCAGGATCAAGGTTAGTATAATTAGCGGACCTTTTTGAAGCGTTGGTATATATCCAGTCTCTGTCAAAGTTATCCAGTTTATAAGCATACCTGTTATTTTCCGGGTGCACAAAACTGAGTGCTGCAAAAGTAAAAGAGATCACATTTTGTTTATAGTTAAGGATAATTTCTTTTGTTGATTCTATTGTTGAGTTAAGAATGCGGCTACTGTCCCCGGGTAACACGGACTTATTAAAAAGCCTGAAGTCGGTGATGAAAACAGGAGGAATAAAGGAGTTATCTTTTAAGCTATCCGGGTTAAAACGTACAAGCCCGTTGAAGCCTCCCTCCATGTCAAAATATATTACACCATCTTTCGAATAGAGGGGATGAGTTGAAGAACAAGTTCTCACTGGCAACCCATCGACTATAGAATAAGTCCTGAAAATGCCTTTTTCTTTATCATCAAATAAGCTTTTTGCTGCTGTATATTTTGCGAGACCATTACCTGTGGTGAGCCATAAGTTTTCGTGCTTGTCTTTTATTATTCCATATACAACATCATTGCAAAGCCCATCTTTAGTGGATATCCTGGCACATTGCCCGGTCTTAAAATCAAGAAAAAACAAGCCGTTACCTATTGTTCCAATCCACATACATTGATTACCCGCATTTAAGCTACAACTGATCCTGCTTGTTGATAAGATCTTTGAGGCTGTGTTCTGATTGAATTGCCCCTGGATTATCTTGTCTTGCTTCGGATCGTAATAAGAAAGACCTACACTTGCAAACCATGTTCTGCCATCACCCGGATCAAAAATAGAAAATACACTATTGGCGGAGACCGTTTGCTTTTCGGGGTTAATCAGGTAACTTTTAAATTTTTGGGTTAAAGGATCATAGTTGCATAAAGTGAATAGTCCGCCAAACCATATTTTCCCTTGATGGTCCTGGTAAAGAGGGGAGAGAATGCTATAAACCCCCAGTGAATCAGGATCATGTTTTTCTTTATATTGAAAAACTTTCCAGTTTTTATTTTTGGCGTTATAAGTAATCACACTTGTGTCGTCCGCACCAAACCAATACACTCCATCCTTGTCCTGGAAAATAGTTTGCATTTTATGACCAGCCAGTAATTTTTTGGCCGTTTCATCCTGCAGGAATGGAG
>DLKC01000100.1 GCA_002478885.1 Chitinophagaceae bacterium UBA7600
AGATGGTTGGTAGGGAGTTGGTGAAAGCCTGTTGCCCCACCCGCTCATCCATCGCTTCATTCCGGGGAAAAAAGCAGGTTAATTGGTGGCTAATCGGCCGCTGAACGCTTTTTTTCTTCAAGCATTTTCAGCACTTCATCCATTTTCAGTTGTAAACGCATTATTTCCGATTGGGCCTTGAGGTTCACCTGGTACTCAATTTCCGCCCTGATCCTGTCCTGTTCGGCAAGCCCCCGCTGACTGGTAAGCACCAATATGGTAAACAAAAAAGAGCTGAGGGTAAGTATAAAACCCAGGAAGAAAAAGGTGGGTGGTTCGTCAGCAAAACTAATAACGCCATGATTAAACTTATAATACCATGTTTGCAAAATGATCCAGCCCGAAAGAAATATGACCGCCCATATCAGGAACCGGCTGCTCGATACAAATTTGGCAGAATTATCAAGAAACTTCCGGAACGTGGCCGGCTGGTATGGTGGTGTATAAAGTTCAGCTGTGTGCGGGTGCATATTTACGATATTCTTCCGCAGCCTGTCAACAAGTACCGCAAGTAGGGTCCGCGAAAAATTAGGGTGTTTGTCCAGGTAACTGTAAAACGTTGCGCGGCCAACAGACCAGACTGTTGACGTTGCCGTAGTGCGTACCGTCGCTGTGTGAGGCCCCCCGTCAAGCAGGGATAGTTCCCCCAAAAAGGTTCCGGCGCCCTGCATTCCCAGCGTTATCTCCTTGCCTTCTTTATTAATAAAACTGATGCGCACTTCCCCTTCTTCAATGAGGTATAATTTATCGCCCGGTTCATCCATCCACATGATAACAGTGTGCGGCGGGAAAATTTCCTTTTCCAGCTGCTTCAACAGCTCTTCCAGTTCTTCCGGGTTAAGGGTTGCGAACAACGGTATCTCCCTGAGCATTTGGGCTGTCATAATATTTGTTTAGTGATATCTCGGATTAAGTGCGTGCTAAAGATAATACAAGCAATGAATGTACACGTTGGCATTTTAAGACCTGACCGCTTTAAAAATAAAACGAATAACGCATATTATGGAAGGTTAGCCGCAACTACGATTCTATTGGGCCCTTTGCCGGCATTACAACTAAACACAATTGATCCTTCAGCCCCCGCCTTTAATTTCTTTAACAGGTTGCCATTGACTGTTATGAAATACTCAGACCCGGGTTTAAGATGATGGATTTGATAGTTTAAGCTCGCAGTTGTTGCCTCATCAGACGATTGCATCCACGACACTTCCAGCGGGTTGCAGGATTTGATTTCAAGGCTGCATTTTTTCCGGGTTGTTAGCTGTATCGACGCGGTCTTATCATTCCCATTGAAATAAGATACTCCCGGACCAGCACTGAAAAATCCAAAGCTGCTTTTGGCAATAATCTTAAAGTTATCATTGGCTACCGAATAATGATCCAGGTCCAGGCCAATAAGCAGTTTTTGATTCCTGTAACGATAGATTACTTGTGAGCCAACCAGTTCTTTGGTTATATGTGGTTCAAGGTACAGGCGGTTGTATAATGGGTTGATTCCGTAAATCGATTGGTATAAGCCAACAACGGAAAGTGCATTTCCCGATAAGATATCATCGCCAAGGCCATCTTGTTTATCGCGGCCATACCGTTGAAATGCCAGCCCGTCTTTGGCATAACGCGCCAATACATTCTTTACATATTTCAAAGCAAGACCTGGGTTATAAGACGCATATGCCTTTACAGCAATGGACCCCCACGATAAGAAAATATCGCCATTTTCATAGTTTGGAAAAGGAAATTGCCAGTCATTTCCCTCTCCCGGCGCATAACTGTACAGGCAAAGCGGCCAAAAGAAAAGTTGTTCTTGCTGCATTTGCGTTTCTATATCATCGAGAATGGTTTTCGTTCTGTCGCGGTCATCACAAATGCCATAGGCGATAGCCATAAAATTTACCGGTGTAACCATGTTGGTTCCATGTATCGAGCCATCTTTATCGCGCCAATGTATATAACACCCATGTTGCTCATCCCAAAATCCTCCTGCCGCGGTTGACTTGTTGAAGCTCGTTTTTAACTTTTCTGCAAACTGCAGGTAATATTTTTCTTTTGCCGCATTCCCCAATTGCCTTTCTATATCTGCCCACAGTATTAACGCATGATAAAGCTTGGCATTGACAAAAGCATTTTCGTACGAAGCCCAGATGATATCGATCCAGTCACTGCCTCTTTTTTGCGTATGGTTATCGGTCATCATTTCTACCAGCCCATCGTTATCGCTGTCACGTTTAATGATCCAGTCCAGCGCACGTTCACAGGACTGTTGCTGCAGCTTAACCCACTTTATGTCCCCGGTCTGGTCATACAAGTCAGCAACATTGCTTACAAAGTCCGGGTTTGCGTCAATCAGGTATCCCCACTGTGCTTCGTAAAAACCCTTGGCAGTAAATTGTCCAGGCATAGCATCTTCATTATTGTATGCCCATCTCGGCCATACTTTTCCATCGGGCGCTACGGCGTTGTCGCGATAGAAATCCAGGCACTCTTTATAGCCTTTTAAATAGTTGCTGTCATTAATGCCAAGCCCCATTTGCGCTATGTATTGTTCATGCAGGCAAATAGGGCCATACGGTGTATGCCAGCTATTACCACCGAAATGCTGCTTATCAATCACGCCAATCCGCGCGATCGTGTTTAGTACGGAATTCACTTCGTCGCCGTTTAAGCCAACTAAATTTCCACGCCCGAACTTTTCTTTAAAATCAAAATAGGAAAGTGTGATCGTTTCACTTGTTCTGCCCACGCTCATTTTCATAGGAGCCCAAACATCTGTTCTGTCGCGGAGGAATAACCTGCGTTGCGTACCGGAATCAAAACGGGGCAGTATTTCATTTTGCGAGACAGCTATGCGGTAAGCCAGCTTATCTTCAGCAGTGCGGCTGTAATCCATGGCAACCTTTTTGCCTGCTGCATCAACAGATATGGTTAACCCATTATTCGTCTTGCTGTTCCAGAACTGCGAAGTACTGCTGTGCACTCCATAGGTATCCAGTTTTTTATTAAAAAGGTAAAACCATGCAAGTCCGCCGTAGTCCTGGTAAGCACCTTCCCATGTGTCTATATTATTAAAGACAAAAACCGGCAAAGCCGATTGTTCCGCAATAATTCCTTTCGATGTGGTTCTGTCAATTGTAAGCTTTATATCCTCCTTATTAATGACGAAAGTCCATGTCTCCTCTACCGAAAAAAGCTTATCCCCATACTTAATTGCAGAGACGACAACTACGTTGTTGCTAACCTTGACTAAGGGTTGGGATAAAAGCGCCAGGCTTGAATAGCTGGCATCCTGCGTTTGAATAGCTGAATATACCCCGGCTGCGCCTTCGATTATTTGCTGCCCGTTTAACAGCATCGATGAGAGGTTCGCCTTATGGTCGTAATCCAATATGATCGCGATCTTATTATTGCCAAAACTGATCGTCTTCTTCTGAATGTCATTGATGATCTTTGGTGATTGTGCAAACAACAGGAGCGGCAGAGAAAAGGCGAATGCAAAAATTACAGGCAGGCATTTTTTATTGAACATCTTTACAGGTTTGTTGGCTACATAAATCCGGTTTGTAAATTAAGTATTGTGTACTAAAACAAATAAAAAACTGCACCCTGAGAAAGTAGATAATTACGCCATAGCAATGTGGCTGATAAATGCACGAATACAGCTTTAAATATCTATTGACCAAACAGCAGATCATATCCGGTCTTCTGTTGCGTCGCACACTTGTGCTTTCGTATCAATTGGCAACAAAACAAAAGACAATTATTTCAATAATGCAAGAATGTGTTGCTGAAGCGAATCATATTTTATGCGCGCTTCGTATAACGGCATTCCCAGGTTCATGCCCGGCCGCGTATGGCCTGCCGCGCTAAGCCATGCATCTTTCATCAATAGCTGTCTTTCAGTTACGATGGCATATATTTCACTGGCATGCGCATTTACTGCTATCGCCGATTTTATATCTGCAGCATCTTCCACACGCTGGCCGAGATACAACAAAATCGCCTTCGCCATCAGCCAGTGCCCCATCTCGCCCGGGTGCACGCCATCTTCGGCCAGTTTAAAAGAAGGGTCGGCCGCCCTTTTTTCTTCAAGATACTTCGTCATTGGAAAGTGAATATCGGCAACCTCCCAATGCAGGGAATCCCTTTGCGAAAGCAACCATTGGGAATAGGCGTCGAGCACCAGGTTATAGCCTTTTGTTCCAAGGTTTGCGTCGTCATGTACCGGAGCTGTAAGCAATACAATTTGCTTTGCACTGCTTTTTTCAAGTTCGTGATGCAGCCAGTATATTCCGTCGCGGTAAGCTTTAAAGCGGCTTTCATCAAACGGCAGGTATATGCCATCATTCATGCCGTAGCAGGCAAAAACCACATCGGGCTTTGTAAGCGCAAGTACTCTTTCAAGTCTTTCGTGCAGGTCAGGGCGGGGGAATTTTCCGTCGGCATGGCCAGGCTCACTTAGTCCGGACACTGTTTCGCTGGGCAACCCCTCATTTATAAACTCCAGGCGCTCTTTGGGGAAATGAACAATAAAATAGGTTTCAATATCGGTTATGTACGTGCCGGCATAGGTAATGCTGTTCCCGAGGAACAGAATCCTTGTAGTGTGCTTTGGAAAAGGGAATTTTTCCGGTGCCTGTGCCGAAGCGGGCCGAACAAACCCAAAAAAGTTTGCAACGCTCAAAATAACCGCAATCCGCATGGCATATGCCCGGGCTGAAAATCCCTGTACTTTCATAAAGCTAATATAAGGTTTCATTGATTGCAGCGATCTGTAACCATGCGCTCAACAAGCTGTGATGTTTTCTTGAGCTGGCATTTTCGCCGCATAAAGCGATGAACGTTGAAGTGTGCGACGCAACGGAAGCCGCAATGAAATACCGGTGCCCGGTTCAAAAAAAATATTCAACTGCAAGCATCTCCACCGCGTTTATTGCCTGTTTTAGAATTATGCTGTTGCAAATGCTGCCAAATTCTTATTTTACAGGTGATGTTTCCAACAAAATGCACGTGTTTTTGTACTTAGTGTAAACGATTATTCTGCAATGTGAAAAAGACTCTCTTTTTATATATTATTTTTTGTGCAGTCGCGTTCAGCAGCAAAGCCGATCATATAACCGGTGGCACAATCTCGTACACGCTTAAATCGGTAGCGGGCAACCAGTATACTTATACGGTAACGGTAAAAATGTATATGGTTTGCCATACATACAGGGAGTTTTACAACCCAACCTATGTAGCCGTATTTGATAAAAAGACCAACCAGCGCATCGAAGACAAGCTTGTGCCATTGAGCAGCATTGAGAATATTACGCTGAATGATACAGACAACTGTATTACCAATCCACCTGAAGTTTGCCACCGCATCGGGTACTACATATTTGATCTTACCTTGCCGGCATCTGCAAACGGTTATGTACTCACGTCTGAAGTTTTTTTCAGGGTGAATAGCATTAGTAACCTTAGTTCGGGGTACGAGAACCTGGGCGCTACCTACACCGCCGAAATACCCGGCACTTTTACGTTGCCAAGCGGGCCAAAGAACAACAGTGCAAAATTTATTGGAAACGACCTGGTGATGATATGCGCCGATAATCCTTTCAGCTACAGCTTTGCTGCTGAGGATAAAGATGGGGACGAGCTTTCTTATTCGCTTTGCGATGCTTATAGCTCTTCCAACTTCCTTTTTGGTATCGACCTGGTACCGCCTGCTGCTCCGCCCTATACTTCTGTTCCTTATGGCAACGGTTTTAGTGCTGGCCGCCCCCTGGGCAACAAAGTAAATATCGATGAAAAAACAGGACTGATCAGTGGCATAGCGCCGCCACCGGGAACTTATGTGGTAACCGTTTGCATCGAAGAAAAGCGGGATGGAAAAATTATTGCCACACAAAGAAAAGATCTCCAGGTAAGGGTTGCAGCCTGCTCCTTTGTTTCGGCGCTGTTGCAGCAGTCTTACCTGCTGTGCGGCGACTCAAAAACAGTGAACATGGAAAACCTTTCGGTGAGCTCACTTATCGAGAGCTATAAATGGAGCATAACAAACAATGCCGGCGTTGAGGTGTTCACTACAGACAGCCCGACAGTCAATTATACGTTCGCCGATACCGGCGTATTCAAAGTAAGGCTCGATGTAAACCCGCATGCAAAATGCGCCGACTCTGCCTACAGTGTTATAAAAGTGTACCCCGGCCTTAAAGCAGATTTCACCTACGATGGTGTCTGTTTAAACAAACCAACACTGTTCACCGATGCAACCTCTTCTGTTTACAGTACCGTTAATTCATGGCAGTGGAGTCTCTCGGGCGACGCTTCCAATACCACGGGCTCAAACACATCCAATCTGAATTATAACTATGCTTCAGCGGGGCAAAAAACAGTAAGCCTGCATGTCACCGACAACAAAGGTTGCCTGGATTCGGTAACGAAAACCATTGAGATCTTTGATAAGCCGCCGGTGAATCTTCCGTTCAGGGATACGTTGATCTGCGGACCCGACACCCTGCACATCAATGCAACCGGTGCAGGTATTTACCAATGGACACCGCTGACCGACATTACCGATGCCAGCTCATCACACCCAATTGTAACACCAAAGCAAACCACGACATATTATGTTGACCTGACTTTTGATGGCTGTAAAAACCGCGACTCTGTCACCGTTCACGTGGTAGATCACGTTACACTCACCGCTATGAATGACACCACTATTTGCAGCGGCGATGCCATACAATTACACCTCGCCTCAGACGGGCTCCATTATCAATGGTCACCCGCCGCACAACTTGATGATGCAGGCAGCGCGCAGCCCAGGGCATATACAAGCACCAATACAATTTACAGTGTAGAGGCCAGCATCGGGAAATGTATCGCCACAGACGCGGTTGCTGTAAAAACTGTGCCCTATCCAACGGCTGCCGCTGGAGCAGATTCCACTATTTGTTTTGGCAACATGGCAAGCCTTAACGGCGTCACCAACGGAAGTTCTTACTCGTGGTATCCGCCGGCGGATATAAAAGATTTTCATGCCCTGCACACCACGGCCCTTCCGCACTCAAGCACCATTTACACGCTTATTGCCTACGACACAAAGGGCTGCCCCAAACCCGGCGTTGACTCGGTGCTGATAACCGTGCAGCCAGAAATACCCGCGTTTGCCGGGCACGATACCAGCATCGTGATAAGCCAGCCCTTGCAGTTGCACGCAAGCGGCGGAGAATTTTATCAATGGTCGCCGGCATATGGCCTGTCTTCCGTGAACACGCCCGACCCGGTGGCGCTGTTTAATGAGCCAGCTGTAAACAACCGGTATAAAGTGCTCGTATCAGACCGCGCCGGTTGCACCGATTCGGCATTCATCAATATTAAGGTGTACAAGACTTTGCCATCCGTGTTTGTTCCAACAGCATTCACGCCGAACAACGATGGCCACAACGACATTTTCAGGCCGGTTATCGCAGGAATAAAAAACATTGAAGCTTTTAATATATACAATCGCTGGGGGCAACTCGTTTATTCTACCAAAACCATTGGCGAAGGTTGGAACGGCCGCATCAATGGGGTCATGCAATCATCAGGCACTTTTGTTTGGATAATAAAAGCGGTGGACTACAACGGTCTTCCCTATGCCGGGAAAGGTACGGTAACACTAATCAGGTAAGTGTTTATGTTCCCGGCTTTGCTGCAGGCAGCAGCCTTGGTTGCGTCGCACATTTCAGCAGTTGTAGCACCTCGCAGCAGCAAACAACAAACGGCGAGGCTGTTGTGCCGCCCAAAGAACCAGAGCATACGAGTGCGACGCAACAGAAGATGCCATGCTTATGAAAGCCGGGTAAATCATTGTGTTTTTGCCCCTTGCAGTTGAGGTACGGCAACCAAAAAAGGAAACCAGTCATGGCTGGCCTAGGCCATCAATCTTAATGGGGCAGTTTATTTTTTTTGCATATTTTGAGGATTCAAAAATATTAGAAAGCTTATTTACATCTCATGAGAAAACTACTACCAGTTGCTGCGTTGCTAATGCTCGCTGCCATAACGGGCGGCGCTGTTGTGTTATACCAGCGTTACGAACAGGCGGATCAGGAAAATGAAAAACGCATGATGCTGACCGGTGAAAATGAAGGCAGCGGCAAATACGACAAACAGTATATGCTGGAAGAAATGTACAAACAATGGGAACAAATGATGCGTGACCCGGCAACAGGCAAAGTGCCGAGAGACAAGCTTTTTGCTGCCTGGCAGTACACAAAGATGATGCAGGAAAAGCAATCGCATGCCCCAGGCGTTTCAGGATTGGTGTGGGTAAACCGCGGCCCTACGAATGTGGGTGGCAGAACGCGCACCATTATGATATCGCCGGGCGATGCTACGGGCAATACGGGATTTGCAGGCAGTGTGGGCGGAGGTTTATGGAAATCTACCAATCTTAAGTCAACCACCCCATCATGGCAGCCGGTAAATGATTTCCTGGCGACCCTCTCCATAAGCAGCCTTACTTATGATCCCGTAAATACCAATACCTATTATGCCGGCACTGGTGAAGGGTTTGGCAACTCTGACGCGGCAAGTGGGATGGGGATCTTTAAATCAGCAGACGCCGGCAGCACCTGGGCATTGCTTCCCGCCACTATGACAAATGATTTTTCAACCGTTAGCAAAGTGATTGTTACAAGCCTTGGCCACGTATATGCGGCAACAAATACAGGTGTATTCCGCTCAAAGGACCAGGGAGCGAGCTGGGAAAAAGTATTAGTCGGCCATTTTGGCGACATAGAAGTTACCACCGCGGGAACATTCTTTGCCAGTGGTTTCAATGGCAATAACAACCTCTCAAAATCAACCACGGGCGATCTCGGTTCGTGGACCAACTTGTGCACGGCATCGGTAGGTTTACCTTCGACCGGCATCAGCAGAATTGAAACTGCGGTTGCGCCAAGCGACGCCAACCAGGTGTACACCGCCTTTTTTATGGACACCACAGTCATTGGCACCGGTGTTACAAAAAAGATGGCCATCTACAGTTCGACTAATAACGGCGTAAGTTTTTCAAGAGTGGGCAGGCCAAAAGATATCGACGGGGGCATTACTCCATACGATTACACCAACACCCAGGGATGGTATGATCTTATTTTAAAAGTTGACCCAACGAACAGCAAAGCAGTTTATACCGGTGGGGTAAACCTCTTCAAAACAACAAACGGGGGAACTTCATGGACGCAGATAAGCCACTGGTATGGTGGGTTCAACAAACAATATGTTCATGCAGACCAACACGGTATTGAATTTGAAGGCACCAATGGCGCGGTTGCCTATTTCACCAACGATGGGGGCATTTTCCAAACAAAGAATGGATCTGTTGCCATACCTGTGATTACAGAAATAAATACCAGCTATACAGTAACCCAGTTTTATGCGACTGCGGGCCACCCCGATGCGATCAGCAATTACTTCCTGGCAGGCGCGCAGGACAACGGCACGCAAAAGTTTACGCTGCCGGGTTTGGCCGCAACCGTGGATGCATCGGGCGGTGATGGAGCCTACTGCAATATAGACGAGGCAGACCCAACCTACCAGTTCACGCAATATGTTTATAACAACTATTACCGCTCAAACAATGGCGGGGAGAGTTTCGACGATGCCGTTACCGTGCCGTCAACCATTCAGAATACGGGCAGGTTTATCAACCCTTCAGATTTTGACGAGAATACACAAACATTGTATGCGGCCACTAATACGGGCCAGTATCTACGCTGGACAACAGCCACCACCAGTTCTACTTTCAAACAGGTGAATGTTACCGGATTTGCCGGCCAGGTATCTGCGGTAACCGCTTCAAAAGTGACACCCGATCTCGTTTATTTTGGAAGTGGTTTTGGCCAGATCATCAGTGTGGCCTCTGCATCAACGGTAGCCAGCCCGGCCAGCCCCAAGATATTGGGTACGCCGGTTTCGGCCTATGTAAATTGCATCTGGGAGGACCCCGCCAACGGAGACCACCTTGTTATTGTTTATACCAACTATGGTATAAAAAATATTTGGGAAACCAGCAATGCCACTTCAGCAACGCCAACCTGGACCGCAAAAGATGGTGACCTCCCCGATATGCCGGTGTATTGGGTGCTCCCTTCACCAACCGATAGCAAAACGGTATTGGTGGCAACTGAGCTCGGCGTATACAGCACTTCCAACTTCGACAATGCAGCCCCATCATGGACGCCATCGTCTGTTGGTATGGCCAACGTAAGGGTTACACAAATAAAACTTCGCCCGAGCGACAATATGGTTTATGCCTCTACCCACGGAAGAGGGCTGTTTACAACAGATTTCTTTGCCTCCCCTATACCGGCATTTACAGCGAATACGACTGCCGGTTATACCGGGAAGGCAATCAGCTATAGTGACCAGAGTTTAAAAGCTAGTTCCTGGCAATGGGATCTGAACGGCGACGGCAGCTTTGACAACAGCACACAGAACCCAAGCTTTACTTATTATAATCCCGGCGTTTATAATGTGAAACTCCGCATCAACAACGATCCGTCAAAAGAAAAGACCATACCGGTTACCATATTGCCCGACAAAGGCACGCCGTATACAACAGCCAATGGCGGCGATTTTGAGACAAATCCCAACGACTTTGCCGCAGACCATACGGGTACATCGTCTTTTTACCGGGGCAACTCCGCGCAACCGGGTAAAGATGGCACCAACAGCGGTTCATTTGCTTGGGTCATCGATCCCGACAATGCTACTTACGCAAGCAATTCCACGGCTTATCTTTATTCCCCTTCGTATAACTGCACGGCAACGGGCAATTACACATTCAGTTTCTATGCGAAATATGCCGTTGAAAATACCTGGGATGGCTTTCGTGTTGAATACTCTGTAGACAAAGGTTCTAACTGGCAAATACTGGGGAATGTGGTGCAGGCAAACTGGTACGATTACAGCAATACTACGACCGACAGGCCATTCCCGGCGGGCGAAAACTATTTCACCAGTGTGAATGCCACGGCCTATACCCTGAAAACCTATACCACCAATGCCATACAAGGCAACCCTTCTGTCGCTTTCAGGATTGTATTCAAAGCAGACCCTTTTGTGGTGGATGCAGGTCTCGCTGTCGACGATATCTCACTGGCAGGCCCAAGCAATGTGGTGCTGCCCGTTACCATCATTTCACTAACCGGAATTAACCAGGGTGGCAATAACCTGTTGAACTGGAAATCTGCCACCGAACAAAACAGCTCGCAGTATGAAGTAGAACGCAGTTTTGACGGCGCCCGCTTTGACAAGATTGGCGCAGTTAAATCGATGAACAATGCCACCGGTGCAGCTTACCAATACCGTGACGACATCAGCCACACTTACGTTAACAATTTCTATTACAGGCTTAAGCTGGTTGACAAAGATGGCCGCTATAATTATTCCAACGTGGTGTCGGTCAACGTAAGAGGTCGGGAAGAAAAAATAACCGTACTCGGCAACCTTACCAATGCCTATATAAACATTGTTACACCGGCATCGTTGCTGCAGAAACCTTTGCAGGCAGAGATATACAGCATGAGCGGAGCGCTGGTAAAACGCATGACGATCAAAGCTGTTTCTTCTGTTGAATATGTCGATAAGCTTGCGGCAGGCAGGTACAGTATCCGTTTCATCCAGGATGGAAAAGCCATACAAACCGCACAGTTTGTAAAACAATAATTATAACAGTACTTATATAAAAGGGTCACCTGAAAAGTGACCCTTTTTTTATGTAGCCGGAGATCGCACTTATAGCAGCTTCGCTGTGCCATAGTGCCGGCTTATCGGGGCATCCCTAATTTGTGCCCATTGCTATACTCACCAACCCCGCCCGGCAGCATACGGACAATAATAAACTGCCTGGCGCATTTATTTCATCAACGCCATATTATTCAACGTTGCCAGGATTTCGCATGCTGACCTTACCGATTTTTTTGATAAATTGAGCAGCCTATAGCGGATAAGCCTGCGGTAATAAAAAAGAGTGAGCATCATCGATTTCAGAAATCGTTTACGAAAGGTTGTTACTATTACCGTATTGCTTCTTTCAAGAAGGGAACAGGTTTGTTGCCGTGGTGCCGTATAAGCAGGAACCTGGTGCACGTAAAGGTTTGTTTGATGCAAGCCCATGAATTCGACTATATGATGAGGGGAAAAATGCAATACAGCATAGAAGGAAAAACGTACCTGCTCGAACCCGGTGACTCATTTTATTATAATGCCCGGCAACCCCACCTCAGCAAATGCCTTGGTAAAGAAGCCTGTGAAATGCTCGTAATTTATTTCTTTGACGAGGCGTAACTACCACCCCGAAACACGAAGGATGAACGAAGGATGAACGAAGGATGAACGAAGGATCCACTAGTTATCTACCGGGCATATGCCGGGTATTTACCGCTTTGCTGCGGCTAAAACCAACAGCAAGCAGCAATTTTTTACCGGTGGCCTTATAGAAAGAGCCGATGATCTGAAAGAGCCACATGTTTACTAATATTAAACTTTAACTGTTGCCGCTTGCATTGTTGATATGACAATAATACAACAGCGCTGATAAGAAGTGCTCACCTGTATTGCACCGAATGAAGATATGGATGTACAAGCGTGCGACGCAACTATTGCTGCTATTGAGTTACAGGTGCCGGGATAAAAATCAGATTTCCTCCTTAATAAAATAAATCCGGTTACATGTTAAGGTAATCTTACCAAATTACCAGTTACACTAAGTTTACAATTACTTTACAGTTTCTTAATCCGCCCCCAAGCCAGCTAACCGATACCCTGGGTAGTTTTGTCGCCACAAACCAAATTAACATTATGAAGCTAAAACTGACATTCGCATGGAAGGGAACCATGTTTTTATGCGTTGCCCTTTTCCTGTTTGTGTTCTCCTATGCACAGAACATACAGCTGAAAGGTCACATCAGCGATGCAGGAAGTAAAAAATCAGTCGCCGGTGCCACGGTAGAAAGCAGAAAGACCAGGGCAACCGTTGCGACCGATGCAGATGGTAATTTCACGATTTCATCGAGCAACGGGGATCAGCTTTTGGTAACATTCATTGGTTACCAGTCGCAGACTGTTACCGTAAAAGACGACGCTTTTCTCGAGATTGCCATGACTGCCGGTGACAACCAGTTAAATGATGTTGTTGTAACGGCGTTGGGAATAAAAAAGGAAACCAAAAGACTTGGCTACGCGGTGCAGGAAGTAAAGGGCGCCGATCTTTTGAAAGCGAGAGAATCGAATCCAATCAATGGGTTGGTTGGCAAAGTAGCAGGATTGAATGTTGGTATAAACCAGGAAATGCTTTCATCGCCCACTGTGTTGTTGCGTGGTTCACCGCTCAACTTTTACGTGGTGGATGGTATACCCATCAATTCAGACACCTGGAATATCAGCCCAGACGATATTGAGACATACACGGTATTAAAAGGGCCCACGGCCGCAGCCTTATACGGAAGCCGTGGTATTAACGGAGCGATACTCATTACTACCAAACGCGGAAAAAAGAACAATAAAGGTTTTACTGTTGAAGTAAACAGCAGCACGCAGATCAATAAGGGCTTTATTGCCATTCCGAAAGTGCAGAACCAATATGGCGGCGGCGATTACCAGCAATATGCGTTTGGTGATTATAACAGTAACGGTACGGGTTCTGGTGTTAACGACAAGGACTATGACGTTTGGGGGCCGTTGCTGGACGGCAGGTTACTGCCACAATATGATGGTGCTTATGACCCTACGAAAGAATATGTTACCACTTTTGCTAATGGTTCTTCTTATACCGGTCATATTGCGCCAACTCCATGGGTTGCACGTGGGAAGGACAACCTCCAGAATTTTCTTCAGGCTGGTTTATTGACTACCAACAACATCAATTTTTCTGCGGGCGGAGAACGTTCTAACCTGCGCATGTCGGTCTCCAATACGCACCAAACCGGTATTACGCCGAACACCCAGCTGAACACGATTAACTTTAACGTGATGGAGAGTTATGATGTTACCGATAAGTTCAAGATCGAAGCAAACATCAACTATAACCACCAGTTTACACCCAATATACCCGATGCGGTTTACGGACCTAACAGTATTATCTACAACATTGATATCTGGACAGGTGCGGACTGGAATGTACTTGACCCGAATATTGTAAATTACTGGCAGCCGGGTAAGGAAGGCATTCAGTCAAACTTTGTAGAATACAAACGTTACCATAACCCATATTTTATGAGTTATGAATGGCTGAGAGGCCACTACAAGAATGATCTATATGGATGGGCGGCATTCACTTACAAGTTCAATAAAAATGTCAACGTGATGTTGCGCTCCAACGTTACTACCTACAACCTGTTGAGAACAGAGAAAATGCCCTTTTCGGCCCACCCTTACGGAGACGAACATAACCATGGCAACTACCGTGAAGACAGGCGTGATCTTTGGGAAAACAACACCGACCTGATCGTTAGTTATAATAAAGAAAATCTTCTTAACAGCGGCTTTTCTGTAAATGCATTTGCCGGTGGAACAGCCCGCAACATGAAATTCAATTCAAGTTATACCAGCACCGATCAGCTGATCATACCCAATGTTTATACGTTTGCAAACACGCTGAAACCGATCCGTTCCTATTCTTACGCATCTGACCTGTTGCTGCTAAGTGCGTATTATTCGGTCGACCTTACTTATAAAAAGTATTTCACGGTTTCAACAACCGGCCGCGTGGATAAGACCTCGGCATTACCTTCCGATAAGAATTCGGCATTTTATCCCTCTGTTTCTTTAAGTTCTGTGTTGTCTGACTACATCACATTACCAAAGGCGATCTCATTCCTGAAAGTAAGAGCGAGTTACGCGAATGTAAAAGGTGGCGGAACGAATGCCTATGTGGGCACCTCCTTCCAAAGCCTTGGTACCGGCAGCCCGATTGGGTATGGCAACAATTATTACACGCCTTATGATGGCCCCAACTATGGGCTATCAACACCTCCCTATGCAACTTATCCAGGTTATAATAACCAGACGGAGGCCAACTCTCCCAACTACGTAATCAATGCGAATATTAAACCGTCATCGCGTAGTAACGCAGAAGCTGGTTTTGATATAAGGTTTTTGAACAACCGGTTGGGCCTGAGTGCAACTTACTTTGAGTATAAAGATGGACCGAACATCTCGAACCAGTATATTTCAGAAACCAGTGGCCTGGATTATTTCACCACAAACGGAGGTACAACAAAGAGAACCGGTGGAGAGATCTCATTGACCGGAAGACCTATACAGTCAAAGAGCGGTTTGAACTGGGACGTGCTTGTCAACTGGTCAACTTACAAGGAAGTATTTACCGGTTTTGCGGGTGGTGTAACTGAAGTAGATAACGGAACCGGTTACCCTTACCATATAGGCGACCGCGTTGATAAGCTTTTTGGCTATGCTGAAGCGCTTACGCCCGATGGCAAAGTGATTCATGATGAATCAGGTTATCCCGTGTACCTGCCCAAAGATCAATATCTCGGTCATGCCGATCCAGATTGGTCATGGGGTATCAACAACAAGTTTACTTACAAGTCATTCAGCCTTTCTTTCCAGTTTGACGGAATGGTTGGTGGAAAAATCCAGGACCGTGTGTTGCGTAAACTAACCGAAGGTGGCCGTGGTGCCAACACGAATGAAGGAGCTATTGGCGAGGCCCGTTTATACGAGTCTGAGCATTGGGGCGATGAGGGATATTCAGGCGCTTATCACGCTGATGGCACCCCTATTCTTGGTGGCGATGGCGTGCAGGTTGTTGGTGGTTCAGGACAGATTCAGTATGACCCTGTAACCGGCGTAATCACGAACTATAAAGACCTGCAGTTTACAGCCAATAAAACAGCTACAGCATGGGTGCAGAGTTATGTAAGCAATTTCTATAACGATCCGCAGCACACGATGGTAAGCAAGACTTACGCCAAACTGCGTGAACTCGTGATCACTTATTCAATGCCTTACAAGATGCTGGAAAAAACTTTCATCAGCCGTGTTGATATTTCGCTGGTAGGAAGAAACCTTTTATACTTCTTTCCAAAAGCCTTTCATGATATCGATGTGGATCAGTATCCCGGTCGCACTATTTTTGGCAGCTCTCAAAGAGAATACGACTTACAAACGCCTACAACAAGAAGTTACGGCATCAACATTAATGTAGTATTCTAAATCAATTTGCCGTTTTGCCAATTCAATAAAAGCGAAAAAATTAATTATATGAAATCATTAAAAGTTCCAGTTATACTCCTGCTTTCTGCCGTGATCTTCATTACCGGCTGTTCCAAAAAGTTTGAGGACTATTCCCGCAACGGCAACCTGCCCCTGCAGGTTCCGCCAAGCCTTATTTTGCCCACCATATTAAACGACATGGTGGTGTATCCAGGTGGCGATGAAGATAAGAACAGCCAGTTCATCGTTTCCAACTACGACTACTACGGATTGAATGAATACTGGAGCGGCAGTGCCGGTCTTAACTACAGTACTTTAACAAATGTGTTGTCGATGGAAGCCGAAGCAAGAAGGTTGAATGGCACTGACAATAATCCCTATCATGCACTTGGCCTTTTCTTCCGCGCTTATTTCTTTGTGAACATGAGCGAGAAAGTGGGTGACCTGCCAATGACGGAAGCCCTGCAGGGTCTCGAAAACACTTCACCAAAGTATGATGCGCAAAAAGATATTTTCAAACAATCACTGTTATGGCTCGATTCTGCCAATACGATGCTTGCAGGATTTCTTGACAATGGCTTCCTGGAATTTTCAGGGGACTTCTATTACAAGGAAAGACTTGACAACCCGCTGAATGGTTCCAATGGCCGTGATGCCCTGGTAGTATGGCAGAAGGCAGTAAACTCCTACAAACTCCGTTTGTTGATAGAATTGAGTCATCATACCGATGATGCAGACCTTAACGTCAAGCAACAGTTTGCCACGATTTTCAACGATCCTGACAAATACCCGGTGTTTACCAGCAACGACGACAACCTGCAGTATGTTTATAACAGTGCTTACAACTATTACCCGGACAATCCGCAGAATTATGGCAATAATGCGGGCCGTTTGAATATTGCCGCGACATTGCTGAACAATTTGAGCAAGCTGCACGATATCCGCGCAATGGTGCTTGCAGAACCTGCACGTGGGCTCGGCTTCAGCGACACTTCTTACAGTTCGTATGTGGGCGGAAATTCCGGTGATGACGTTAGTACGCTTGCCGCACTATCAGGCTCCGATAAATTATCGCTTTACAATTACCACCACTTCTATTCAACTTATACAGCAGAGCCAACACTCATTTTGAGTTATCCCGAGGTTTGCTTTAGCATAGCAGAAGCCATTAACCGCGGCTGGATAACCGGTGATGCCAACACCTGGTACCAAAATGGCGTAAAAGCAATGTGGGCTTTCTACGGCATCACTGATGGTGACAACACTGTATACCTGCAAAAAGCTGACGGTACGCCGACCACTTATACCGTTCATTTCTCTTTTGCTGATTACTTTAACCAATCACTTGTAAAGTACAAAGGCAATAACGCCGACGGCCTGAACCAGATACTGCTGCAGAAATATCTTGCCTATGCACGTAATTCGGGCAGGCAGGCATATTACCAATGGCGCAGAACCGGTATCCCAGCCTTTAGCGCAGGCCCCGGCTCTGGCAACGGTGGTATTATTCCAAAACGTTTCCAATACCCAACCAATGAGGCAACGGCAAACGGCACAAACCTTGGAGCAGCACTGGCGAGCCAATATGGCGGACAGGATGATATCAACGGAATCATGTGGCTTATAAAATAATTTTCTTTACCTGTTATGAAAGCTGACAATTAAATTGTCAGCTTTCATACCTTTTGGCATTACAGGTTGCGATAAAGTGCCGGCTTACCCGGCATCGCTCTCTTTGTACAATTTTAGCCCCCGGGAAAGCAATGAAGGAAAAGACTGAAGGAATACCCGAAATGCTAAAGCAACCTCGCACTTTCCTGTTGCGGGTTGAACTGCAGTACAAGTGTGCGACGCAACGATGCTAAATAGCTTTCCCAGTGCCCGGCTCCAAAAAAATAATCATGAAAAAAACAACAACTTTCTTAAGCGCACTCTTATTTTTTTCGGTTGCTTTTGCACAGCATAAGACCGCAAACGTAATTATTGTAACACTCGACGGTATGCGCTGGCAGGAAGTATTTGGCGGCGCAGATGCCGCAATTATTGCCAACAAGAATTTCACGTATGATTCGGAACAGGTTGTAAAAGATTTCTGGAACGATGATGTAAATGAACGCAGGAAAAAACTATTCCCGTTTTTCTGGAATACGATCGCGGCGAACGGGCAATTGTACGGCAACCGCAACAAAGGAAGTTTTGTAAACGTTGCAAACCCTTACCGGTTTTCGTACCCGGGGTACAACGAGATATTTACCGGCTACCCGGATACTGCGGTGAATTCGAATGACCACATTCCGAACAAAAATGAAAACGTGCTGGAATTCATCAATCAACAAAAAGGCTATAAAGCAAAAGTCGCTGCATTCAGCACATGGGATTGCTTTCCCTATATTCTCAATAAATGGCGTAACGGCATTTATGTAAACAGTGATGTGGACACGCTGAACTTTCCGGATGCATCGTTGAAACTGATCAACGAAATGCAGTTTCTTACGTCGAAGCCAATTGGTGTAAGACCCGATGTGCTCACTTATTTTGCCGGCCGTGAATACTTAAAAACATACAAGCCAAGAGTTTTGTATATCGCCTTTGATGAAACCGATGATTTTGCACACGGGGGCGAGTATGATCAATACCTTAAAAGTGCACATGCAGAAGATGGCATGATCGCCGACCTCTGGAAATTGGTTCAGTCAATGCCTGAATACAAAGACAAAACAACTTTACTTGTACTATGCGATCATGGCCGTGGCGATACAATAAAAGAACAATGGACATCGCATGGCGAGGATGTGGAAGGCGCAGACCAGATATGGCTTGCAGCGATAGGCCCTGATTCAAAAGCGTTGGGGGAACTGGTGAACAGCCAGCAGGTTTACCAGCGCCAGGTAGCTACTACAATCGCTGCGTTGCTAGGTTTTGATTTTAAACCCGCTCACCCGGTAATGCAGCCGGTAAGCGGCATCATTTCAAAATAGTGAATCATGAATAAATCAGAAAAGGTAACGGAAGATATCTTCTCCCTGTTTGAAAAATACGGGGACAATGATTATGACGGAGAACCGGTATCACAAACATCGCACATGATCCAGTGCGGCATGCGGGCTATGGATATGGGTGAAGATGAAGAACTGATACTCGGCGCTTTCCTCCACGATATCGGCCACCTGCTCCGCCATGAGCAGGAGACCGAAGCCATGGGCAATTTCGGCGTGGTCAACCATGAAGGGGTTGGTGCGGAATACCTGCGTGCAAAAGGTTTCTCAGAACGGGTTTGCGCGATGGTAGAAAAGCATGTAGATGCAAAACGTTACCTCGTTGCAACAGACCCTTCTTACCGTGGCAAATTATCAGAAGCCAGCCTGCAAACACTGATTTGGCAGGGTGGGCCGATGACCGAGGAAGATGTAGCGGAATTGAAACAACATCCCTATTTCGACGATATCATTAAAGTACGCCATTGGGATGAGGAAGCTAAGAGTTATGACGCGGTTTTATTGCCGTTGTCGCATTTTAAAAAACTGGCAAATGATTATTTAAACCAACGCCATTAATATGAATAACGAGGTTAAGCTTGTTGTATTTGACATTGCGGGCACAACCGTAAAAGATAACGGGGAGATAGCTACCGCATTTCACCATGCCTTGCTCGAGAAAGGCTATGATGTTCCGGAAGAAAAGATATACCCCCTAATGGGTTATAAAAAGCCCGAAGCGATACGCATGATGCTTGAAGTGTTCGAACCAGATAACTCTAAAATAACCGAACAGTATATTAACGACATACATGAACGATTTGTGGCGTTAATGATTGAATATTATTCCACCACCACTGCCTTACAGGCATTGCCCAATGCGGAAAAAGTGTTTACCCACTTAAAAGAAAGCGGCTTAAAGATCGGGCTTGATACAGGCTTCTCCAACCCTATTACCGATGTAATCATTGACCGGCTTGGTTGGTTAAAGAACGGTGTGGTAGATTACGTGGTATCGAGTAACCAGGTGGCGGCAGGCAGGCCACAGCCCTTTATGATTCAAAAAATGATGGCAGCCGCGGGCATTGACGATCCGAAACAAGTGATCAAGATCGGTGATACAGAAGTAGACGTGAATGAAGGAAAGAATGCAGGCTGTTTATACGCTATAGGCATTACTACAGGAGCATTCACCCGTGAGGCGCTGGAACCGTATGACCCTGATTTCATTATCGATGACCTCGCTGAGCTGATTTCGATTTTGGCGTAATAAATGCGATTTGCCTGAACGCGTGTGCCTGTAAAAACCAGTTGGTAACGCTACCCGATAGCGCAACGGACCAGAAGTATTGTGCCGCACAAGGGTGCGACGCAAGAGGTGATGCCAGCAGCACGAAAGCCCGGCCAAGAAAAACATAAAAGCACTTATATAAATCACCGATGTTTACATCAGCAGCACTCCGTAACAGGCTCACCAACGCACCTGCATGGGCATTGGCGCTCTATGCAGCCATCGCGGCTTTCGGCGTGTACTTCTGCATGTACGCATTCCGCAAACCATTTACTGCAGCAGGTTACGAAGGATTGAACTATTTTGGTATCGACTATAAGGTCTGGCTGGTCACTGCCCAGGTGATTGGCTATACACTGAGCAAATTTTATGGCATCCGTTTTATTTCTTCGATGAAAGGTGATAAACGAGCAGGCAGCATTGTTAAACTCATTCTTATTTCCTGGCTTACCCTGTTGCCTTTTGCGTTGGTGCCTGCGCCTTACAATATTTTTTTTCTATTCCTCAATGGCCTGCCGCTTGGCATGGTGTGGGGACTTGTGTTTAGCTTCCTGGAAGGCAGGAAGACGACGGAGTTTATGGGAGCGGTGCTATCGATCAGTTTTATTTTTTCATCGGGTGTGGTTAAAACGGTTGGTAAATCCATACTGATTGAATTCCATGTAACGGAGTTCTGGATGCCATTTCTTACCGGAGCGATATTTGTAGCGCCACTGCTTTTATTTACCTGGCTGCTAAACCACGTTCCTGCGCCGACGAAAGAAGATATCGCGCTACGAACGGCGAGACCGCCGATGAGCAAACAGGAACGAAAGGCTTTCCTGGCGATGTTTCTTCCCGGTATCGTTATCATTGTAACCACTTATGTGCTGCTTACGGTACTCCGCGATTTTCGTGACAACTTCGCTAATGAACTTTATAACGAGTTGGGCTATGGCAACAATGCATCTATTTTTACCACAACCGAAATCCCCTCTTCGCTCATTGTTTTGCTGAGCATGAGTTTACTTATACTCGCCAGGAATAATTTTACGGCATTCATGATCAACCACTGCCTCGTGATTGGCGGTTATGCAGTCGCACTAATTTCTACGCTGTTGTCCATGGAAAATTATATAAGCCCTGTTATATGGATGACCAGTATTGGCACTGGCTTGTACCTGAGTTATGTGCCCTTTAACGCATTGTATTTTGAGCGAATGATCGCCACCTATAAGGTGCGCAGCAATATTGGGTTTATTATGTATATAGCAGACGCATTTGGTTATCTTGGCAGCGTGACCTTATTATTTACCAAGGAATTTGTGGGCATGCAATTATCGTGGACCAGTTTTTTTATCCATGCGGTTATTTTTATTTCCGTCGCCGGAATCTCGGGAACACTAATTGCGGCGGTTTATTTCAGGAGAAAATATTTATCAATCCAGTCACTAAATACAGTACCAGTTTTATGAGTAACAAGCAAGCGATTGTAATAGGTGCAGGTATCGTTGGCCTTGCCATGGCCAAAAGCCTTTCTGAAAAAGGTTATTCCGTGACCGTATTCGAAAGAAACGAATCGGCCGTTGGTGCATCTATCCGCAACTTTGGCATGGTTTGGCCGATAGGGCAACCTGATGGCCAGTTGTATGACCGTGCGCTGCGGTCAAAGGCAACATGGAAAAACATTTCGGGCGAAGCCGGCTTGTGGCGCAACGAAGTGGGGAGCCTGCATCTTGCGTATACGGATCTTGAATGGCAGGTGCTTAATGAAATTGCCGATGCGTACAGGAGCACAAGGCCAGTGGCCCTCTTAGACAAAGAAGATACCCTGAGACGAAGCGAAGCGGCCAACCCATCCGGTTTAAAAGGTGCTCTCTGGAGCAGCGATGAAATGATTGTAGAATCAAGAGTGGCCATACAAAAACTGCCTGCTTATCTCGCAGAGAAATATGGTGTACGATTCCACTTCAACAAAGCAATTACCCGCATTGAATACCCGGCAGTATATGCCGGAAACAAAGAAATATACAGCGCCGATCTAATTTACGTATGCAGCGGCGCCGATTTTGAAACACTCTATCCCGATGTGTTTGCCCACAACCATTTTACCAAATGCAAACTGCAAATGATGCGTTTGATAATGCAGCCAGATGGATGGCGCATCGGTCCTTCGCTCTGCGGCGGACTATCCCTGATACACTACAAAGGCTTTGAGGTGGCGGCTTCCCTTCCACAACTCAAGACTTATTATGAAATAACCATGCAGCCCTACCTGCGATGGGGCATACATGTGATGGTTTCACAGAATGCAGAAGGAGAACTTACCATTGGCGACAGCCATGAATACGGGCTGGTGTTTGATCCGTTTGACAAAACATTTATTAACAACCTCATTGTTGATTACATGAAACAATTCGCCGTGTATAAAGACTGGACGCCTGTGCAGAACTGGCACGGCATCTATCCAAAACTCACCAACGGGCAGACCGAATTTATTCAGTCGCCGGAACAAGGTGTAGTTATCGTTAACGGGCTTGGCGGCAATGGCATGACGCTGAGCTTTGGACTAGCAGAAGAAGTAGTAGCGGAGATTTAGTTTCAGAACAACGAGTAAGCAGGCAAAGAAATACACGGTTATTTTTTTTGCCTGCGTTTGTAATGCATGTCATCGCCTTCTGTGCGTTAGCGCCGGTTCATCAGGTATTACTCTTTCGCAGCTTACTTCAATTGTAAGATACTTCCTTATTAATGTTTATTGCCACCCAATAATTACCAGCTACTCTCTACGCATTTTCAAATGTCCTTCTGAAAATTAATTTAGTAAGGAAATCAAGACAATAAAGCAATACTAATAAGGTACGGGGTTGTTTTAGTGTTCGCACGATACGTTATTCTGTCGTTAGAACCTGTTTGCGGTGTTGACGGTAAAAGACGCGTAGCAAAACATTTATCCTTTGGTCATTTTAATACCAAACAAATTTTTAATCCATTAGACCAGGCTTCAACAATTTTCATTAAAAAAAGAAATTATGAAACAACATTTAATAACCAGCATGAAAGCAAGTGTTGCTTTATTCATCATTATGCTGACAGTTATTTTCAGCTGCCAGAAAAGCATTTCAGACAAACAAACAAACCAGTCAGTATCAACAAATGCTGACGAGGTATCATCGGGCAGCATAGCCCCTTATAATTTAGATGTTGCGTTGAGCGGAGACGGGAAGGGTGTCGGTTTGCTTAGATTCCGGCAGAAAAAAGATTCTGCAAGAATTATCAATCTTGACACATGGGTATGGCACCTTGAACCGAATCACCCTTACCTGCTACAGCGCGCTGTTGACTCTATCAAATTCGGAAATTGCTTCAGCACAGCGTGGCTGACGCTTGGCCTGGGCGCTACTCCTGCATCAATTCGCACTGATGCGTCTGGAAGCGGGAAAGCAAATTTATGGCGTGACATTTCAGCGATTTCACCAGGTACTGAATTTTATATCCATTTTCAAGTTATTGATTCAGTTAGCGCAGCAGTTGTATTAAAGAGTGATTGCTATACCTATTCAGTGAGGTAAGTAGTTGATCTATCCATAAACGAGATCACCGGAATTCCATTTTAAAACAAAAGGCCTGGTCAGAGAAGAGGTTTTTATTAGCTTAAAAACCTTTTCGCATTCCTACCAGTGCCGACGATTAACGGTAACTCTTGTTGGTGTATTGATTTCATTGAAAAAAGCAATTGAACCAGGATGACAAAATATCTATTGCGTTGTGACCAGCGACCCTGCGACATTTTTACCGGCGATACGTGAGAGATTAAAATAAGTGACTGAATAAACCCGGGAGCCAGGAAACGATACCCGTACCAGGTAAACTGAACGGCTAAAACCACTTCATTAAAGCATCTTTACGGCTGCGTGATACATTAACGGATGTTCCATCGCTTAGCAATACATAGCCACCTTCACCCCTTACATATTTTGCCACTTCATTAATATTTACGATGTATGAATGATGTATTCTAACAAAATACCGGAAGTCTTCCAGTTGCTCTTCCACTTCTTTTAGAGTCCGGCATGCAATGATTTTTGTTTTGTTTTTTAAGAAGAAGTGTGTGTAGTTGTCGTCTGCCTCACATCGAAGAATCTGTTCCGCCGGGATCAATTCAAAACCCTCTGCAACCGGTACGGCAATTTTATTGAAGACTTTTACATTCCTGTGCACCTGATTTAACAACATTTCAAATTGCTCGGACTGCGGTAATTTTTTCTGTGCCTCCACCCTATGAACCGCGCCGATCAGCTCTTTGGGATCTATTGGTTTGAGCAAATAATCAAGCGCGCTAAACCGTATAGCTTTAATGGCATACTGGTCGTAGCTGGTAGTAAAGATGACGGCAAAGGGAATTTCTTTAAATTGCTCGAGCAGCTCAAAGCCATTCATAGCAGGCATTTCAATGTCAAGAAATACAATTGCAGGGTTAAATTCAGCTATTGCAGACAAAGCTGTCCTGGCAGTGTTGCATGTCGCAAGAATCTCCACACCTGGGCAATATTCTTTTAATAAAATGCTTAAGGTGTCAAGGCAGTGCACTTCGTCGTCAACGAGAATTGCTCTGATCATATGCTATATCGTTTTTGCTGGTTTAGTTCCAGCGTTATTGCTTCGGAAAGAGATAATCGAGCCAACTACGCTTTTTCAGTTTCCCTTCCATATTCTTTTTCGAAGGTATCGTAAAGCCTTCGTTTGCCAGTGCAAATACTTCAATGGCTTTTGAAACATTCTTGAACTCAAAGTTTCCAAGCGAAACAGCAGAAAACATTGAGTTATTTTTTATCTTATCGTAAATCTCGCTCGAAAACAATATGGAATTTTCTATACCCAAAGACTGAATACGGGATGCAACATTTACACCATCTCCGAGAATTTTACCTTCTTCAAAAAAGATTTCCCCGATATGCAGCCCTACGCGCAAGGGGACAACAGGCTTCTTCTGCAAGCTTAACTGCAGTTCCATTGCACAATGCACTGCATTGGTAGCGCTGGCGAATACACTCAAGCTTCCATCCCCGTAGTCGTTTAGCACTTCACCGGCATGGGCTGATACCGAATGTTGAAGCTCTGCCAGGTGCCGCTTAATAACCGTCACCGCTCTTTCTTCACTTTGTTGCATCATCGCAGTGTAACCAACAATATCAGTAAAAAGAATGGCAGCAAGGCGGCGTTGGTTAGACAAATTATTTACCTGTAACGGGGGAAAATTCTTTTCAAGCATAGCAGCCACTTTTTCAAAATGACTTTCTTTTGATTGAACCTGGATGTGATCCATCAGCTTTTTCAATTGATCAACTGATGGCATTGGCTTTTGCAAATTAACCTTGTGCACCGCTGCAATTAGTTCTTTGGGATCAACAGGTTTTAACAAATAATCCAATGCGCTGAATCGAATGGCCTTAATAGCATACTGATCATAGCTTGTTGTAAAAATGACGGAAAATGAAATATCCCTGAATTGATTCAATAATTCAAATCCATTCATTGCAGGCATTTCGATGTCGAGAAAAACGAGGTCAGGGTTTACCCGCCTGATTGCTTCAATGCCCTTAGCCGGTGACATACATTTTTCTATTATTTCCACTTCAGGACAATAATCGGCCAGCAGTATGCTCAGTGCATCAATGCAATGCACCTCATCGTCGATAATAATAGCTTTAATCATATATTTCGGGGATTATAATAGTAACCTCGGTTCCTGCAGCACTTCCGTCAGGATAGGTGAGATCTACGACCGAAACCGGCGATTCCTCCCCTGCCATCTGTTGGAGCATCGATATTCTTTGTGCCGTAAGCCTTAGCCCCATTGATTTGTGGCGGGTGGCAGATTTACTTGCCAGTTCCGCCGCTTTCTGCCTGCCTATGCCATTATCGGTTATCCTGAAAATTATGCCA
>DLKC01000013.1 GCA_002478885.1 Chitinophagaceae bacterium UBA7600
TATCAATGCTGCACCTTCCGCTGTAAGTTGTTCTGTAACCAAACTTTCTGATGCAGGTTGCAGCGGTACAGGCACAGGTTCAGCAACAGTAAATGCAACAGGAGGCAGCGGCGGTTATACTTACCTGTGGGATAATGGAGAAACTACGGCAACTGCTACCGCATTGTCGGCCGGCACCCATAGTGTAACTGTAAAAGATGTTAACGGATGTTCAAGCTCTTGTGAAGTTACCATTGCGCAGACAAGCAACCTTGTATGTAAGATTGTCAAACTGTGCAACATAAGCTGTAACGGCAGTTGCAATGGTTCTGCGAAAGCGAATATTTCCGGAGGCAGCGGCTCTTATACTTATCTCTGGGATAATGGAGAGACAACACAGACAGCCACTAAACTATGCGCAGGTGTGCACACTGTAACTGTAACAGATACGAAGAGTGGTTGCTCAACAAGTTGCCAGGTTAGTATTACAGAACCAGCGAAACTTGTAGCAACGGCTGTTGCCACTAACGCAAACTGCAGCAACACCGGAGGATCAATTAACCTGACGGTGAAAGGCGGAACGGCTCCTTATACTTATCTCTGGAATAATGGTGTTACCACTGAAGATCTTGCGAATGTTCCTTCCGGAAACTATTCTGTAACTGTTACAGATGCCAATAAATGCAGCACCACTGCCAGTGCATCGGTAACAGCAACACAGGCTCCGACATGCAGTCTCAAATTATCCGGTGCAGCGCCGAAACCAAATTCTGCCGGCAACGTGATTTGCGCAACTGTCAGCGGTACGGTTAAAACATACAAGCTAACTGTTTCCGGTGCGGGATGGAGTATTACCGGCAAGAAGGGCGCTAACTGTGCCATCTATACTGCTGGTAACCCTGGAACAACAGGCATCTTTACGCTGAAGACAACAGATGCAAACGGATGTACGAGTACCTGCACTTTGACGGTTACCTGCTCCGGTTCTACCAGCTTTGCAGGCGGAGGCAAACTCGACTACATGAATAAGGGTAATGAGAAAGGATCTATCAAAGCTTATCCAAACCCTTACCGTTCCGAGATCAATTTCGAATTCAGGTCGCCGGAAACAGGTGAAGCAGTGCTCGAACTGTATGACATGTTAGGACAAAAATTAGCGATCGTATTCAAAGGCAATGTTACCGCTCAAATGTTGAACTCAGCAAGGTTTGATGTTCCGGCCGGTCACAGGGTTCCAATGATGTACAAGCTTACAGTTGGTACGCATACCTACCATGGAACTGTTATTCCTGAATAATAAAATCAGTTTACCAAACAAAAAGCGCTCTTTAAAAAGAGCGCTTTTTTTATGACCATAAGATGAAAATTTCAGCACTGCCAAGGATATGCCTGTCAGCGGCTTTGTATCCCGTTTGTGCAGCCGATGTAGTGCAGCCAGGCCTGGCAACCATCCTGAGAAGTCGAGAGAAGAAAATCTAAACCAATTCAGCCAGTTTGTTCACGACCAAATCAACTTCTTCTTTTGTGTTAAGCTTACTGAAAGAGAACCTTACCGTAACCCTGTTGGGATCGTTGTTGATCGCACGGATCACATGGCTGCCCGCATCTGCGCCGCTGGTGCATGCACTCCCGCCGCTTGCACAAATATTATTCATATCAAGGCTGAAGAGCAGCATTTCGCTTTTTTCTGTTTTTGGAAAGCCGACGCTTAATACCGTGTACAAGCTGTTGCCAAGGGTATCGCCGTTAAAGGACACATCCTTAATATGTTTCAGCAGTTCATCCATCATATACAACCTGATGCTGTTGATGTACCTGCGATCTTCTTCAAATCCTGCGGTAGCCAGTTCGAGGGCTTTTGCAAAGCCCACTATGCCATAAAGGTTTTCTGTACCTGCACGCATATTGCGTTCCTGTGAGCCGCCGTGTATGAATGGATTGATCTTTATATTCTCGTTTACATATAAAATCCCCACCCCTTTTGGCCCGTGGAATTTATGACCGGCACCGGTAATAAAATGTACCGGCGTATTGCGCAGATCGATCGGGAAATGCCCTACAGTCTGCACGGTGTCGCAATGAAAAACAGCTTTGTATTTTTTGCACAATTCACCGACGGCATTGATGTCCGTTATGTTACCGATTTCGTTGTTGGCATGCATTAGTGTTACCAGCGTTTTCTGAGTGCTGGTTGCCAGGAGGTTTTCGAGATCGGCCATATCGATATGCCCATTCTCCAAAACCCTTACATAGCTCAGTTTTACTTTACCCGTTTTTGCCAGGTGTTCTACCGTATGTAAAGTAGCATGGTGTTCTAGCGGGGAGGTAATGATATGCCCGCAGCCGAGGTCGTTCACGGAAGCGTTGATCGCGGTATTGCTTGCTTCGGTACCGCCACTGGTAAAAAATATCTCGGCCGGGTGTGCATTGAGGAGCTTTGCCACTGTTTTCCTCGCATTTTCCACTGCCAGCCGGGTTTCGCGGCCATAGCTGTAAATGGAAGAAGGGTTTCCAAAATGCGTGGTAAGATAAGGCATCATCGCCTCCAGTACTTTTGGATCGAGCGCTGTTGTGGCCGCATTGTCAAGATATATTCTGTTCATAAAATAAACCTCCGTAAAGTAAATAAATACTTTCCTGGCATTGTTGCGGACTGCACTGCAGTACAAGTGAGTGACACAACGAAGATGAGTAATGATATAATTGCCGGCGCAAAAATAAAACTTACTATTCTATTAAACGAGCAGAGTAATTAAGGACAGCCATGCGCCGGTGCTTACATGCTTTCTTTGATATCCTGCATGAGGCGGCGGGCGATGTTCTCTGCGGTTGTTTCGAAATTGCTTTCGGAATAAATGCGGATGATGGGCTCTGTGTTGCTTGTGCGCAGGTGCACCCAGTCGTTATCGAACTCGATCTTTAAACCGTCTTCGGTGTTGATGGGATTGTTCCGGTATTTTTTCTGGATATGTGCGAATATTTTTTTGACATCGATGCCGTTGTCGAGCTCGATCTTATTTTTACTGATAAAGTAATCGGGGTAAAGCCTGCGCATTTGCGTAGTGCTCTTTTTTGTTTGGGCCATATAGGTGAGAAACAACGCAATGCCAATTAGCGCATCGCGGCCATAATGCAGGTCGGGAACAATTATGCCCCCATTGCCTTCGCCGCCAATGACCGCGTTTACTTCTTTCATTTTGTTTACCACGTTCACCTCTCCCACTGCGCTGGGATGATAAGTGCCGCCATGTTTAAGGGTAACATCTTTCAATGCCCTCGTGGATGACATATTGCTTACGGTGTTGCCTTTCCGGTGCTGCAACACGTAGTCTGCAATGGCTACAAGGGTGTACTCTTCGCCAAACAAAGTGCCGTCTTCACAAACAAAACAAAGCCTGTCAACATCCGGATCCACGGCGATGCCAAGCTGAGCGTGTTGTTTGTTTACTTCGGTACATAAGCCTGACAGGTGCTGTGGCAAGGGTTCGGGATTGTGCGCAAATTTTCCGTTCACCTCTTCATTGAG
The DNA here is from genome assembly GCA_002478885.1 of Chitinophagaceae bacterium UBA7600. GTDB lineage: Bacteria > Bacteroidota > Bacteroidia > Chitinophagales > Chitinophagaceae > DLKC01. The sequence continues at coordinate 3,506 of DLKC01000013.1, forward strand.
CACTACGATATCTTTAACGCCCAGTTCACGCAGCAAGTGCGGTATAGCAAATGCGCCGGTGCTGTTGATGGCATCGACAACGATCTTATATTTTTGTTTTTTGATAGCGGCGACATCTACCAACGGGTGATTGATGATGGCATCGATGTGTTGCTGGAGTGCGGTGTCGTTTGTTTTGTAAGAGCCGAGTTTATCGACCGGTGCGAAAGTAAAACTATCTGTATCGGCCAGCCGCAATATTTCTGCACCGTCGGCAGCGCTGATGAATTCGCCCTTACCGTTGAGTAATTTTAATGCGTTCCATTCTTTTGGGTTATGGCTTGCCGTGAGAATAATGCCGCCGGCTGCTTCATTAAAAATAACAGCCATTTCTGTTGTAGGTGTGGTAGTAAGCCCGAGGTCGATTACATCGAGCCCCATTGCATTTAATGTGCTTACGACGAGGCGTTGTATCATCTCGCCGCTAATGCGGGCATCTCTTCCTAAGATAATTTTCCTGCTATGCGTGGAGTGTTTAAGCACCCATGAGCCATAAGCAGCAGTAAACTTAACTACATCAACGGGACTAAGTGTTTCACCAGGTTTGCCTCCAATCGTTCCCCTGATCCCCGATATGCTTTTGATTAAAGCCATCTGTCATCATTTTTGGTAGCAGCAAACATACTCTAAAAAATGATTCAGCAAAAAAGCAAACGCTTGCCGTCACTGAAAACTTTTCCCCGCGCCACTTATCTTCGGCAACTATGTGTTTTGCCCGTACCTATTGCTTATTTCACCGGCATCGGGGAAAAGAAAGTTGAATCGGGCTTAAGGATAAACATGTTATCGGGTGTTGACCGGTAGATTGATAAACCATTCTCATTACTGCCGAGGTATGCCAGCTGTAGCTTTTGTGTAAATGCATTTGGCATATAAATACCCTGTGATTTGTTTGCCGGGGCAATCGGGGCTAACTGCCTTGATGCATTATTAAAAGGCATGTAGGCGAGCCCCACGCCATTTATTCGCGGATTTTTGCTGTAAAACCGGTCTAATTTTGTGACAAGGCTGTCACCCGACTTAATAACGGAGCGTTGTGCAAGGCATGCTGTGTGGAGAAATAAAAGTATGACTGCTGCCAGGATAATCTTTTTCATAAGTGTTCGTTTGATGATTTAAGATAAGAATCTTTCCGATTTAATCCTACGAAGGGAGCCATGTTAGCTGCCCCGGGTTGCCGGGTTAGTGTTTTACTGTATCTTTCCCCCGCATTTTACACAAAGGAAATATTTCCTGTTTTCAATTGTTGACGGTATGTACCTGGTAAATATATTTATGTCTGCTTTCTGGGCCAACCTTCTTTCCCTTTTTAACCATCTGGACCAATACCTTTTTTTAAAAGTAAACGGGGAATGGACCAACCATTTTCTTGACTCCGTTTTTCCCTGGTGGCGCGATAGCAATACGTGGCTGCCTTTTTATTTGTTTATTTTCCTGCTGGCCGTAGTCAATTTCGGCTGGCGTATCTGGCCGTGGGTTGTGTGCTTTATCATTACCGTAACACTTACCGACCAGGTAAGCAGTGGCATTCTCAAAAACTGGATCAACCGTCCGCGCCCCTGCAATGATGAAGTGCTAATGTACCAGGTAAGGCTACTGCTGAGTTATTGCCCCGGTAACGGAAGCTTTACCTCCTCGCACGCAACCAATCATTTTGGGATGGCCTGTTTTCTATATTTTACGCTGCGGCCCTATGTTAAAAAATGGGGATACCTGTTTTTCTTTTGGGCGGCCACCATCAGCTATGGGCAGGTATATGTTGGCATACACTATCCGTTCGATGTCATCTGCGGTGCCATACTTGGCAGTAGCATTGGCTGCATTACGGCTTCAATCTTCAACCGCCGTATTGGTTTACCCCCGCTTATTTCAAAGCGCATTCAACAGCCTGTAAACATGCAATAACTATTGTTGGCCCGGCATATGCACAAGTGGCATCTTTGTTGCGTCGCACACTTGTGCTGATGATCGGTGAATGGCCTGTGGCGAATCATTTATCCCATCCTTTATTTGTTATCGGCATTTGTCATTGCCATTCCTCTCCCGAACGTTGAAGTGAGTGATGCCGCATAGGCCGGGACTTTAGCAAAGTGTTGATGCCATAAGCACCGTTGCCCGGGCAGCGCCAATGATTTTCTTAACGCCTGTTATCTAAATGCAGGCATTGAACAGGCTTTATTGCTTATTCATTAGATTTGCCGCAATCTATGACTGAAATATTAATCATTTTCGGACTTATACTGTTGAACGGCGTTTTTGCGATGGCTGAAATTGCCCTTATATCTGCGCGTAAAGCGAGGCTTGAAGCCCAGGCCAACAAAGGCGATGCGAGAGCGAAAGAAGCGTTGGATCTTGCGACCCACCCTGACAAGTTTATCTCGACAACCCAGATAGGTATAACGCTTATCGGCATTCTTAACGGTATTTTCTCGGGAGATAAGATTAAGGCCGACCTCGTGGCATACCTTAGCCAGTACGATTCCCTAAAAACCTACAGCAACGGCCTTGCCACCACTGTTGTGGTTATTCTCATTACCTATTTCTCGCTTGTGCTTGGGGAATTATTACCCAAACGCATTGGCCTCAGCAATCCCGAGGCAATTGCCAAGGCCCTTGCTGCGCCTATGCGTATTGTTACGTACATCACCTATCCATTTATCTGGTTACTTACAAAGTCGAACCAACTACTGGTGAAGATCTTTAACATCAAAGGGAACGATAACCAGGTAACGGAGGAGGAAATAAAAGCGATCATCAGCGAGGGCACTGAACAGGGCGCGATTGATGAAGCCGAACAGGAGATCATTGAAAGGGTTTTTCACTTAGGCGACCGCAACATTACGTCCCTGATGACGCACCGCAGCGATATTGAATGGCTGAATGCCGGAAGCTGTATTGAAGACATGAATAAGCTGGATGGCGACTCCCTGCATTCCGTTTACCCCGTGTGTGAGGAAAATATTGATGAGATACTTGGTGTAGTGGCGCTAAAAGATATTTTTCGCGAACCAAAAGAGCGGCTGCTGCGTGATGTGGTAAAGCCTGCTTTTTATGTACCGGAAAACAATACCGCTTACCAGTTGCTTGAAAAATTCAAACAGACCAAAACGCACTACGCGTTTATTGTGGATGAGTATGGAACGCTCCAGGGCATTATAACACTCAATGATATTATGGAAGCCATCGTAGGCGACATTTCAGAAATACATGAGGATGATTACGAGATAACGCAAAGAGAAGATGGCAGTTATCTCATTGATGCGCAAATTCCGTATTACGATTTTCTCAGCTATTTTAATAAAACAGAGTGGAAAGATGAGGGCGGCCAGGAATTTGATACGCTTGCCGGGTTCATCCTTTACCATCTCGAGCGCATACCCGCTACCGGCGACAAAATGGAATGGAAGGGTTTTGGATTTGAAATAATTGATATGGACGGGCATCGCATCGACAAACTATTGGTTAGCATTTCGGGTAAATTAAAAGAGGAAATGGAAAACGAAGACCTGTAGTTTTTTTGTAGCCAGCTTCAATGCCCATGGCATCCCGATTGCGCGATATCGCCGGCTTATCCGGCATCGCAAACTTGTACTATAGCAAATTAATTATCAAGCTAGTCAAAAAATCCCTCGTTGTTCGTTGGGACCACTGTAAAAGAAAGCTGTCCCGGTTCGTTAGCCTTCAGCAAATGCGGCATTGACGCTTAACCCACTATTTTTACGTTATGAATTCCTTTGATATACTAAAGCAGGTTATCAGCAGCAGGCGCACAACCAAGCCTGCAGCGATGAATGGAAGGAGAATAGATGACACAATCATTCACGAATTGCTCCAGTTAGCCGATTGGGCACCGACGCATGCTTTAACCGAGCCGTGGCGTTTTATTGTGTACAGTGGGGCCTCATTTCAGCAATTTTGCCGTGACCATGCTGATATGTATCAGTCAATAACCCCGGCAGAAAAATTCAACCAGGCAAAGTATGATAACATGAAGCGTATTGCACATACGGCTTCGCACCTCCTACTTGTTTATATGAAACGTACTGCCAACGCAAAAATTCCTGCATCAGAAGAATTTGCCGCTGTCGCTGCCGCCACGGAACACCTATTGCTTGGCGCACATGCTACAGGTATAGCTGCTATGTGGAGCACCGCGGGTGCCACCCATCATGATGTGATGAAAGCATATCTCGGATTACAGCAGGAAGACACTGTAGCCGGATTAATCTATCTTGGCTATTGCGATGAAATTTCAAAGGAAGGCAAACGCAATGTTCCGCTTTCAGAAAAGACCACGTGGAAATAATCGAAGCCTGCAACCGCAGCAATGCTCCTTGCTAATCAGCCTTGTTGTGGCAATCAGGCTACTCTCCTTTTGTCAACCACCACAAACACAATCCCAGCCAGGAGCAATGCCGCACCAACAACAGGCGACCATTCGAAAGAGTGGTTTTGTTCCTTGCTTACTTCAATGGGACCAACATCAACGATCTTATCCTTCGTTACATAGTTAAAGCCGGTATATGCAATCATTAGTATGCCGACTACAACCAATAATAACCCAATTGTTCTTTTACTCATATTCCTGATTTTATTTTACGATGGGTAAACCGTAGCTGTTTCTAATTATTTTTTTGCTGCAGGGTAATTCGTTGACCGGGCATTGGCCCATGCACTATTTTTTCCCAACTGTGTACGTAATTTCCTGTAAGCATTCCCCATTGAAAATTGCCTGTCCACCTGATTAATCGTGGTTTGCGTAATGTCTTTACCAGTCATCGTATCGTTCATCTTACCCCGCATGTTATCGCTGGCAGCCTTACCAATAATGGTTTTATGGTATTTATAAACGACCATAGCTTTATCATACCGGATCATGCTATCAAGCACCTCTGCCATCAAAGCGCGATCGGATATTATATCTGTTATTATTGCCCGCCTCGAAGCGGGCTTCCTTAGCAGCTGGCCTATATTCTGCTGCCGGATGCAAGCCTGGAAAAAAATACCTGTCAGCAGGAAAATAATCAGCGCTGGTTTTTTCATAGTCCACTTTTTCCTTTTGTTCATGCCTTCACCCAAAAGCAGTCAAAGCTTTTAAGGATGAAGCAATGAATATGCCAGCATCCGAAAGAGGTTTTAGACGACTATTGTTTCATTATCCTGAAGCTGGCCATACCGCTTTTCTCCCCATAAACGCTTACCATGTAAAAACCCGGGCTCCATTGGGCCATGCTTACCTGGATATCGCTGTATGCCTTACCGGCCAATTGTTGCTGAAGCAGGACTGTTTTACCAGTGACATCAGTGATCTTCACTGTTGTTTTTTCGTTGGCAGCCGCCGGGCACCTGATATTCATGATATCGGTGACGGGATTTGGAAAAACCAACGGCTGTTGCTCCGAGCCAGCCTTAACCCCTATTGCGGGCATACTGTTGTTCATTTGCGCGGCAACCGCAACATAGTTGAACCGGTCTTCAGAAACAGCGCATTGATTGAGGGCATGCACAGACATGTAACCACTTTTATTACCCCAGTTGACCGTTATGGTCGCGGTTCCCTGCCCGCTTACCAATTCTACTCCTTTTGGGAGTGACCAGTGATACTTGTTTCCATTCTTCCCGGCAACGCTGTATTGCAGGTTGTTTTGCAGGGGAGCAATTTTCGACGGCCCCCCGACAGGCGAGGGTTTTGCCGGCGTGGTTATAACCTTAAATGCAGTGCTTAATCCCCTGCAGCCGTTCTGTGCATTAATTTCTGCTTTATAATAAGCCGGCGCCGTAGTGAAATAACTGGTGTCAGCCGTTGCTGTTTCGCGAAAAACTTCCACCACTCCATGACCGGGCTCGCCATCGCCGCCAACAGCTACATACACTTCGCCTTTGCTGTTGACACACACGCCCCTGGGGAAATACAGTTGATACCTGGAATAGCCGAGGCCATAACCGCCTGCCACTGTAAAGCCATTACGTTTGCCGGGCTGCCATTTTTTTACGCCCTGGCTATAGCTGTCAATGACAAAAATATTGCCCTGCTTATCGAGGCATAGTTCTTCAGGCATCACTTTATCGGGCCCTTCTGTTGATGGTCGTTTTGTTATACCTGCCACTGTGACTCCTTTGGAAGCGCCGGGTGCCCATTTCTGGATACGGCAGTTTAAAAAATCACTAATGTACAGGTATCCCGAATCGTCGACCACAACGCCCAGCGGATGGTAAAGTTCTCCTGCTCCTGAGCCGCAACCGGTACTGCTTCCTGCAACCAATTGGCCGCACTTTGCGCCGGGTTTCCATTTCACGATACGGTTGTTATAAACATCTGCCACGTAGATATTCCCAAACCTGTCAAGGCTTAATGCATTCGGCCAGTTAAACTGGTTCAGCGCCGCACCTGGCCCGTTACCGCCGGCAACTATTTCACCGCATGAAGCACCAGGCGCCCATCTCATAATGCGGTAGTTATAGACATCAGCAATAAAAATGTTGCCCGCAGAATCTACCTGCAGATCTTCCGGACCGTTCAGTTGGTTTAAATCCGGGCCTGAACCGTTACCCCCGGCAACAACAATTCCTTTCGATGAACCATGTAAGAATTTGACCACGCTGTTTTTCCTGTATTCCGTTACATACATATTCCCTTCGCGGTCGAAGGCGATGCCAGAAGGTATATCGAGGTCCGCGGTTATTACGGTACCGGGGGAAGTATAGGTTGTTCTTATCATTTGGGGCACATCATTTTTGAGCCATAGCACTTCCTTAATGCCAGAAACGCCTGGGTTTACAGCGATAAGGTTGCCGGCACATTCATCGCCGGTTATTGTTGCAGTACACTGCGCGTATATGGATGTGCTGATCAAACAAAAACAAATCAAGCTGCTGTGGTATGGGGTTTTCATGTAGAATGAATGGTAGCGTTGCGACCTTTGTATTTGAACGGGCGAAAATTATACCAGCGGCAAATTTTAAAAAACCGGCACAAGCGTATTGTAAAATATTATACGTGTGTAATTGATGTTCAGCGATAAGCTGCGTAAAACGGCCAATAGAATGTTACGCAGTAAATTTACCTGCCAGCCTGCGCGTGTTGATTTGTATTAACACTAATTAAGGTAACGGGGAAAAGATTACACAGCACATGTATCAGTGGTAACGGAACTCAATAGTTCCGGCTTAAAAGCTGCCCAGTGAACCGGAGTAGACGAGTGCGACGCAAGCAAAGCATAATAGCATTGAAAATGCGCGGCCAATTATTGTATTGGTAAAACATTACGTAACCTGTTACGCTTTGCCTTCAATACACATAATGTTTATAGTTTGTGGAAGTTATTTTTGAACCGTGCAGCTTTGCTACTATTAAACTTCGTTGCGTCGCACCCTTCCAATTCCTGTTCTCATTTCGGCTTTTTATTCCCGGCTTTTCAAATTGCTTTAATTGCGGCATTCAGCTGCTGGCTTTCACGCTCACTGGTTTGTTGTTTTCATTGTTGGTTAGCAACAGCCATTGTAAACATATTACCTCCTCTACCACCAGCAGTGAACTACCGCAATGTTTTATCATAGGCTTTATTGTCCTTTCTATTTCTTATAGCAAATACAGTTTATTCAATTCGCTGTATTGCGCTGCTGTAAAAGCTTTCAGCATACCTGATGTACCGACGTTCTGAATAACGCAAATTGAATAACGAACCGGTCATTGTGAATGCCTGTTACAGAATGATAATAAGCAACAAAATAATGATGATCAAACCAGCAACAGATATGTATATACCGCCATGGCCTATCGCTTTCGATTCTTTGTTCATGCTTTTTAATTCGGCTTTTACACTTCTGCGCTCTTCAGTGCTTAATTGAGATTTGTCCATTTGCTTTATTTCTTCTGCCCTTTTTTCTATTTCAGCAATGCGGGACTCTTTTTGTTCCTGGCTCATAGCCGCCATTGCTGCTTTCAACTGATCATTTCCTGAAGATGCGCTGGCCGTAAGAAAGCTTACTGAACATGCCAATGCCAGTGCGGGCAAATACAATTTGTGCCTCATACGTTTACTTTTTTGTTGATTAACTAAAAAATTATTGACCATAATGGCAATTGCAAAACGAATACCAGAATATCTGTCTTGCAAAATGAAGTCGCCAATGGTTCAGCATGCGGCAGCGTGTACCGTGGTAAAGACTGTTATGTAAAAAGTTTACAGCAGATTACTGAAAATTGAAAGAGATTGAATTTTTCGGGTAGTCGAGTTTATAGTTCTGTTCGATATTATTTGCTTTGAGGTGCAGCATATTAATTTCTTTGTCGCTGTAGTCGTGCAACAGGTTGTTAAACACTTTTATTTTTTTTACTGTGTTTATATTGTCAACTTCAAAATAAGTCCAGATACTTTCGGCCTGTTGTTCGTACCCTACAAATTTCATCGCAACCATGTTATCGTTCACGGTAAACTGGAGATGTTTCTGAATGTAGTCATTCACATAACTGTTCATTAGTTCCTGGTCGGGGGGATGAAGAATATCGACTTTACCCTGGTGGTATTTCGCGATCGTGTTTTCGAAATCGTCGGTAAAGATGCGTACGCTTATTTCCAGTTCTTTGGTGCTGTTATTGAAATTTACATCGGTCATTGATACAAAAAACGGGTGAAAAAGGTTTACTGCCGCCAGCATAACATATTGAAACAAAAACGTAGCCATTCAACACAATTTTTTTTTGATTAAAGTCGCCTTTCTTAATTTGGCAAATTTAGCTGTCGCCACACAAAAAAGTGGTTAAAGTATTTAAGGGCACATGAGTAATTTCAGCATGTATTTTCCGATGGGTGTCGGTCATATCATTAACCCAGACGCCTATGACCATATTCTTTTTATAGCTGCACTTTGCCTGCGCTATACCTTGCATAACTGGAAGCAGCTGCTGGTGCTTGTTACAGCTTTTACCATCGGGCATTCCGTTACACTGGCGCTTAGCACATTCGATATTATTACTGTTTCAAGGAACTGGACCGAATTTTTTATCGCAATTACTATTGTTGTAACCGCCCTGAATAACCTGTGGGTAAAGGATTTTCAATTCCGGAACAAATACCCGCTGATCTATTTTTACGCCCTGTTCTTTGGGCTTATTCATGGACTCGGCTTTAGTACGTTGTTGAAAAGCATGCTTGGCAAGGGTGAGCCTGTGGTAGCACAGCTTTTCTATTTTAATGTTGGCATAGAGGCCGGGCAACTGTTGATCGTTGCAATAGTTTTATTACTTTCATTGCTGATCCTTGAAAAGCTCAACGCCAACAGAAGGCGTTATATTGTGCTAACCAGCAGTGCTATTTCCCTATTTGCAGCGGCCATTGCCATTGAAAGATGGCCATTATAAAGAGAAAGATTGATTCAATATACGTAAAACTAAAAACGATGACCAAAAAGCTGTTTCTATCTGTTATGGTATGCGCAACGGCGTATGCGGCGAACTCACAAAACATCCAGAACAACCCGGGAAGCAACCACGGTAATAAGTTTGAGCAGTTGGGCACGATTCTGCCCACGCCGAACGAATACCGCACTGCCAGCGGCGCTCCGGGTCCAAAGTACTGGCAGCAACGTTGCGATTACGACATTACCTGTTCGCTCGATGAAACAAAGCCCAGGCTGACCGGGAGCGAAAAAATTACCTATTACAACAACTCACCAGATGAGCTTACCTACCTGTGGTTACAATTAGACGAGAACCAGCACAGCAGCGTAAACAACTCAGGCTACCAGGCAAGCAGCACCATGCAAAACAATGTTGATGTATCAACCATCGACATGATGCTGGATAAAAAAACAGATAACGGTTATGGCGACCAGATAACAAAAATGACCGACGCATCAGGGAAGCCATTAAAATATACGATCAACAAAACCATGATGCGGGTTGAATTACCTGCTGCCCTTAAACCCGGGCAACAATTTGTCTTTAATATCAGCTGGTATTACAATATATCAGACCGTTTTAAATACCGTGGCCGCGGTGGTTTTGAATTCTTCCCTGAAGATGGCAATTACCTTTTTACCATGACACAGTGGTATCCCCGTCTTTGTGTTTACAGCGATTTCCAGGGCTGGCAAAATCACCAGTTTGCCGGTAGCGGCGAATTCGCACTTACATTCGGAAATTTCAAAGTAGCGATTACTGTTCCTGCCGATCATGTGGTTGGTGCTACGGGCGAATGCCAGAACTATGCAACCGTACTTGATGCAAAACATCTATCCCGCTGGCAGCAGGCACAAACCGCGAAAGAGCCCGTGCAGATCTTCACGCTTGATGAAGCCAAAAAAGCAGAGACCACCAAGAGCAGCGCCACCAAAACATGGGTGTTCAAAGCAAATATGGTTCGTGATTTTGCCTGGACCAGCTCCCGCAAATTTATATGGGATGCCATGCCTGCTTTTGTGGAAGGCAAAAAGATCATGTGCATGAGTTTTTACGGTAAGGAGGCTTATGGCCTTTACAGCAAATACTCTACTAAGGTTGTAGCTCACACCATTAAAACATATTCTCACTTCACCATACCTTATCCTTATCCTGTTGCCCAGAGCATCGAGGCTTCAAATGGTATGGAGTACCCGATGATCTGCTTCAACTTTGGCCGCACTGAAAAAGACGGCACATATACAGAAGCCACCAAGAATGGAATGATCGGCGTTATCGTGCATGAAGTGGGGCATAACTTCTTCCCAATGATTGTAAACAGCGATGAACGCCAGTGGACGTGGATGGATGAGGGCCTTAATACTTTTACAGAATACCTCACAGAAGAACTCTACGATAATAAATTCCCGTCACGCCGCGGCCCTGCCTCGAGCATTGTTGATTATATGAAATTGCCAAAAGACCAGTTGGAGCCGATCATGACCAACAGTGAAAATATTATCCAGTTCGGGCCAAACGCTTATGCAAAGCCTGCAACAGGCCTAAACATTCTCCGGGAAACCATAATGGGCCGCGACCTTTTTGACTATTCCTTTAAAACTTACGCAAAACGCTGGGCTTTCAAGCACCCCACGCCCGCCGACCTCTTCCGCACCATGGAAGACGCAAGTGCCGAAGACCTCGACTGGTTCTGGAGAGGATGGTTCTACAGCATAGACCCATGTGATATATCCCTCGACAGCGTTAAAGCCTTTAAGGCAGATGTAAACAGCGCACCAAAACCTATCATGCCTTTTGGTAAATTAAACCCTGACGGCACAAAGAACCTTGATAAACCGGCTGTAAATGATTTTGAAGATATTTCTAAGGTTAGAAACAGGCAGGATAAAAGCATTCAATTCCTTACAGACGTAGATACAACACTTCGCGATTTTTATTGGAAATACGATCGTGGCCTTGAACCATACAACTCAAGTTTCACTTACAAAGTGCAACCGGCAGAAATGACCAGCATCGATGACGCCACCAAAAATATGATCGCCGGCAAATACCTGTATGAAGCATCTTTCAGCAATGTTGGCGGACTTGTAATGCCTATTATTGTGCAGTGGACGTTTGCAGATGGAACCTCTGAAACGGATTACATACCGGCGCAAATCTGGCGCAAAAACGAAAACCATGTAACCAAGGTGTTCATCAAAGACAAGGAAGTTACTTCTGTTTTGCTCGATCCAATGAAAGAAACCGCAGACATCAACACTTCTAACAATTACTGGCCGAAGATCAGTGAACCAGGCAGGTTTACTATCTACAAATTGAAGCAGGCGGGCGTCCGGGGCCAAAGTAGCGGAGTAAACCCAATGCAGGCAACCAACCAGAAATAAACAATCGCCTTCAAATAGAGAGCCACTTCCGCAAAGGGAGTGGTTTTTTGTGCCCGGCATTTCGGCTATTCCCTGCTTCCGTTGCGTCGCACCCTGCGCCGTCCAGTCCGTGCTTCAACGAAACAAAGGCGTATTTTAAGGTCACCGCAGAAAATATCAGTGCTGATATATGCCCCATACGTAATGCATGGTCGGCGTCTCAGGGCATTCCCGGTCTCAGAAAAATCAGTTTGGCCTCAAAAACCTATCCGGCTTGAATAATTGTTCATTCCTGTTCAGGATAGAATTCTGCCTGCACAGCTTATTTTTAAAAAGGGATAACAAGTTGTTATTACTTTTATAACAGAATAAATGAGCAAAATAATATGAAAAACTTTTGTAAAGAAAGTGTGATTTTTTTCAGGAGAAGTAGTCTTCTAAGAGCAGTTTCCGGTATTACTATGTTATCTGCTGTTTGTATTTTCCTTATGTCGAACCTTAACGGTCCTGCCAAGAACAGCAACGCTGTAACAGGCGCTCCATTTAACAATAACCAGACCTGCGCAAAATCGGGATGCCATTCAGGCGGCTCTTTTGGTGGTTCAGTAACCATGCAATTGCTGGATGCCAATCGTAACGTCGTTACTTCTTATGAGCCAGGCAAAAGCTATACATTTCGTATTAAGTTCAATAAAACAACTGGGTCGCCTCAATACGGCTGGCAAACTACCGTGGCAACATCAGGGGCCAATGTTGATGTGAATACCTGGGGTGCGCTTCCTGTGCTTACCCATGTTTCGAAGCTGGGTGGCCGCAATTATTTCGAGCATTCAACCAGAGCAACGAAAGATTCTGTGATTGTTCCATGGACTGCACCGGCAGCCACTACCGGCACAGTTGTTTTTTATACTGCGGGCAACTTTGTTAATGCAGATGGCAATACCTCAGGCGACCAGGTAGCCACAGCCACCTTAACCGTTGCGGAAGCCAGCACGTTACCCGTGCGCCTCAATTATTTCAGGGGTGCTATTCAAAATGGCAGCGCAGTATTAAACTGGTCAACAGCTACTGAAGTAAATAACAGGAATTTCATCATTGAAAAGAGCACCGACGGCGTGCAGTTTGCAGATATTGTAACCATTCCGTGTAAAGGCAACAGCAACGGCAGCACTTATTCCTATACAGATAACAGCTTTAGTTCAAAAGCTTACTACCGCCTTAAGCAAACAGATTTCGACGGCCATACAACAATCTATAATACGGTGGCCTTATCAACAGCCAGCGCGTCACAATACAGCCTGGCTGTATATGCACATGCGGGCACAACCGGCTTGTTATTTCATAACGGCAAGCAAACACAAAAAATAACGATCAGGTACAATGACCTGCAGGGACGCCTTTTATATGCAGGAAGCACTACTGCCAACCAAGGCGATAATTTAATAACGATCCCGGCAGGCATGAATAAATCCATCATAATGGTATCGGTGATAACGGAAGATGGTGCAAGAACAAGTACTAAAATCGGCATTCAACAGTAATAACCAATCTTTCTGACAATATCTATGTGTCTGCGGTAATATAAAGCCGCAGATACATCATAAAATCCAGAACGACCAGAAATAATTCAGTAACATACCCCTGTTCTGATTCCGAAACGAACCGTCCCCTATTGACCAGGTATTGTTGCAGCAAGCTGCCCGGCAAGCTTTGTGTTCCTGTTTACACAAGAACCATGGCCCTGTGTTAGTGTGTTGCGATGGAATGAATGAGAAACCATGCAAGCCAGCAGTTAGCCATTGATTCCTTACGCCGTAAATATTTACCGATTTCTTTTGCCGGTTAAGGCCCGGCAGAATAAATACACTATAACAATTGTATAAAGTTTTTCATTCATCTCAATTCAAATGTCATGCAACAAAAAATCAACACAAAAGGTAAGTTCATGCGCCGCACAGGCGGGATTATGAGTGCCGCATTCGGCGTTTTTCTAATGGTTGTATTATTGTCCAATGCCAGCGGACCTGCAAAAAATGGCAATTTTGTTACAGGAGCTCCTTTTAATAAGGGCTTAACCTGTGCAAAAAGCGGTTGCCACAGTGGCGGCGCTTTTGGAGCCGCTATCACTACACAACTGCTAAACGCAGCCAACGTAGCAGTTACCAGTTACTCACCGGGCCAGCCCTATACTTTAAAAATAAGTATGACAAAGACGACGGGAACCCCTGGTTATGGTTTTCAAACAACCTGCGCAACAGCCGCTAATGTTGGGGTAAACAGTTGGGGAACACCACCAGCAGGAACCCATGCCAAAACAAAAACCGGCCATACCTACATTGAACATTCAAAAGCTTTAAAATCCGGCGTAATTCTATTATCATGGACAGCACCGGCAAAAGGCACGGGCTCTGTAACATTTTACAGCAGCGGCAATGAAGTAAACGGCAATGGAAGCACCAGCGGAGACCAACCTGTTAACACCAGCCTTACTATTGCGGAAGGAGTTACTCCGCCTTCACCTGTTGCAAGTCTCGATGCAATTATGCAAAGCAACCAGGCGGTAGTATCGTTTAAATCTTCCGGCGTGGAAACAAGCAGCAGTATGATACTTGAAAAGAGTGCAGATGCCGTTAATTTTTCAGCCGTTGAAAAGGTTACGGGTACTGATGCCAACTACCGCTATAAAGACAAAAACATTCAAAGCAAAGCGTTCTACCGTTTAAAGATTACCAACGAGGATGGCTCGGTTATATACAGCAACGTCGCCTCTGTGGTGGTGCCTTCAAAACTGCAAAACCAGCTTTCTTTGTACAGCCACGCAGGCACCGGCTATATTATGTTCCATAATGATGGAGTAGCTCAAAATGTGCAGGTGACCTATTCTGACCTTTCAGGCAACCTCATTTACAGTGAAACAAGGAGCGTGACTGCAGGCGATAACAGCTGGATCGTTCCGAGAGATAAAGTAAAAGGAATGGCGATCGTAAATGTTGTGAGCAAAGACGGTAACAAATCTTCGCTGAAGATCGGACTCAACTAGTTTCAGGCCCGTTTTTATATTGATCAAAACCAACCAAAAGAGCTACCATAACGGTGGCTCTTTGCTTTTTTATCCAGATGATAAGGTTTACTGCTGCGTCGTGTGTTACAGTACAAATACGCGATGCCGGATACACCTGCACTTTAGGATAAGCAAAGCCGGTATATGTACCGATGGCAGGCCCGCTAACCAAATTTATTGAACGCCTGTTGCCCCGTCTCTTACCTTTATTTTCTTTTTGGCATTTTTCTTCTCGTATTCCAGCACCTCCCTGGGCTTTGATTTTGCAAGTGTTGCAGTATCTTTCGTCATTGACGCAGTACTGTCGCTTGTTCGCGTTGTCTTCTTCTTAAAGGGATCGACCAGTTTATCCATTACATACTCTTCCGTTTTTGTGATAAGCCCTGACTGGGGATCGTAATAGTTCCAAACGCCCTGCTTTACTGTTGACGCATCAACTTTTATCACGCGCAGGTAAACTGCATCGGTGTTCAGGTCGGGCACCTCGATGGTGTCGTAAGGGTTTTCCGGGTCTGTAGCTTTCCAGCTTTCTTCGCGCTCTATACCGTATAACGTGTAATAACTGCACTTGCCGTTTTTTACGCCCCATTTATAATTTTCAATAGCGAGCACATCGCCCATTAAACTATAATGACGCCAGGTTCCCTCCTTTTTGCCATCTTTGTAAATGCCTTCTTCTTCGTAGCCGGGCTCACCGCGCAGGCTTTCCACCCTTGTAACCCATTTGCCTTGTTTCAGATTGTTCTCATCAATGCGGTTAAGCGTATCGCCCTTCACACCTATGATATAGTGTTTGGGCTGGCTGATTGCAGCGACGTAAAACAAGAGTAAGAATGGCAGGAGGAAACTTTTCATAACGCACATTTTAGGTCAGATCACACAATCGTATTTGTTCTTCGGTTTAGCATAAGCAATTACAAAATTACCATAAGCCGGTGAAAAAGTTTGTTATTGTTATAACGCAAAAACACTGTGCAGATTGTATGGAAGCAGGCCGTAAAAATGTTTGTGGGTGGTCTTCTATTATTCGTGACCGGTAAACCAGGCAGCAGCCAGTTTATAACCTTCCAGGCCAAGCCCGCTGATGGTTCCCCGGCATTTGGCTGACACGTGGGATATTTTCCTGAAGTCTTCCCTTGCATGCACATTGCTTATATGCACTTCTATCACCGGCGTTTTTATGGCTGCTATCGCGTCGCCCAATGCCACGGAAGTATGGGTATAGCCGCCGGGATTTATAATGATTCCATCGTAGTCAAAACCCATCTTCTGTATTTCATTGATCAACTCGCCTTCCACATTGCTTTGATAGTAAGTGAAATCCACCGCTGGAAAAGCGGCTTTCAGCTGAATAAGATATTCATCGAAAGACATATTGCCGTAAACGCCTGGTTCTCTCTTGCCGAGCAGGTTAAGATTGGGCCCGTTGATGATCGCGATCTTCATGGCTTTTAGATTTTGCTTGTTAACGGGCAATAAAGTCTTTGCGCAGTTTGCCGTTTTTGTTTTGGGCACTAAAAATAATTAACTTTCGCAATCTTCTACAAATGATGAATAATCTTTATTACACGTATTACCAAAGCCCGGTTGGAATGTTGAAAATTGGGGGCACTGATCACTATATTGCTGAATTAAGTTTTGTTGACAACTCGTTACAGGTTACACATGGTGAGCCTGGCATCAGCGAAGTAATGCATCAATGCACCGAACAACTGATCGAATTCTTTAATGGTAAGCGTAAGATTTTTGATGTACCTGTATTTCAGCATGGCACCGAGTTTCAACAAAATGTGTGGGGCCAGTTAATGCATATCCCTTTTGGCAAAACCATGAGTTATCTTGAACTGTCGATGCAAATTGGCGATGCAAAAGCCATACGTGCAGTTGCTCAAACAAACGGTAAGAATAAAATCGCCATCATTATCCCTTGTCACCGCGTTATTGGAAGTGACAAAAGCCTTATCGGGTATTCTGGTGGCTTATGGAGAAAGAAATGGCTACTCCAACACGAGTTTAGAATTACACACGGCATACAAACACTGTTCTGATTTTTTTTGACGGGCTTTATCTCTTTAATCATCGCCGGTTGTGTCACTCCCTTCAGGGTTCTGAACCTTCCCGGGCTATTGCGTTTTTAAATGATCTCCCCTGAATGCCAGGGGCAGCAGGCAACCTGTATTGCTGATGCTGTACACTTCCCCTTCGAGTGCACCGAGTATAAGGCGTATGCTGTGTTGTTGCCTTTCTTCATATTCAAGCAGGCTTTGCCGGCAAATGCCACATGGAGAGATCGGCTTTTCACTTGGGCCATTCTGGTTTTGGTAACTGATAGCGATAGTTGTTATTACTGCTCCCCGATGTTGTGATGCAATGGCTGAAAGCAAAACCCTTTCTGCACAAATGCCGGCGGGATAACTTGCATTTTCCTGGTTAGTGCCACAGATGATCTCACCACTATCGAGCCGGGCTGCTGCAGCCACCAGGAATTTAGAATAGGGTGCATAAGCGTTGGCTGTTGCCTGCCTGGCCGCATCGAGCAGGGTGCGGTCTGCATCGATTAACGCGTCGCTGTTATGATACACTTCAAATGCAAAGCTGTAAGTTTCTGCGCCCATACCAATTATTTTTAGCCGTAACAAATTGAAGTTAGAAAAAAAATGGCAATGGAATTGCTGAATAAAGCAATGCCGCTGCAGTGTGCGACGCAAGTAAAGATGCCATAAAATCTGAAGGCCGGTCCACAAAAAAAGGCCGGCATCAATGGCCGGCTCTTTTATTATATAAGTGCGTTTATCGTTTATTTTATCGATTGAAACAGGCGGCTCCATCTTGGCCCACCATTCCAGCTAAACCAGATCAGTGATGCCTTACCCACAATATTTGTTTCGGGAACAAAGCCCCAGAAGCGGCTGTCCTGGCTGCGGTGGCGGTTATCCCCCATCATCCAGTAATAGTTGTATTTAAACGTATAGGTGTTGGTCTCTTTCCCATTGATGAAATATTTGCCGTTCTTTTCTTCGAGTGTATTGTGCTCGTAAACAGTAATGAGGCGGCGGTATATTTCTATATTGGCAGGAGAAATAGTGGTCGTTTCGCCTTGCTTAGGAATATGCAAGGGACCGAAATGATCGGGAGACCAGTGATAATTCTTTTCGTCGTAAGGGAATACAGTTATGCTGCTGTCGAAAAGATAAGGCTGAATGCTTGCGCAGTTCTTCTGGCGTTTTACCATTGCTGCTTCAGAAGCAGTCATGTTCAACAGGTATGCCGGTGGTGTGCTGCCGATGTTCTGCAAAGCGTCACCGGGGTTATCGACATCTATACCTAATGAGTCTTTAAAGAAGTCAGCTGTAAAAGCGGTGCCGTTACTTTGCACAATATAATCAGTTTGTGCGCCGGAAGCCACATAGGCTGTTTTACCATTTACAACCAGGCTGCCATCGCGTACCTCTATATTATCGCCCGGCACACCCACACAACGTTTGATGTAATTATCGGTTTTATCCATCGGGTGAACGAGTAACGGATAATCTGCCTTTAGGGCATCGCGGTTGCCTTTGTATTGTTCACGGAGGATATCGTAGTAAGGTCTTGCAGAGCCATATCCTTCAATATTGATGATGGTATCTCCTGCAGGGAAATTGAACACCACCACATCGTTTCTTTTTATATCAGAAGTGCCGGGAAGCCTTGTATAGGGAACCTGTATCCATGTGAGATAAGAAGGCGTTGTTGGCATGCCGGGAAGCGTATTGTGCACGAAAGGAAAGCTAATGGGTGTCTGGGGCAAACGTGGGCCGTAGCTCAATTTATTTACAAAGAGGAAATCATTGATCAGCAAGGTTTTCTCCATACTCTCGGTAGGTATGGTATAAGCTTCAAAAATGAACGTTCTTATAAGCGTAGCAGCAACAACGGCAAAAACGGCAGCATCTACCCACTCACGTGATGCTGATTTTTTATAGAGTTTCATTATTTCGGCGCCGCCCCATTTAACTTCTTTCGAAAAGCCCAGATATGGCAAGTAAACAAACGGGAGGAATACGGCTGCAGCATGTTGAAGCACCGTAAACTTTCCAAAATGCATAACAAAAATGATGGTAATCCAGATGGTCACAAACTGACCGGCAATGGGGATAAGCTGAAGCCAGAACCAGGTTCTGCCGATGCCGCTTTTTTGAACCATGTACCAAGTGTTATAGAATGGCACAAATGCTTTCCACCCTTCAACACCGGCTTTTTTAAACATTCCGTATAAACCTATATGCCAGCCGAGGGCACCCAAAATAAAAATGATCCAACCCATTATTGTCAATTTAGTGGTGGCAAAAATAACATTCTATTAAAGGTTGCAAAATGAAACCCTACAAAGTTTTCTTAAAGAACAAATGCATATGTAGCGTTTCCCGGGGTATTATTACAGTTTTAGTATGAATGTTTTCAAAAATTAATGGGTATTCAATATTTTATGCTGGTCATTTATACTAAGTTTACTGGTATGGCCCTTTTTTGATGGGCGATAGTAGCCGTAAAAAACTCTTTCCCAACTGCAGGTTTGTAACTGACATCTGTTCTATGGACAAATTTAATATCAGGGACGTCGAAAACTTAACCGGAATAAAGGCCCATACTTTCCGCATTTGGGAGAGACGCTACAATTTTTTGAAACCAAAAAGAGGAGAAAGCAGCCACAGGTATTACGATAATGAAGAGCTTAAATATATTCTGAAAATATCGAGCCTTTACCACAACGGGCATAAGATCTCACAGATCGTTAAAGCGCCACAGGAGAAGATTGACGAACTGATCAATGCAGGGCAGCAAAAGCAGGAAATGCCGCATTCCTACATCAACCGGCTTATTGCCGCTTCCATAGATTTTGATGAAGCCTCCTTTGATGCAACATTAACGATGATCATTGAACGTTTTGGTTTTGATCATTGCCTTTGCCATATTATTTATCCGTACCTCGAAAAGATAGGGCTGCTTTGGGTTACCAACAACATCATCCCGGCGCAGGAACATTTTGCCAGCAACCTGGTGCGAAATAAAATGATCGCTATGATCGACAGGTTAAAGCCAATAGTTGAAACAAACCACAACGAAGGCGTGACGTTGCTGTTTTCTCCCGAAGGAGAAGTACATGAGCTGCCTCTATTATTCGCCGCCTACCTGCACAAGAAAAACAACAAGCGGTTCATTTATTATGGTACAAATATTTCTATCCGGGAAATAGCCGAAGTGTGCGTTAAATTTAACCCGGCAACGCTGTATTTTCACCTTGTCACTAATTTCACAAAAACAAGTATAGACGATTACCTGAATGAACTGAGCAGTAAGTTTCCGGGCAAAAAAATTGTCATGAGCGGGCCATTGTCCGGCCTTGTAAAAAATTGTTTTCCCCGCTGCACCATATTGCGTTCACCTGAAGAGAATATGCAGTACATCTCCGCATAAAAAAGCCCTGCATTTTTTGCCGGGCTTTTTTAGTGCTGCATTTATTTATGCTAATTCGATCACCATTGCACTTGCACCACCGCCACCATTACAGATACCCGCGGCACCAAACTTCCCCTTATTGTGTTTTAGTACGTTTATCAATGTTACTATTATTCTTGCGCCGCTGCAACCCAATGGATGGCCCAGTGAAACTGCGCCGCCATGCACATTTACTTTTGCTGTGTCCAGATTCATCTTTTGCATGTTGGCAATGCCCACCACAGAGAATGCTTCATTCAGTTCAACGAAATCGATGTCTTCCATTTGTAATCCGGCTTTGGCCACTGCCTTCGGCACTGCAAGCGAAGGCGTTGTAGTAAACCATTCCGGCGCCTGTTCAGCATCGGCATAGCTTTTAATGATTGCCAAAGGCTTTATCCCCATCTCTTCCGCTTTGTCACTTGCCATCAGCACCACTGCGGCAGCGCCATCGTTTAATGTACTCGCATTTGCCGCCGTAACTGTTCCATCTTTTTTAAATACAGGTTTCAGTTCCGGTATCTTGTCAAACTTAACATTATACGGCTCTTCGTCTTTTGAAAATAGTAAGGGCGCTCCTTTTCGTTGTGGTATTTCAACTGGCACTACCTCATCATTAAATCTCCCCTGTTCCCAGGCCGCCTGGCTTCGTTTGTAGCTTTCTATAGCAAATGCATCCTGGTCCTGCCTGCTTATGTTACAATCCGATGCACAAAGTTCTGCTGCATTGCCCATGGCAAGGCCATCGTACACATCAGTAAGGCCATCTTTCACAAGGCCATCCAGCATGGAAACATTACCATACTTATTGCCCCAGCGCATATCGGGCGCGTAGAAAGGAACATTGCTCATACTTTCCATCCCCCCGGCCACAATAACCTCTGCATCATCAAGCAAAATACTCTGCGCGGCCTGCGCTATCGCTTTCATGCCGCTGGCGCACACTTTGTTTACGGTAGTGCAGATCACACTGTCGGGAAGCCCGGCAAACTTAGCAGCCTGCCTCGCCGGCGCCTGCCCGAGATTACCCTGCAATACACAGCCCATCAGCACTTCCTGTATGTCGGCTGGTTTAAGCCCCGCCTTCTCCACTGCTGCTTTTATAGCAATCGCACCAAGCTTTGTGGCAGAAAATTCCTTTAGGCTGCCACCAAAACTTCCTATTGGCGTGCGCACGGCTGAAACTATATAAACAGACCTTTTACTCATAATATATTGTTTTTTGAGGCGTCAAAGATAACACTTGTTAGCGCACAGAAAAGAGATATGCTGCCCATCAAATACTATAATTTTATAGCGTTAAAACCCGGCGGCAATGAAATATATTCTCGCATTTGCAACAACCATGCTTATTCCTTTTATGATGAACGCACAAAAAAACAGCCTCGCAGGCGAATATTATTTGAAAGCTGTTATGGAAACAGCATCGGGCTTTAACCTGCACAGCGATTCAACTTTCGAATTCTTTTTTTCTTACGGGGCGCTGGACCGGTATGGCTCCGGCACATGGAAGGTAAAAGATGATAAAGTTATTTTCAACAGCAAGCCCAGCCCGGGCAGCGATTTTAAATTAACAGACAGCAGCAAAGACGGTAACGATTTTATCACTGTTCAATTCCCTGGTGTAAATGCGCAGTACAGCAGCTATTTTTATTGCCGCATTCATACTTCGCAAACAGACACGGTATTAAGTGCCGACCGCCACGGGCGAATTATTGTTCCGAAAGCTGTTGACAGTGTTCAATTGCTATTTGAATTTTGCCCCGAAAAAAGCTCCACGTTTGCCGTGGATGCGGCAAAGAACAATGTTTACAGCTTTCAACCCCAGCAGTGGATCATGGAATATTTTTTTCGCGATTTTGAACTAACGATTAAGGGCGATCATCTTGAAGGTAAGCATCCATTGCTTACCAAGGACCTGTGCATTTTTGCGAAGGAATAATTCAATCCGTTTTTGAACCCGGCATTGTCGCAAAAATTCAGCTGCTGTTGCACTCTTGTTCCGAGAGGAAAGGTTCGGGAATCCACCCTTATACTTCCGGTCAAGAGTTGACAGATGATCTTTGTTCTGTAACCCGAAGTGAGTGACACAACCGGCGATGCCACGAAGTACAGAAGCAGGCCTACAAAAAATAAAATATGCAAAACGCTTCAAGCTTATTTTTGCCGCAATATTTTACTTATGCCGGTTCAAAACATCAATCGTATCACAGTAAGGGTTTATGGCATTTTAGCCGATGAACGTAACCGCATTCTGCTCAGCGATGAATTTATACGAGGTGATTACTTTACAAAATTTCCGGGGGGTGGCCTGGAGCTTGGCGAGGGCACGCGTGAGTGCTTGGTTCGTGAATTTAAAGAAGAGACCGGGCTCGATGTGCGCATCGGTGACCATATTTATACAACGGATTATTTCCAAATTTCAGGATTCAGGAACACCGACCAGATACTTTCCATTTATTATTATGCGTATGCTGAAAACCCGGAAGCATTGCTGCAACTCCGTACCAAAATTGTGCCCTTTGATTTCGCCGCACATCAAACCGCAGACCCGCAGGGACAAAGTGAAGTGCTGCGTTGGGTTGAATGGGATGAGCTGAATGAACAATCTGTATCACTACCGATTGACAAGATTGTTGTAAAAATGTTGAAGGCGGGGATTTAACCAGCGGTTGGAATATTTACAAAACCATCATCTTCCTGTCCCATGGCTGCACGTTTCATTTTACGTGCTGTTTCATGACCAAGGTATTTTTCAATTCTGCCTTCCACAAAATAAATAACGGGTGTTAGAATAATGGCCACTGTAAACTTATAGAGGTAATTCATTGTGCCTACTGCAAATACAAGCGGCCAGCTCCAGTTGCTTCCGAATTTAAAAGCAATGGTTAATACGATGTAACTATCTACAAGCTGCGATACAACGGTAGAGCCTGTTGCGCGAAGCCACACCTTCTTCTCCCCTGTTGCTTTTTTGATGCGATGAAAAACGGTTACGTCAACCACCTGGCTCACGAGAAATGCGGTTATACTGCCGAGGATGATCCACATGCCTTGCCCGAATATGCCACTGAAAGCTGTTTGCATATTATCGATACCGTTGGCTGATTTTGAACCGATCCAGAAATCTGCAGGTGGAATACTAATACTCCCGTAAAACATGATGAACGCGTAAGAGATCAACACGACGGCAGTATAGCTGATACGTTTCACGGCTTTGGGGCCGTAATATTCATTTACGATGTCTGTCATAACAAACTCCAGCGGCCACAATAAAACGCCACAGGTTAAATTAAATGCCAGCCCGCTTTGCCCAAACAAAGAAAAATTTACTGGCGTAAAACCGAACAACTTCTCCAGGGAGAATATTTTATTGCCGATACATTCTGCGATTAGTGCATTGGCTACAAAGAACGCGGTAAAACCAAGAAAAAGCTTGGTCGGTTTGTCTTTAAGAATGTTGTGTATCATGATGAAAAAAGCATTTTGAAGTCAATTAATTCGATAACAAAAATTACCAGGTTTGCCGTGATCAACCATACAGGTGCCGGCTTTCGAATGCCTTTAACCAGGAGTATAAACAAGCAAAACAAAACAATAAAATTTATTACCGGCGAACTAAGGCCAAGGACCAGTGTGAACCCGATAAGTGCCTGGGGCAGGCTCGCATCAAGATGAGTAAATTCTAAAACGAGACTTACTAAAAAAAATATGTTGGTAATAAAAGTAATTCTCGAAAGAAACAGAAACCATTTAATATAAGTCATACGCTGCTGAAAGGTTGCGAATAATTATCAAAGCAAATTAGTGGAAGAAATTTATAATTCAGTTTTTAAATGAATGAATATGCCATCCATTTTTGCCTGACACACAGGCATTTCAGCTCCAGGATTAAACAATTTCCTATTCGCAACAGATTAACCTAATAACTTTTGACATATTAATCAGTTCTTGTAGGTTTGCGGCAACTTAATATTAAGAAGATGACTTTTAACCGGAAAAAAATAATACCCCACGTTATTGCGGTAGCCATATTCGTTGTAGTGTCGGTGATCTATTGTAAGCCCGCGCTTGAAGGCAAGGTGCTTCAGCAGAGCGACGTTATTCACTGGAAAGGCATGGCTGAATCTTCTTTCAAATACAAAGAAACGCATGGCCATTTTCCACTTTGGGTGAATAGTATGTTTGGTGGTATGCCCGGTTACCAGATAGCGATGGATAGCAGCAACCCCATCTCCATTGCGTACCTGAACCCATTATTCAACCTGTTTCTTCCCGGACCATTCAGTTATTTTTTCCTGCTCTGTATATCATTTTATTTTTTAACACAGGTATTGGGTGCAGACTACCGGCTGGGTATTCTGGGGTCGCTGGGCTATGCTTATGCCTCCTTCACCTCTATAATAGTTGCGGTAGGCCATGTAACGGAAGTTCAGACAATGGGCTATGTACCGGCTATGCTCGCGGCTATGATTCTCGTTTTTCAAAAACGTTACTGGGCAGGAGCTGCGCTGAGTGCCATCTTTGCGTCGTTGCTTATCGCCCAGTACCATTACCAGATCACTTATTATTTTGTACTTATAGCGGTTGCCATGTTTATTGCCTACCTCGTTTCGTGGATTAAAGCAAAAGACTACAAGCATATTTTTATTACCAGTGGCGTTCTTGCATTGTCGGCTGTTATTGCTGTTTGTGTGAACATGGTTACGCTTGCAACAACCTATGATTTTTCGAAAGCAACCATGCGTGGCGGTTCCAATACCATTGACACCACCACCAACCAGGTAAAACAATCAGAAGGCCTTCCGATAGATTATGCATTTGGATGGAGTTATGGACAAGCGGAAACTTTTTCCCTGCTTATTCCAAATGTTTACGGTGGCAGCAGCGATAAAGCTGAGCTGGGTGCCGATTCACACCTGGCGAAAGAGGCAATCAGCAAAGGTGTACCTGATGACCAGGCTGCGCAATTCGCCTCCCAATTCCCTGCTTACTGGGGATCCCAGCCTTTTACTTCCGGACCTGTTTACCTGGGTGCCGCCATGTGTTTTCTTTTCATATTTGGTTTGGTCTACTTAAACAACAAACACAAATGGTGGATCGCCATCATCTGTCTGCTGGCAATATTAATGGCATGGGGCAAAAACTTTTTGGGCTTCAATACTTTCCTGTTTAACTACTTGCCTTTATACAATAAGTTTCGTGTACCTACGATGACGTTATTCGTTCCGCAGCTACTCTTTCCGTTACTTGGCGTAATGGCCTTGCAACAGTTTATTTTTGACGAGAAAGATAAGACCTATGCTGCGCAAAAATTAAAGCTTGCAGGCTATATAATGCTGGGCGTGTTTGCGATAGCGGGGATGCTCTACATAAGCCTTGATTACAAAGGAGAGAACGATGCGCAAATAACAAATGCGTTTAACCGGATGACACAGGGCAACACTGAAGCTGCCAATAGTTTTTACAACGCGTTAAAGCAAGACAGGCAATCTTTGTTTGGAGACGATCTTATCCGTTCCTTATTTTTTGCTGCTGCCGCGTTTTTGACCTTATGGCTTTTAGTAAAAAACAAATTGAAACCGGCTTATGCCATGATAGCGCTGCTGCTGGTAAGTTCGATCGATGTAATGGCGGAAGGCAGGAGATATTTGAATAGCGACACGTTCATCGAACCCGAATCTATGGACGAAAGTTATTTTGCCCCTTCAGCAGCTGACGCACAGATATTGAGAGATACGGGCTATTATCGTGTATTTAATTTAACGACGGACTATTTCAACGATGCACTAACATCCTATCATCACAATTCGGTTGGTGGTTATTCGCCAGCTAAACTAAGCATAGTAGAAGACTTGTTGAACTACCAGTTACGCAAACAGCCGTTGAATGTGCAGGTGCTTAATATGCTCAATACCAAATATGTGATTGTTCCCGATGAAAAAAATCAACCCGTTGCGCAGCAAAACCCCGGCGCACTTGGACCCGTTTGGTTTGCCAAAACGCTGGTTTATAAAAAAGGGCCTGGAGAAATCATGAAAGCGATGAACGAATTTAATCCCGCCGACAGCGCTTTCGTTGAGGATGCTGCCAAAGCAAAGATTCCGTTTTCGCCGGTTGAAGATTCCACAGCAAGCATAAAGCTTATTAAAAACGACAACGATATTATTACCTACCAGAGCAGTTCCAAAACCAACCAGTTCGCTGTATTCAGCGAGATTTATTACGACCGCGGATGGAAAGCTTATATCGACGATAAGGAAGTGCCGATCGTTCAAACCAATTACGTGTTGCGTGGCCTCGCCGTTCCGGCAGGAAATCATGCTATTCGTTTTGAATTTAAGCCTGAGTCGTATTATCAAAGCTCTAAGTACGCATTTGCAGGTTCGCTTTTAGGATGGCTGTTGGTGATTGGCGCACTTTTTCAGTTTTACAAAAAGAAGAAACCGGTAAAAGCATAATTTGTAAAAAGCTTCCGTAACAGGAAGCTTTTTTGTTAACCGGCTTTCGGTTTTCTCTGCTGCATCGTTGTGTCACTCCCTTGTACTGCAGCGCTGTGGGCAGCAGGCCGGAAAAAACATCTCAACCGGTGAGCAGGAGCGCATTATGCGCAGGCAAACCCGTTTTGACTATACTTAAGATAAACCGAAAAACATACTGCAAGGAATGAAAAAAAGACTGCTCATTTTATTGAACAGCCTTTCGTGTCAGCATATACCCTATGTAAGAAAATTGTCAGCGCCTGCCCGGCGCCGGCGTTTAGTTGTTGTTTGTATTATTTGAATCAGAATTTGTTTTGTCCCTGTTAACGGGCTGATCGCCGGACCCTGCGTACAAGAGTGCGACGCAAGGGACGTTGCCATTGTTACCCTGTGCCGGGTCCACTACTGCTCTTATGCTTTTTTGTACCTGCATTGTTTGAGTTGACGAAAGAAGAGGGTTCAGGGCTGGCCGTTTTCGCGGCATATATTCGTTCCCAATCCCTTAATGCTGGCAAAGTAGAAAAAGTAAAAACATGGCTAATGCAGCATTACATAAGTGCTGGCATTATAGAATAACTGCGACAAAAAAAGAACAACCGCATTTATTCTTCCCCGAAAAAGAGACTGAGGAATTCTTTTTTACGCCTTGATGCAAGAGGAATCATTATTTTATCCTTCATTTCGATTATGCCACCCTTTCCTTTGTGGTATCTTTTGATATACCGCACATTGATGAGGTGAGAATGGTGGATGCGGAAAAAGGTGTCGGGCGGCAGTATGTCTTCGTATTCTTTGAGATTTTTTACCGATACGATCTTTTTCCCGTCTTCCAGGAAAAAGAAAGTGTATTTGCCGCTGGCTTCGCACCGTATAATATTGTTCACCACGATAAACTCGTATCCAAAGTTTGCGGGTATGGCCAGGGACTGCAGGTTATTTTTGGCCACTCCAAAATTGAAAAGCAGGTTTTCTATGCGCTGGTGAAAGGTTGATGCATTGATTTTTTCAGATACTTTATTAACTGCCGCAATAAGTTCTTCGATGTTTATGGGTTTTAGTAAATAATCGAGCGCACTGTATTTTATTGCTTTGAGGGTATAGTTGTCGTACGCAGAAACAAATATCACTTCAAAGCCAATTGGTTTAAGCTGGTCTAACAGGGTAAACGCGTTTCCACCGGGCATTTCAATATCCAGGA